>NZ_JBWDNM010000003.1:0-450067 GCF_056269185.1 Paenibacillus sp. J31R122
GGACGGGATAAGCGCTGAAAGCATCTAAGCGTGAAGCCCCCCTCAAGATGAGATTTCCCAGTATGTAAGACCCCTTGAAGACGACGAGGTTGATAGGTTCGGGGTGGAAGCACAGCAATGTGTGGAGCTGACGAATACTAATCGGTCGAGGGCTTATCCTAAATAAGTTTGCATGGACCCATACATCCAGCAGACAAACAGCTAAGGTTCAGTAAGACAACTTTCGTATCCAGTTTTCAGCGTGCAAAGTACCTGAATGCTTAGACAAACATCTTTACATAGGTTTTGTTTTCGCTTAGGGCCCTTAGCTCAGCTGGTTAGAGCGCACCCCTGATAAGGGTGAGGTCGGTGGTTCGAGTCCACTAGGGCCCACCAAATTTTCCCTGATAGCTCAGTTGGTAGAGCACTCGACTGTTAATCGAGTTGTCACAGGTTCGAGTCCTGTTCGGGGAGCCAAATACGGGGAGATACCCAAGTGGTTCAAGGGGACCCTCTGCTAAGGGGTTAGACTGCGCAAGCGGTGCGAGGGTTCGAATCCCTCTCTCTCCGTTCCAAACTTTTTCTAGGCCCGTTGGTCAAGTGGTTAAGACACCTCCCTTTCACGGAGGTAACAGGGGTTCGAGTCCCCTACGGGTCACCATATTTTTTCTTAATGACGCGGGGTGGAGCAGCCCGGTAGCTCGTCGGGCTCATAACCCGAAGGCCGCAGGTTCAAATCCTGCCTCCGCAACCAATCACCTTACTACTGGTGATCATAATCGATGTGCCGTTGTAGCTCAACTGGTAGAGCAACTGACTTGTAATCAGTAGGTTGGGGGTTCAAGTCCTCTCGACGGCACCATTTTTTTTGGCGGGACGTAGCTCAGCTTGGTAGAGCACCTGGTTTGGGACCAGGGGGTCGCATGTTCAAATCGTGTCGTCCCGACCATAAATTTTTAATAACACAACTTAAACCTTAAAATCACCTATCGTACTGTCCCTAGGACATATGATGTAAGTGGTTTTTTTTGTTTTTCTGTGATAGATCAAAGTAGTTTCAAGTGAGAGTTAATGATCACGAATAAATTTTGCGATCTTTTGAAATTTGTGATTTTTAGAAATTGCTGATTAATTATAGCTGGAATAGGGCAATTTAAATACACAATTAACCATTGGATCAAGATTCAATTTAAGGAGTGATCTGTTGCAAAAGCATAGCAAGTCGTTAGTGATGTTGCTCACGATAATGATTTGGAGTGTAATAATCCCATCTGCAGCAGATGCAGGACCTGGTGTTTTTCACTTTGGCTTTAAGAAGAGTGTGGAGGGCAAGCTGCCTTCAATAAATGAAGAGGGCTTTAAAGACATCGTTACCAAATACGGAGCGCTGTTTCTCGGCGATACGAACAAGAAAGAGCTGTTCCTCACGTTTGATAATGGCTACGAAAACGGCTATACATCAAAAATTCTCGATGTGCTTAGAGAGAAAAGTGTACCCGCTGTTTTTTTTGTAACGGGCCATTATGTAAAGGATCAGCCAGAGCTGCTTAAAAGGATGGTCACGGAAGGGCATATCGTCGGTAACCACTCTTGGAGCCATCCGGATATGACCCAGCTCTCTGATGGACAGATTCAAACGGAGCTTGATAAGGTAAGAGAGCAAGTGGAAGTCCTTACAGGGCAGAAGGAAATGAAGTATCTTCGTCCACCAAGAGGGATTTTTAGCGAAAAGGTGTTAGCAGCAAGCAAACAACTTGGTTACACCAATGTTTTCTGGTCTGTAGCTTATAAGGATTGGGATGTCAATGCACAGAGCGGCTCGCAGTACGCTTATAACCAAGTCGTAAAACAGCTCCATCCAGGTGCGATTATTTTATTGCATTCCGTATCTAAGGATAACACAGAAGCACTAGGTCGAATCATTGATGAAGCGCGTCGTCAGGGGTATGAGTTCACTAGCTTGGATCAGCTTATGATTAATTAACGGCATTCCACTTATCAATCCATGGTTTATGAAAAACCTTAGCCAATATGGTTAAGGTTTTTTAGTACATTATTTCGGCGATATCATTCTCAATTATCGCTTACAATTTGATTGTATTTCATCCAATCAAAACTACATCAAAAACGATGTAATCGTCTAAGACTGTATTTCATCCAACCAAATCGTCCGTTTCGCAGAAAAAGAGCTTCTAACACCCTATTTGATTGGATCTTTTCCATTCAAACACATATGGAATGGGAGTAATAGGTGTTTGAATGGACAATATCCATTCTAAGGTTTTATTGCTGGGGTAGCAGAGAACACTTTGTTTATTGACATGACCTTCTTCATCCTTCATATTATACATGTTGAGGAGCACCTTGCTATTCGAGTTCCATGCTCTTTTTTTATAATTCAATATAAAAGGAAAAGGTGATTTTATGATAATAGAGGTAATCGCGACTTGTTTACAGGATGCCATAACGGCAGAAGAAAATGGGGCAGATAGAATTGAATTAATTACTGCGGTAACTGAAGGCGGATTGACTCCCGGTATCGGCATGATCGAATGTGTAACACGAGCAGTGAACATTCCCGTTCATGTTATGGTTAGGCCGCATAGCAGATCTTTTATTTATGATAAATACGATATCGATACGATGATAGCGGAGATTAAAGCCATTTCTTCTGTGGGAGCTGCTGGAATTGTAATAGGAGCGTTGACGGATGATCGACAAATAGATGAATCATTTGTTGAAAGGATTTTACCATATGCGCAAGGGATGAATGTAACGTTTCACCGTGCCTTTGACGAGCTGGCCGATCAAATTGCAGGAATTCGAAGGCTGTCTACTTATCCTGAAATTTCACGTGTATTAACTTCAGGCGGACTTAAGCCAGCATTTGAGTCTGTTTTAGTTATCCGAGGTTTAGTAGAGGAAACATCAGCATCAGGCAGCTCACTGACCATTCTTGCTGGAAACGGTATGCAGGTAGAGGGGATTGAGAGTTTTATAGAACAAACAGGAGTTACGGAGGTACATTTTGGTACGGCAGTCCGAAAAAATAGGAATGGTCTGGAGCCAATTGATCCGCTTCAATTACAGGTATTAACTGCCGCATTGCGTGAGAAGCGTAAATAAGATGATTATAAAATAGACAGGCCATGATGTAATTGATGAACATCGAAAGAAGGAATAGTGATCTTGGTTAAAATACGACACTAACATACATATAGAAATTTAAAAATGGCGACCGATCTGGTCGCCATTTTTCAGAGAATATGATAAATCTGTCTATAAGAATTATGCACGAAATGCATTCACTCATCAAATTCAGTCGATTTCTTAAATGATACTACCCAATCACGCCCTCACGCTTCCGGAAGAACGACTTGAGAGCACTGTAGACCTCTCCCTTTTCTTTGATAACGTAATACATGAAGTGCTGCATGTTAATATGCTTGTAAGCGGACATAAGCGTGCTGGAGCGGTTATACTGGTTGACCTCGCCGTAGCCGAAGAGGTTGGAACGCTTGAGAAGCTCTCCGATCAGCTTGACACAGCGCTCATTATCACTGGTTAGGTTATCACCGTCAGAAAAGTGGAACGGATAAATGTTGTACAGATTCGAAGGGAAACGGCTATCGATTATTTCGAGCGCCTTCACGTAGGCTGAAGAGCAAATGGTGCCGCCGCTTTCACCTCTGGTGAAAAACTCTTCTTCGGTTACTTCCTTTGCTTCCGTGTGATGGGCGATAAAAACGATTTCAACCTTTTCGTATTGATGCCGCAGGAAACGCGTCATCCAGAAGAAGAACGAACGAGCCACATATTTTTCAAAAGAGCCCATACTGCCTGACGTGTCCATCATCGCGATGATTACAGCGTTGGATTGCGGCTTAATGATTTCCTCCCACGTCTTGTAACGCAGATCGTCTGGTGAAATGCCGTGAATGCCTGGCTGTCCAGTCGTTGCATTTCTACGCAGGTTTTCAATGATCGTCCGCTTTTTGTCGATGTTGGACATAATTCCTTTTTTGCGAATGTCGTTGAATCGAATATCCTTCGTCTCTAGTTGGTCCTTATCCTTTTTCTTCAGGAAAGGAAGCTCCAGCTCCGCGAACAGCATCGTCTCTAGCTCTTCAAGACTGATCTCCGCTTCGATAATATCATCACCCGGCTGATCGCCTGCACCTTCCCCTTTACCGCCTTTTTGCGCTGATGAGGGGTCGACGCCGAGTACGTCGCCGACCTGGCTGTCACCGTCTCCTTGCCCCACATGTTTATTTTTATTGTAGTTATAAACGAATCGAAACTCATCAAGGCTCCGAATCGGCACTTTAATGACTTGTTTACCGTCAGACATAACTATACTTTCTTCGGACACGAGATCAGGCAAGTTTTGCTTAATGGCTTCCCGCACTTTCTGCTGGTGCCTGGATTGATCCTGATACCCCTTGCGATGCAGTGACCAGTCCTCCTGTGAAACGATGAACAATCCGTTGTCTGATGAACCCATTTCGGAGCACCTCCTCGCTTATTTCTTTGTTGTTATTCAATATATTCAAGTCTCTGGCGGTTATGTGAAGGAAAATTAGTCCATATCTATGAGTCTAGCTCTAAGGAAGTCAATAAAAAGAGGCGCTGCCTAATATTAGAGACAGCGCCTTGCTATTCCTGTAGTTAGAATTCAAAAAATATTCAAGCCGATTAGAAAACTAAAGCAGCTCATTTCTTCGTTTGAGCAGTCGGTAGAGTACAATAGCAGTTGCGGAACAGAGCAGCGCACAAGCCCCGATAAATAAGTATCCCGCTTGAAGTCTGGTAATAAGTCCTGCTTCCGCGCGTTCATTGTAAGCAAAAATATGTTTAGTCCAATCGGTAATGGCGCCAATCACAAAATTGCCAATAACACTTGCGATTCCCATCATCGTAACGGTGAATGTAATCGCCGTGTCAGCACCATTAGGGTAACGTCTTGCAATAAGAGCCATAACGGTCGGATAGACAGGCGCAATGCCGATTCCCGCCAAAGTGAACAGAAATGCACCAGATTCTCCAATTATAATAGCAGCAATTGAGCATATGCCTGAGCTTGCTGACAAAATAATAAGCGACAACGTATAACCAATTTTATCGGCTAACGGACCAAGGAGAAGTCTGGCCAGCATGCGGGCCCTTTAATATTTCCGAGAAGCCGAATACCAGGAAACCGCCAAACACAACGATTAGGAGTAGTATGTAATTTTTTGATAAACTGGAAACAGAAAAGTGAGACATAAAAGGAAAACCTCCGAGGCAAGAATGATAGACTATAGAGAAGATATTTTTGTGGTCATATGATTTGAATTAACTCGCAAGGTCGTTCTTAACTTTAGTGCAGGTAGAGATGCAGTGCAATACTGGGCATGTCCTAAGTGAATTTATTAGGCGATAAGCAATCTAGAATGGTAATATAGAAGATAGAAATTCGCGATTTTAGTAGAAATAATAGAGTAGATTTGCTGCGAAAGGATGTTATGAACGAATGAAGCTATTTCATACCGCTGACTGGCATCTCGGCAAGCTTGTGCAAGGCGTATATATGACGGAGGACCAGCGATATGTGCTGGAGCAGCTGCTTGCTGCAATAGAAGCTGAGCGCCCGGATGCAGTTATAATAGCAGGTGACTTATATGATCGAGGAGTTCCGCCAACTGAGGCGGTAGAATTGCTGGATGAGCTGCTTGGACGTATCGTAATAGATTTGAATACGCCAGTGCTTGCTATTTCAGGTAACCACGACAGTCCCGATCGGATTAACTTTGGAACTAAAATGATGGAAAACCGCGGTTTATATTTGGTTGGACAGCTTAAGGATGACTGGAAACCTGTCGTTCTGCGGGATGAGTACGGCGAGGTGCATTTTCACCTGGTTCCATTTGCCGATCCTGCGCAGGTTAGGAATCAATTTGGAGATGAATCCATTCGAACGCATGATGATGCAATGCGTGCGATAGTAACAAGGCTGGAAGCAGTTATGGAGCCTAAAGCTAGGCATGTGTTTATAGGACATGCATTCGTAACGACTGCTGGAGAACCGGAGCTCAATACGAGTGATTCTGAACGCCCGTTGTCTATCGGCGGAGCGGAGCATGTTAGCGCTGCTTATTTCGAGAGATTCCATTATACCGCGCTTGGCCATTTGCATCAGGCGCATTTTGTACGGAATGACACGATCAGGTATGCGGGCTCGCCTCTTAAATATTCAATTTCTGAGGAGAAGCATATAAAAGGATATTACATTATCGAGCTTGATGAAGCAGGAGCAGCTCAAATCGAGAAGCGAGAGTTGAAGCCGCTTCGCAATATGCGTAGAGTTTCTGCTTCGATTGAGGAGTTAGAGACACATCCAATAAATGAGGATTACGTTTTTGTAACCTTGCTTAACGATAATCCTGTATTATTTCCGATGGAAAAGGTACGGGCGGTTTATCCGAATGCGCTGCATGTAGAACGGCGTTCGTCTGCGGCAGGTGGGTTAGGCAATGCTGAAGGAACTGAGGGAACGAGCAACGGCGGAGGACGCCGTGAAGCAGATCCGATTGAACTGTTTTCGGCCTTTTATACGGAGGTAAAAGGCGCCCCTCTTTCTGAATCTAAAAAGCGATTGTTTGCGGATACCTATGCGGAGCTTTTGCGCGAGGAGGGTGATGCTATATGAGGCCGCTTAAATTAACGATGACAGCCTTCGGACCCTATCGGGATACAGAGGTTATAGATTTTGGCGTGCTTGAGCATCGCCGCTTATTTGTTATATCAGGCAATACCGGTGCCGGAAAAACATCTATTTTTGATGCGATTTGCTTTGCTTTCTACGGTACGGCAAGCGGTGAGGATCGTTCTGACTCGCGTATGCTGCGGAGTCACTTTGCGGATGAGGAAACGCATACCGCTGTCGAGTTCGAGTTTGCTATAGGGCGTAGGAGTTATACAGTCCTGCGTCAAATGCCTCATCGCAAAGGTTCAAATAAAAGTGAAACGGGCGGTAAGGCTGAGCTATACGAGACGACTAGCGGTGCGGCAGTTCCTGCGGTAGATCGGTTCATCGTCTCTGATGTGAATGCGAAGCTGGAAGCAATTATTGGATTGACGAAGGAGCAATTTAGCCAAATTGTTATGCTGCCGCAGGGAGAATTCCGCAAGCTGCTTACGTCGGACACCGATAATAAGGAAGAAATATTGCGTCGGATTTTTCGTACGGAGTTGTATGAGAAGCTGGAAAATCGATTTCAGCAAAAAAATCGCGAGCTGCAGGATCAATTAAAGGCGGCAAAGGCTGATTCAGCTAGCTATATGAGGCAGGCGGAGGAAACGCTGCCGGTGCGCGAGGATAGCGAATTGCAGCAAACCTTAAAGCAAGAGGTGTACAGTGCAACTCAAATAACGGAAGCCTTGCGGCTTGAAGTCGAGTATTATGAGGAGCTCGCTGTAAAAGCAGAAGAAAGAAAGGGCATATTGACTGATCAGCTGGATAAGCAGGAGCAGAGGCTGCGAGATGCCGTCTCGTTGAACGCTAAGCATGATGAGCAGGATAAGAAAGTGACTCAATATGAGCAATTAAGTGCACGAAAGGACGAATATGCGCTTTCCGAACAGCGATTAGCGCTGGCGGAGAAGGCGGCTCATTTGACGCCATATGAAGAGCAAGCAGCACGTACGGCTGCTGATGCGGCCGCGAAGCAGAAGCAGCTGGAAGCTAGGCGAAGTGAGTTAGCAGTTGTGGAGCTATCGCACGCACGGGCGGTAGAGCGGCACCAAGGCGAGGAGAAGCGCGAAGATGAGCGTCGTGAAGCCGAGCATGAGCTGAACAAGCTGATTGAGCTTGCTCCAATTGTGCAGACACTCGCAAGCCAACAGCAAGCGATCGAGAGGCTGCTTCAGGAGGAGAAAATCTGTACTGCTAAGCTGGCTGCAACCGATTCAACACTTACTCAGCTTCGAGAGAAGAAACAGGCTTTGACTACGCAGATTAGGGATATTGAAACGGAAACGAATGGCTGGCAAGTAAAGCTGGACAAGCTGCGTCAAATTGAACAGCAAGGTAAGCAATTGAAACGGTTGATTGATGTTGATAAAGAAATTTCTCGATTCGCACAGCTTGAAGTAGACTGCTCTCTGGCGCTAGCAAGGGCAAAGTCTGAGCATGATCGCATGGAAGCCTCATGGGTTGAAGGTCAAGCATCGCTGCTGGCTGTTCATTTGCATGATGGCAAGCCCTGTCCGGTTTGCGGCAGCGAGAATCATCCAGAGAAGGCAGTTAATCATGCCGAAATTCCTTCCCGAGAGATGCTGCAGCAATCGAAGGAGCTGTTAACTGTAGTGGAACGTGAGCTGCTGCAAGCTAAAGCTCAGGCTGCCGCCGCTTCTATGACGCGCGAGGAAGGGGCGGCAGAGCTGGCGGAAGCTGGTTTGCCCGCATCACGGCTGGAGGAGCAGCAGGCGCAGCTGAGACAGTTATGGCGCGAGTTGAAGGAAGAGACGGATCGACTGCAGCTTAAAGTGAAGCAGCTTCCGGAGTTTAAGGCGGAACTGGAGCAGCAGGAGCAGTCGTTGGAGAAGCATCTCCTTGATAAGGACATGCTGCTGCAGGATCAGCAGCAGGGGATCATTAAGCGCACAGCTCAGCAATCAGTGCTGCAGAAGGAGCTTGATCGAATTCCAGATCACCTGCGCACTCAGCCTCAAATAACAGCTAAGCTGAACGAGCAGCGAATTTTTACAGAGCGTCTTATCGCTGCGTGGAAAGCAGCTCAGGAGCAGCTTCAGACAGCGAGTACGAAGCTTGCTGAGCAGAAGGCATATGTCAGCCAAGCGATGGCACAGCTAACTGAGTCGAAACACAACAAGCAGGCAGCCCAAGAGCGTCAAAAGGCGGAATTATTAAAAGCTGGATTTGCTTCCGCCACACAATATCGGGAAGCAGCTATGACGGAGACGGCAAGAGACTCGCTTAAGAAGGAAATTGAGTCGTATCGCTCAGCGGTCACTTTATTAACTCAGCAGCTGCTCGAGCTGCGAAGTGAGCTTGCCGGAAAACAACGAATAGACATCATTGCGCTGCAGGAGCAGCTTCTCGCTTTGAAGAAGCAGTTGGAGCAAGCTCTACTTAATATCCAGACTGCTCTTCGAACAGGTCGTGAAGCGCAGCGTTTGTCTGCTTCAATCAGTCGATCCTATGAAAATGTGAAGCTGCTCGAAGGGAAGCTGGAAGAGGTAATGGACGTATTCCATATGCTCAAAGGCGACAACGCCTTAAAGATTTCATTCGAAAGGTACATTCTTATTGAGTTTTTAGAGCATATTTTACATGCAGCCAATGTTAGGCTTCGTGATCTGTCTAATGGACAATTTACGCTGCAGCGCAGTGATCGTCTTGAAAACCGCGGCAAGCAAAGCGGCCTTGGACTCGATGTTTATGATGCGTATACCGGACAAAATCGCGATGTGAAAACCTTGTCCGGAGGGGAAAAATTTAACGCGTCCTTATGTCTCGCGCTAGGCATGACGGATGTAATCCAATCTCATCAAGGCGGCGTAACGATCGAAATGATGTTTATTGACGAAGGCTTTGGCTCATTGGATGAGGAATCATTGCAGAAAGCAATTACAGCACTTGTTGATTTGCAGCGAGCGGGGAGGATGATTGGTGTCATCTCTCATGTACAGGAGCTGAAGGATGCATTTCCCGCTTGTCTTGAAGTGATGAAGACGAAGGAAGGCTTTAGCCGTACGTTGATCACAGTCAAATAGAAAGTAGTTGAACATACAAAACAGTCTGCTTCACGCGCTCTCAAATGAGACGGAAGCAGACTGTCTATATCCATTATTTTAAAAGTAGATCGTTATCTAGAAAGCATTAGACTAAAGAAGTAGCATTTGCCGAACCAATCGCTAAACCAATAACAACCAAAGCAACCGCACCGATAAAAATGATCCCGTTAAGTACGATTCCAATTACACTAAATGCTTTACGTCGGGTTTTGGAGAAGGCTCCAATAATCCCGAGTACAAAGCCTATAAATGCAATTCCTATAGCTGCTATCATTAAAAAACCGGTAAGCATAAGTGGAACTAACGCTTCTTCGCCCATTGCCTGAACATCGTCAGGATTGAATATGACTCCTGAGTTCATTACGTCGGCAACGGTAGTTGCTGCCATTACTATTGCGATTACGATCATTAGAATGGATACTAAAGCAATGATAAATGAGGCGATGCCGAGACCTGACTGTTTCTTCGGAGCATCTGCAAGCTGCGGCTCGTTTGTAAAGGTTGGTCCTGGAGGGTATGGTGCATAGGTTGATTGACCTGTATTGGTATTTTGCAATTCGTTGGGTTTGTTACGTTCGTCTTCTATTATCATCGTCTCCTTTACCTAATTAGGTAAAATTATACACATAAAAGAAAGGATTGAAAACTATATGTTTCCAAAATATTTTGCAATTGGCGCTATAAACGCCGCTCTTGCGGTAGCGCTTGGGGCTTTCGGCGCACACGGACTTGAGGATCGATTAGACGAGCATATGCTGGAGGTGTTCGAAACGGGCGTCCGTTATCACATGTACAGCGCGCTTGGTCTAATGCTCATTTCACTTTTGGTTAAACAAATTAATGAGAGCAAGCTTGTATTAAATGGTGCTCGTCTCATTTTGGCTGGAATGATATTGTTCAGCGGCAGCTTATATATTCTAGCGATTACGGACATGAGCAAGCTAGGTATTATTACCCCTTTTGGCGGTGTCGGGATAATTGCAGGCTGGATCTGTGTCGTTATGGCAGCATTAAAATCAGCTCGAAAATAGAGAAAAAATGTAATAGCAAGTGCGTTTTCGACATTATAACTAATTATTTTACAAAAAATAAAAGGACTTTAGTAAATATTTCTATACCGAAATCCTCTCATCGTTTATAATAAAGCGAACACTCACTTGACTCGAACTAGAGGAAGGAAGTTGGTGCGTGACAAAGAGGATGGATGGTTTGCCTAAAATGCGGAAACGAAAGCTGATCTCGATGTCGTTAAACCAGCCGTGGACAATTAGTGCACTTCTTACAGCACTTGGAATGGTTTGGGTTGTAATTTCTATTTTATTTATTTCTAATCCGATGTACAAATGGATCGCTATGGCCATTGCGGCATCGTTATTCGTTACAGCAATTATAGTTTATTTAAAGCGACATCAAGCAGCGAGCTTCCGTAATTATCATACGGCAATCGTTGAAACATTACTTCGTTCTGAAGCTGTCCCACTTGCCATATTGGATCGCAGCGGTATTGTAATAGAGATGAATGAAGCTTCGAGCAAAACCTTTGGATATCATCGTTCTGAGCTGCACGGTGAGCCTATTGCCCGTTTAGTTGAACCAGGAAGCAGAAAGCCGCTTCAAGAGACGTTTGATCAGGCATTAAATGGCGAGGCAGGTCAGACAAACATTAATATTACACATCGTTCGGGCTTTCCATTAGAGCTACAGGTTGTATGCGCTCCAATGATTAGAGAAGATGAAGTGATCGGTACCGTAATGATTTGTCATGATCTAAGCGATCGCAAGCGAAACGTGGAACGTATCCGTTATATGGCTTATTATGATGATATGACCGGTTTGCCTAATCGCACTTTGTTCCAAATGAAATTAACGGAGACCTTAACAAGGGCCAAAGAAGAAGAACGTGTAGTTGGTATTTGTTACTTGGATCTTGACCGTTTTAAGCTCGTTAACGCGTCCTTTGGACGAGAGTTTGGAGATATGCTTCTCATGCAGGTTGCGGAGAGGCTGAATAGAGACCTTTCAGAAAATGATTTTGCCGCACGGATGGAAGGCGATGAATTCGCTTTGTTGTTTTGTGACGTGCAATCTGAGAAGCACTTGTATGAGCTGTCGCGACAGCTTTTGAAATCGATCGAGGAGCCCTATGAATTAAAAGGTTTTCCGCTTCATATAACAGCTAGCATTGGATCTGTAACGAATCGTGATGAAGAGGATGACGGATATACGCTCATCAAAAAAGCGGATATGGCTCTTGTGAAGGTAAAGGAAAGCGGAAAAAATGACTGTCTGCTCTACTCAGAGAGCTGGAGCAATTCTTCATTTGAGCGGCTTACTCTCCAGCATGAGATGTATCGCGCCATTCAGCGAAATGAGTTTATTCTTCATTACCAGCCCCAATACGATTTGGTTTCTGGCGCAATGGTAGGAGTAGAGGCGCTTGTGAGGTGGATGCATCCGCTTAAGGGCATGATTCCGCCTGGAAGCTTTATTCCATTAGCGGAAGAGAGCGGGATGATCGTTCAAATTGGTGACTGGGTGCTGGAAGAAGCTTGCCGTCAAAATAAAGCTTGGCAGGATGCTGGATTTGCTCCGATGCCTGTATCGGTCAATTTGTCGATTAGACAATTTGTGCAAAATGATTTGGCAAGCAAGGTTGCTTCCATTCTTGAAAGAACGGGCCTTGATTCTAAATATTTGGATTTAGAAATTACCGAATCAATGACGATGGACGTAAGTCATGTATCACGTTGCTTATTGGCTCTAACGGACCTCGGAGTTGGCATTAGTGTTGATGACTTCGGCACAGGCTACAGCTCGTTTCATTATTTGAAAAACTTTCCGATTGACCGTTTGAAGATAGACCGCTCCTTCGTGCGTGATATTCAGCAGGATCCAAGTGATGCAGAGATTGTTGCCGCAATTATTGCGATGGCACATAATCTGAACATACAGGTTATTGCTGAAGGAGTCGAGAACAAGGAACAGCTGGATTTTCTTCGCAAGCATAACTGCGATGAAATACAAGGCTTCTTTTGGAGTCCACCCGTTCCGAGTGACAACATCGAAGAATTGTTAACGGCCAGCGGAATGTAAAATACCCGTTCGTTTGACTGCAGCAACAGTCAAACGAACGGGTATTTTCAATTTTTAAAATATAGGAAAGTATATGTTTCACACGTATACCAATGCCTATATTTCACCGCGAAACGTCAGCTTTTACCGCCAGAGGACTGTGACAGCCGTTCACGCTTGATTAATTATTGAGAGAAGTCTTCTATTTCATTTAAACGGAACGAATAGACTTGTTTCTCGTCAACGTGGTAGACGGTTATTAGATTATCTTTTTCATCTACGTTAATAATTCTACAAGGGATGTTTAGCATGATTCCAAGACCTTTGTTCACTATTAGCCTAATTAATGCATTGCTTTTCATAAGTGCTCGTATAGGCTCGAAACCGCTATTAGATTCGGAGGCAATAGGGACGTCAACCACTGAAGATGCAGCTGCCTTTTGTTCGTCAATGCGTTTACCAAGCTTTATACCCGATAATACGCGATAATCTAGAAAATCACAATTGTTAAGCGCGTGGAACAGTTGCTCCAGTGCGACGGCATTATTACTTCCTTCAATAAGAACCTCTACATTAAAGACAAAGGATGATTGATCTGAGGATGCGGGTTGCTTTGTCATAGGACCTCCGTGCTAGATGTTATATGTCTAATATAACATAAATGAACCATTTATTTAATATTGAGCAGGTATAAAAGGCAAGATGCTTAGCGCGAAATCCAAGTGAGACAGGTATGAGCAAGTATATCTTGACATCGATAGTAAGTAATATACAATAATAATTGTAATAATCTTAATGATTAAGAATTTGTCGGACTTCTTTTCAAATTGTATCCAAGGGGGGAAAGATGATGAAAAGAGATAACTTACTTATTTATGTGATTCTTGGTTTACTTTTAGTTGCACTGCTCAGCTTCAATTTTCTAGATTTAGACATTGGGAATACGGATTCAGATTATGTATCTGTATTGGGAGAGAAAACATTTCCAATCGGTATTTTTTGGCAGGCGTCTCCTGAAAATACGAACTATGAGAAATATGAAGAACTCAAAAAAATGAATGTCAACTTTATTGTAGGTACCAACGGTGTTACTAATCCGGAAACTAACGATGCTGCATTAGAACAAATTGAAGCGAACGGTTTAAAATTGCTAATTGATGACTCGAGATTCCGGGGGCTCGCTGACAATGACGTTTTGGATTCTTTGAGTGAACGTTACAAGGACCATCCCGCTGTTCTCGGATATCATCTTTATGACGAACCTTCCACAAAGGAAATGGTGAAGCTGGCTTCGATGACAAATCGTTTAAAGTTAAAAGATCCGAACAGTCTGGTGTTTGTTAATTTGTTTCCAAACTACGCAAATTCATCACAACTTTTCCAGCAAGGTTCAATGCCAAGGAGTGAACTTCGCCCAGACCAATCATTAGGGCAAACCTTTCGAACGAATAAGAATGAAACACTTATCTCAACTATTCAACTAGGCATGTTCGCGGAGGATTGGGAGGTAAATGAAAAACTACTGTTATCGCTATGGGATTCACCTAAGAAATCAAAGTTAATTGCGGAACAATCACTCACTGGTACTGGAGAGGGAAGCGATTGGATGCTATTCACATTGGATGCGAAAGTAAAACCGGACACAATGTACTATATTGAGCTAACGCATCAAGGCGGAGGGGATAATATCGTAAGTCGAGTTTACCATTCCAAGCTCGGTGAGAAATGGTTTATTGAAGGATCTGCTTACAAAAACGGCAAGCCGATAGATGCGGATCTGTGGTTTACCATCAATCAAAGCTTTGAAGGCAATAGCTATGAAGAATATGTATATCGCTGGATGAGGACCAATCCGGAAGTGCTCATATTCGACAATTATCCTTTCGGAGAGAACAGTGACGCAGAAATTCCCTTCGGATATTATAAAAATTTGGATATCATCCGTCGCCAATCTCTTGCTGGATCCGTCGACTTCTGGACATATATCCAATCTGTCGGACTCGAAGGTATGCTGCGTTCCCCTACTCAAAACGAGTTGAGATACCATATTTATTCCAACTTAGTTTATGGGGCGAAAGGTTACATGTACTTCACTTATGAAACGCCAGTCGGGCAAGGGGCTTTTCATGGTGGAATCATTTTACCGGATGGTTCCCAAAGTCCTCTCTATGAATGGGCCAAACAATTAAACAGCGAAGTTCTTAACCTCGGACCTGCTTTGCTGAAGATTACATCACAAGAAGTGTATCATACAGGTGCATTGCCTGTTTCTACAGTCGAGTTGCCGGAGCAATTTTTCTGGCAGCCTGTCGATCAGGATGAACAGCTAATTATTGGGTATTCCCTCGATAAGGAGGGCCGGAAATATATCATGGTCGTCAATCGGGATTGGAGAAATCCGACAACCGTCCAATTCCGAATTACAGGAAATCCATCAACTGTAAACGAAATTTCCAAAGTAAATGGTGAGGAAACCAGTACGAACTTTGATCCTACAACCGGCACATTATCCGCTGATTTTGCTGCGGGAGAAGGAAGACTGTTTTTGCTGCCTGAAGGATTCTAATCTATCAAAGCCATTTAGTTCGATAAATAAGCATATACCACGCAACTACAAAAAAAGTCGAGCATATAATGTTGATGCGGTGCTATGCCTCTTATTATCGGATGAAGGGAGGGATCCTATATGATGCGTATGGTTCCTTTCACACTTAAGAATGGAGAAACCGTTCTTGGCGTTGAAGTGAAGCTGCCCAAAACGACGCTGCTAGCCATTATGACGGACAAAGGATATATTATGTGCGGGGCTCTGGACGTATCTCTTCTTAATGAGCGACTTAAGGATCGGGAAATAGTAGCCGCTCGAGCTGTCGGTGTGAAAACTTTAGAGGAGCTAATGGACGCGCCGTTAGAATCTGTGACAACTACAGCCGAGACGCTGGGTATAGAAGTTGGGATGAAAGGTTCGGACGCACTTCACTTGATGCTATGAAAATGTAAAAATAGTCCTAACCAGGAAAGCGCTGTCTAGGCATGCTTCCTTGGTTAGGACTCTTATTATTCGAGCAGCATAGCTGGCTGCAATTATTCAAAAAGCTTGCAAAGATTAACGTCATAAGGTGCTTGTACAATGCCCTTCTCCGTAATGATCGCTGTTACATATTCATTTGGCGTAATGTCGAAGGCGGGATTGTATACCTTAACGCCTGTTGGAGCAGTACGTTTACCGAAGCCTTCCGTTATTTCCTCAGCATTCCGTTCTTCGATCGGAATTTCGGCACCTGTCGGAGTGTTCAAATCAATCGTAGATAGCGGAGAAGCGACATAAAAAGGGATGCCATGTGCTTTTGCCAAAACAGCAACGCTATAGGTACCGATTTTGTTGGCTACATCACCGTTGGCAGCAACGCGGTCGGTTCCGACAATTACGGCATCAACCCAACCTTTAGCCATGATCATCCCAGCCATATTGTCACAAATTAACGTGACATCTACCCCCGCCTGTTGAAGCTCAAAAGCGGTTAAACGTGCGCCTTGAAGTACGGGACGAGTTTCATCAGCGTAGACACGTAAAGTAATGCCTTGTTCTAACGCGAGATAAAAAGGCGCTAGCGCGGTACCGTATTTGGCAGTAGCTAAGCCGCCCGCGTTGCAATGGGTAAGTACGCCCATATCATTTTTGAAGAGAGATAGCGCATGCTCGCCAATAAGTCGATTCGTTTGCTCATCCTCACTCTGGATGGAGACTGCCTCAATAAGCAAGGCTGCTTTGCTCTGCTCAAGTGATAAACCCTTCTCGACAAAAGAAGCTGCTGCAGCCTTCATACGGTCAAGTGCCCAGAATAGATTTACTGCTGTTGGCCGGGAGGTCGCGAGATACTCTGCATGCTTGATAACGTCAGTAAGCCATTGCTCGCTTGTAGCTGCATCGCGGCTGCCCAGTACGACACCGTATGCTGCGGAAATGCCGATTGCAGGAGCTCCGCGAACCTTCAAATGTCTAATTGCTTCCCATACACCCTCGGATGTTGTTAAAGGTAAATAAACAATTTCTTCAGGTAATAGACGTTGGTCTAATAGATCTAGTTTATTATCGGACCAAATAAGTGATTGTAAGCCTGTGTAATTTGTTGTCATGATGTTTTGTTCCTCTCTGTCTTGAATCATTGGGTTGCAGCGGATAGAGCAATATCGACTACTTCTTCTATTGATTGCGTTGTACGATTGTTGCGTATAAGCGTCTTTCCGATTGTCAATGCAAGCCGTTGTGCGCGTTCGCGAGCAGCATCGTTAGGGATGGTGTCGATATCCGCGACATGTGCCAGGCCAACAATACGGCGTACCATTTTGGCGCCTGCAAATCCAACTGTGTCTTGGAGCAGTTGATTCATGTAATAGTCCTGGTAGCCAGGTGTCGAGGATGCGAGTCGATCGACACATTGTTCATTCCACAAGGCACGAAACTTCTTATCGAATAAATGCCAGATGTCGCATACGGTGTCTGTTAAGTAACGACGGAATTCAATACGCTGCTCTTTATCCGCAATCCAATGCTCCTGACCAGCGAAATTAAGAAGTAGATTGGCGATCACCGCACCGATATCAAAGCCGATTGGTCCATAATAAGCAAACTCAGGATCTATTATTTTAGTAGAAGCGGGAGTTGCAAAAATACTGCCGGTATGAAGGTCACCATGAAGCAAAGCCTGAGAACTAGTCAAAAATTTATCGCGCAAAATAGCGACTTCGAGCTGAAGCTTCTCATCTTGCCAGAGCGCTTCAGCAGCATCCT
Organism: Paenibacillus sp. J31R122; assembly: GCF_056269185.1. Classification (NCBI taxonomy): domain Bacteria; kingdom Bacillati; phylum Bacillota; class Bacilli; order Caryophanales; family Paenibacillaceae; genus Paenibacillus; species Paenibacillus sp. J31R122. Next base: position 17,642 of record NZ_JBWDNM010000003.1, read on the forward strand.
TAATGGCCGCATCATAGCTGTTGTTAGATGAGTTCGTGTATGGATCGTCGAAAATAAGATCTTCGGTTATTTTACACAATTCAGGGTTAATAAAAGCTTTGACGCGTAATTTCTTTTCTTGCTGATTTAAGCCAAGATCTGAAGTGAAAAATAAAGTTTGCGCGATAAAGGTTGAAATATCATCAGCAAGTTTGGGGTAGCGTATACCTTCAATTAGTCCCTTGCGCATAATAACATGATCGCTAAGATCCTCCATTATAGTAAGATAAAGCTCAGGATCATATTTATAAACGATTGGTACAAGTCCTGGAGCAAGCTCGTTTTCCAATATAAGCTTCTCACTTTCAATACGAGCTCTGTCTAAAGTTAGCGGCCAGGACTCGCCTACTACTTTCGCATATGGCAATGCTTGCTTCATAATAAGGCTTTTCTTGCTTGCAGCATCCGTTATGTGGAATACTAAATTAAGATTGCCATCGCCGATTTCACGGCAATTCAAGGCTGCGCCTGCTGGAAAAAAACCATCGAGAGATGCGGCTATTTCAATAGCTTCTTGGTCATTTAACGGGTGATACGTAGACATAGCTGTCCACCTCCGGTTCCATAGTAATAGGGGGAATAGTGCATTAAAGCCTAGTATTCATCTCAACATAGTATAATGGATTATATTTCGCCTTGGAATACCTCATTTGATATAATGTTATCTATTATAAACGAGTTGGGTGGATGAGTCATTATGACATTGCAAAAAGAGTTGGAACCTATAGCGTTAAAGGAATGGGCGGTTAGCGTTAAAGCGCTTGCGGAGGGGAAGCAAATTATCGTCATGCGCAAAGGCGGAATTATTGAAGAGACCAGGGATTTTCAACTTATTAGTCCAGCTTTTTATTTAATGCCCGCGTATGAGCATCAGAAACAGCATCTGTTAAAGGATGGTTACATCGCTGATTTGGAAGAAACGCTGACAGAGTGGTCTGCTGACATGGATACCATGAGATTGGCAGCCTATGCCGAGGTCGTTGAAGATATTGAAATAAGGGATCAGGAAACGCTGGATCGTCTTCGCGCGTTGCATATTTGGACGGACACGTTCGCGGAGGAAAGATTGAAGTGGAAAAAAACAAAGCCTTTGCATGTTTTGGTTCTACGTATATATCGTTTGGAACAGCCTCTAGCCATTCCTATGAGGCCAGCTTATAACGGATGCAAATCTTGGGTAAGATTGATAGATGAACTAGCTGCACCAGAAATGAAGCCAGTGCTGGATGAGAAAATGTTTCAGGCTGAGTATCAAAAAATAAAGTGTGCGTTAGCTCAATAATGACCAAAAGGCGGCATGAATAAACAATATAACTTCATCACGCATTGATTTATAACTAAAACTATATTAAAATGATTATTGAGAATCAATGAGAATCAAGACCGACTAGACAGGTTTGTCTAACGCGGTGCGAATGAACCAACTTAAACCAACCTTGGAGGGATCAGCATATTATGGCAACGCATTTTGTCATCGAAGGCCTGAAAGCGGCTATCGAAGGAAAAGAAATATTAAAAGGAATCAACCTCAACATAAAAGGTGGAGAAATTCACGCAATCATGGGTCCTAACGGAACTGGAAAAAGTACGCTAGCTTCCGCATTGATGGGACATCCTAAATATGAAGTAACAGAGGGTACTGCTCTATTGGACGGCGAAAACCTTCTTGAAATGGGTGTGGACGAACGTGCTCTTGCAGGCTTATTCCTAGCTATGCAATATCCAAGTGAAATTTCAGGTGTAACAAATTCTGACTTCCTACGCAGCGCGTTGAATGCCCGTCTTGGCGAAGGTAATGAAATCTCGCTAATCAAATTCATTCGTAAAATGGAAGGCAAAATGAAAGAGCTTGAAATGAACGCAGAATTTGCACACCGTTATTTGAATGAAGGTTTCTCAGGCGGTGAGAAAAAGCGCAACGAGATTTTGCAAATGATGCTGCTTGATCCGAAAATTGTAATTCTTGATGAAATAGATTCAGGCCTTGATATTGATGCGCTTCGTATCGTATCGAACGGTGTTAATGCAATGCGTTCGGAAGATCGCGGATTCCTTATTATTACTCACTATCAGCGTTTGCTTAACTATATTACACCTGACTTTGTTCACGTTATGATGCAAGGACGCATTGTTAAATCAGGCGGTCCTGAGCTTGCTGAACGTTTGGAAAACGAAGGTTATGATTGGGTTAAAGAAGAACTTGGTATTGAAGATGAAACAGTCGGTCAAGCTTAAGCAGAGAAGGGGGCATAACGGATGAGTACACAACTAACGACTCCGACTAACCGCCAAGCTGCTGAAGCGCTGGCCCGGAGCAAGAATGAGCCGAATTGGCTTATCGAACAGCGCGGAGAAGCCGCAGAGCTTGCCGGAACAATCGGTTGGCCAAAACCTGAGAAGGTTCGTATTGAACGTTGGAATTTGAATGCAGTAGGAAGCTTCGAGCAGCCTGCAGCGGTTAGTGCAATTAGCGAATTGCCAGAGGCTGTTCGTGAATTGATTACAGAAGGAACGGAAAGCCTGCTTGTTCAACGCAATTCAGGTATCGTTTGGAATCAATTCTCGCAGGAGCTGGCAAGTAAAGGTGTTATTTTCACAGATTTGGAGACAGCTTGCAAGGAACACGGTGAGCTCGTTCAGAAGTATCTGTTCAAAGCAGTAGAGAAGAACGAAGATAAGCTTACAGCGCTGCAAGCAGCTATTTGGAACGGCGGAGTATTCGTTTATGTTCCAAAAAATGTGGAAGTAGAGCTTCCTCTTCAAGCTATTTTCTACAACGATAATGCAGAAGCTACGTTTGCTCCGCATATCCTTATCGTAGCAGACAATAATAGCCGTGTGACTTACGTGGATTGTGTTGTATCTGAAACAGGCGCAAACAACGCTCCGTTCGTACATCCATCTATCGTAGAAGTATTCGTTAATGCGGGCGCTCATGTTCGATTCAGCTCCATACATCATATGGCTGAGACAGGTGTCGATATGACGATTCGTCGCTCCATTATCGAAAATGATGGACAGATGGAATGGATTATTGGTGATCTGAATGATGGACATACCCTATCCGATACGAAATCTATTCTGAAGGGTCAAGGCTCTACATCAGATGCGAAAGTAATCAGTGTAGGCAAAAATGCACAACAAAACAGCTTGACTACGCAGGCCGTACATTTCGGCAAGAGTACCGATAGCAATATGGTAACTCGCGCGGTAATGAAGGATTCTGCTTCAGCGATCATTAACGGAATTACAAAAATCGAGAAAGGCGCGACGAAAGCAAACGGCGTACAAACCGAGAAGGTTCTTATGCTTAGTCCGAAAGCGCGCGGCGATGCCAATCCGATTTTGCTTATAGATGAAGATGATGTAACTGCAGGCCATGCAGCAAGCGTAGGGCAAGTAAACCCAGAGCAGGTCTATTACCTGATGTCACGCGGTATATCTAAACAAGACGCTGAACGCTTAATTATTTACGGCTTTTTGGCTCCAGTCGTTTCGGAAATTCCAGTCGAAGCGGTACGCGGGCAGCTTCAGCGCTTGCTCGAAAGGAAGCTTGAGGGATGAATATAAATGCGATACGGGAGCAATTCCCGATATTGCATCAAGAAATAAACGGGCATCCGCTCGTTTATCTGGATAGCGCGGCGTCTTCTCAGAAGCCGCGCTCCGTCATTGATGCGGTTAAACGATACTACGAGCTCGATAATGCGAACGTTCATCGCGGCGTGCATACTCTCGGTTCGAGGGCGACTGATGCCTATGAGGGAGCGCGTGAGAAAGTAGCAAAATTGCTGAATGCGGGAGCATCGGAAGAAATTATTTTTACAAGGGGAACAACGACTGCTCTTAATTTAGTTGCTTCAAGTTATGCGCGATCGGTATGCGGTGAAGGTGACGAAATCGTCATTACTCCAATGGAGCATCACAGCAATTTGATTCCTTGGCAGCAAGTGGCGAAAGCCACTGGCGCAACGCTGAAGTATATTCCGCTTCAACCAGATGGGTCCATATCCCTTGCGGATGTCGAGAAGACGATCACGCCGCAAACAAAGGTAGTCTCGATAACCTATGTATCGAATGTGCTTGGCTTAATTAATCCGATTAAGGAAATCACGCAAATTGCTCATCGTAATGGTGCGATTATGGTTGTGGACGGTGCTCAAAGCACGCCGCATATGAAAATCGATGTTCAGGATTTGGACGTAGATTTTTATGCGCTTTCCGGTCATAAAATGTGCGGTCCCACTGGTATCGGTGCTTTATACGGCAAGAAATCATTGCTTAACAATATGGAACCCATTGAGTACGGCGGCGAGATGATTGACTTTGTCGATCTCTACGAGTCTACATGGAAAGAGATTCCTTATCGCTTCGAAGGCGGCACACCAATTATCGCTGGCGCGGTCGGCTTAGGAGCAGCCATTGATTTCTTACAGGAAATTGGGCTTGATGAAATTGATAAGCATGAGAAGCGTTTAGCTGCTTATGCCTATGAGAAGCTTTCATCGATGGACGGGATTACCTTGTACGGTCCGAAGCAAAACCGAGTTGGACTTGTTACTTTTAATCTCGATGACGTTCATCCTCATGATGTGGCGACTGTATTGGATTCCAAAGGGATCGCAGTGCGAGCGGGTCATCATTGCTGCCAGCCGCTCATGAGATGGCTGAATGTGTCGGCTACGGCTAGAGCAAGCTTTTATCTATATAATACGGAAGAAGACATTGACCGCTTAGCCGATGGTTTAATTCAAACAAAGGAGTTCTTCGGCCATGCAACAATTGGATGATTTATATCGCAGAGTAATTATGGATCATTATAAAAACCCTCGTAATCGTGGAACGATGAATGACGATGCGGTTACAATTAATCTCAACAATCCGACCTGCGGAGACCGAATCTCACTGCAGCTTCAAGTAGTCGACGGTAAGGTTGTCGATGCGAAATACAGTGGAGAAGGCTGTTCAATCAGCATGAGCTCGGCTTCGATGATGACGGAAGCAGTCAAAGGCAAAACATTTGATGAGGCGCTTACTATGGCATCCAAATTTTCAGCCTTGATGAAGGGCGAGCCCGTTGAATTTGAAGAGCTAGAGGATATCGAAGCACTATCTGGCGTGAATAAGTTTCCCGCTCGAATCAAATGTGCGACCCTTGCTTGGAATGCCTTGCGAAAAGGTATAGAACATCAACAGCAGGAATAACAGCTACAAGCATTATATATGAGGAGCGTGAATAACGATGGCTAAACAAATGCCTGAAATGGAAGAGTATAAGTATGGTTTCCGTGATGAGCATGAAGCTGTTTTTAAATCGGGTAAAGGATTAACTCCTGAAATCGTACGGACGATTTCGGAAATTAAGAATGAGCCTGAGTGGATGCTTGACTTCCGCTTAAAGTCGCTTGAACAATTTTACAAAATGCCAATGCCGACATGGGGCGGAAACATGGATGATCTCGATTTCGATGACATTCAATATTTCGTTCGGGCTTCGGATAAACAAGGTAAGACTTGGGAAGAAGTTCCTTCAGAAATCAAAGAAACATTCGACAAGCTTGGTATTCCTGAAGCAGAGCAAAAGTTTCTTGCCGGCGTATCTGCACAATATGAATCCGAGGTTGTATACCACAGCATGCAAGAGGACTTGGAAAAACAAGGCGTTATCTTCACAGATACGGATACAGCGCTGCGTGAGTACCCTGAGCTGATGAAAGAATATTTCGGAACGATTATCCCTCCGAGTGATAATAAATTTGCTGCACTTAACAGTGCGGTATGGTCAGGCGGAAGCTTCATCTACGTGCCGAAAGGCGTGAAATGTGATATTCCACTCCAAGCATATTTCCGGATTAACTCCGAAAACATGGGCCAATTCGAACGCACGCTTATTATTGCCGATGAAGACAGCTCCGTACACTATGTTGAAGGCTGTACTGCACCTGTATATAGCACAAACTCTTTGCATAGTGCGGTTGTAGAAATTTTGGTTAAGAAAAATGCGGTCTGCCGTTATACGACGATTCAGAACTGGGCTCCGAACATTTATAACCTGGTAACAAAACGTGCGGTAGCCGATGAGAACGCAACGATGGAATGGGTAGATGGAAACATTGGCTCTAAGCTGACGATGAAGTACCCAGCCGTTGTTCTTAGAGGCCGCGGCGCAAAAGGTATGGTGTTGTCCATAGCTGTTGCAGGTAAAGGTCAGCATCAGGATGCTGGTGCCAAAATGACTCACCTTGCACCAGATACGAGCTCAACGATTATTTCGAAATCGATTAGTAAGCATGGCGGTAAAGTAACATACCGTGGTCTTGCATCGTTCGGACGCAATTCTGATGGCGCAAAGGCGAACATCAAATGTGATACGCTCATTCTTGATAATGAATCGACTTCAGATACGATTCCTTATAACGAGATTATGAACGATAACATTACACTTGAGCATGAAGCAACGGTATCAAAAGTATCAGAAGATCAATTGTTCTATCTGATGAGCCGCGGATTAAGCGAAGCGGAAGCTACGCAAATGATCGTAATGGGCTTCATTGAACCGTTCACGAAGGAGCTGCCAATGGAATATGCAGTTGAAATGAACCGTTTGATCAAGTTCGAGATGGAAGGCTCTATCGGCTAATAATAACTTGGAGAAGGCTTTGCTTGCTGTGATATATATCACTGCAGGCAAAGCTTTTTTTCATTCATGTGTAAACACTAATGTGAAATTTGAAATTTGGTGAACCCTTTTTGATACCGTTTAGTTAAATACTAAGAATTAGTACGAATAGCGATACGGTGATTGTCCACCGAATACATATAACCAATCGTTGATTCCGTAGATGTTTTCGGCTCAACTTCAAAATCAGCGTGGACAGAAAGTGAGATCAGCCTACTGTTCTGTTCTGTACTCTACTGTACTCTACTCTACCGTACTGTACTGTACTCCACTCCACTCCACTGTACTGACTGTACCCTTCTGATGTCGGAGTTGACTGTATTTCATACAATCAACTCCACTTCAAAAACGCTGTCTTAGTCCTAGACTGTATTTCATACAATCAACTCCAATTCAGAACCGTTGTCATTGTCCCAGACTGTATTTCATACAAGCTAATCACCTGTTACGCAGAGAAAGAGCATTTAACTACCTATTTGATTGTATTTTTTCCATTCAAACACATTGAAGCTTGGAAAATAAGCTGTTTGAATGTACAATATCCATTCTAATCGGTTATCTTTCCGTTACATAGGTTATGAGCTAGTCGCATTTAGTCGAAATGGAAGACTCTATCGACTAATTACATAAGTTAAAAGCCCAGCTTGCTGTGAGATTAATCACTGCAAGCTGGGCTTTTATTTATAAGTACACATGTTTGATTTCGTATTCACGTTCGACAGTCAGATCGATAAATCGTTCGTTAATTTTAATGAGCGGGCGGAAAAACTCAGTTGTGTGAGTCATTACAATCATTCCTATTTCTCCGGATACGAGCTCAATACGTTTGCCAATAAAATTAGGCATCATGTGCTTAATAAAGGTGTGTGTTGTTAAAGGGTCTAGCTCCTTAAAGCTCAAGCGATAAAGCTCTTTCAATACATATAACAGATCGCGTTTCTCTTGGTAGACACGCTCTGATATCATAGCGCTATATATGTCGGCTACCGCAATAATTTTGGCTATAGGATGGATGGATTCTCCAGTCAAACCATGAGGATATCCGCTGCCATCGTTTCGTTCGTGATGCTGAAGTGCTCCAATTGCTAAATAGGGCTCGTTAAAAGAGCTTGATATAATGTCATGTCCATATAGGGTGTGCTTCTTGATTTCCTCAAACTCTTCATCGGTAAGCTTGCTAGGTTTATTCAATAATTCATCTTGTATGCGACATTTCCCGATATCATGAAGAAAGCCAGCTTTGCCGATCTGGTTAATTTCGGTCTCTGAGTAATCGAGCCAAGTTGCTAAGTAATAGGAGAGCATACCTACTTGAACGGAATGCTGATAGGTATAATCGTCCGTTGTATTCAATAATAAAAGCATGGATACTACATCACGTTCTAATTGGAGATTTTGAAATAACGGTTCTAGTATTTCTGTAACTTGCTCATCAGCGATCTGGCCTAGATTCATGGCTTCTGAAAACATGGCTTCAAAGCTTTTGACAGCGTTCTCGTAAATAGGCTGCACTACGGGGAGCCAATTAGGATTTATCGTTGACTCGAGAGTCCGAACTAGTGACGGATTATTCGCTCGATCGTCAATGTCGACGTATTCAATTTGATGCTGAAATAACTTTGATATTTCAACGTCCTTCAATATCGTTCCTTGTGAAAGAACATGAAGCCCGTAGTTATTGAACGTATCCCGGCTTAATTGGTCCCCATTTATTAAATCTGTGACATGAACCTTCATCAAGACACCCCTATTGAATAAGCATGGAATATAATATATGAATAATAGTAGCAATGATTTATTGAATTGGCAATATGAGGATGTTGATAATGCGACTAAATACCCAAAATTTCAGCATAAATAGACCTTGCTTTTGTCAAATTATTTGTTCCTTGAATGATAGCTCTTCCGTCACTGAATAATACGAATGTCATATCACTGTTTAATTCAATTCGTAATAGAAATCGATTTATAGTTAAGGTACCTAGTGGATGCAGTCGATTAGCCAGCTCTTCCAATTGAAGGGCAACTGTTTGATTAGGTGAAATCTGAACAGAATTTCGTCCGCACAGCGATGCGGCAGCTGGTTCTGATTGGTTCTCATCTAGAAAATCAAATCGTTGATGGCTGCAAGCTAAACAATCGCTTCGCTTAGCCTTTTCGAGTGAGACCGGCAACCACGCGTGGTTCCAGAGATCTACTTGAAATAGAGAACGATGCAGCGCTTGCCGATTGCCTGATAACAGCTTAATAGCTTCCGTCGCTTGCACAGAACCAATAATATCAACGATAGGGGAAATTACGCCAGCCGTTTCACAAGTATCCGTTGTACCAGGTGCGGGAGGATTGGAAAATAAGCATCGATAACACGGCGTTTCATGCGGGATTATAGTCATTGACATGCCGGATGCGCCAACCGCTCCACCATATATCCAAGGTATTTGATTTTTCACGCTGAAATCGTTCAATAAATATCTGACGGAGAAATTATCGCTTCCATCTATAATGACGTGAACATCAGAGAGTAGTTCTTCGACGTTAAGCGCAGTTACATCAGCAACTACAGGCTCAACCGTGACAGAGCTGTTCATCGCGCGCAAATGAGCGGCAGCAGCGGGAGCTTTTGGGAGCATAGAAACAACGTCCTGCTCCGTATAGAGCATTTGTCTCTGCAGATTGCTCCATTCAATGATGTCGCGATCTATAATTCGCACAAAGCCGACCCCAGAGCGTACAAGATGCTGGGCGATTACAGATCCGAGAGCCCCCATTCCGACGACTGCCGCGCGAGCTTTACCTAAAGCATGCTGCCCAGCATCACCAATGGGCGCGAAGCGTATTTGTCTGGCATAACGAGAAGAGGAGGCCGACGTTGTTGACTCGGTCGACGCATCCTCGTGTTGTTTTGTCATATTTGGTTCTCCTTCAAGCTTTACGTAGTAAAGCTACATCGTAAGCATAACCTAAGCTTTACGAAGTAAAGCTGGCATCGAAAGCATAACTTAAACTTTACGTAGGATAGCTAGCATCATAAGCATCGGCTTTAATCTATCCTTAAGATTCGGCTAATGGCTCTGTTGGATTCCAAGGGCCAAGCTGATGCCCCTTCCATTCAGAACCATCCTCCCATATTTCTTTTTTCCATATTGGCACAATCTGTTTCAGTCTTTCAATTGCGTATCGGCTAGCTTCATAGCAGCTATCTCGATGGGGAGCGGATACAGCGATAACGACGCTTGTTTCCGCAAGTCCTACAACCCCGATCCGATGGCTAATGGCACATAATGCGCCTTGCCAGTGGTCAGCTATTTCATCACCGATTTGACGCATCGTAGCGACTGCCATCGGCGCATAGGCTTCATATTCGAGTCTTACGGTTCTTTGACCGTGAGTCCATTCCCTTGTCGTTCCTACGAACGCGATCGCGGCTCCGTGCTCCTTTACGATTACTTTCGCCAGCACGTCATCTGAAATAATTTGTTCTGCTGTTATTACGTAGCGCTCATGCTGCTCGCCTGACGAGTCTGGAAGCCCCTCTAAGGCTTCTTGACCTCCGGATACAGGAGGTAACAAGGCTAACTCGTCTGAGGAGCTCAGCAGCGTGTTATCAGTGGCGTAAGCATGATTGCAAGCAATAAAAGAAATAGAAATCAAGCTTGCATGCTCGGGATATTTTGCTGATATGAATAACTTTAATTGCTCTACTGTAAGCTGCTCTAAGCTTGATTCTATGATGATCTCAGAATGTCCAAATCGTTCTGGAAGACCGGCGAATAGTTTAATTGTCCAATTGAAATTCATGGTAGTAAACCTCTCATTATCATGACGTGATGATCTTTATAGAATACCATATTTCCGAAAAAAATGTTATGCTGGTACAGTATTAGAAAGGAAGTGTATGACATGCCGATCATGACGGACCGCTTTGGACGCGTACATGATTATTTGCGTATTTCGGTTACAGATCGCTGTAATTTACGATGTTTATACTGCATGCCGGAAGAGGGCATGGAATTCGCGGAATCCGAAACTTTGCTTTCCTACAATCAAATCGTAGAGGTAGTTGAAGCAGGTGCGAAGCTTGGCATTACAAAACTGCGCATAACTGGTGGCGAGCCGCTTATTCGCCCAGATTTGGACGTATTAATAAGAAGATTAAAAGCCATCCCTGGCATAAATGATATAGCATTAACGACAAACGGCATATTTCTCGCAAAGAAAGCGAAGGCGCTGCGTGAAGCTGGATTGAATCGCGTAAATATTAGTTTGGATACGTTAGATCCTTCGCGTTTTCGGTTCATTGCAAGGCGAGGAGATTTGAAAAAAGTAATGGAAGGGATCGAGGCGGCGGGCGAGGTTGGATTCGATCCAATCAAGCTGAACTGCGTACTGTTGAAGGAAGTTAACGAAGACGAAATTTCCGCCTTCCTTAAGCTTGCCTACGAGCAGCCGCTGCACGTCCGATTTATTGAATATATGCCAATAGGGCACGCGGATGAAAATTGGAAAAAGCATTATTTGCCGTTGACACGAGTACTTGAGGTTGCTGAGAAAGAGGGCTTCCGCATCAATCGGGGTCCTAATGTTCATGGTAATGGCCCATCTGATGATTGGCAAATGGAAGGCGCTCGGGGTTCCTTTGGGCTTATACATCCGATTAGCGATCATTTTTGTAAAAACTGTAATCGTCTGCGGTTGACTGCGGATGGCTCAATTAAGCCTTGTTTGTATTGGATAGATGAATTAAACGTGAAAACTGCGTTTGGCGATCCGAAAGCTATGGAGCAAATATTATTAAGAGCAATGGATATTAAACCGGAAAATCATGAAATGGCTGCAAAACTTGCGGATAAAGCGCTGTCCCATGTCCCGACAGAAAGGCGCATGTCGCAAATTGGCGGCTAGAGTTGCTTCTGAAGTAATTTCCATAATAAAGATAAGAGAAACTTGTATCGTGAGTAGGAAGCGATTAGGAGGCGTTCATAAATTTGAAACAAACTTTTCAAACCCGAGTAGTGCTCCTTCATAGTAACGATATTCATAGCCGACTTGAGAATGCTGCCAAAATCGCAGCATTTATTGCAGAGGAACGGCGTAATTATGGCAGTGACAGTGTGCTTGCGGTAGATTGCGGAGATCATATGGATCGGATGCGTGTCGAAACCGAGGGCAGCGATGGAATGGTGAATATAGCGCTTTTGAACGATGCGGGATATGAAGCCGTTACACTTGGCAATAACGAAGGGCTGACATATTCCTATCAAATTCTCACTAGCGCGTACACGAACCACCCTAAATTTGCAGTGCTTGTCGCTAATATGTTCGACTCCGAAACTGGCGAGGTTCCTGATTGGATGCTTCCTTACACGATAATTAAAAAAAACGGATTGCGTATTGGACTCATTGGAGTGACAGCCGCATTCTCTGAATTTTATATATTGCTGGGCTGGCAGGTGACAGATCCTCTGGAAGCAGTGAAGAAGCAAGCGGCACGGCTTCGAGACAGTGTTGATGTCGTGGTCGTTATGTCGCATCTTGGCATAACATTAGATCGCCAAATGGCGGAACAAGTAGAAGGGATTGACCTCATTCTTGGGGCGCATACCCATCATTTGCTTGAGGAGCCAATTGTTATCGGCGAGACGACGATTTGCGCAGCCGGAAAATTCGGCGAGTATATCGGGCGGGTTGAAATCGGGATCGATCCGATTTCAACCCGCCCTGTGTTCCGCGCAGCTTGCGTGCCGACGGCCGCATTAGCGGAGCAGCAAGAAGCCGCCGAGATCATTAGCGGCTTTCAAGAAATAAGCCAGCGGCGCCTAAGCCGGGTAATAGCCCGGCTTACGGTGCCGCTGCCAGCTAGAGCCGAGCGAGAAACGCCGCTCGGCAACCTGCTGGCCGCTGGCCTGAGACGCTTGACCGATGCCGAGATCGGCATCGTCAACGCGGGTCAGCTGCTAGGCGGCTTAGCTTTAGGTGACGTGACAGCGGGCGAGCTGCACGCCCTCTGTCCGTCGCCGATTAATCCGTGCCGGATGGTCATTGCCGGCACGCACCTGCGGGCAGCGCTTGAGCAGTCGCTGCTGCCTGAATTTATCGGGAAGCCGATTAAAGGCTATGGCTTCCGAGGAGAAGTACTGGGCATGCTCGCGGTAGACGGCATGACCATTCAATATGACTCAACGCTTCCTGCGATGAGCAAGCTCATATCGGTAAAGGTCAATGGAGACCTGCTTGTGGATGAGAAGCTGTACACGGTAGGCACCATTGATATGTTCAGCTTCAAGGTAGGTTATGAATCGCTCGCAAAAGCTGAACAAACGTCGTTTTATTTGCCGGAGTTTATACGAGACGTCATTGCCGCACAACTTCAAAGTGAAACCGCGCTTGAACAATGTCATTACGAAAAATGGGATAATATTTCAATTAAGTTGTGATAATGTCGATAAATGTAGTCGTTTGTCGTTTATAAAGAAAAAATGGTTGATCTTGTCGAGATTTTCCCTTACATTAACATTACGAACGGCATTTTCCGATGTATTAGTTAAGATGCCATATAGGGAAGGGTCGAGAAGATGCGTTTGGTACCGATTACTAATTGTCTGCCAGGTATGAAGCTGGCCAAAAAAATATTTTCGCAGGATGGCATGATCCTTCTCGGTGAAAATATAGAACTAACAAGTCGCCTAATTACCCGCCTTAATCAGTGCGGGATAGAATACGTATATATTTCGGATCACAGAACAGACGATATCGTTCTGCCTTCTTTAATTAACGAGGATACGACGCGCTTTGCGATTCGGGAGATTCGTACAAGTTTTCGTGAGATGATGGATCGTCCAAAAGTGAAAAAAAAAGGCGGGACTTATCCTTATATTGCTCAGCCCTTTAAGCAAATGATGAGTATGATTATAGATGATTTATCCATGCATAGTGATGCGATGATCATGCTTATGGATATGGGGACTGTCGACCACTACTTGTATCAACACTCACTAAACGTATGCGTCTATACGACTTTGCTGGGTATGTCAAACGGTTACTCCCGTGAGGAACTGATGACGCTGGGCATGGGCGCGCTGCTGCATGATATTGGAAAGACACAAATATCGATTAATGTGTTAAGAAAGCCCGGTTCTCTGTCTAAAGAAGAGTTTGAGGCGATGAAGCAGCATCCAAGAATCGGCTATGAGCTATTGAAGGATGAGCCGAATATACCGCTGCTGGCTGCGCATTGCGCATTTCAGCATCATGAGCGGATTGATGGCAGCGGATATCCTCGGGGTATTAAAGGAAATGAAATTCATGAGTATGCGAAATGGATCGGATTGGTTGACTCATACGATGCTATGACGACAAACCGTGTATATAGCGCTCCGATGCTGCCGCATCACGCGATGGAGCGTTTGTATGCGGGTACGGGTACGTTATACGAGCAAAATATGATTCAGCTTTTTCGAGATAAAGTTGCTATTTACCCGATAGGCATTTCAGTAAAGCTGCAGACTGGTGAAACTGGCATTGTCGTTGATTTGAATCATTCCTATCCCCAGAGACCTATAGTTCGGGTGCTCTATAACGAAGCGGGCGAGGAGATTACATCGCCCTACGAGATTGATTTATCGAAGCAGCTGTCGATGATGATTGTCGGTGTCAATGACGAGACAACCGACGTGCAGAGGGCTTCAGTTATTTAATTATTCACAGGAAAAGGAGCCATAATGGCTCCTTTTTATTTTTTTTAGTTATTTATTTGCTTCCTGCCGAATAGGACATTACAATAAAGTAGGATACATTACATATATAATTAGTCAGGTGCTGAGTACATGAATACGATAGATTTACAACAATCCTTTAACCCGCTTTCTGCTTTATCTCCTACGAATGACCCATGGGATCCAATTCGCTCTCTGCAGCAGTATGGTAGACATCAATTAACTAGCGTGGAAATGACAGTTTCTAATCTATGCAATATGCGGTGTGAGCATTGCGCCGTTGGTGATACGCTTGTCATGTCAGAGCCAGCTAAAATACCTCTCAAGCAAATGCTGCAACGATTAGACGAAGTGGAGCATCTAGAAACGATAAGCATTACGGGAGGAGAGCCATCTTTCTCTGATAAAACCGTACGCGACTACATGGTGCCGCTCCTTCAATATGCGCGCAGCCGTGGTATTCGTTCGCAAATCAACTCCAATGTAACTCTTCCTTATAGCAGATATGAGCAGTTAGCGCCCTATTTGGACGTCATGCATATTTCATTTAATTATACCTCCGCAGAGCAATTTCACCAGATTGGATTTGCAAAGGCAGGACATCACGTATCGCTAGAAGCAGCTACCAAGCTGTATGAACGGATGATCGATAATACCCGTCGTCTTAGTGAAACGGGAGTATTAGTATCGGCGGAGTCGATGATCAATTATAGAACGTATGACAAAATCGATGAGATCCATCAGTTAATCGTAGAAATGGGATGCCAGCGCCATGAAGTGCATCCGATGTACCCAAGTGCATTTGCCAAGGATTTGCCTGTTCTTTCGAGAGCGCAAATGCTGCAGGCGATTGAGAAGCTGCTGGATACAAGGGATAAGTCCGTTTGGATGCTGTTTGGAACTTTACCGTTCTTCCATTGCAGTGATAGCGCTGAGGAGCGTAAGCTGCTTACACGGCTCGCAAACGAGCCGAATGTAACCGTTCGGAACGATCCAGACGGCCGTAACAGGCTCAATGTTAACTTGTTTACAGGTGACGTATACGTAACTGACTTCTCTGATGTACCGGCCTTTGGTAATATTAGCTCTTCAAAGCTGGATGATTTGTTTGAAAGCTGGCTTGATCATAAGCTTGCGAAAAGTGTGAATTGTCATTGTTCAGCAGCAGCCTGCTGCGGTCCGAATTTGCTTGTCAAAGATATGTATTTTAAGGATATAGATTTTCATCAACGCAGTGCTATGTTGGAATAGCAGGCAGTTGCCGCTCTCTTGCATCGATTGAATTTGAAATGCCGAATTGCCTGTTCAATAGGAGAGGAGGAGAAGCGATGTCCGTAAAAACGCTAATATTTATTGCAGTTGGCTTGCTGCTGCTGTACTTGATGTTTACAGTCGGGGCACCTTTTATGTTAGCCCTTGTTGTAGCAATCTTTCTAGAACCGCTTTGTCAGTTTTTCATGAAGAGATTCCGGATGAATAGACTAGTCGCAGCTACTGTGTCTAGCTCTATTTTTACAGTCATCCTCATTGGTTTAATCGGATTGCTAGGCGTCAAAATTGTAGCAGAGCTTATCGCTTTCTTCAAAAAAGTACCGAATTACTTCGAGGACGTCAACGGTATGGTCGATGACCTTATGCTGCAAGCGCAATCGTTGTATCAAGGTTTGCCTCCAGATGCAATTGATACACTTGAAAGCTGGCTAATGGGCTTAACGAGTACACTAACGAAAATGGTAGGCTCATTGTCTAATACCGTTCTTGCGTTTGCATCAAGTATACCTGGCATGTTTATATTCTTTATCGTATTTTTAGTGGCTGTATATATGTTTAGCTTCAGCTTAAATACGATGAAGGCAACTGTATTGTCGATGTTCGATGAGAAATCACAGACGCAAGTAAATGATGTGCTGCTTAATTTGAGAAAATCTATTTTTGGATTTTTGCGTTCGCAGTTTATATTAAGCGCCTTAACGTATATCATTTCCTTAATAGGACTGTTTGTTCTCGATATTAAGTATCCTCTGGCGATTGCACTGCTTATTATTGTGGTTGACATTATGCCTATTCTCGGGACGGGTTCGGTGCTAGTGCCGTGGGGAACCTACTTAATACTTACTGGCGATGCGTTCTCAGGAGTTGGACTCATCATACTGTTTCTATTTATTACGGTGTTCCGCAGGATTGTTGAGCCGAAAATTCTTGGGGATTCAGTCGGAATTGGCTCTTTGTCCGCACTTATTAGTTTATACGTGGGTTTCAAGCTGGTCGGCGTTATCGGTGTATTTATCGGACCTCTCATCGTCATTATTTATATGGCGGCGCGCAAAGCTGGATTATTCCAAATGAAAATAAAGTTATAGCATGCAATTGGCTGGAAAGCAATAGGCCGAGCCGTGTCAAAGAGAGCCTCCTTCACGTATGATACTGCAAAAAAGCAGATTACTAGGAGGCCTCTAATTAAATGGCACCAATAAAAATGGCGATTATTACGCCTGGGTCGTACCCGATTCCATCGGCTGGGAGCAGTTCGGTCGAGCGGGTGATTGAGAAGTTTGCTCCGCTGCTGCTGCCCTATGCCGAGCCTCGTATTTATGGGAAACTGAGTAATAAGCTGCCCCGCTACGGGATGTTTAAAGGTCTTGTTTGCGAGAGGTTTCCTGCTGGAAATAAGCAAAGATATGTTGAAGCGGTAGCAAGCAGTGTGAAGCGCTACTCACCGGATATCATCGATGTCGAAAATCGTCCTCAATATGTATTAACGATGAAACGAATGAATCCAGACAAGCCTGTCTGGCTTTATTTGCATTCATCCACATTTATCGTTCCGCCGTATATTTCGTCTGCAAAGCTGCATAAATGTCTGCAGGCTGCAGATAAAATTATTGTGAACAGCGAGTATTTGAGACATATAGTCGTTACTAAGGTTCCTGAGGTTGCAGCTAAGACTAACGTTATCTATCCTGGTGTCGACACGATCAGATTTCCTTCACAATATTCGGCTCAGGGAGCTGAAATGCGGAAGAAATTTCGTAATAACAGAGGCCTGAATGGAAAAAAGGTTGTATTATTCATCGGGAGGCTTATTCCGCTAAAAGGCGTTCATCATTTGCTGCGTGTCGTTCCGAAGCTAATAAAAAGACATCCTGACTTAATCGTTATTATTGTCGGCAGTCCATTTTACGGCTCGCATCGAAAGACCGCTTATTCGCGTAAGCTGGAGAAGCTTGGGCGGAAGTGTCCAGGACATGTACGATTTATACCTTACGTGCCTTATACGGAAGTGCCAAGCTGGGCACTTGCAGCTGATATTGCCGTCGTTCCATCTGGACAACGTGAGGCATTCGGGCTTGTTAATGTGGAAGCAATGTCCTGCGGCGTGCCCGTTATCGCAACTCGTGCAGGCGGAATGAAGGAAATCATTCGGCATGGAGTGACTGGTTATTTGGTTAACGAAAGTCATATTGAATCGGAGCTCAAAAATAAGCTGAATCTGCTGTTAAGCGATAAACAGCTGCGTGAGAGGATGGGGAAGCGCAGCCGTGAACGGGTGGAGCAGACGTTTACTTGGAGGCATACCGCTAATCGTTGGTTGAAGCTATTCCGAGAAAAAGGATTCTAATTGGTACCACGATTTTGTGGAAATGAGAAAATGAGGGTTGACACTCTTCTTGAATTAACGTTATAGTCTAACAAGGAAATCCACTAGGGGCGCCGTTACGGCTGAGATAAAGCGATATGCTTTGGTCCCTTTGAACCTGATCTGGGTCATGCCAGCGTAGGAAAGTGGGATTGTGCGTTTATTTACACAAAACGTGAGAAAGCGCTCTGCTTCAATCGGCTGCATAGTCAGCTCGAATGAGATTGGATGGCAGTGCTTCGTCCGCTTGTATGCCAAGCAGGCTCGATTCTCGTGTTTGACGACACATTTCAACCGCTCCTTCGCTGGGGCGGTTTTTTTGTTGTGATAGAGTGCTCCCCATTTAGTAGAACCATATGCTGGTTCACTTAAGAGCAGCCTTTCTAATCCCCCGCCTCAGCGATTGTTGCCGCATTAGATTATGCGTCTTTAGCGGTGCCTTTAAACTTTCTTATATGCTCGCATATACCTCCAGGTGGAATTCCGATTATTCCATATGGGAGGTTTTTTTGTACTATGGCAATTATTATGACGCCGCTGCCAGGCAGCCGCAAGGTATATGTAACAGGAACGAAGGAGAGCATCCGCGTACCTATGAGAGAAATTGTATTAGATCCGACTACTGGAAGAAACGGCGAGGAGCAGTCGAATGAATCGGTTTTCGTATATGATGCTAGCGGTCCTTATACCGATCTTGCCTATGAGGCTGACATCAGACGCGGATTGCCTGCGGTGCGCGTGAGTTGGATTACTGAAAGAGACGATGTAGAGGCCTATGAAGGGCGAGAAGTTCGTCCAGAGGATAACGGATTTATATCGGAGGAAAAGGCTGAGCAGCGAGGCGCTGAGCTGTTTCCTGGCTTATCAAGAAGGCCGCTGAGGGCGAAGGAAGGCTTAAACGTAACACAGCTGCATTATGCCCGTAAGGGCTGCATTACTCCTGAAATGGAGTATATCGCGATTCGAGAAGGCTTGAGCGCTGAATTTGTGCGGAATGAAATTGCTGCAGGGCGTGCCATTATACCTGCTAATATCAATCATCCAGAAAGTGAACCGATGATAATCGGGCGTCATTTTCATGTGAAAATAAACGCGAACATAGGAAACTCAGCAGTTGCGTCATCCATCGAGGAAGAGGTAGAAAAGATGACCTGGGCAACGCGTTGGGGCGCTGATACGATTATGGATTTGTCGACCGGCAAAAACATTCATACGACGCGTGAGTGGATCGTACGAAATTCACCGGTTCCTGTAGGAACAGTGCCGATTTATCAGGCGCTTGAAAAGGTAAATGGGAAAGCGGAGGATCTCAGTTGGGAAGTATATCGCGATACGCTAATCGAGCAAGCGGAGCAAGGCGTTGACTATTTTACAATTCATGCGGGAGTACTGCTGCGTTATATTCCACTTACAGCCAAGCGAGTAACGGGCATCGTCTCACGCGGGGGCTCTATTATGGCTGCTTGGTGCTTAGCCCATCATAAAGAAAATTTTTTGTATACGCATTTTGAAGATATTTGCAAAATTATGAAGCAGTATGATGTTTCGTTCTCGTTGGGTGACGGACTAAGACCAGGTTCAATAGCCGACGCGAATGATGACGCGCAGTTTGCTGAGCTGGATACGCTGGGGGAGCTGACGAAAATTGCGTGGAAGCATGATGTACAGGTGATGATTGAAGGGCCAGGACATGTGCCTTTGCATCTCATTAAGGAAAATATGGATCGTCAATTGGAAGTTTGTGATGAGGCGCCATTTTATACGCTTGGACCGCTTACGACTGATATCGCACCCGGTTATGATCATATTACGTCAGCAATCGGAGCGGCTATGATTGGTTGGTTCGGAACAGCAATGCTCTGCTACGTAACGCCAAAGGAGCATTTGGGTCTACCGAACAAGGAGGACGTGAAGGAGGGGGTCATCACTTACAAAATCGCGGCACATGCCGCTGATTTAGCAAAGGGTCATCCACGCGCCAGGCTGCGTGACGATGCATTATCGAAAGCTCGCTTTGAATTCAGGTGGCGTGATCAATTCCATCTATCACTTGATCCAGAACGGGCAATGGCCTATCACGACGAGACATTGCCGGCAGATGCCGCGAAATCCGCCCATTTTTGCTCCATGTGCGGGCCGAAGTTTTGCAGCATGCGGATTACGCAGGATATTAGGGAGTACGCGGCGCAGAACGGGCTTGAGACAACGGAAGCAATTGAATCTGGTATGAAGGAAAAGGCAGAGGCATTCAAAGCGGCAGGGAGCTCTATTTATGGTCAATCATGACCAACACGCTTGGACTGACCGGTATTCCAGGCAAACGAGATTTGCGCCGATTGGTGAAGTGGGCCAGACAAAGCTGAGTGATGCTATCGTCCTTATTGTTGGAATCGGTGCTCTTGGTGCTTCGCTTGCACAGCATATGGTGCGCGCAGGTATCGGCGAGGTGAGACTGGTCGATCGCGATTATGTCGAGCCTAGTAATTTGCAAAGGCAGATGCTGTTCGATGAGGCTGACGCGCTTGCTATGCTGCCAAAGGCTGTTGCTGCTGCCGAAAAGCTTCGTAAAATAAATAGCGAGATTAGCATAACAGCTTCTGTAACAGACGTACATGAGCATACGGTACAACCTCTAGTTGCAGGAGCGCACCTTGTGCTCGACGGTACAGATAATACGTCAACACGCTTGCTGCTTAGCGATCAATGCTTCCAGCAAGGCATTCCGTTTATCTATGGCGGAATTGCAGGATCACATGGGATGAGCGCCGCCCTTATACCAGGACAAACAACATGTCTGCGATGCTTAATTGGTTCATCGGAAGAGGAAGCGGAGGTGGACACCTGCGACACGGTTGGTGTTCTTTCTCCAGCTGTAGAATTCGTGGCTGCACTGCAGGCTGCCGAGGCAATCAAGTGGCTGTCGGGCAATGAAGCCGCGATACGTCTAACGATGGTCAGCTTTGATCTATGGTCTTTCCGTCTCCGAGAAGCGATATTGCCTTTGGGCAGCGAGGCATGTAAATATTGCGGCCAAAAGCATCGGATGGAGGAGAGCAGCGATACTCGTGCAGAAGAAGAGGGAGCGGCATACGGTGCTGTTATGGTTGCAGAAACAGTAGCAGATGAAGATGAAGTAGGCACCGTTGTACTATGTGGAAGGAATTCGGTACAGGTGACGCTAGCAAAGCCGCTACAGCTAGAAAAGCAGGAGGAGCAATTAGCAGCTCAAGGCTGCAGGTTGACTGTAAATCGTTATTTGGTAAAGGCCTTTCTGCCGAGCGGGGAACAGCTAGTCTTATTCCCGGATGGGCGAGTACTTGTACAAGGTACAGCTGATAGGGAGAAGGCGGCCTGGCTGTGCAAAACCTATATTTTGGGAAAAAGACATAAGTCATTTATTCGATAACGGGGGATTGGTTATGCAATATGAAGGATGGAAGGATTTTCGGTTGTATGCCATAACCGCACAGTCAAATCATCCGGGGAGATCGGTTGTGGACGTTATGGAGCAGACGCTTCTGGGAGGCGCACAGATCGTTCAGCTTCGCAACAAGACAGGAACGCGAGCGGAAGTGCTTGAACAAGCAAGGGAGCTGCGATTGCTGACGCGGAAATATAAGGTGCCGTTCATTATTAATGATTATCCGGATATCGTTCTGGAGGTCGATGCGGATGGCGTTCATCTAGGTCAAGAGGATATGCCGATTGCAGAAGCAAGAAGGCTTATGGGGCCTGATCGAATCATTGGGATTTCAACACATAACTTGGTCCAGGCCATAAAGGCTGAACGAGACGGGGCCGATTATATTGGCGTGGGGCCCGTATTTCCAACCAATACGAAGCCAGGCCGCGCAGCTGTAACGACAAGCTATGTCTCAGAGGCGGCAAGTCATATCTCGATTCCTTTCGTTGCTATTGGCGGGATCAATTTAGCAAATGTTGATCAAGTGCTCGCGGCTGGCGCGAAGCGAATATGCGCCGTATCGGAAATCGTAGGCAGTGAAAACCCCGCCGCAGTATGCCGGTCATTCCTTCAAGCTATCCAGTCTGTGGACTCACAATTTTCGACCAATGAGAAGAGTGTAACTGTAAATGGCCGTCTTGAGCAGGTTTGTGCAGATACGATTGAAGAGCTGGTCGTTCTGCTTGGTCAACAAAACAAGAAGCTTATAGTTGAACTAAACGGAGTCATAGTGCAGCGTACGAATTGGGCAAATACAGTGCTTGAAGATGGTGCTGTTATTGAACTGGTCCATTTTGTAGGAGGGGGTTGAAGGGTATGGAGAAACGGGAAAATGAAGACCTGCTAGTCATAGGCGGTCATACGCTTCGCTCGCGATTTTTGTTTGGAACGGGAAGATTTCCAAGTCCTGCTGTACTTCAGCAGGCGCTCGCGGCATCTGGATCAGAAGTCATTACGTTTGCTGTGAGACGCGTTAATCTGGACAGTGTAGAGGATGACTCTATATTGCAGCATTTCGCGGAGCAATCGACTATTTATTTGCCAAACACATCAGGTGCGGGAACAGCTGAGGAGGCGGCAAGAATTGCTAGACTTGCGCGAGAGGCGGGGTTGGGCAGCTGGATAAAGATTGAGATAAGCGGTGACCCGCGCACGCTTTTGCCGGATCCGATTGAAACGCTTCGCGCGACCGAAATGCTTGCTAAAGAAGGCTTTATCGTTCTTCCTTATACATCGGATGACCCTATGCTTTGCAAAAGGCTGGAGGAAGCTGGAGCAGCAGCGGTCATGCCAGGAGGTTCACCAATCGGAACAGGGCTTGGTTTGCTGAATCCGTATAATCTCGGACTGATAGCTGAGCAATCTAAAGTGCCCGTCATCATTGATGCGGGTATCGGGTCGGCTAAGGATGCCGCGGAAGCGATGGAGCTTGGCGCGGACGGTATATTGGCGAATACGCCGATAGCTAAAGCACAGGATCCTGTCATGATGGCACGAGCATTTCGCTTAGCTATTGAAGCAGGCCGTCTCGCTTGGCAGGCTGGTCGTATACCGAAGAAGCGCTACGCTTCGGCAAGCAGCGACTGGGCAGGCTCGTTGTTCGAAGCTGCAGCGAGCGGCAAGGGTATAGGCGGAGGCGATTAACAATGACGCAATCCATTATCGTGTTGGGTGGAGGAATAATTGGCTTGTCCTGCGCTTTTGAAGCGGCTTGCAGAGGAATGAAGGTTACATTAATTGAGCCTGCTGAACTCGGCGGTCAAGCATCGGGTGCTGCTGCTGGAATGCTCGCTCCCTATTCAGAGAATACGGAGCAGCCGGATAGCTTCTTCCAACTGAGCCTGCACAGCCTTCGTCATTATCCGAAGTGGATTGAAGTTGTAGAGGAGCTGTCTGGCATGTCGGTGGAATGGACTCGCAGCGGCAGCATAAACGTGCTTCTGCATGAAGCTGATGTGCTGCCGATGCAATCTAGGCTGCACTGGCAAAACGTTCACGGAGCAGAAGCGGAGCTTATTGACGCGGCACAGCTTAGGAAGCTTGAGCCGCAGCTTGTAAAGTCGGCCGTTGCTGGTGTATATACGCCTCATGAGAGTCATATCTACGCGCCAAAGCTGGTAGCTGCATTGGAGGTGGCGTGCCGTAAGCTCGGTGTCTTGATCGTGACGCAAGCGGGTGAAGTGGATAACGTCGTCGCGCATGTCGATGGAGGTGTAACGGTTCATGCCAAGGAACTGCATAGGCCGATAAGCGCTGAACGGCTCGTTGTCTGTGCGGGAGCTTGGTCAGGCGCATATGAGAGTTGGCTCGGACTAACGATACCGATTCATCCAATACGAGGACAAATCTGTTCCTTCGAGCATAGCATTGATGAAGTGAGGCATATGATATTTAGCAGCCAAGCTTACTGGGTTGGCAAACAGAACGGCCGTCTCGTTTGTGGAGCGTCCGAGGATGTAGCAGGCTTTGATACACAAGTAACAGAGCGAGGGATCGGTCGGTTGATAAGAAGCAGCAATCAGCTTTTTCCGTATCTGGAAGGTAAGGAAACGGCTAATCGATGGGCAGGTCTGCGTCCAGCAACAAAGGATGGTTTTCCTCTTATTGGTGAGGTCGATGGGATGCCGAACGTTTTAATGGCGGCGGGACATTATCGTAATGGAATTTTGTTAAGTCCAGTTACTGCGTTAATGATTGCAGATTTGCTTGAAGGGAAGCAGGCTGAACTACCGATAAATGCATTTTCACCAAATCGTTTTACAGTCTCTCAATCCAGACGACGAAGTTGTTAGTAAGTACAATTTTCTATGCCAGGTGTATAACAGTCTCTATGCCAGATGCATTACAGTCAATGAAGATAACGTCCTTGTAAGTTTGAGTATAGCCATGTCGCAGGAGCTAAGTGCTCCTGCTTTTTTTTGTACAATTGTATTTTTATTGATTCATGAGTAGCCAGCCCATAGGTAGTTGCATATATTGCCTATGACATTTCAGGTGGAAGAAGGAGAGAACAATGACAAAAAGCAGAAGAGGAAAAAGCCCGAAGGGGCGAAAGCCGCTTTTTTATGTTGATAATCCGCAGACTTCCGAGTTACAGTGGCTGGATGAATCGAACATAAGGAAAGGAACTACTCGATTTGAAGCAGCTGAAACGAATTTATCAGCCGTGGTTACAGACCAGCCAGAAGTTAATATTCATGCGATTACTGCAGAATTGGAACCGGAGACGGAACCCGTTGAAGATGAATTGAAGAGTGATGAACAGAATGAATGCAATCTGATTGAAGAATCAACATTAGTTGAAATAGTTGAAGAGAATAATCAATTGGATGAGATTAGCCAAGAACAGAAGATAGAAATGATTGAAGAAAAGAAAAACCCAGATAGACCAGTTCCGTTTATTTATACGGATGATATGGTAAACTACTCCGTTACTGCCGAAAAAGTCGCGTCAGGCGCAATCGACAACAGCAAGCTTGCAGCAGGAAGTGTTCATTCTGATGTAATTGCAGATTTTGCGATAGAGAACATTCATATTGCAGATGGAGCCATTAGTTCCGCTAAAATCGCACCTGAATCGATAGCTGGGTACCATTTGACCAACCATTCGATATCTGGCGATAAAATATTAGATCACTCCATTTATGGAAGCAAACTGCAGGATGGAAGTATTACGTCAAATAAACTGGCAGATCGTACGATAGATACAAACAAAATCGCGGATGGCTCCATTGATTCAAGACATTTAAAGTCACTTTTCGTTACAACTGAGCTGATTGCGGATCATTCGATTACATCTGAAAAAATACAAAGCGGTACGATTCAGTCGGGGAATTTGGCAAATGATATAATTGATAATTCCAAACTTACAGAAGGATCTGTAACTCGTTCTAAACTTCGCGATGGGGCTGTAACAAGTGAGAAAATTGCTGCTGAAGCGATTGAAGCCAGTCATTTGCAGCCAGGGATATTGCTTGCTGAGCATGTCGCTTTAGGCAATATCCAGGGGAAGCATTTAGCCTTGGGTGAAATTACAGCCGAGCATTTGTCGGAGGGAGCTGTAGGAACAAGAGCGTTGCAGGAAAAAGCAGTCGAATCCAAACAAATAGCAGATGGCTCGGTATCTTCGTCTCATCTGCAGGCAGCGGCTGTTAAAAGCGAACATATCGGAACAGGACAAATCACAAGCGGATTGCTGGCTGACGTATCGGTTACTTCCTCGAAGTTAGCCGATCAATCGGTATCGACTATAAAGCTCGTCGATCATTCCATTACGTCATCCAAGCTTTCCGATCAAAGTGTTAACGCACAGAAGTTGGCTAATGACTCGGTTCATAACCAACATCTTGGCAGGGGAAGCGTCCGCTCCGATAATATAGGTGAGGTTCAGATCAAGCAGTCGCACTTGGCTGAAGGATCAGTAAGGACAAAGCAGATCGCTACCGATTCTATCAAGAGGGAGCATTTACAAAACGGGATCATTACCGAGGATAAGCTAGCACCCTTAGCAGTTCGCGAAGAGCATATTGGCTACAATGCTGTAAGTATGGCGCAACTTGCTGATGAGTCTGTCTCACGGAGCAAGCTGACACATGGAGCGGTAGATGGAAAAATATTGGCGGATGGATCTGTGGAATCGACTCATCTGAAAGACGATGTGATAACATTCCAGAAGATAGCGCCCGAACAGCTTCGTTCCTTTCATTTTGGAGCGGGCTCAGTATCAGGTGATGCGATTGCTAATGAGTCCATTAAAGGTGGTCATTTACTGCCCGGTATAATCGAGAATCATCATCTGACAAATGCTGTTATTGAAACAAATAATTTGCAGAATGGAGTCATAACGAGCAATAAGCTGGCTTATGGCGCAGTAACGGAACAAATTATCGCCTCCGGCGTTGTATTCTCACATCATATGGCGGATTATGCTGTAAATTCGCTCAAGTTATCACCAGAATCGGTTTCTACTGATAAGTTAACTGATTACAGTGTATCATCTGCGAAGTTGGCGGATGGAAGTGTTACAAGTGCAAAGCTTGCACCTAATGCCGTGTCGTCTGACCATTTAGTGAAGCAATCCGTAACGGCACAGCATATCCGGATCGAATCCATTCAGAAGGAGCATATCCAGACTAAGGCGATTGAAGCCAAGCATTTGGATAAACAGTCGGTCGGAGCAGAAGCACTGCAGGATGGTTCGATCACAGCTGTAAAACTGACGGGTGGTGCTGTTCAGTCGAAGCAAATTGCCAATGAAGCAGTGCAAAGCCGACATTTGGTGAACGGATCTGTACTAGGTATTCATTTGAGTGAAAACAGCGTTCACGATATTCATTTGACAGACTGTTCCATTACAGAGGGGAAGATAGCAGCCGGAAGCATTGGAGCAGCACATCTGAAAAATGGTTCCGTAAGTGCTGTTACACTCCGAAATGGTGCTGTAAATACGGATCATGTCGCAGAGGGCGCGATCACGTCGAGCAAGATCGCAGACCATTCAATTGGTGCTAATCAACTTCAGCCGGATTCGGTTTTATCCGTTCACTTGTCAACGGACAGCGTTAGTGAGCATGCTTTGCAGGATGAATCGGTTACGCGAGCAAAGCTTGCTTTAGACTCAGTGTCAGGTGAGCATATGCAGCTCGAATCATTGTCTGGAAAGCATCTAAAGCCGGATACGATTCAGGGTTATCACATTCAAAAAGGTACGCTTACGTTAGCCCACCTGTCTGGCGATGGTCAGGTTTTCGAAAAAATAGCGGAGGAAAGTATCGGTGGGAGCAAGATCAAGTCAGGTTCAATCGGCAGTAAGCAGCTGGCGTTTAGAATTATAGAAGCTCAGCATCTATCAACTGGCAGCGTAAAAGCAGAGCATCTGGCGTTTGGAAGCGTAGGAGCTGAGCATCTGTCAATCGGCAGCGTGACGACTGAGAAGCTTGCTGCCGGAAGCGTTGGAGCAGAACAGCTGCAAAATGATTCCATTTGTGCAGAAGCAATACAAATGAGATCTATTAAAACGGATCATGTTGCAGAGGGCGCAATCACGTCGAGCAAGATCGCAGACCATTCAATTGGCGCTAATCAACTTCAGCCGGATTCGGTTTTATCGGTTCACTTGTCAGCGGGCAGCGTTGGTGAGCATGCTTTGCAGGATGAATCGGTAACACGAGCAAAGCTTGCTTTAGACTCAGTGTCAGGTGAGCATATGCAGCTCGAGTCATTGTCTGGAAAGCATCTGAAGCCGGATACGATTCAGGGTTATCACATTCAAAAAGGTACGATTACGTTAGCCCACCTGTTTGGCGATGGTCATGCTTTCGAAAAAATAGCGGAGGAAAGTATCGGTGGAAGCAAGATCAAGTCAGGTTCAATCGGCAGTAAGCAGCTTGCAAACGGAATTGTAGGCGCTGAGCATTTGTCAGCTGGAAGCGTAAAGGCAGAGCATCTGGCGTTTGGAAGTGTAGGAGCTGAGCATCTGTCAATCGGCAGCGTGACGACTGAGAAGCTTGCTGCCGGAAGCGTTGGAGCAGAACAGCTGCAAAATGATTCCATTTGTGCAGAAGCAATACAAATGGGATCTATTAAAACGGATCATGTCGCAGAGGGCGCAATCACGTCGAGCAAGATCGCAGACCATTCAATTGGCGCTAATCAACTTCAGCCGGATTCGGTTTTATCCGTTCACTTGTCAGCGGGCAGCGTTGGTGAGCATGCTTTGCAGGATGAATCGGTAACACGAACAAAGCTTGCTTTAGACTCAGTGTCAGGTGAGCATATGCAGCTCGAGTCATTGTCTGGAAAGCATCTGAAGCCGGATACGATTCAGGGTTATCACATTCAAAAAGGTACGCTTACGTTAGCCCACCTGTCTGGCGATGGTCATGCTTTCGAAAAAATAGCAGAGGAAAGTATCGGTGGGAGCAAGATCAAGTCAGGTTCAATCGGCAGTAAGCAGCTTGCAAACGGAATTGTAGGCGCTGAGCATTTGTCAGTTGGAAGCGTAAAGGCAGAGCAACTGGCGTTTGGAAGCGTAGGAGCTGAGCATCTGTTAATCGGCAGCGTGACGACTGAGAAGCTTGCTGCCGGAAGCGTTGGAGCAGAACAGCTGCAAAATGATTCCATTTGTGCAGAAGCAATACAAATGAGATCTATTAAAACGGATCATGTTGCAGAGGGCGCAATCACGTCGAGCAAGATCGCAGACCATTCAATTGGCGCTAATCAACTTCAGCCGGATTCGGTTTTATCCGTTCACTTGTCAGCGGGCAGCGTTGGTGAGCATGCTTTGCAGGATGAATCGGTAACACGAGCAAAGCTTGCTTTAGACTCAGTGTCAGGTGAGCATATGCAGCTCGAGTCATTGTCTGGAAAGCATCTGAAGCCAGAAGCGATACAGGGCTATCACATTCATGAAGGAACGATAACATTAGCCCATTTGGCTGATGATGTGCTTACTTTCGATAAAGTAAAAGAGGAAAGCATAGATGGCAGCAAGCTCAAATCAGGTTCAATCAACAGCAAGCAGCTGGCGTTAGGAAGTATAGGCGTCGAGCAGCTAGCGGAAGGAAGCGTTGGCGAGGAAGCCTTGCAGGATGAGTCGGTTACACAATCGAAGTTAGCTCTTGATTCCGTAACTGGTGAGCATGTTCAGTTCGTTTCGTTGTCCGGCAAGCATCTGAAGCTAGACACACTACAGGGTCTTCATATTCAAAAAGGAACGATAACGTTGGCCCATCTGGCTGACGATGTGCTTACTTTCGATAAAGTAGAAGAGGAAAGCATTGACGGCAGCAAGCTTAAGTCAGGTTCAATCAGCAGCAAGCAGCTGGCGCTTGGAAGTATAGGCGCCGAGCAGCTGTCAAACGGCAGCGTAACTGCTGAGAAGCTAGCGGACAGAAGCGTTGGCGAGCAAGCCCTGCAGGATGAGTCGGTTACACTATCGAAGCTAGCTCTTGACTCCGTATCGGGTGAGCATGTGCAGGAGGAGTCATTATCCGGAAAGCATCTGAAGCCAGAAACGATTCAAGGCTATCACATTCATGAAGGAACGATAACATTGGCCCATTTGGCTGATGATGTGCTTACTTTCGATAAAGTAGAAGAGGAAAGCATCGATGGCAGCAAGCTCAAGTCAGGTTCAATCAGCAGCAAGCAGCTGGCACTAGGAAGTATAGGCGCCGAGCAGCTGTCAATCGGCAGCGTGACTGCCGAGAAGCTAGCGGACGGAAGCGTTGGCGAGGAAGCGTTGCAGGATGAGTCGGTTACACAATCGAAGCTAGCTCTTGACTCCATATCGGGTGAGCATGTGCAGGAGGAGTCATTATCCGGAAAGCATCTGAAGCCAGAAACGATTCAAGGCTATCACATTCATGAAGGAACGATAACATTGGCCCATTTGGCTGATGATGTGCTTACTTTCGATAAAGTAGAAGAGGAAAGCATCGATGGCAGCAGGCTCAAGTCAGGTTCAATCAGCAGCAAGCAGCTGGCACTAGGGAGTATAGGCGCCGAGCAGCTGTCAATCGGCAGTGTAACTGCTGAGAAGCTAGCGGAAGGAAGCGTTGGCGAGGAAGCGTTGCAGGATGAGTCGGTTACACAATCGAAGCTAGCTTTCGGCTCCGTATCAGGTGAGCATGTGCAGGAGGAGTCATTATCCGGCAAGCATCTGAAGCCAGAAACGATACAGGGCTATCACATTCATGAAGGAACGATAACATTGGCCCATTTGGCTGATGATGTGCTTACTTTCGATAAAGTAGAAGAGGAAAGCATCGATGGCAGCAGGCTCAAGTCAGGTTCAATCAGCAGCAAGCAGCTGGCACTAGGGAGTATAGGCGCCGAGCAGCTGTCAATCGGCAGTGTAACTGCTGAGAAGCTAGCGGAAGGAAGCGTTGGCGAGGAAGCGTTGCAGGATGAGTCGGTTACACAATCGAAGCTAGCTTTCGGCTCCGTATCAGGTGAGCATGTGCAGGAGGAGTCATTATCCGGCAAGCATCTGAAGCCAGAAACGATACAGGGCTATCACATTCATGAAGGAACGATAACATTGGCCCATTTGGCTGATGATGTGCTTACTTTCGATAAAGTAGAAGAGGAAAGCATCGATGGCAGCAAGCTCAAGACAGGTTCAATCAGCAGCAAGCAGCTGGCACTAGGAAGTATAGGCGCCGAGCAGCTGTCAATCGGCAGCGTAACTGCTGAGAAGCTAGCGGACGGCAGTATAGGCGCCGAGCAGCTGTCAAACGGCAGCGTGACAGCTGAGAAGCTAGCGGACGGAAGCGTTGGCGAGGAAGCGTTGCAGGATGAGTCGGTTACACAATCGAAGCTAGCTCTTGACTCCATATCCGGTGAGCATGTGCAGGAAGTGTCATTGTCCGGCAAGCATCTGAAGCCAGATACGATAGAGGGCTATCACATTCATAAAGGGACCATAACGTTGGCCCATCTGGCTAGTGAAGTGCTTGCATATGATAAAACAATTGAGGGAAGTATTGTTGGCAGCAAGATCAAATCAGGAACAATTAGCAGTAAAGAGTTAGCTGTCGACAGTGTGCGGACGAAGCAGTTGAAGGATGGCGCGGTTACACGTGAAAAGCTTTCGGCAGCTGTAGTTGGCAGCGAGCAAATTGAAACTGGATCAATTGGGACGGAGCAGCTGTCAATTGGCAGCGTGACGTCTGATAAGCTGGCGTTAGGAAGCGTTGGTACCGAGCAGCTAGCTAATGGAAGTATTACGGCTGATAAGCTTGCGCCTGATTTAATGCCTGATTATTCAATTGGGTTAGCGGAGATTCAAGGTAAGCATATCGCAGAAAAAACGATTTCGGGTCATCATATTCAGGAACAATCCATTGAATTAGACACATTGCGGTTTACGCCTGTTATAACGAATTCGTCTATAGGAGTCGTAAAGCAGCAGTTCGGATTGGCTCCATACAGCTTTACGGCTCAAGAAGAGCAGGTCGAGCTTACAATAGCATTCAATGAGCCGTTCATAGATAACGGTTACGTATTAACCGTCACATCTGACAATACTGCTTGTTATGCAGTAGTTCATTCGAAGAGAGAGGATCAAGCAATCATCAAAATAATTCGTACTCGAATTAGCCATGAGCCGATAGGCAGCTTGAACTGGATTGCAATAGGAAGAGCATAGGGAAAGCAAAAAGAGGATTTGGAGCGGAAGCCTTCCGCGTCAAGGTCCTCTTTTTTTGGAACGCTCAAAGAGTATCACAATTGTAGGCAGTGCATATGCTGTAGAAGCAGGGAGTGTGGATACTATGCAAGATATGGTGACAGAAATGTTGAAGTACATGTCTAAATCTAGTCAACAGCTTGCTCGTATGGCTGAGGCCGATAGTCATGTGACGATGAAATTGTCTGGACTCGTAGAGGCGCTTCCAGACGAGCATTCTGCTGAATTGCCGGTGTGTCTAGAAAATACACAAGCCTTAGCGAACAATTTAGCCGCTTATTTAACAAGCATAGGGGACTTAGAGGAATCGATAGCCGCTCAATTATCCTTTGTTATTCATGGACTAAAGGAAGCAGATGAGGAAGAATAAGGATCCTATAAGGAGGCTGTGGTAGTGATGAATCGCAAAGAAGCTTATATGCGCATGCTTGGGTCTACGGTCGATATGCAGCAGAGCATAGCTTTAATGCTGGAAGCGAAGGCTATAGAGGCAGAGAAAATGCGCAGCTGGTTTTGCAACCATCAGCATAGTGAAAACTCACAGCAAATCCAGCTAAATCAATCCTTGCAAATACATGAACAGGTGGTTCAACTCATTGATGGCATTACAAAAGTTAATTTAGGTATGGTCTCAATCATGAAGGTTGTGCTTCAAGGGGATGAGGAAGGGCATAATGACTCTTTTTCATTTGGCGATACTAACTAATGGATAGCGATAAGCTGGAGCGTGAGGCGAGAACAGCCCTCCTGGTTTCATTGGCGAGAAGCCTGCAGGCGCTTGCCAGAGTGTTGGAGAGTATAGCTGATATTGGGGAATGCTCGCCTGAAACAGCTAAGCTATTGCGAGATAATATGCATTCATTAACCGCGATGCAGGAATCGATTACGGAGATGATAGCAGGTTTAGGTAGGCGAAAACGAGCTAGGCGGAGTACGAGGCCGAGTGAACCATGGCTGCAGCCCTGGTTGCGGCTATAGGATTTTTGAAGAGAAGAATTGGTTTCAATTAAAGGCTTTAGGTATTTATGTCCTTGGCCTTTTTTTGTTGTTTACGAATCTATTATTTTATGACTGTTTACAAATCATTCTAAAAATTAGATTTTCAATCCCAAGACAAGTACCGTGCCAACTAGAAACTTTCTTCCATATAGTAGGAAGACGAAAGAACTAATTCAAGCTAGGCATGACTGTATAATGGGAGGTTTTTTATTTTGAAAGGCCTGATTTTATGTGGTGGATTAGGTTCTCGATTGCGTCCTTTGACGTTTTCTCGACCAAAGCATCTTTTGCCATTAATGAACAAGTCTGTTATATTCTATGGAATCGAATTAATGATCCAGGCCGGCATTACTGAGATTGCAGTTGTTGTTTCTCCGGTATACCGGAAAATATTTGATGAAGCATTGAAAGGCGGCGCGCCTTGGGATATTACCATTTCTCTAATCGAACAGCCTGAACCAAGAGGATTGGCTGACGCCATTAGAGTAGCAGAATCCTTTATTCAAGAGGATGATTTTCTTTTATATTTAGGTGACAATATAATTGACGGTTCACTCCAGCCGCTTATTGACAAATTCGAGCATGAAAATTTGGACGGATTGATATCGGTGAGCCTCGTGGAAAACCCAGAGCAATTCGGTGTTGTTCAACTGGATGGGGAGAAAATCGTTAAAGTAGTAGAGAAACCTAAAAATAGTTTAAGTAATTTAGCTATAAATGGCGTTTATTTGTTTCGGAATTCCCTTTTTGGCGCAATTGAGAAAATTGTTCCATCATTACGGGGGGAATATGAGCTAACCGATGCGATTCAACAATTGATTGATGACGATTATCAGCTGGGTGTATTTCGATCCCCTTATTGGTGGAAAGATACTGGACAGCCAAAAGATTTGCTCACGTGCAATCAGTATTTTCTGCAAAAAATAAAAGGTCTTCATATTCAAGGGGAAGTCGACCTGAGTTCTAGTGTCTCATCACCAGTTATAATCGGAGAAAACGCGAAAATTATTAATAGCATTATTCGAGGCCCAGTCATTATTGGTCCAAATACGATTGTAGAAAACTCCTATATTGGCCCGTACACATCGATTTCTGAGCATGTGTCTATTTATAATTGCGAGCTTGAAAATAGCATTATTTTAGAGAATACTGTACTTCAGAACATTCCGGATCGCATTGATGAAAGCTTAATAGGCGGAGAAGTGAAATTGATGGGAAAATCGCAGCAACCGAAGCGGGTTCAGCTGTGGGTAGGGGATCATTCTCAAATCAATTTCCCTTCTTAAATAAAATATTTCGGGTGGCTTACTCCAAAATTAAAGGATGGCGGTACAGGAATAGCTCCTGCACCGCCATTTTTTCATGTATGCATTCAATTTTCTAATTTATTTAAAATGACTTCATCATAATACTTCTGTTGTGTTTTCAATTGTGTAGCGAGATTAAAGTCTGCTTCTATTTTCCTACGTGCGTTTTCGCCTATTTTTTCCCATTCACTTGGGTTTTTTATTAACCATTTCATAGCCTTTGCCAGCTCATCAACGGATCCTTCAGGGACCAGAAGTCCAGATGCTTTGTGTGTGACGAGCTCTGGGATTCCGGCGTGGATTGTTGATATAACAGGCATTCCAGTAGCCATTGCTTCTTTTAGCGTATTAGGAATTCCCTCTTGATTCCCGTCCATATCTGTAACGCTTGGGGCACAAAATATATGAGAGCTGTAATAATTTTTTTGAATTTTTCGGTAGGTGACCCATGATAAGATTTTCACATTTTTTTCAAGGTGGAATTTTTTAATAAGGTTGCGATATTCAGCTTCGCATGGCCCTGCGCCTATTAATAATAATTCGAGCTTCTTATGCTTTTTGTTTACATCTGCAAAGGCACGAATCAAGTTGGAAAAACCTTTTTTCTCGACAAAACGTCCAATCGCCAAAAAACGTATATTTTTCTGATCTTCTATTGTGCGAGGCTTGTATTTGAATCGATTTAAATCAGTGCCCCCATACAATACGCGAATCTTATGCTCGGGACATCCTAATTTAATGATTTCTTGTTTAAGATGCTCACATACCGGTAAAAAAAGGTCAGCAGTTACAAACAAACTTTTCAAACGTTCTAAATTTTTTTCTTTTTTAGGATAAGCGGTAGCATCCTTCCCGCGGAAGCTGACGAACAATGGAATTCCGTATTGATCTTTCAGAAATTGAAATTTTGGAGCTAGAGAACCATGGTGAACATGAACGCCTACGACATTAGCATTTTTTAATAGGCTCGGATTTTGTTTAATTGCTTTTAATGAGAGAACAGATGTAAAAGGAGATTGATCAACGTACTCCGAAGGATTATTCGTTATCATAATCCCTCGATATCCATTAACCTTGTTAACTTGGTCTGCTACATGCCCGTCATCTAATGAGTATTTATGATGCAAAATAGCAGGTAATTCAGTTGACATCTATTGTTCCTCCCCTTTTGTATAGCTTCTTAGCAGCTTTTCTTATGATAGAGTGACGTTTACTTCCTGGGATTCTCTTGCGATGATGCCTGCGATATACGGATAATGGTTTCTTTTGGCAGCTTCCAGGATAATAGCATGCTAAACGAAGCCACATATCCCAATCCTGTGAATAGCGGTATTTCCCGTTAAATAGTCCAGTTTGATCAAAACAATCTTGATGAATAACAACAGTTGAGGTTCGGATAGTAATTTTCCGCTTGTATAGGTGATCGCGGAACTTTTTTAAATTTGGATAGCTTTTGATATTACGAATAAGTCTTCTTCTTCGCCCTCGTCTAATATTGTAATACCAGCTATATAAAAAATTGCAATTTTGATTGCTCATCAAAAAATTTTTATTCTCATTTAGTTTGTTAGGGAGGAAGCGATCATCAGAGTCCAAGAAAGCGATATATTTACCTCTTGCTGACTGAATCCCCGTGTTTCTTGCTTCGGAAGGTCCTTTGTTTTTTTGACGGATATATCGAACCTGATCCCCGAAGGATTTTACTATTTTCGAGGTTTTATCCGTTGAACCATCATCTACAACGATAATCTCATAATCATTGCAGGACTGTTTCAGAACACTCTTAATAGCTTTTCCAATAAATTGCGCACGGTTATAAGTAGGAATTATAACGCTAAAGAAAGGCTTTTTAGATTCTTTTTGTTCATGGGCTTTGATTACTTGATCAAAGAGCCGTTCTAATCTCTCTGTTTGTATGTCCCGATCGAAGTCTGCCTCGATTTTTAATCGCGCATTTAATCCGAGCTCTTTCCAAGTATCTGGATGACTCATTAAATGAATGAGTTTCCTCGTCAGTCCATTAATATCATTTTCAGCAACCAGATGCCCTGTTTGGCCATCTTCAATCAATTCAGGAATTCCCGAATGAAACGTTGATACAACGGGCAGTCCACATGCCATAGCCTCTTTGATTGCATTGGGAATGCCTTCTATGTTTCCTGCTCGATCTTTCAAGCTTGGAAGGCAAAAGATATGTGCCTGCTCCAAAAGTTTTGCTACTGCATGGTGAGGGAGAGCACCCAAAAACGAAACATGGTGTTCTAGGCTCAATTCTTTTGTTAATCGCTTTAATTTTTTTGCCAGCACACCGTCTCCAACTATGCTTAGCTGGGCTTGCGGGAATGCTTTATGAACTTGCTGAAAGGCTTTAATTAGTAGATCTGCACCTTTCTTTTCGACCAGCCTGCCAACATAAACGATCCGAACCTGACCATCCTCAGGGAAAAAACGTTCTTTGAAGGCAAATTGCTTTAAATTGATTCCACTGTATTGGACAGCAATTTTATTTGCTGGGCAGCCATGTTTAATTAAATCGTATTTCATCGTATGACAAGGGACAGTAAAGTAATCTCCTATAGAAAATAGACGCAGCAAAGATTTCATATGCTTTTTCATATTATCGGCGCCAGGCGAGTCGCACCCATGAAAGGAAGTAACGAGTGGAATGGTCCACTTTTCTTTTAATGGAATCATTTTGATGCCTGACGTCCCGAACCGCGCATGAATCAGTTTAAAATAGCGGTTTTGAAGCATGGATTCCAATTTGCGATTATTGGGGGAGATTATTACGTTTTTATGTGGGAAACGTGTTTTGTTTCTTCTCTTCTCACAAAAAATGTAAGGCTCATAACGTTTCATCTGCTGGATCTCACCGTAAATGAAAGTTTCACTGATCGGCAAAAAAACGGAACGGACAACCGCGATGTTGTTCAGAAAGTTTACCTCCCTTGATGTTTTATGCATTCCTCCTTAATTTATGATGGGTTACTGCAGGATGTATAGACAACCGTGTAGTTAGGGGCAGCGTTTCGAGAAAAGAACCTTTTTGCCCACGCTTTTTATATGATTTCGCATAGTGTGGTAAGAAGAATCGGTAAGGAAGAAAGGAAACGTGAGCGAAATCGAGAGACTAAAACGGAGGGTAGAAAAAGACTTTGGGATTAAAATCAAGAAATGGGATGTCATCAAGGACGAAAAAAAATCCAGCTATGTCGCTCGTATTATCACCGAGAAAGGTGAGAAATATGCTCTGAAAAGCTTATATATATCACCAGAACGACAGCTGTTTATCGCTAAATCGGAGCAGATGCTGTTAGAGAGAGGTGTTGAGTTAGCCCAGCCGACACCGACCTTAAAAGGTGATTTGTATACGAATTATAACGATGATCCATACGTCTTATATGAATGGGTGGATGGAAAAAGTACGCGATTACGTCATCTGGATGATCTTGAAACAATCGTAAAGGTAATGGCGAAATTTCACCATGCATCTCGTGAACTGGATTATCCCTCGGGTGTAAAAGTATATGAACACCCTCATTGGATGAATGAATACGAAGACCGTCTAAAGTCGATAGAACGCTGGTATAAAAAGCATAAAGCCGTGAAAAATCAGGCAGAAGCAATTATTAACAGTGAAATTCCTTTTTTTCAAAAGATGGCGAAGAAGGCACTGAAAGCTCTGAAAAGCAGCCGATACGATGAATACATGAAGGGACTTGTTTCTGCCAAAAGTCTAGTGCATGGCGACCTACATCACAATAATCTGATTGATGGGAAAGCTGCGGTTACACTGATTGATTTTGAAGATATTCGCTATGATCTTCCCTCAAAGGATTTAATTCGCACGTATAGTATGTACACCAAAAATCGCCCATTTGTAGGGGAAGAATTCGATAGCATGATGAAGACATATGAACGTTATCATTCACTTTCTCCAGAAGTCAAACAGCTGGTCTTCATAGACTTGCTGTTTCCGCATATTTTCGAGAGGATGCTTCGCAAAAAAAAATATGTCGGAATGAGCAAAGATGAGCTAAAGCATAGGATCAAACAAGAAAAGAAAAAAGTATCGTATATATACAAACATTTTATTAAGACCAAAGGTACCCTAGAAGGTGAGGGACAGTATTGAATAAAATCGCATTTGTCCGCATGCGTTACCTTCCTCCATCTGAAACATTTATTTATGAAGAGCTGAAAAATATTACAGATTACAAGCCAATCGTGTTTACACGAAAAAAAATGAATGTGAATCGATTTCCCTTTCCTAGAATAAAAAAATTGCCTCATAGTCAAAGGGGAATCGTGAAAGTATTCAGAAGAAAAAAAATCAAGCTAATACACGCCCGTTTTGGAAATGCAGGGGTCCGTTTGCTCCGGGTTAAACAAAAGCTTCGAATTCCTATGTTAACGTCGTTTCATGGTTTTGACTTACCTGCAAAAAGGACGAAGAAAAAAGATTATCACCGTAAGCTGCCTAAATTACTCAGAGTCGGTAATAAATTTACAGTACCCTCCCGTCATATGAAGCGGCAGCTAATTAAATGGGGATGCCACCCGCAAAAAATTAAAATTATGTACAGCGGTATTGATTTAAATAAGTTCCAATATACGAAGCGTGAACAAAAAAAAGAAGGGATAACGATCATTGCTGTCGGACGTCTTCATCCTAAAAAGGGGTTTCCCTATTTGTTGAAGGCTTTCAAAATGGTGCGTGATCGCTATTCCTCTTGCAAACTCATCATTGTAGGTGATGGGGATGAGAAAAAGAAAATAAAACGTCTCATTTCAAGGTTGAAGCTTGAAAAATATGTTCAAATGGAAGGGCTAGTCGCCCACAGCAAGCTATCCGAATTTTTGATTCAAGCGGATATTTTTTGCCTGCCCAGCGTAACGACGAAGAATGGAAATCATGAAGGTATTCCAAATGCTATTAAAGAAGCGATGGCGACGGGTATTCCTATCGTTTCTACTCGACATGGTGGCATTCCGGAATTGGTTACTGATGGAAAGGAAGGATTTTTGGTTCCTGAAAAAAATACGAAGATGCTGGCGGAAAAGATCAAGCTTTTAATAGAAAATCCCATATTAAGGGAGGATATGGGCAAGAAGGGACGTGAAAAAATAGAACAACAGTTTAATTCGGCGAAGCAGGTCCGGAAATTGGAGGAAATATACAGCGATTTAATTAGAAAGGGGCGATGATTTGGATACAAACAATGCCGTGAGTCAAGTTGATAAAACGAGTGAGGTAGCCGGCCTAGATTCCGCGCTAGTTACAGTGGTAATTCCAACGTATAACCGAGCGAAGTTTTTAAAGAGGGGAATAGAAAGTATATTAGGGCAAACGACCAAAAGATGGAAGCTTTTAATAGTTGACGATGGCTCAAAGGACAAAACGAACAAGGTAGTTAAAGACTACTTAAATGATCCAAGAATCCGTTATGTGAGGTTGAAGAAAAACAAAGGCGTGTCCTATACGTTGAATCACGGCTTGTCGTTGGTGGATACACCTTATTTTTCGCAGCTGGATGCAGATGATTGGTATGAGCCAAATACACTTGAAACCTGTTTGAACAAAATGGAGAAGTCAGGGAAAAGAACAGCCTTAGTGTATGGACATGAGAAAGTATGGAAGTCTGGAAAAAGGGGTAAGGTCAGGTATATTGAAAAGAAAAAAAAGCAGAGAATTACAAGCAAATATAAATTTATTACTTATCATCCAATGATTTATCCTCGTTTTTACCGCACAGAGGCACTTCGCAAAGTTGGAGGCTGGTCAACAAGAGTTCCGCAAGGTGGCCGTTTTGCAGAGGATAGACAAATTCTGCTTAAGCTTGCCGGACGTTATTCCTTTAAAATAATCAGAGAAAGCTTATATAACCGTTTAAAGCATAAAAATAATAATTCTAGAATAGACAATCGTCATAAGTATGCCAAGGTTACAAGATATTTGTACAAAAGCGCATTAAAGCGTTGGGGAAACAAGTACAAAGCAAAATTCACTTGGGTTAAAGGTCGGCTTAAAGTAGGCAGGTTGATCAGAAAATGACGATAGATGAGCAGCTAGAGACTGCTTCGAGCAGTCAAACGGAAGAAAAGTGGTTAACGACATTGGAAGTGATTGAAGAGATTGGCAGGGCTATGGAGGAGAAAACGCCTCTCTCCATCATCCGGATAGGTGACGGTGAAAACATCTGTCTAACCCAGTACAAAGTATGGCCTATTCAAAAAACACTTTCAACACGATGGGGCAGACTGTCTCGCAGCACCAATTGGAAAGGAGTTCGGCTGCCGAATATTAAGCTTCGCGATCAATTGATAGCAGCGATTGCAAAAGCGGATATTGTCGGTATTCCTTACTACGATGATAAGGAGATACTGGCCAGACAGCGATATTTACGTCCCTTGACTGACACTTGTTTTGAAAAATACAATCTGCACCCTAAGCGGCTTTGTCATACCTTCGTCAATCGTCATATGGTCGAACACGTTCAGTTTTGGGAGCTGTTAAGGGGTAAAAAGGTGGTAGTCATTTCCCGCTGGGCCGATGATTTCAAAAACCTATTAAAAAGCAGATACGAAGCGTTCGACATTAAATTCGTCAAGACGATTCAGATCAATCGTTATGAAGAGATTTCAAAAGTGAAGCAGAAGATGAAAGAAATAGATTGTGATATCGTATTTATTTCCGCAGGAGTTAATGCAGTTATATTGGCGCAGCAGCTCGCGGAGGAACAGAAACGAATTGCGATTGATTTTGGGAAATCAGCGATATTCATGATTAAAGGGAATCAAAAAGTTAAGTCGTGGAATCCCAGAAAGACAGATAACAACAAGGAGTCAGCAGAAAGGGGAGAGCAGACTTGAAGATCACCGTCATTGGCTCGGGATATGTTGGTACGACGACAGCGCTTGTATTAGCTTATCTCGGTCATGATGTCATCGGCTACGATGTCGATAACGTCAAAGTGGAGAGGCTAAACGATGGAATCCTTCCATTTAGTGAACCTGGTTTAGAGCCCATGCTGAAGGAGCTGCTGAAAGACAATCGGATCGTGTTCACTTCAGACAGCAGGGCTGCGATTATTCATAGTGAAATTTTAATGATTTCTGTAGGCACGCCTTCAACCTCAAACGGAAACGCTGATTTAAAATATGTTCATCAAGTGCTGGACGTCATCGCCGAACATATTAATGCTCCAAAGGTTATCGTGACCAAAAGCACGGTGCCCATTGGAACGAATCGGTGGATGAAGCAGCAATTAACTGACAAAATAAATACAAGCAAGTTTCCGATAGAAGTGATATCAAACCCTGAGTTTCTACGTGAAGGTAATGCTCTTCATGATTCGCTTCATCCTTCCCGAACAGTAATCGGCGGGGGGGATAAAGAGGCAATAGAAAAGGTGAAACAGCTATATACTCCCCTGCAAACCACGTATTTTATATGCAACTATGAAACGGCTGAGCTTATCAAATACGCCTCTAACGGATTTTTAGCCGCTAAAATCTCATATATTAATGAAATTGCCCGATTAGCTGACCTGGTTGGCGCGGATATTGGCGGAGTTGCAGCGGGAATGGGAATGGACCCTCGAATATCTCCACATCATTTGTATGCAGGGATCGGTTATGGAGGCTCTTGTTTCCCTAAAGATGTTAATGAACTTCTTTATCTTGCAAAGCAGAGGAATGTAAATTTGAGCTTGCTGGAGCAAGTAAAACGTATCAATGATTCACAAATCGATTGGTTTATCCAGAAGATACAAACCATGCTTCCTCTGAAAGGAAAAAGGGTGCTTGTACTCGGTGTGACCTTCAAGGAAGATACAGATGATCAGCGGGAGTCTCCAAGCATTAGCATAATTGAGCAATTGCTAGCGAATGAGATCGATGAAATTAGAGTGATAGATCCTACAATTTCTTCAGTAGATCAAATTCATTGGACAAAAGCGCTTGATGACCGTGATAAGGCGAAAATCAAAATAGTCACGGTGGACGACGAAGCTGCAACTGGTGTTCATGCTATCCTGTTAACGACATCATGGTCGCAATTTTCCTCATATCCTTGGCAAGAGTGGGTTAAGAAAACGGATAATCCTTATTTATTTGATGGAAGAAATTTTCTTAACTCGGAGGAAATGCGTCATTTTGGTTGGAAATACGTTGGTGTTGCTCGGGGGGAATTGACATGAACATTGTAATTACAGGTGTAGCTGGGTTTATCGGGTCACATTTATGCGAGGCCTTGCTGAAGCAGGGCCATAACGTGCTAGGATTTGATCATATAGAGCAAAATCCAGACCGAAATATTAAAGATGACAATATGAAGAGGATGCTGCTGCATCCTAATTTTAAATGGCAGGCTGTTAACATGTTAAATGCTGATCTGGAA
This sequence comes from Paenibacillus sp. J31R122, assembly GCF_056269185.1. Lineage (NCBI taxonomy): Bacteria > Bacillati > Bacillota > Bacilli > Caryophanales > Paenibacillaceae > Paenibacillus > Paenibacillus sp. J31R122. Next base: position 60,074 of record NZ_JBWDNM010000003.1, read on the forward strand.
CGTCTGCTTGATGATGCTGATGTGGTTTTTCATTTAGCGGGAATAGCAGGTGTACGAAATAGTTGGGGATCAACATTTGGAGACTATTTGCAAGCAAATATTTTGTTGACTCAAAAAATTGCGGAAGCATGTAAAAAATCCACGAGGTTAAAAAAGTTAGTTTACGCTTCTTCTTCCTCCGTCTACGGAGGCGGTTCCGGACAATACAGTACAGAGCAATCACCAACCAAACCGATTTCCCCCTATGGATTGACAAAATTAGCAGGAGAGCAACTTTGTTCTCTATACCATAAACAATACGGCCTGCCATACTCGGCAATGAGGTATTTTACCGTATACGGTCCGAGACAGCGTCCAGATATGGGCTTTCACCGGTTTATGAAAGCCGCGTTGCTGGATCAGCCGTTAACAGTTTATGGAAATGGTGAACAAACACGTGATTTCACTTACGTAGAAGATGTAGTGAAAGCTAATATAGCCGCGATGAATTATGGAACGCATGGGACCGTATTTAATATAGGAGGAGTTGAAACAGCATCCGTTAATGATGTCATTCAGAAAATTGAAAGACTGTCCGGAAAAAAATTACGGTTAACTTATTTGCCAGAGCAGGCAGGCGACCCTTTTACTACACGAGCGGACATTTCACTCGCTCGAAGCGAGCTCAGCTACAATCCGATCATATCCCTCGACGAAGGAATGGAAAAACAATGGCGTTATATTTCCATTCTTTACGGTCACGGAAACGTGGAGGGCATATAATATATCAAAAATATTTTATTATGATCGGAGGATAAGCGATGATCGGAATACTGTATCCTCATTCGATGCTACGCCGATTAATCAAAGGTATACGCAGCTTTGAAAAGCCTGCTTTTTATATCGAAACGGCTCATCAAACAGGAGAAGAAATCATTTTTTTTTCATTGCTTGATATCGATTGGGATAAGGGGAAAGTCCGAGGCTGGAACGGAACAGATTCGGCTCGATTAAAAACAGCACTTCCTTCCGTCATTATAAATCGAACAAGGACGAATAACTCCTATTCTATTAATAAGATTAAAAAACTAAAAAAAATGGGGAAAATCGTCTTCAACGAGCAAAATATCATTTCCAAGCTGGACATTCATCACATTTTGGCTAAAGAAAAAAGGCTGCTCCCACATCTTCCGGATACAGAATCAGTAACGCATCAATCAGTGAAGGAACTTTTAGAAAAGAACAAAGACACGTATTTATTTCTAAAACCAAGCAAATTATCCGTTGGAAAAGGAATCATACGTATTCGTAAAGAGAATGAAAAAACGGTTGCTGAAATCAATGTGCTTGGACGGACTAGACGAAAAAAAGTTAGTATTGATCAAATTATTAAAATGATCAAAAGAAAGAAACAAAAATATTTGGTGCAGCGTGGAATTACGTTAATGCCCTACCATGGTAAACCAGTTGATTTCCGAGTATCCGTACAAAAGGACGGAAGAGGCCGCTGGAATTATACGGGTATAGTCGGCAGAGTCGCGAAGAAAGGTTCGATTGTTACAAATCTTCATTGCGGCGGCCAATCGCTGAAGGCGGAGCAGCTGTTTGAGAAATGGGGTTGGAATGGACCTGTTATTGAAAGAAAAGTGGCAAAGCTAGCATTGCGAATTGCAAAAACGATTGAAAAGGAGCACCCTCATATTGCCGACCTGGGAATGGACATTGCGCTGGATGAACAGCAGCATCCTTGGCTTATTGAGGTTAATTTTCGCGATTTGAGGATTACGTTCCGAGATGCAGGTGAAAAGGAAAAGTGGCGGGCAACCTTTGCCAACCCTGTTCGTTATGCAACATATCTCAATAAGCAGCTGAAGGAAAAAGCACAAACAAAAGAGTACGAGAGCTCAAAGTTGGAAAATGAGGCAACGGCACAAATTGTTTAATTAAGAAAACCCCTTGCAAGAAGCTTATTAGGATGTAATCCTGTCAGTTTCTTGCAAGGGGTTATTTGCTTATCGCGTAATTAGAGGTTCCAGCACTGCTTATTTCGTCTATAAAGACCACCTAATAATGACTCCAGATTGTGTTAAGCCTCCTCCGAAGCCAAATAAAAGCATGAGCTGATTGGGCCTCAGGGTGCCCGCTTGAAGGGCTAAATCGATAGCTAGAGGTATCGAAGCGGCTGATGTATTGCCGAAATGTTTAATGCTGGTTAACGTATGATCAAGGCTAAATCCGGTTCGTTCACAAAGCGCTTCGATAATACGCATATTGGCACTATGAGGGACGAACCAAGCGATGTCCTCAACCGTCAGCTTACTGCGTTGCAGCATCTCATTCACACTAGCTGCTACTTGACTGACGGCCCACTTATAAACTTCACGACCATTTTGCACGATAAAACCGTTCATATCAATAGCATGTTCGCCGATAGCGGGTGCAAGGCTGCTGCGATAAAGAAGATGACCGCGAGAGCCGTTCGTACTAGAATACACCCCGAGTATATTGCCCGAATCTTCTGCAGCTGCCTCCATTAGCACTACTCCTGCTCCGTCACCAAACAATATACACGTTGTACGATCTGTGTAGTCCGTAATTTTGGATAGGGCTTCTGCCCCAATTACCAATATTTTATTATATGCACCTGATAATAGAAGCCCATTAGCAAGCTGTATAGAAGCGGTGAAACCTGCGCATGCTGCCTGCATATCGATTGCTCCGCATCCTGTAATTCCAAAATGACCTTGCACTTGTGATGCTACACTGGGGAAGGTTGAATCTGGCGTTGAAGTAGCCACAATAATGTAGTCAACATCGGAAATGTTAACGTTATATCTATCAATCATATTTTGTACAGCAGCAAAGCATAGATCACTCGTATATTCGTTGCTGGCTGCAATTCGTCGTTCATGAATACCGGTGCGCTGCACGATCCATTCATCATTCGTTTCGACCAGCTTCTCTAAATCAGCATTCGTTAGTATGCGTTCAGGTACATATGAGCCGATGGCGGTAATGACAGCATTGGAGCGAACGGCGTATTGACTTTGTTCAGACATATCAGATCACGCATCCTTTCATAATTAGTACCTAGTACTAGTATCTGATACCAATTTACTTCATTGATTTGATTTTGTCAATGCGTGTATAGCCAGTATGATCACTGCAAACGCTAAGAGCAGGCCTGTAGTCTGATCAAACCTAAATGGAGGATGGCTAAATGCGCAAAATAATGGCGGTTCTGTCCGCGGCTTTACTACTTAGTACTATGCTGACGGGATGCAGCGACAAGTTAGGGGATTTGGGAAATAAAAACATTCGTCAAAATAAGATTCGATATGATGCCAATGGCAACCTCATTAAGGCTCAGCGCTCCACGAAGGACCAAGCATATGAAATGAATCAAGTTGATGGTCAAGCAGGCGGCCAAGTAAATGGCAATAAATCGAAAAGAAACAATGTGCGCGGTTCACATAAAAATTATCGGATGGAAATGAGTGAAGCAATCTCTGAGCAAATTTCTAAATTGGAAATGGTAAAACGATCCTACGTCATGTTGACTGATCAAAATGCCTATGTCGCGGTATCGCTAGCTGAAGGTGAGCTAAAAGGAGATAAGCATATGATGAGTAGATCAAATACGGAGTCCTTAGGTAAAGACAGCATAAATTGGAGTAAAAGAATGAGCAGCCTTTCAACGGGACAAGATAAGCTGACGGAACAAATGAAAGAAAAAATTACGGATGAGGTCAAGCGCTTGAAACCAAGTGTGGAGCACGTGTATGTATCGGCAAATCCAGAGTTTGTCGGACGTATGAATGCCTATATGAATGATGTGAAGCTTGGACACCCCATACAAGGTTATATAGCAGAATTCAACGCACTAGCTGAACGAATCTTCCCTCCAAAGTCGATGTAAATAGATCTTTTATGACAGTATTGCAAAATGCACCTAGCGTGAGTGGCTTAAGATGTAGTCTGACCTACATACGCCATTATCGCGCAGGTGCATTTTTCATAATTATTTTAAGCTCCTTCTACTCCTTCTTATTCTAGATCTATGCTTCGTGTAACCAAAGTTAGAGTCTACATATTTTATAGCTTTTTTCACTTGCCTTTCATAAAACTCGGAATCAGACATCAGTCTTTGAATTTGACTTTCTACCTCGGAAGGCTTTGCATAGAGGGCTGCTTCTCCAAACAACACTTTGTAGTTATATGGAAGAATAACAGGTACGCCAACTGCCATTGCTTCGAAGATAACGCGTCCGAAAGCTTCTACGCAGTCTGGATGAGTGAAATAAACAAATACATCAAGCTCTGATAAAAAAGCTTTGGGAGAGCGTTTTCCAAATTTGAGCACACGCCAATTTTCCGGCAATTTGCCTAGCACTTTTTTTGGAATTTCTGCTCCGCCTAGAACATGTATTTCATACTTAGGTGATGTAGGATATATATTCAACAAATCAGTAGAATTGTTAGGCCACTTCACGAGCCCATCTCTTGAATGTCTGCCTATTTTAATAACATTGTTTTGTTTCGGACGGCTTTTCCTTCTCCATTCTCTCGTGTTAATAATATTTACCCAATCAGTTGACGCTAATTGAATAGATTTTAATTGATTTGGATGATGCTTATGAAGGGTTGATCTGACCTGAGGGCCGATAGGATGCCAAATGCCCGCATGACCAAAATAATGTTTAACCCGTTGATCGCACTGCCTGATATTATATACAAGCTTTCCTCTTTTGCCGTAATCTACTCTAGGTGTTTGATTAACAATAATGTGTATCTTCTTCGCTACAATGTTGGGTTTATAACGCTTTTTCACTTGAAGCACTCTAGGGTGCCTAATAATAAGCACATCACAGGAAACCTTAGAGTTATAAGCCAGCATTTTAATTCGTCTTCTATCAATCATATATTTAATTTTCTTATTGATTACTCTAGCGCTTTTTCTCCCATTACTCGGCATGTGTATGAGGCCAGTCTTTAATCCAGCTTGTCTTTGCACTTTCATTTCTTCAATATTTGATGAGGTTGTTCCTCCCGGAAGACCAAAGTTGGACATCAGTATAATGTCGAAATGCTCACGGGGGCTACTGAACTTCCTTCTCATCTCAAGACCACATCCCTTTCATTTAATCGCGGCAGATTCCTTCATTCTATGCTGCTGAACCATTGCCTGTGTAAGACAAATGCTTGGGTCAGAGTCAAATGGTTATCTATCATGTTGTAAATCACTACTTGGCTAATTGTCCAATCTTTTTAATTCGCTTCTTCATATACTATCGAATCTAATTTAGTTGCTAGAAAGAGGGCGAGATAGTAGATTATGACAGATGAATTAATAATGAGAACAAATGATGAACAGCGTACAGTAGCAATAATGGGTCTGGGTTATGTCGGTCTTCCTTTAGCATTGCTATTTGCACAAAAGGGATTTCATGTGCTTGGCATCGATTTAGACCAACATAAAATTGAAAAGCTAAACAAAGGGCAGAGCTATATATTAGAAATCGCAGATCAGGAGATTCAGACTGTCCTTCACTCAAAACGCTTTACGCCCACTGATCAGCTCAGTATGATGGAGGCTGCTGAAGCCATTATCGTTTGTGTACCGACACCGCTCTCCTCCTATGGAACACCAGATTTGAGTTATTTGACAGAAGCTGCATTGCAAATAAGCGGTTATTTGAAAAAAGGACAGCTTGTTATTTTAGAGAGCTCCACATACCCTGGGACGACAAGAGAGGTTCTTCTGCCCGTTTTAAGTAATTCAGGATTAAGGATTGGTGTAGATTTTTTTGTCGCTTATTCCCCTGAGCGGGTGGATCCTGGCAATAAGAAGTACCCTATGGAAAGTATTCCAAAGGTAGTAAGCGGAATAACCGAAAGCTGCTTGGACAAAGTAGAAAAGCTATATCAGCAGTTATTTATTAAAGTCCATCCCGTCTCTTCAACGGACGCGGCAGAAATGACGAAGCTGCTGGAAAATTCATTTAGATTAATTAATATATCGTTTATCAATGAGCTGGCGATGATATCTGATGTTCTAGGCCTGAATATATGGGAAATTATAGGCGCGGCAAGTACAAAGCCATTCGGCTATACCGCCTTTTATCCGGGTCCGGGAATTGGGGGACATTGCATTCCTGTAGATCCTTCTTATTTGGTATGGAAAATTAAACAGTACGGGATCAATTCTGAGTTTATTCAAATTTCAAATGCTGTTAATCAAATGATGCCGATGTACGTGGTGCAGCAGCTTAAACGGCTGCTCGCTCCTAAGCCGCTCTCTAGCGCTAATCTGATGGTTTATGGGGCTGCTTATAAGCCTGACATCGCCGACTATAGAGAGTCCGCTTCAATTGAACTGATTGAGCTTCTACAGATTGAAGGTACTGCAGTGGTATATCATGATCCATATATACCTTCCATTCAAGTAGGAGGGCACAAGCTAGAAAGCGTTGATCTTACGGAAGAAACATTATCGGGGGTAGACTGCGTTATTATTGCAACGGATCATTCCAATCTGCCGCTGCCCTTGCTGACTAATTACACGTCTCTTATTTATGACACTCGAAATGTAACGGAAGGAGTAACCGGAAATGCTAAAATTGTCAGACTTGGAGGAGGCAATCCATGACAGGGAAACAGGAGCTTTCAGAAAGCCTGGATGCCGCTGCTCCAAAGCAGTTGCCGAAGGAAGAGGAAGCTCACTCAACTAGGAAGACAATAAAGGGTATTTCAATTATTTGTGTAACAAACAGGCCGGAATTTATGGAACCATTATTCAAAAACTATATCCGTCAAAATTTTAAGAGGAAAGAATTGATCGTTATACTAAATAACGATAGCATGAGCATTAACAGCTACAAGCGGTATACGAAGAAACTGAAACGAATAACTATCCTCCAGCTGCCGGAGAAATGGTCGTTAGGCAAATGCTTGAATGAAGGAATTAGTAGAGCTCGGTACGATATAATAGCAAAATTTGATGATGATGATTTCTATTCCTCGCATTACTTAACAGAAGCCATTAAAAAATTCGACCAATCCAATGCAGATATTATTGGAAAGAATAAGTTTTTCATGTATTTTTTGCAATCGAAAAAGCTTATGCTGGCCAAAATGCCGAATGTTAACCGTGTTGCGGGAGCGACTATATTATTTAAGAAGGAGATTCATCTGAACGTTCCTTTTATTGATCTGCCTAAAGGAACAGATATGCGGTTTTTAAGAGATTGCATCAATAAAGGTTACAAGATCCAATCTACCAGCTTTTATAATTTTGCTGCTTTAAGAAGGGCTGATCAAAGCACGCATACCTGGAAAGTAAGCGCGAGGACGAAACGGCTGCTCCGTGTGAAGTTTGTCTCTCGAACGGATCGGTATAGAAATTTGGTAAGCCAATCGGTTACAATTAAATAAGGATGGCATTTGCCATCCTACCGGTTTTTTTTGTACATTCATTGACCAAGTCGTTTTCATCCTTTACAGTGATAGTGTGTTTATATGTAAAATAAAGGTTTCTTATTCTTTAGATTTGAGGTGAGCATTAAAATGAGCTTTAAACTGTACTCTCGAACAATAGCCGCAGTCATTCTACTTTTCATGATGTGGCCCGCTGTTATGAGCAGCGCTGCTGATAATTTGCTGAAGAATGCAGGCTTTGAGCAAGTAACAGCAGATGCACCTGATGCTTGGGTCCATGAGGAATGGAGCAAGGATGATGGTTTAAGCGTTTTTTCAATTGAACGAGAGGTTGCTCATTCTGGCTCTAATTCTGTTTCTATACATAATGCAACAGCTGACCATGCGCGATGGATTCAAACGATAGAAGTCAAGGAGAAAAGTATCTATCGTATATCGGGGTACGTCCTAGCAGAAGGAATCAATGAGGATGCCATGGGAGCCCATTTATTCGTTGAGGGGGTAGCTGTATCCTATCCTCAAGTAAAGAATACGAACGGGCAATGGCAATACGTCGAGTTCTATGGGAAGACGAGCAAGAAACAAAAGGAAATCATTGTCGGTGCCAGCCTGGGCGGATACGGAAGTGTCAACACTGGACAAGCTTTCTTCGATGATTTAAAGGTTGAAAAGGTATCCAGTGCACCAGCAGGGACGGAAGTGTTCTCACTCGCAACAACTACTGTGACCGATACGGAAGCGGATGCTAGCAAGCCTGTATCGGTTATTTCGTATCTTTTGTACGCGATGATGTTCGCCATTCTATTTGGAGTCATTTACAATAAGGTAATAAGGGATAGGAACTGGTTAGATCAGAGGAAAGCTATGTATCCAATTGCTTTTGCCGCTGTTTTTTTGGTCGCATTAGCGCTTCGATTATGGATTGCCGTATCTAATAAAGGTTATGAGAATGATATCGCTTTGTTTATGGCATGGGCTGACCACGCGGCTAATAGCGGTCTGTCTAAATTTTATAATACTGGCATGTTTGTAGATTATCCGCCTGGCTATATTTATATTTTATATATATTGGGCTCTATTAAAAGCATGCTTGCTCTGAATTCAAGCTCGGCTCAAGCGCTTCTCTTGTTTAAATTACCCGCAATTATAGCAGATTTAGCTGCTGCCGCTTATATATATGTTATCGCGAAGAAGAAAGTAAGCTACGCGGTTTCTCTAGGTCTTGCGACCCTTTATCTCTTTAATCCTGCTGTTATCGTTGATTCTGCGGCTTGGGGACAAGTAGATGCTGTGTTTGCGTTTGTACTTATTCTATCCATTCACGGCATTTCGGAAAATCGCATAAGAAGCGCATCGATTTGGTATGCGATTGCCGCGTTGATTAAGCCACAGGCGTTCATCTTTATGCCGGTGCTGCTTATCGCACTCTATTATCGTCGTGACTGGAAGCAAGTTGCGCTCAGCGCGTTTTATGGCTTTACTACATTCATTTTACTTGCACTTCCGTTTTTTGGAGGCGAGGGCGGGCTTAAGACGCTTATCGCTTTGTATAAAGGGACGCTTTCCTCGTATCCTTATGCGACATTGAATGCATTTAATATTTATGCGCTCAGCAATGCCAACTGGAAACCGCTGGATCAGGAATGGTTATTTCTAACCTTCAAAACTTGGGGAACGATATTTATTTTTGTCGCGGTCGCGCTAGCTATTTATTACTCATGGAGAAAGAGGGACAGCAGAGGAAGTGATCGGTCCTTTTATATTGCGATGCTTCTAATCAGTATTGTATTTCTCTTCGTGACCAAAATGCATGAGCGTTATATGTTCCCTATTCTTCTACTCAGCCTATTCACTTTTATTCAAACTCTTGACCGAAGAATGCTGCATCTGTTTTTTGGATTTAGTGTGACCAATTTTATAAACATTTCATATGTATTGGCGTACAGTGAGACAACAACGAAGCTGCCAATGGACGGGTTTGTTATAGTGGGATCCATAACGAATATAGGGCTGCTGCTTTATATGCTGTATATCGGATATGATATTTATAAAAGAGGAGCAATTAAAGAGGTCGAGATCGTTACAGACGAAGTAAAAAGCGTTGCGGATCATCAAGCCTTGCAGCCATTTAAGCTGGATTCGAAGGAGAGCGTTAAACAGAAGGGTAAGCGGCTAGATCGCAAAGACTGGCTGTGGATGGGAGCTATTACGCTATTGTATGCGATTGTAGCCATATCTAATCTCGGCGCGATGAAGGGGCCTGAAACGGCTTGGCAGCCTTCAAGCAGTGCTCAAAGCTTCTATGTAGATCTAGGAGAGAACAAGCAGATTGAGCGAATTAATAACTTCGGCGGGGTCGGCACAGGCAAATTCAACTATGAATTTAGTGTCGATGGAACAAATTGGGGTAATAAGACGGATGTAGAAAATAGTCATACCGCCGTGTTTACTTGGAATACTCAAAACGTAGCTGTTGAAGCGAGATACGTTAAGTTAAACGTTCAAACAAGTGGTTTTTCTATGCATGAGCTTGCGATTTATGAGCAAGGCAGCGAAACTCCGCTGCCAATTACTGCTGTTCATGCAGAACAAGCATTGGAAGCTAAGCGCGGGAGCGTACAGCTGCTTTTCGATGAGCAAAGTAAAGCAGAATATCAAGCTACCTATATGAATGGCTCTTATTTTGATGAAATATACCACGCTCGTACAGCCTATGAGCATATTGAACATATTGTAGCCTATGAGAATACACATCCGCCGCTGGGTAAAATAATAATAGCGCTTGGTATTAAGTTATTTGGTTTAAATCCATTTGGATGGCGGATTGCGGGCACTGTCTTCGGTATTTTAATGCTGCCTATTATGTATTTGTTTGCAAGAAGCTTATTTAAAAATCGGAGCTACGCTATTTTAGCAACTTCGTTATTCGCGGTTGATTTCATGCACTTTACACAAACGAGAATCGCAACAATTGATGTTTACGGCGTGTTCTTTATTATGCTGATGTTTTATTTTATGCAAAAGTATCAGTCGCTCAGCTTTTACCGTGTTAAGCTTGGCGCAACACTAATGCCGTTGTTTTTAGCCGGTCTGTTTTTTGGAATTGGAGTTGCTTCAAAGTGGATTGTTTTATATGGCGGCGCAGGTCTAGCGATTATACTAGCTCTATCGCTTTATGATCGCTACAAGGAATATGCTGCTGCAAGGCGGGTACTTCGCAAAGGGAGCGAGTTATACAATAAAGAGAAGCTTCTGCATATCGTTAACGTTTTTCCGAGAAATACATTGATTACTTTAGCCAGCTGCCTTATTTTTTATATTGCGATTCCTCTAATAATATATAGTTTGTCCTACATTCCGGTACTTACGGTTATGGATGAAGGGTATACTGTTAAGAATCTTGTAGACTACCAGAAGCATATGTTTAGTTATCACAGCAATCTTGTCTCGACACATCCATTCGCTTCGACCTGGTGGGAGTGGCCGTTTATGAAACGGCCTGTCTGGTATTATTCCGGTGACAATATGCCGGCTGGACAAGCCTCGACTATTGTGGCGATGGGTAACCCGCTCATTTGGTGGACAGGTATTCTTGCCATGCTGCTAACCATTTGGGTAAGTATTAAACGCAAAGATAAATCGATGTATATCGTATGGATTGCTTTCTTAGCGCAGTATGTGCCATGGATGCTAGTGACTCGGTTAACTTATCTTTATCACTACTTCGCAATGGTGCCGTTTATTATTCTTAGTCTTGTATACTTGTTTAAAATAATGGAAGAAAAGAAACCAGGCTTTGTCAAAATACGATATCTGTATTTGACGGCGGCTGTAATATTATTTTTATTATTTTATCCAGCTTTATCCGGCTTGCCCGTCCAGAAGTGGTATATCATGTATGTGCTGCGTTGGTTCCCAAGTTGGTTATTTTAGCTAAGAGCATGCTGGAAGTTGCTATTCTTGTCGGAAAACTTTAAGGAGGTTCAAGGATGAACCAGTCAGCTGTAAAATATAGCATCATTGTGCCTATGTACAACGAAGAAGAGGTTATTGATCATACCTATAATCGACTAAAGCAAGTGATGGATCTGACGAAAGAGCCATACGAGCTTGTATTCGTTAACGATGGAAGCAAAGATCGAACGGTTGATCTGGTTACGATGATATGCCAATGCGACCCAAATGCTCGACTCATTAATTTCTCACGCAACTTCGGTCATCAAATCGCCATCTCTGCGGGTATGGACTACGCGCAGGGTGATGCAATAGTCGTCATCGACGCGGATCTCCAGGACCCCCCTGAGGTCATCTTAGATATGATTGCAAAGTGGAAGGAAGGATATGAGGTCGTATATGGGAAGCGGCTGAAACGAAAAGGGGAGACCTTGTTCAAGAAAGCGACCGCTAAGCTGTTTTATCGCTTATTGCGCAGCATGACAAATGTCGATATACCGATCGATACCGGAGATTTCCGCTTGATTGATCGAAAGGTATGTGACGTACTCCGCAGCCTGAAAGAAAAGAATCGCTTCGTTAGAGGGTTGGTAAGCTGGATAGGCTTTAGGCAAACGATGGTTGAATATGTGCGTGAGGAACGGTTTGCCGGAGAAACGAAGTATCCGCTTAAGAAAATGATTGGCTTTGCGGTAGACGGTATTACGTCCTTTTCCTACAAACCTCTCAAAATTGCTACCTATGTAGGTTTTGCCTTGTCTATTTCAAGCTTTATCTACTTAGTAGTCGTAATTTTTCAGAAGCTCGTTACAGGTGGCACCGTAGAAGGCTGGGCATCCATAGTTGCTGTAAATTTATTATTTAACGGCATTATTCTAATGCTGCTTGGCGTTATCGGAGAATACATCGGCAGAATATATGATGAATCCAAGAATCGACCGTTGTATATCGTTCGTGAGGTGCAGGGATATCCCGAGCAAAAGGGGAATGCCTCAAGCGTGGAAACTGGCGCGGATGGCGTTAAGAAATATGTTTGAACCAAGCAGAAAAGCATTGGCGATTCAATTCGTTAAATTTAATTTGGTGGGACTTTTGAATACAGCTATTGATTTTATTACGTTCACTTTACTCAGTTGGCTGGGTGTATCCATAATTCTGGCTCAAATTGCTGCATACGGCGCCGGAATGATTAATAGCTATATATTGAATAATAAATTCACATTCGCAAAGAGCGGGAGTTCAACATCTTACTTCAAGGATTGGAAAAGAAGCTTGCGTTTTATAGTATGGAATCTAATTTTACTCGGACTTTCTCTATTAATGCTATCGGCTTTAACTATGTTTTGGAGCATCGATAAGTTTGTAGCTAAGGTCGTTGTAACAATCGTTATAGTCGGCATTAATTTCTACGGCAGCAAAAGATGGGTTTTTGTCACAAAAGCATCATCTTCAGGCTGAAGTTAGTTCGGTATTGGGAGTGAAGCCATGAGGAGAATATTGTCTTATACATTAGTCATTCTTGGTATTTTGGTGCTGCTGTATCCGAAAGCAAACGAATGGTATGGAAATAGGCAGCAGGAAAAGCTGATGGCGGAATGGGAAGAGTCGAGTTTTGATGAAACGGCTCAGCAGCCAGTTCAGCAGCAATATGAGCAGCTGACAGCCTTATTTGATGAGGAGAATATGAACGAGGAACCTGAAGCTGCGGCAGTAACACAAGACCCATCGACCGTACCAACCCCATTACCGACGTCATTGCCATCGCCAACTCCAATAACAGCAGCTCCCAAGCAAGTATCTATTGCGACCCTTAAGATCGATAAGATAAAGCTGAAGCTTCCTGTTGTTGAAGGCGCGACGCAAAAAAATTTGAAGGCAGCCACAGCCCATTTGAAGGAAACGGCGGCTATCGGGCAAGTAGGGAATGCAGCCATTGCAGGGCACCGTATGCGCACTAAAGGAAGGCTGTTTAATCGCTTAGGCGAGATCGAGGTCGGTGATAAGATTGTTGTAGAGACGAAGTCGGGAACGTACACCTATACCGTATATAAAGTATCAATCGTTGAACCGACAGACGTCTCTGTTCTCAATTACAACAAAAAAGACAAGCTGCTCACACTGATTACATGCGACCCCATCGTTAATCCAACCCATCGGTTGATTATCCACGCAAAACTGTAAGTCATCGAGTGCCCATTTTAGCTGATAAAAGCACCATTGCTATCGCCCCTTCATACTATATTTTGACTGTATCCCTTAACCTTGTTAAACCATAAAAACCCGCGCAAGGAGGGGTGACAAACATTGAAGGGCAGCGACCATAAGAGCAAGTTCTTACTGACTCATCGTGAACGCGAAGTATTCGAGCTACTGGTACAGGACAAAACAACGAGGGATATCGCTCAGCAACTATTTATTAGTGAAAAGACCGTCCGCAACCATATCTCCAACGTCATGCAAAAGCTGAACGTAAAAGGTCGGTCGCAAGCGGTTGTTGAACTAATCAAGCTTGGGGAATTACAAATCTAACATAGTCAAATAATCGGACAGCATCGTGAAAAGGATGCTGTCTTATTTTTGTTCACATAGTAGGAGATAGTGGACAGGGGTTCAAATACCCTCGTCTCCACCATGTAAATCCACAACCTCTCGCGGTTGTGGATTTTTGCTTCTTTTTTCTGATTCATTACGAAACGACAGCCGTTCATCTTCAAAAAGATGATAGCGGTGTAAAACGAGAAGCAAGGAGTGTAGTTTTGACGGACGGATCATAGCTCGCGTGATCGACATTCCTGGCTACGTTCGCATTCACGCTTCCTGCATGGGTAACCAATTCTACTGTTGTTGGCAATGCAAGGGCGTCCGCTGCCTTCACCGTTCCGATTGCCACCCCTGTTATGTTAGTAGGCGCAGCGAAGCTGTTTAATTTACACCGTCAGTAATAATGTCAATGTCCTGCGACGAACGGTTATACATGGAATCCGCGGCGAATACCCTGACTATATATGGAGTACCCGGCAATAAATCAGTCATTTTATATTCCTTGTATTCAAGGTATGGATCGTCTAGCGGCAGCGAAAGGCTGTTGAACGATTTGTCCACTTCCCCGGTGAGCTTGTTGATTAGCTGGATATTATATTCCAATACGCGCACATTGTCATTTGCTTGTTTTATTGTAAAAGTAACTTCGGTGCAATCGATAGAATTGACCGTAATACCTTCATCAAACTGCGGAGCAATGAGTTCTCTTGTATCGCGCCTGTTGTATGTAAAAGCATCTTTGCCTTCGCCGACGTTTACTACATAAGGTATGCCTACAAATTGATCTGTGCTTAAATTATACTGTTTAATAATAACCTTGGTGCCGTAAACCTCAAAGAAATTCGCGATGCGGGGTGCGATATTGTATTTGATATACTTGCCTTCTATATATCCACCGTACGGACCGTTATCAATATAACTGGAATATGTCGACGCGCCGCATTCGAGATACGTGGCCGCACCTTGATAGAGAGAACGTTCGTCGGTCGGGTCGAAATGCGTATGACCTGATAGATACATAACCTGGGACAAATTGTTGTCAGCAATATATTTTCCTACCTCATCACTTGCCTTGCTGCTCCATTCCGATGACCACACGGTTCCGCTTATTGGGAAGTGAGAAGATACAAATATCGGCTTTGTAGGATCGTAATCCTCTTCTTCTGTAATCTGGTTGAGGAAAGTGTTGGTTTTCCCCACCGTATTATAATTGTTATAATTACCATCAAAACCTACAAGATTAAATCCTTTTACCTGTACCCGATAAGAATCGTTAAAAAAATTGTTGTCGTACGAATTCGTAGATTCGTTCCACGCGCCTGCCGAACCGACAGGTATGATCTCTTCAGCGCCTTCCATATCATGGTTCCCTCTTATTATATAAAACGCCGTGTTGTCAAATAACCCCTCATTTTTAAGTTTGTCGTATACGTTTGTCATCTCTTTCATCCACACATATTCGTTGGCATTGTTACCGCCGGTAACGTCGCCAGGAATAAACATGACGTCGGCCTGCGGGAATACGCTCAGTTCTTTTCTGAAACTTTCTTCCACGCGCTTGATTGCATTGGGACTCATTTCCGGGTCGCTGTCCACAATCATATTTAAATCGGCGGGAGTTAATTTTTTATTACTTTTTTGATAGATGAATAAGGCATTGTTTAGTTCACGTACGTAATAATTGATGGTTTCCTGTGTATACAATTTTACTTGTTGCGTTGCTGCAACCGAAGCTGCCGTATTCAAAACCTTCTTCAAGTAATCAAAATCAGTTTCGCTGAAGCCGTTGCCAAGACCGCTTGCAATTATTGTATTTGCTTCTGATATAGTGTCGTTAAGCGCTTGCATCTCTACTTTATTTATAGCGTAACTGTTATAATTCGCTTGAACTACATCACTGCTAAATGCGCCTTGCCAAATCATCAGATCAGCGATATCGAATGAATTACCGCCGAGGTTGCAAAGCCCATCGCAACCTATATGTAAGGGGTTCGATGTATCTAAAGTTCCGAGGCTTAGCGTAGTTTGAGCCATTTCGTAACCATCAATATACAACGACGCGAGCATTTTATTTCTATCTACAACGTAGGTCACGTAACGCCAATCGGATGCATCAAACGTGTTGCGTCCAAAGGAGATGTTCTTTACTGCCGCATTCGGGAATCCGAAGTTCATTTCGACTGAATGGGCTGATGTGTAAATCGCCCAGCCTGCGTTAGAGCCGTTACTAAAATCCTTGTTTGAACAGATGACCTGAGTGTTGTTCGTGTCGCCCTTATACCAGAAGGATACGGTAAAACTGTCATGACCAAAATTCAAGCTATGCGTCGTACCGACATAATTGCTGTTTCCGCTTTCTAAATGCAGAGCTTTGGTCCCGGGTAATACACCGTCTACATAACGATATTCTCCATTTGCTACCAACAAATGCACTTGATCTGCATCGTTCATTAAATGATTATCGAAATTAATCGATGCAATAAGGGGGTTGGTATTTAATACTGTGCTCGTGGGCAATGAAGTTTTACTGTCACCATTTAATTGTGAAACTACAACACGCAATTTTTTGCCAATATCATTTAATGTTACGGTGTAGCTGTCCGATGTCCCACCCGATTTCACATTAATATATTGGTCGCTTATACGTGATTCCTGTACTTGCCATTGAAATGTTGGGTTGTTGCCCATTGAGTCATCAAGCATGACATCACTAGCTGTGATCATTTGACCGTAAACCGGCTGCATATTGTCAATTTCCCCCGATACGATTTTTTTAGGATAAAATTGCCGATGAACACCATATGCCCTCAATCCTGAAATCTCAATATGTGTTTGATTCTTTCGATGTAAGTACGAAGCGATCCCATTGCTCGAGTACATCGGAGCTGCTATCTTAGCACTACTATAACACACTTGGCTTTGAGCTTGTGACAGGTTGCCGGGAGGTAGACTGATGCGGCCGTTTTTGGGCTTTTCGTTCAACAGTAGGAGGTGAGCCATAGGGTATTATAACTAGGGTGCTATTCTGGTAAAAACGCATGACAAATAACCGCCCCATAGAATTTAGGGAGGTTTTCCTCGATATCTAAACGTTGCTTATTCAGTCAAAGCGAAAAGGTTCTTTAGCAAGAACAATTACAAGCATGTGAAAGCAATCCCTGCACGTTCATCTGACGTATTTAAAACCCATCTCTAACGTCATGCAAAAATTGAACGTTAAAGGACGGTCGCAAGCGGTTGTTGAACTAATCAAGCTGGGGGAATTACAAATCTAACATAGTCAAATAATCGGACAGCATCGTGAAAAGGATGCTGTCTTATTTTTGTTCACATAGTGTGGAATGTAGGGTGACAAACATTGAAGGGTAGTGACGATGGCAGCATATTTGTAATCTATTAGCTAAACAGATCCAAACATCTTCTCGCCACGTGGTTTGTCTCCGCGATCGTCGGGCTCAAGAGTGATGCCAATCGACTCAAAAGTGAGGTTATCCGTAGTAAGAGGAAGTGCCATTAAGCCGATTCCGTGCTCGTCAACGCGGAATGTGCCGGCACTTTTTCGCTCACCGTCTTGGAGAAGCCATACTTGATATGCTTGTGTATCCGTTGTAGCCTTTGCTCCGAACACGTATACGACAAACTGCTTGCTTTGGCCATTGTCGATAATGCAAGCGACGCCGTATGATTGTTTAGATTCTGTGAGGTTTTGAGGTTTTAATGATACTAGTCGCTCAATTTGGGCTGCGGGAACCTGTAATGCTTGTTCTAATGAATATGGAGCAGCCGATCGTTCGCGGTACAGCTGATAATTCCAGACAGAACCTGCGAAGAAAGCAAGCATAACTGCTATTGAAGCGAGCGATTTCCATCTTCGAGTGAAGAAGCGTTTGATTGGTGGCGTGGCAGCAGCACTAACCGCATTAACCGGATTAGTAGCATCCAAAGCGACTATAGCATCCATTACTTGTTTCTTCAAATCTTTTGGTGGATCGATTTGTTCCATAGTTTCTGGAAACGCCTCCCATACAATTCGTAGTTCATCGATTTCTTTCTGGCAGTGGATACATTCGGAAAGATGACTTTCGAATAAAAGTCTTTGTTCATCTGTACATGTGCTTGATACATAATCCAGACATAGGTCACATGCCGCTGTTTGCTTGTCCTTGTTCATCCTAGCCCATCTCCTTCCACCAGTAGATGCCTACGTAGTATTTTCAATGCTTGATGCAGTCGGTTTTTTACTGTTCCTAGAGGCTGATTATAGATAGCTGACAGCTCGCTTAAACTGTAACCTTGCCAATAAAAATGTTCTAAGAGCATAATTTGTGGATTAGACAAATAACGATAGGCACTTTGAATTTCTTCCTTTTGTGCACTTCGTACAACATTATCTTCTGGAGATAAGGTGAGTTGGTCTGGGATGCCATCTATTTGCTCAGGCTCGAAAGGGACGTTATCCATCGTCTCCCGCCGTTCTTTGCGTATCCAGTCAATCGTTATATTTCGAGTAATTGTCAGAAGCCAGCTCGAAAATCGGCCTTTGTCGGATTCGAATTCCGATTCGGTTGTCCATAACCGGATGAAAACCAGTTGGACGATATCTCTCGCTGCAGGTTCGTGCTTTACCGCTTTCATGGCATATGAGTATGTAAAAGAAGCATATCGGTCATATAAAATCTCGAGTGCGTTATGCTGCTTTCTTTTGATCAGCACCATAAGTTCGTAATCGGACAGATTCCGCATATCGTTTGGCCTCCAGATCAGGCTGTAATAAGATTTATCATAACAGGAGATAGGAGAGCCGTAAACGGCTCTCCTATCTCTCAATTTATTAATTGGCTTCTACAACGATCGTTCCTTTCATCCCTGGATGTGGCACACAGAAATATGAAAACTCACCAGTCTTCGAGAATGTAACCTCTTGCGATTTATCTTGATCTAGCAACCCGGTGTCGAAAGAATCATCATCAGCTGTAGCAGTGTGGCTGATCTCATCCTTATTGATGAATTTCACACGATCTCCAGCTTTAATCGTAAGCTTCTCGGGAGAGAATGCAAAGTTCGTAATTTCCACGACATGCACTTCTTCTGGTGCATTAGAAGCTGTTGCAGCCGATGGCTTAGGACTTATAGCGGTTGATTTTGTTGGAGTTGGATCCGTCTTCTTAGGAGTGACTGGATTATCCACCTTCTCTTTATCATCGACTTTATCTTTATCATCGATATTAGAAGCATGCCCATCAGAATGATTGCTTTCAGATGGTTTAGCAGTGGGAGCTTCTGTTTCTTTAGTTGGCATAGGTGTAGGTGTAGGTGTAGGTGTGCTTACCGGCTCCGTTGATGCTTCAATTGTGGGTTCTATATCTATCTCAGGAGAAACGACCGCGTTACTGGCATGCTGTTCCGAAACGGGCGTTGCCTCTGACCCACATGCAGCAATGACAATTAGACATAGAAAGCTGCTTAGGAGCAGTGATAAAAATCGGAGTTTGCTTTGCATACTCACATCACACTCATTTCACGATGATTTTGCCAGTCATAAAATTCTTATGCGGTTCACAGTAATAGTCGTACGTCCCGACCTTATCTAGTGTTATCGTATATGACTCCCCTTTGCCAAGGAGAGGAGAAGCAAAAGAACCATCTACCGCAACTGCATTATGTTTCATATCGTCGTAATTGGTGAACACCACTCGTGAGCCAGCTTCAACAGTTAAGGCCTCTGAACCGAAGGAAAACTGTTTAATGTCAACCTTGTACGTCTTTACTTGAGGGGCAGTCGTTCCATTGAACACGGCGGGATCAATCACGAACCATACTTTATTGACATTTTGGCCATTAATGTCGCCATGTTTGATATCTTTGATGAAATAATACAAGGGATAACCTTTATAGGTTGCTTGTTTGCTTCCATCCGAACGAGTGATTGAGCCTAGATCGCTGCTTGGGACTGTTGATGGGGTGGTGTGACTCTCTGTGAACGAATATGCGGGCCAGTTGGCTAGACAAGCTCCTTCACAAGCGCTGTTTTGCGGCGTATCCTTATCAAAATAGTAAAGCGTGCGGCCATAAGCGTCAGTAAAGTAATTTCCTAGCTTTGTTGAAGTTCCGATCATTATCGAATAGTCGGGCTTTGCCACAAACCATACTCCGCCGACTGCTTCGCCTGCTACATCGCCGGCTGTCATGTCTTTTACAAAATAGTACAAAGGCCAGCCTTTATAAGTCGTTTGTTTGGAGCCGTCTGAACGTGTCATAACCGAGAAATCATCCGCATTTAAACTGCCGGGTATTATCAGTTGCTCGGAATAGAAAACGGGCCAATTACTTAAGCATTTCTCTTGGCAGGAATTTGGATCTTCTGCGTCCTTTGTAAAGAAATAGAGCGTACGCCCGTTTTTGTCGGTGAAAAATGTTCTGAGCTTGTCGTTGGATTTGTTTAATAAGATTTGATTATCAGGAAGTTGAGCTGTTGAAGGAATAACTTTTTCGGATTGCAACACTTCAAACAGAGAAGGACCGCTTGATGTATGTACGGATAACGCCTCAACGAGTGCGGTTGCGATATGTGCATTTGTTAGTGAGGAAGTTCCCGAAACTTGCTGTAGTCCTTTGTTCGCTGCAAATTTCTCCGTATCCGCGTACGAAAACTCTTTACCTGATTGATAACCTAAAACCTCTAGAAGCACCTTGTAAAACTGTTGTGAGCTAATTTGCTTGGATGGGTTAAACATTCCATTGCCTGTGCCTAACCAGCCGTGTTCTGGATGATTTTTCAAATAAGCTAGAATCTTTTGATTGGCTTTGCTGACTTCATTTGCATCTGAGAAGTTGATATCGCCAGCATACTCCATAGCTTCATCTAAAAGTCCTTGAAGACGCAAAGAAATAATGGCAGCTTGCAGCCGAGTCGAGTGCTTACCTAGATAGGAGCTGTCGACGCCATTACCGTCACCGAGCAATAAACCTAACTCTGCGGCTGCTTCTGCATCCGTCTTGATTGCTGAAGGTTCACCCGCAGCCGAAGCGTCTAAGGATAGTAGAGCTCCCGTGCTAAAAATAAAAACTAAGAAAGCGATTAAAAATTTTTTTGCCTGCATATACAATTACCTCCTGTGAATTTAGTTTCATAAGAGATAACGAACGAATAGCAATACCGGTTTGATACGATATAAAAAAAATGAGCCAAGATAAGATGACCGTTCTAATTCGAAATTAGTGGGCTAGACCAAGTTCTTCGGATAGCTCCATGCCTTCATTGGTCGAGAACGTTCCGACATGTCCACTCTGAACGGCATTATTATTCTATTATTGTGATTGATCATATAAATTAAATTCACTCAATAATTGAAGGTTTTATGATATGATAGAACCGTATTTCACTATTTAAATGAAAAATATTGGAGGATGGGATGTATTAATTTGGGGATTATCATTCTTAAGTCTCTTGTTTTAATAGAAGTACATATGTATTAAAAAATGATAGTTATGTTACGTAGAGGGGCAAGATACAAGAGATGCAGCGCAATATATGGCTTATGACAATTAGCGTGATCGTTATATTGATTTTAATAAACAATACGGCTTACTATTTTCTAACGAAAGAAACGCTGGAGGATGCCCTTAATCATGAAGTGTCCTTGCTTGCCAAACAAATTGAAGTTTCTGTGGAACAATCACGAAAGGGAGCCAATTTATTTGAGCAGCAAACCGCACGCGAGCTGCGGGCGGTTTCCATCGCAGCGCAGTACGCGCTTGATCCAGATGTGGAAAAGGTGACGACCAAGCAGCTTGAGGAGCTGAGCGGCAAGCTAGGTGTTAAGGATATCACTTTATTAAAGAGATTGGATAACGACGACATTGTTCTTTATAAATCATCCGATGAGAAAGAGGTTGGTGAGAGCACGAGCACTTGGAAGCCATGGTATTTTGCTTTTCTTGAACTATTTAACGAGCAGAACGTATCTTTAAATTGGCTTGGTCAAAAGATGCCCAATTTCTGGAGCGGTCCATTCGAGGTTGCAACGACTGACTTGAATGAAATATATAAATGGGGCTATTACTACGACGGTTCTACTAACTATATCATTGATCCTTACATCAGCTATGCCGTTCAGGATGAATATGAAACGGCTACAGGCGTGAATCATATGATCCAGAATTTGGTGAAAAATAGTGACACGCTGCTAGAAGTAGCCGTTATTAATCCAGAAACGTTTCCTAACGGAAAGAAAACAAAAAAAGCGAATGGCGTACAAGAGCATTTTGTGCAGCGGGCGATTTTTTATGGAACAAACACGATAAAGCTGGACGAGGATGTAGACGCTGTACGAGAAGCGCATAGAACAAAGAAGACGATAACCATTGAGCGCAAAGTCGGTGATAAATACATATCCAAAATGTTTATTCCTGTTAATGTGAAGGATAAAGGCATTAATATTACGGATATGTACGGTGATCCGTTGAACGACTATGTGCTATCGATAGTTTCTGATCATAAGTTAATAAGAGAACAACTCCATTCTCAGTTTTTGAATATCTTTTCTATTATTATAATTTTTACAGCCTTGAGCGTATTGATTGCATTTTTTGCAATGAAATATTACAGACTATCCCGTGATAAAGCAGTGCGCGTAACCCAAGAAACATATGTAGATGAAATTAATCAGCTATTCCAATCGATTCGCGCTCAGCGGCATGATTTCTTAAATCATGTGCAGACCATTCACTCGCTTGCCGAGTTTAGGAAATCGGATGAACTTATCGCGTATACGAAGGAATTGACCGGCGAAATTCGAATGATGAACGATATTATTAATATCGGAAATCCAGCGATCGCTGCGCTTGTGCGATCGAAGATTTCTCAAGCCGAGGATTTTAAAATTCAATTCAGCTGCTCCTTCAATGGGTTAAACATGCAGGAAATGGGTGTTAAGACGTTAGACGTAAATCGAATGCTTGGCAATTTGATCGATAACGCATTTGATGAAGTTCTAAAGTATCCAGAACAACATCGTCAGGTAAAGCTGATCGGTACGCAGACAACTCAGCATTTGGAGTTTGTTATTAGCAATACTTGCGAGAAGGCTGACGAGGTCATTAAGAAGCCGCTCTTTGAAACGGGTTTTTCAACGAAGCAGCATGATCACCAAGGGCTCGGGTTACCAATAGTGAAGCTGATTACCGAGCAGTATAAAGGGAAAATTTGTGTTAAAGCGGAGCCTTTAGGACAGCTTACGTTTATTGTAAAAATTCCTCTATAATAAGGAAAAGCGCCAACTGATCGAATTCCATTCGTCGGTGCGGCGTTTTTTTTGTTATAATGGAAAGAATGCAAGTGAACGGAAAGGAAGCGGGTGAATGTCTGCAATGCATCTCAACGAAAAGCTGCATGAAGCTTTAGAACAGCGAATAAGCGATGAAGTCGCGAGTACGATTGTGAAAAGAGGCTGGCAATATTATTTAGATGGTCATGTTAAAAACGCTAAGGCAGGAAATCATGACAATCTTTATGGTGTCGTGCAAGGATCAGATCTATATGCGGTCGTAATTGATGCGGGACATTTTGAGTACAGTTCATGTACTTGTTCATATGAAGGGTTTTGCAAGCATATGGCAGCTGTTTATTTCCAATATTGCAGTATGCTGGAAGGCGGGCATGACAATGCGGAGCAGACCTATTTCCGTTTACTCGGCCTTACACCGGCAAGCGTCTTACTGAAGAAACAAAGCGAAGAGCCATTGTCAACCATGAACCAGCAAGGGCCGACTGACCCGGGTCATAACGGAAGCACCGAGCAATGGCTAGAATGGATGGAAGCAACACATGGCGATGCTTGGAGAAAGTGCAGACATTCTCTTCATGCGCTTCAGCCCGTGTTGCAGTCGTTGAAGGGCTCGTCGAAACACTGGGAAAAACCGCTTCAGCGCTTGCATTGGTCAACAGCAGTCGCATTTGTATTAGATCAAGCTGAACGCGCTATTCTGACTGTGGACTCCTTCAGCAGATATTATCATGAAATGTCTTTCATACGCATGGCGGAGCCATGGGTGGAACATTTATATACACTCGTATCAGACCTAGTTCCTGTTGATATGGACACGAAGGAAATAGAATGGGCAAATGCGCTGGTTGCCTATATCAAGGCTAGGGCATCAAATACAGAACGACAATTATTTGAGTGGGATCATATTTATTTAGCTGTAAGCGAGAAGCTGTCCGAGAACAGGAGCTGGTATGATCAGGAATTACAGGCTATGCTCCTAACGGTACAGAATGAGGAGGATGTTACCTTCAACGCTTCCTTTTCGCATATTGCCATTGGTATGATGTATTTTCTAGATAACAAGGATGAGCTGTCCATTGCGCATTTCGCGAAAGCAAATTTCGAGCGTTCTCAAAAGGTGATGTATCCATGTGCGGCTCTCCGATTGGAAGAAGCAAAATGGGATCAGGTGAAGCTTTGGATGAGCTTTTTATATGAGCGAGTGTTCGCAGTTCGGAATGGCCGCTCTGTCGGCCCATTTGTAGCGTTATGTCGAAGAGCTGATCAGGATCGGCCAGATATTTCAACGTGGACGGATTATATGACGCAATTGCTGCCGCATTCCTATACCGAGCTGTCTGAACATTGGTTGAATCAAAAATATTACGATAAATGGGCTGATCTTCAACTGTTAATTGGTTCGCATCCTGAGGATATTAGCGTTCAAGCGCTTCGCGAGGTGGCCAAATTAGCACCGCGATCCTTAATGCCGCTTTACCATCAATCGGTTGAGACATGGATGCTGACTCGTAATCGCCAAGGCTACCGTATGGCCGTTAAGCAATTGAAGAAGCTGGAGCGACTCTATAAGGCGGAAAATGATTCATACAGATGGGATATATATATTGAAGGTCTTGTTCGCAAACATCAGCGTCTCAGAGCGTTTCAGGAGGAACTGTGGAAAGGGAAAATCGTAACATGAGAGCATATATTGGCGCGCGCAAATTAGTGATAGATGGATTTTGGAACGAAGATACTGACGGAGCTTCCGTTCTCTTGAGCGCGGCCGATCGGAAAGATGCTGCAGAGGCTAGACTAAAACCCCTTTTATTTGCTTGGCATTCAGCATCCTATTATGGTGCGGAAATTGAAGAAATCAGCATAGGGGAACGTACTCTCCTCAAAGTAAATCCTTTGCTTGCAATGGATTACTTGTCTTCTCCTAAGCATGTTCGACTGCTGCAGCTAGAGTGGACGGATCGCTTGAAAACATTGATGAACATAGCCGAGCACATACGAAGAGCTCTGCTGTATGGTTGGTTTGCTCCGAATTGGGAGCAGTGGAGTGAAGACAGTAAGAGCTGGAAAATGTCCATTCCTAAGCATGAGCAACAGCTGGCCGAACAATGGGAGGAATCGATCCAAACGGCACTCGCAAACGGAGATAAAGGTACCCAGCATTGGCTGAGCCATGTGATCAATCAAATGATTCAAGATAATGAGCAGGCTGCGGAGGCTTGGAAAAAGATAGGTGAAGCGTCCGGTGATGCGGTATTAAGAAGGAAATCTGTGGATGAGGAAGATTGGCTCATAGCAATAGGGCTGAATAAGGATACACTTCCATTCCGCGTGGCCCTTCAATTAGCGGAGCCAACTGAAGCTGATGGATGGCGGTTACGTCCAGCACTGCAGGATCGTGAGGGTGGACCTTGGCTGCCTATTCGGAAAAGTGATTGGCAGGATGGACCTGAATTTGAGAGTGAAGGTGAGCAGCCAATTCCGACTGAATGGCAGCCCTATATCGATGCCAAGCTCGTTAAGGAGCAGGCGAAGTGGATTAGCGCTCTCCCCGAATGGGAGGAAATTTCAAGTGATGGGCAAATACGTGAGCGGCTAACGGAAAATGAAGCTTGGAAGTTTCTTGAGGAGGCAAGTGTACGGCTTCTTGAAGCGGGATGTCCGGTTTTATTGCCGAGCTGGTGGGAAGCCGTTCGTTCACGTAAGCTTCGTTTGAAGGCAAAGATGAAATCATCAGTGGGTTCAGCGGCACAGCCGATGTTCGGTCTAGATCAAATTGTTCAATTCGATTGGAAGCTTGCTCTGGGTGATGTTGATCTGTCTGAAGCGGAATTTCTTAATCTCGCAGAGCAGAATCGGCGTTTGTTTAATGTAGGCGGTGAATGGGTTCATCTCGATCCTCAGGATGTTACCCAAATTAAGCAATGGTTGAAGCGGATGGGTAAACGAAAAGGGCTGTCATTCCGTGATGTGCTGGAAATGCATCTCCGTGGCGGCGCGCCGTTTGACGAAGCTGGTGACCTGGAGATGGATCTTCAGGCTGAGGTAGAGCTAAATGAGCATCTGGCCTCCTTTCTTGAACAGCTGCAGCAAACCTCACAAATTCCGCTTGTTGATATACCGAACACCTTCCTTGGAGATCTTCGACCGTATCAGCATCAGGGTGTCTCCTGGCTGTTGTTCTTAAGACGCTTTGGTTTGGGAGGCGTTCTCGCGGATGATATGGGCCTAGGTAAGACGATTCAATTTATGGCTTACTTGGCCTATGTGAAGGAGCAGAAGCTGCAACCTAATGGTCCTTCGCTTCTTATATGTCCGACATCAGTTATTGGAAACTGGGAGAAGGAGCTTGATAAATTCGCGCCTTCGCTTCGTATTATGCTGCATTATGGAAATAAGCGGGATAAGGGTGAAGCCTTCCGAGATGCTGCAATGGAGGCGGATTTAGTCATTACGTCTTATTCACTGGCGCAGCTTGATGAAGAGGATATTAGCATGATGGAATGGGATGCGCTTTGTTTGGATGAGGCTCAAAATATTAAAAATGTGTACACGAAGCAATCTACCGCGATTCGCAGATTTCCAGCTTATCATCGGGTTGCACTAACAGGAACACCGATGGAGAACCGTTTGACTGAGCTGTGGTCGATCTATGATTTTATTAATCCGGGCTATTTGGGCAATTTGAACGAATTCCGCAAGGCGGTCGTTACACCGATTGAGAAGACGCGTGACGAGAGCCTCATCTTAGGTCTTCAACGTTGGGTTAAGCCATTCATGCTGCGAAGAATTAAGAAGGATCCGTCGATACAGCTTTCTTTGCCGGAGAAGCAAGAATCTAAGACCTATATGACTTTAACGGCAGAGCAAGGGGCCATGTATGAAAATATTGTTGCCGATTTGCTGGAAAATCTAGATAAGCTAGGACCCATGCAGCGACGAGGGCTTATTCTGGCTACTTTAACGAAGCTTAAGCAGCTATGTGATCACCCGTCATTGTTAGCCAGTGATGACCGTTCTCCTGCATTATGGGAGGCAGAGCGTTCTAATAAAGTCGCGAGACTGCTGGAGATGTGCGAGGAAATTGCTGCCGAAGGCGAGCGATGCTTGATTTTCACCCAATACATTGATATGGGTCATCAGCTTAAGCAGCTGCTTGAAGAGAAGTTAGGTATGCCTGTACCTTACTTGCACGGCGGCGTTCCAAAGGCAAAGCGGGATGAGATGATCGACAAGTTTCAAAATCCTGAAGAGGCCTGTTGTGCCTTTGTATTATCGCTAAAGGCCGGGGGCACGGGGCTCAACTTGACCGCTGCTAACCATGTGTTCCATTTCGACCGTTGGTGGAATCCGGCGGTAGAAAATCAGGCAACCGATCGTGCATTCCGTATCGGACAAACGAAGTCGGTTCAGGTGCATAAATTTATAACAACTGGAACCTTGGAGGAGAAGATTGACGAAATGATTGAGCGGAAGCAATCATTGAACGATCAGGTCGTCGGTCAATCCGAGCAGTTTATTACGGAAATGTCAACAGATGACTTGAAGGAGCTTTTTGCATTAAGGAAAAGCTGGCTTAAGGGATGAGGGATATAAATGTCATTAGATAGCTTGCGTATAAAACAGGAAAAGCTTCAACTACAAAGCGATACAAGCGACACTGGAGACAAAAATGCACAAGCAGAATCAACTGAGCTAAGTAAGCCGCAACTAGAGCATGCTAATCAAGAATGGCAGCAGTTTTATAATGTGATCAAAGAGATAACAAGCAATATGCGTTACTAATACGATTAGTGATTATACTGAGCCTGTCGGGGTAATAACTCGGCGGGCTTATTTCTTGTGTCGCTTTTCCATTAAAATAGAATTGTATCCCTAACTCGTCGGTATTTGGTCTTCTATCTGGTGAATGGATAAGATTATAATAAAGATGCGCGGCAAATCTGCAGCCCTATAAACTAGGAGGTTCAGGCAATGAAAAAAAGACATAAAGGATTTGTTGCCCTATCTGCGCTGTTAATATCTACAGTGCTTATAGCATCTGCATGCGGAGCCAACCATACGCAACCAAATAAAAACATGACAGATGGATCTTCTGACCCTGTGGCGGAAACGAAAGATGTTACCCTGTCACTGCGTCATACACAAATAAAAGAAACAAGCCAGTCACGTTTGAGAATTATTGAGGATGTTGTTGCGAAGACACAACAAGAAAACGAAGGTTTAACGTTTAAGCTTGAAGGCATTGATGAGATTGTTAATCGCGATCAAAAGCTGAAGGCTGAAATGGCTGCCGGCAATCCACCTAATATTTTTGAAGTATTTGGCGGAGCGGATCTTAAGCTATACGTGAAAGCAAACCGCATGCTTGATCTTACTTCAATCATTGATGAGCTTGGGCTGACTGATAAATTCGCAAGTCTGGATGAGTTCACAATCGATGGCAAAGTATACGGTCTTCCATTCGGAGGCTATAGCGAGGCGATTTTCTATAATAAGAAAATGTTTGCGGAGCTTAACTTGGAAATCCCAACAACATGGGCGCAATTGCTTCAGGTATGCAAGAAAATTAAAGAGGCTGGTTATACGCCATTTGATTTGGCCGCGAAAGACGGCTGGGTTAATGGAATGCTGTGGAATACAGTAATGGAGCGAAACGTCGGTATTGTGGAGTTCACTAAAGTGACTACAGGTGAAGCGAAATGGACGGATGCCAATTTTATTAAGGGCTTTGCTACGTATGCTGAGCTTGTAAATAAAGATTTTTTTACAAAAGATGCACTCAGCCTTGCTTACGCAGACCAAGGAACACTATTTCTTTCCGGTAAAGCAGCGATGGTATTCACAGGAACTTGGGACGCGAATCGATTTTCTGGCGATGACGCTGGCGCGCTTAAAGGGCATATCGGTTACTTCGCCTTCCCGGCTATTGAAGGTGGTGCGGGTGATCAAACATCAATTAACGCATCATACTCGAATGGATTTGGTTTCTCTGCTGACCTGAGTGAAGATCAAATAGCAGCGGTGAAGAAGTTCATTGCCAACTTCTATACGGAAGAAGTTCAAAAACGCACGTTAGTGGAAGATAAATTACTCCCGTCCATGAAGTTAAGCGATCTATCCGGCATAGACCCGCTGACAACAGAAATTTTAAACGTCATGATTAACGCCTCTAGTTCTTGGAAAGCGTATGATGCAATCGTCCAGCCAGCTGTCGGTTCTGACATTAACGTGGGCATTCAAGAGCTCATTGGTAAAGTGAGCGGACCAGAGCATGTAGCAGCAAAAATACAAGCTACGCAAGATAGAGCCAACCGGGCAAATACCATTCATTAATTGGTAGGAGATTGTATAAATGAACTTGAAACCGAAATTGATGCTGGCCTTTATACTTCTAATTATTATCCCAATGATTGGTCTTGGCATATTCTCCTTTATTAATTCAGAGGCTTTGCTTGAGAAAAAATACAGCGAGCAAACAGAAATAACGCTGAAGGCTGTGGGAGGGAATATTCGGTATTTCTTTCGTGAGCTGGATCAGCTGTCTGATGGAAACCTGACAAGCTCCGAGGTGCAGGATACGCTCAAATATAGCAATATTGTCTCGAGTGACGCCAGTATGCTTATTGCTGTCAACCAAGCTGAGAAAGAAATGAAAAGGATTTTATTCCAGCATCCAGCAGTAAGCTTTGTTGTGCTGTATGCCCAGAATGGGACGATGTTCCGTTCCTATCGGAATGATCCGACGACTTTTAAACCGATTGCATTTGATCTGCTGGAGAAGACACCGCTTTATCAGGAAGTGCTGCGGCTTGGGGGGCGTCCACTTTGGATAGGTCCTTACGAGCAGAGGGAGCTAACGGGCGTTGATCCGCCATTATTTACACAAATGCGTGTTGTGAAGGATATGGAAACATTCAATGACCTTGGTGTCATGATTACACAGTACAAGTCGGAAGAGATTTCGAGTATGCTGAAAGCCTTTCAGAACCCGCAAGCAGATGCTACTGAAACCAGATATATGATCGTTAATAAATCAGGTCTTATTATGTTGGACAGCCAAGGTGAACTGGATGGTCAAAGCATTAATGAACAAACGCATTCGTTTCCGCAGCAGACGAGTAATTACGAGAGCTCTCGCGAGAGATTTGCTGGTATAGACAGCTTAGTATCGTCCTATCAGTTGGATCGGAATGACTGGATCTTAGTGTCTATTAAGCCGTGGAACTCACTAACGGATGAAAATGTACGTTTCGTGCAGTGGATTGGCATGATAACCGTGCTTGGCCTGTTTTCAGCAGTGCTGTTCAACGTTTTCTTTGTCAATCGTGTTGCAAAATCGATCATTAAAGTCGTTCGGAAAATGAGGCTGGTCGAACAAGGGCTGCTTGATATTCGAATTACTGCGCAGGGCAAGGATGAAACCGTATTACTTGCTAATAGTTTCAATAGTATGGTTGAGCGTATAGGCAATTTGCTCAGTGAGGTTAGAAGAGAGCAAGCTCGCAAGCAGCATGCGGAGCTGATGCTGATGCAAGCGCAAATTAAGCCGCATTTTTTGTTCAATACGCTCGAATCGATTAATGCTCTTGCTTCTCAAAATGATGGAGCGAAAATTATGCTGATGGTTAGGAGATTAAGCATCCTCCTCCGGACAGCGATGAACGATTCGGAAGAAATTCGATTAAGACAAGAAATCGAACATGCGCGCAGCTATTTAGAAATTCAAAAATACCGCTTTGAAGAGCTTTTCTCCTATGAATTGAATGTTCCTGATGAAGCGCTTGATTATACGATATTAAAACTTACGCTTCAGCCACTCGTAGAAAATAGCATTCAGCATGGATTTGACGGTTATGCTGACGGACAGGGTGTTATTTCGATTGATGTTGAGGTGGAGATGCACCAAATTGTTTTGATGATCCGCGATAACGGCCTTGGAATGAGCATGGAGGTATTACGTAAGCTTGCGGAAGGCTTCAACCCGTCAAGCAGGCAGCCGAACGCGGTAGAACTTGGAGAACGAAGAGGACTCGGCCTCAAAAATGTAGCGGACCGGCTTCGCATTCATTACGGATCAGCGTTTGGATTATGGATTTGCAGCCAAGAAGGGTACGGTACGGTAATTCGCTGTGTCATTCCTAAGAGCAGAGGTGAACAAGTATGACGGGCAAAGTACTGTTAGTTGATGATGAGGCACATATCACGAGAAACCTAGAGAAGGTTATTCCCTGGGAAATGCTAGGTCTTACTGTGGCAGGCACTGCTAAAAACGGTCAAGAGGCGCTAGAGCTTATGGAGCAGCATACGTTTGATCTATTACTATGCGACATTCGGATGCCGGTTATGGATGGACTGGAGCTTGTGCGTCATATACGTGAGAACGGAACGCCTTGCGACATTATTATGCTGTCAGGGTATCAGGATTTCGCCTATACACGAACTGCAATCCAATTCGGCGTCAATGATTACATTCTTAAACCTATTCCATATGATGAACTAACAGGTGTTATTGCTAGGGTAATGTCTACTCAGCGAAATAAGCAAAAGCAGCTACAAGAAGAAAAGAAGAAGCTAGGCAGGATGATTGACCTAGCAAGTGAGAAAATTTTGTATGACATTATTAAGGATTACACGGATGTATCGGCAGTCAATTGGATGTTTACTGGTGACGAACAACAGCTGAGTCAGCAGCAGTTTGTAGTAATTGTGTTGGATCTAGATGTAAGCTCGGAGAAAACAAAGGACTGGCGCGAATGGTCGGACAAAGAGCGGAAGTTATGGAATTTTGCTGTATGCAATGTGCTGCGCGAGAAGCTTGGGCAAAACGGGCTGCATCACGCGGTGATTCAAATTAGAGATGGTGAATGGTGCGTATTAATTGAATGCGATAAAACAGCCGATTTCAATTTGTCTGTCATTCGGGGATGGGCGGATATGCTGCTGAATGCCGTTAAAAATCATGTGAAGCTTTCGTTGTTTGCTGGAATTTACCGAGAGTTTGCAGCAGCAATTGATTTATCACGGGCATATAAGCTGGTGCAGCAAGGCATGCAGCTGACGCCAGTGCATGATATTATTACGCTGTATCCATCTGAGCAGCTAAAATCATTACAAAAGGACCAGCTCTTCTGGGATACAGCGGAGAAATTAGTAGGAGCAGTGAAGCGCGGCGACTCATTGGCGGTGGATAACGAGCTGCAAAGTATAACCAATCTGTTGCAGCAAATAGACGGGCCTTCAATTGGTCGTGTAAAGCCGATGCTGCACTTCTTTGTACTGCATCTTATGCGTGAAATAAAAGAGATGGGCGTGTTCTCACGGGAGCAAGAGGAAGTGCTATGGCGTAAATTAGATCGGCACTTCGGCATTAAGGATTTGTTGTCAGTTATTCATCAGGCGACAAGCGCAG
The DNA here is from genome assembly GCF_056269185.1 of Paenibacillus sp. J31R122. Taxonomy (NCBI): domain Bacteria; kingdom Bacillati; phylum Bacillota; class Bacilli; order Caryophanales; family Paenibacillaceae; genus Paenibacillus; species Paenibacillus sp. J31R122. Next base: position 92,681 of record NZ_JBWDNM010000003.1, read on the forward strand.
TGGCAGAGAAGTCGATGGACAAGAAGAAGCAGTCAGAGCGTTCCATGCTGGATATTAAAGCTTTCTTGGATCGGAACCTTTACCGGGATCTCAGTGTGGAGGAATCCGCGACTTATGTTGGACTAAGCACGTCATATTTCAGCTTGCTGTTCAAGCAAACATTCGGAGAAACGTTCATTGAATACGTAACCAGACAAAGAATGGAGCGAGCGAAGTCTATGCTCCTAGACACATCGAAGAGTGTGGCTCAAATAGCTAAGGAAGTCGGATATGCGGAGCGGCGCTATTTTACAAAGGTATTCATGAAATATACGGGTGAAAACCCAACCGATTATAGAAGCAACCGGCAGGAAGCTTCTGATGTTGGGTTAGATACGGGAGAATTGATCGATTAAGGCAAGTTACTCGGAAAGCTCATCCAATGTTTTGCCTATGCTTGGAGCAAGATGTGTTAGGAACCATTCGACCTCGGGCATTTCAAGCTTGGCGAGCGCAAGCTCTGTTTGTCCTTTGGCGACAAGGAATTCACGGTTACCTGCGGACAACTCAGATAAGCATTTTAAATAAGCGTCCAATAAATCAGCTGCCTTCACGATGTGATGCAGCTGTTTGTCATGCTCATCAGCCGCTTGCGCTTGGGGCAGCTTGCCGAGTAGAGGCTCGTAGGCTGGCTTAAGTGAAGACGGAACCATACTGAGCAGTCTATCCGCAGCCATTGCTTCAATTTCACGGAAGCTGGCCAGCATTTTCGGGTTATGATGCTTGACGGGTGTCGGTATGTCTCCTGTGAATACCTCGGTCACATCATGGAACAGGGCGATTGTTACTGCTCTGTCCGCATTGTACGTTTGGTTGTAGACATGATTACCAATTTCACAGAGCATATGCGCTAATATAGCAACGTGAAATGTATGCTCCGCTACATTTTCCTTCGTTGTATTACGCATGAGGCTCCATCGTTCAATATATTTCAACCTGTACATATAAGCGAAGAAATGACTTTCCATTGGAAAACTACACTCCTTTATGAAGCGGCTGTTTGATAAATTATAACAATTCATAAGTTTCACACTTATAATAGGTTTATAATTCACCGTGAAACGAGCTTTGCCGCCAAGGACGGCGACAGCCGTTTACACTTGGTTAGCATGTTACAGTTATACTGTCTATGCTATTATATAGCTTATGTACAAAAACGACTAGATGATGTAAAAGAGGGATATAGTATGCGTGAGTTCGGTCTTTCCTTTAATCGATATTTCGAGAGATGGATGTTCATCATTATCCCGGGGTCACTTATTCTGGGTTTTCTTTTTGCTAATCGTATTCAACCGCTTATAGCTGCTGTACCGTATTTGTTCGCGTACGTGACACTCACAATGGCGCTTGGCTGCGGGCTGGGACAATTGAAAGAGGTTATGAAGCGCCCGGGTATTATGCTTCTTACTTTTATTATTGCTCATGTCATATGCCCGCTGGCAGCTTATGGACTTGGAACAGCCATTTTCGGAGCAGACTCACCCTATGTTATAGGCTTTGTCCTCTTCACGATCATTCCGCTCGGAGTGTCTACTGTTCTTTGGGTAGGAATGTCAGGAGGAAATGTTCCACTCGTCCTTGCGATGGTTGTCTTGGATTCAATACTTAGTCCTTTCGTAGTACCGACAGGCCTTCATCTATTTTTTAACTCAGCTGTAGAAGTGGAAGCCGGACCTTTGATCGTTGATTTGCTAATTATTATTGTGCTACCTACAGTCATTGGTGTGGGATTAAATCAACTCAGTAAAGGACGTATCCAAAGTGTTGTGCAGCCGTTCACGGCACCGTTATCAAAGCTCTGCTTCGTTGCGGTGGTTGCGCTAAATGCTTCGGCTATAGCGCCGCATATAGAACAGCTCAAGGATGATATGCTTGTAATTGTTCCTCTTGTAGTTGTTCTCGTTGCATTATGCTACGCGATTGGCTTTGTGTGTACAGCTAAATTTCACAGCTTTGAGCAGCAGGTTACGGTATCGTATGCGACTGGCATGCGCAATATCTCGCTAGGCATCGTGCTTGCACTCGGTTATTTTAGTCCGCTGTCCGCTGTACCAGTTGTTCTTTCTATCCTTATTCAGCAGCCGCTGGCAACGCTCCATCATTACGTTTTACAAAAACTTAACAAAAACAAAGCTGGCGCAACGATGCCGACGAGTGTAGGATAAACTTTGCATGTAAAGGAAAGTCAAATTAACCTTTATACAGCGAATCGAATAGGAGGGTGAACGGGATGAACAGCTTTCGCACGAGGCTGACACTCATAATGATTGGAATGATTGCGTTGTCCGTTAGCGCCGCGGGAATATTTATGGCGAAATCATACAAGGATAACCATATTAAAGCGCTTGAAGAAAATATGGTCAGAGAAATGCGAATTATAATAGCAAAGATGGAGTGGGAAACGGGTGAGCTGTCTTCACTTTTTAATTATTACACGTTGGAAGCAAAGGAGCTTAAAGGCTACACTGGCGCGCGTGTAACGTTTATACGCGATGACGGCGTCGTGCTGGGCGACTCCGACTGGGATCCGAAGAAAATGGACAACCATCTAGCCCGCAAGGAAATAAAGGAAGCGCTGGAGACCGGTACTGGCCAGGTAATTAGGGAAAGCGATACAGCCAATCAAAATATGATCTATGTAGCAGTACCGGTGGAAATTAACCCTGGTCAAGCCCCTTATATCATGAGGTTGGCCATGAATCTGAATGAGGTAGAGCAAAGTATACGCAACCTAACGATAGTATTAGTTATAGGCTTGCTTGTGCTGTTTCTAATTGCTGCCATCATTAGCTACCGGGTTGCCCTTGGTCTCACTCGCCCGCTAGAACAAATAACGAAGGTTGCGAAACGGATAAAAAATATGGATTATAGCGCACGCGTAAAAGTTCTGAAGAATGATGAGATCGGAGAGCTTGGCAACGCCATTAATGCAATGGCAGATAGCTTGCATGTACAAATGACGCGTATCGAACAAAATGAGAGTCAGCTCGAAAGCGTACTCGATAATATGATTAACGGTATCGTGATGATAGATCGAGATGGTCAGATCCTGCTTATGAACAAGCGTGCGGAGGAAGTGCTTGGTTTCTCAGCGCTTGAGCTCGTCGGACGGCATTTTGCTGAAGCGAAGCAGCAGTATGAGCTTTTGCAAATGATACAAGAGGGACTTACGAGCAAGGAGCATTTGCATGAGGAGATTACGTTTTATTTTCCGGAAGAGAGGCTGCTTGAGCTTAATTTAGTACCTGTACTTACCGATAGTGATGAGTTTACCGGCGTATTGCTCGTGCTGCAGGATGTTTCCGCGATTCGTCGCTTGGAGCGGATGCGCAGCGAATTCGTTGCTAACGTTTCCCATGAACTCAAGACGCCAATAACAGCGGTTAAGGGATTTGCCGAGACATTGCTTGGCGGAGCGGTGAAGGATGAAGAAACGACCCGTTCGTTTTTGCAAATCATATACGATGAAAGTGATCGTTTAAACCGATTGATCGGAGATATTTTGGAGCTTTCCAAGGTCGAATCACGCCGTGTTCCGCTTATATTCTCACCGGTAGAGATGGATTCCTTCGTTTCTAAAACTGTTAAGTTATTAGAGGTTGAAGCGGAGCGCAAAAAAATTGGCCTTCATATGAAAATCGAGCAAGGCTTGTACGTGGAAGCTGATGAGGATCGTCTGCGTCAAATTATTATGAATTTGCTCTCAAATGGCATTAATTATACGCCGGAAGGCGGAAGGGTTTCTATTAAGGTAGAAGGCAAGGGCGAGGATCATATTCAAATTGAAATTAGCGATTCCGGGATAGGGATTCCAAAGAAGGATTTGCCGCGAATATTTGAACGTTTTTATCGTGTGGACAAAGCCCGTTCGCGGAGTTCAGGCGGTACAGGACTAGGATTGTCTATCGTCAAGCATTTGGTCGAGCTTCACAAAGGGACTATTTCTGTTACAAGCTCCGTAGGCAGCGGATCGACCTTTATTATCGAATTACCTGTTCTACAATAAGCGTAAACGGCTGAAGCAGTCCCATGGCGGCGTCAGCTCGTTTCGCGATGAAATATAATCAGAGTATAAAGAGGGCAACTTATACCCTATATTTTAAAAAGGTTTACCTATTCTTCATGAAAGCATGATAAACTCTAAGTAGTAAGTACAAAAAAAGTGAATGCCGCTTATTGGCGGCATTTGCTGAGCTGGAGGTTAATATGTCGCATAAAGTGCTCGTAATTGAAGATGAACCGACATTAGCGCGACTTTTGTCGTATAATTTAACCCAAGAGGGTTATGAAACAACGGTTATAGACCATGGCGGGCAAGGCTTGCAAACAGCATTGCAAAGAAGCTTTGATCTGGTCATATTGGATATCATGCTGCCCGGTATGAATGGTTTTGAGATTTTGAATAGACTTCGACAGAATGGTGTACGGACGCCTGTCATTATTTTAACAGCGCGTAATGCGGAGGAAGAAGTAGTTCAAGGACTGAAGCATGGAGCAGATGATTATATTACGAAGCCGTTTGGTGTAGCGGAGCTGCTCGCCCGGGTATCAGCAGTAATGCGGAGGACTCAGCTTGATGAAAGCAAGCAGGAGGTTCAGTCGACTGAGAAGGTAATCACTGCAGGCGAATTGTTAATTTATCCTGAGAAATATGAAGTGATACTAAACGAAGAGACGATACCGCTTAGACCGAAAGAATTTGAAGTGCTGCTCTATTTGGTACAACGCCCGGGTATGGTTATTACTCGTGATGACCTAATGAACGTAGTATGGGGCTTTGATTATATTGGCGGGCAAAGAACAGTTGATGTTCATGTTAGCTCGCTGCGTAAGAAGCTTGAGCTTGGACAGCAGTCCGTACAGATTGAATCGATTAGAGGCGTAGGCTATAAGCTCGTCATGCCAAAAAGACTCGTTACCCCCAAATTATAGGGAGAGCGAGTCTTTTTCAAAATATAAGAAAGTCGTTTGTTGCTGTCAGCTATTGACGATTCCATATGAGCATTTTACGCTGGAACTGCTTTGGCGAGCAATCGTTATACTTTTTGAACATTTTGTAAAAATGCGCCATGTTAGGCATACCTATTCGTTCTCCAACCTCCGAAATACTAAGATCCTTCGTAAGCAATATACGCTCCGCCCACTTCACTTTTCGATAATTCACATATTCCGTGAAGGACAAGCCGATCGTCTTTTTGAAATATTTAACGAAATAGAAATAACTCATATTGGCGATTTTGCACACCTCTTCGACTTGAATCCGTTCTGTTAGATGATTTTCTATATAGTCAAGCACTGGCTTGAGGCGAAGTCGGTCAAAATTATCCTGTTCAATGAGCACCTTCCGAGTGTCATTACGCAGTAAAAGAAGCAAAATTTGTTTAATGATGACGCTGACCGCGAGCTCATATCCAGTTTCTTTGCGCGTTGCTTCTTCAAGTATTTGACTAATGTAGGAAGCGGCTTGCTGTTTGAGTGAATCATTTTGTTCGAAAATATAATTCACTTTACTAAGCGGCATTTGCGATTCTGAGAAATATCGCATGTATGGAATGGTGCTTTGGTCGAAAAATTGTTCCAAATCGAATTGCAGCACAATATAATTGAGTTCATTGTGACTGCGGTCTCGGTGCAATTCTGAAGCCCCTAATAAGAGGACATCGCCTGGAGTAAGGTGAAAGCTGCCATCTTCCACAAAGATATCTAATTTTCCTTCCAAAATAAGCAGCAGCTCGAGCTGTTTGTGATAATGCCAATTCGTAAATCCACTTTGACCGCGCGTCGACTGAAAAATTCGCAGCGACAATAATGGGTTCTCGTATGCGACCTTTTCATTAACGGCTTCCAATTATGCTTCCCCCTTGGCACTTAATAACCTACTCTTCATTGTAGTGAAAGGGCTCTTCAAAGGCAATAAGGGAGCTTTGAAAGATAAATGGAAAGTTTAAATGTATGGTGTCTTTTTTCAGGAAAAGAGATGCATGATTGTTCATTTATCGCTAAAATAAATAGCATAGAATTCAAGCACGGGTATTGGCTTGCAAGAGAGGGCAGGATGAATGGCATATGGAATGGGATAAAACGACTGATTTACAATTAAAAAATGTGTTGTTGCTTGATCGGACGGATGATTTAACGGAGAATGACATCTTATATCCGTTTGCTTTAGATGAGCTGCTGTGCCGAAGTACAGGACAAGGCGGGCCGGCGATTTGCCATATTTGGCGGCATCGGGACGCATTTGTGATGGGCTTGCGTGATAGCCGTTTACCGGAAGCCGAGGCTGCTCAGCAGTGGTTGGAAGCACAAGGCAAATCAGTTGCCATACGGAATTCAGGCGGGGCGGCTGTTCCGCTAGATCTTGGTGTCATTAATATTTCGCTGATTTTGCCAAAGGATACGGTTCAGAGCTTTCATTTTCATCAAGACTTTGAGAGAATGTACGGCTTAATTAAACTGGCATTAGAGCAAACTGGCTGTCAGGTTGATAAAGGTGAAATACAGGGCGCTTTTTGTCCTGGTGATTTTGATTTAAGTATTAAGGGTCTAAAATTTTGTGGAATTGCGCAGAGGCGGCAGACACATGCTTTCATCGTGCAAGCATTTGTTATTGCAGAGGGATCAGGGCAGAAGAGGGCACAGCTTGTTCGTTCTTTCTATGACTTTGCCTTAGAGGGCAGCAGTACTTCTGACCATCCCGTCGTCACAGAGAGCAGTACGGCTAGCCTTGAGGAATTGACCAATTTAGGTCCAGACTCTGGAAAAGTGTTCATCGAGGCTTTGAAGCGCATCTTTACGAGTGAACAGACGCTGGAAGGAATAGCTAATGCCGAAGCCGCATTTTCTATGCCTTCACAAGAACAGATTCAAGAGATGATTGACAAGCTCCGCGCAAGATATATGATCGAAAAACGAGTCATCAGCTTGGACGAGTAAGCATTTTCCGAATAATTTGATTGATAACCTCGGAGAATACAAGTCCGATCGCTATCGCTCCAGAGATCATGAAGGCTTCCACTGCTAGCTGAACAGCTAGATTATATTGATTGAGTACAACGTTTTTCATGGCATCATAAGCGATTCCACCAGGTACTAACGGAATGATCCCGGATACGTTGAATACGATAATCGGTGTTTTGTAATGCTTTGAGAAAAGCTGGCTTATTATAGTTACAAAAAAAGCAGCAATGAGCGTTGCGGCAATTATATGCAGTGATAGCTGTGTACAGATGACATAAATCAGCCAGCCGATCATGCCGACAGCGCCGCAATGAGCAAGTGTTCGCTTCGGCACATTGAAGATGATTCCGAAAGCGGCTGAAGCTATAAAGCTAGTTAGCAGCTGTTCTATCATTCCCAACTTCTATCCCCTCCGTAATGGTTAATAAAAGGAAAGCACGGCTGCAATGCCAGAGCCAATGGCGAACGCAGTTAGAAATGCCTCGGCTCCTTTGGATAGTCCAGATACCAGATGCCCTGCCATCAAATCCCTTACAGCGGCAGTAATAAGCAATCCTGGAACTAGCGGCATAACGGAAGCTATAATAATTTTGTCGAGGTGATAGCCTAGCTCGAATTGTACGAAAAGCAAGGATATCGTACCAATGAGCATAGCGGTCAGGAGCTCGGCAAAAAACTTAATATGCACGACACGCTGCAGCGTAATGAGAAATAAAAAACCGAGACCGCCTGTAAGGAAGACCGGCAAAAAATCCACCCAGCTTCCTTGGAACATAATTAGAAAGCAACCGCTCGCAATTGCAGCTGCAAATACTTTCAACCAAATGGGATAGATGTAAGCTGCTGTATCTATATCAAGAAGCAGACGATGGGCATCAGCCGCGGCAAGCGCACCGCTGCTTATTCGTCTCGAAATATCATTGACCAAAGACACCTTGAGGAGGTTTGTGTCACGTTCAGATATTCGAATAAGTCTAGTCACCTGTAAAGATCCATCAATTGCAAAAATAATGCCGGTTGGCGTCACATAGCTGTGCGAGTTATCCAACCCGTAGGCTGCCGCAATACGTATCATGGTATCCTCGACCCGATAGGTTTCTCCGCCATTTTGCAAAATGATCTTCCCCGCAAGCAAACAAACTCGTGTAATCTCATCAGCATTGCTATTATTATCATTGCTCATAATTGCTTCCCCCTTCGTAAGGCGGAGTTGCCCGCGATAATTATGATGAACAGCCTACTTTGATAGCTGTTCAAATTCTATCCGAATACGTTTCAATAATGAAGGGTCTGAAAATACATCGTATGCAGTGGCGGCGAGCATTTTTGCTCCGAACAGCATGCCGTCTAGTGCATAATCTGTCATGGCCGCATCGCGAAACGCTTCGGTATGCAGTAGTAATCGCTCTTGTACAACCCTAATGTAAGGGTGGATGGCCGGGCAGCGAACGGAGACGTTACCGAGATCAAGCGAGCCGTGATCTTTGCCAATCTCAATTTCTTCAGGAAGAATGCCTGCTGCTATTAAATTTGCATTAAATTGCTCCGATAATGCTTCATTGGTCAGCAGCTCATCGTATGAAAATTCATAATGATTCGTTTTTAACGCGCAGCCCGTTTGCAAAGCTGCACCTTCTGCGCAGCGAAGCACTTTAGCGGTTAGTTCATTTGTATAGGCACGCGTGGCGGAGCGAACATAAAATTTAGCTGACGCGTAGTCAGGGATGATGTTCGGCGCTTGGCCTCCGTTATTAATAATACCGTGAATACGAGCATCGCTGCGTGTTTGTTGGCGCAGCGCGTTTACACTGTTGAACAGCTGGAGTACGGCATCTAGAGCATTTACGCCCTCATAGGGGCTGGCGGCTGCATGCGCGGCGACACCGTTAAATTCAAATTGAACCGCGTCAAGCGCAAGTGATTCGCCAGACCTCTCGAAGGTATAATAAGGATGTGCCATTAGCGCAAAGTCGCAATCATCGAACAATCCTGCTTCCGCCATAGGTACTTTGGCTCCGCGCGTTTCCTCGGCAGGTGTGCCATACACGCGAATTTTTCCACCTATGCTGTTTAATACCGCCTTTAGTCCAACAGCAGCAGCAATGCTCATCGAGCAAATAAGATGATGACCGCAAGCATGACCTATTTCGGGCAGGGCATCATATTCACATAGAAAGCCGACCGTTGGTCCAGGCTTACCGGTGTCATAGGTAGCAATAAAAGACGTTTCGATCCCAAGTATGCCTCGCTCAACGCTGAAGCCCTGTTGGTAAAGCTCTACTGTAAGCAGCTCAGATGCAAAATATTCCTCATGTCCAAGCTCCGGACGATTGCCGATGGATCGTGAAATAGAACGAAACGTCTCAGCGTGAAGATCTATTGTAGAGAAGATTTGTTGTTTGTGCGTCATTTTGGTACCTCCTGAATTTTTTGCGAAGCAAAAATCACTACGTAAGCATGAGCTTTGAATTTTTGCGAAGCAAAAATCACTACGTAAGCATGAGCTTTGAATTTTTGCGAAGCAAAAATCACTACGTATATACGTTCTATCGCATGCCGTGAATTTTTTTGAACTGTTCGGGACTAAGTCCTTCGATTCGTTTGAATACGGAGCTGAAGTAGCTAGGCGAGTCGAAGCCGACTCGATGTGAAATTTCATGCATTTTTATATCACTCTCGTTGAACATGAGCTCTTTGCTGCGATTGATTCGCTCGCGGTTTACATATTCCATAGGTCGCATCTTCATAGCCTTTTTGAAGAGCAAGCACAAATACTGGGGTGTTACTTCTATACAATTCGCTAAATCCTTAATCGTTATAAGCTCGCTATGATGGGCTTCGATATATCGAAATACTGGATTGAGCTTCAAATAGTTTTGTTCTACCGAGAGGGAGCTAACGAGAATTACCTTCATTAAGTCAAGCAAAAACATATAAACGAGCTTCGAACACTCGATTCCGAGAAATGCTCGACCAGATTGTGTCATAGCGTAAATATTTTTCATATGGGTCACAATTATATCATGATTAGCAGTCGAATAAACGCCGGAATTTGCGATACCAGCTTGTCGAAACAGCAGCTCTGATAAATCCCCTTTGAAGCTCATCCAAATAATATCCCAAGGCTCTTGTGTAGCATAGTATTGATGGGGCTCATTCGGAAAAAGACAGAAGCCCTGGCCCGCGCGCACGGTCATTTTTTGATCACCAACGTGAAGCTCGCCTACACCGGAAATAACCTGCAGCCATTGAAAATGCGGATAGCCAGATGGGCGGTCAATCGGATCTTGGTTAGTCCAATGCCCGATACTGGTGAGATAAACCGGCAAAGTGGTGTCCGTTTCAGTTAGAATTGGAAAAGCCATCGTATCGATAGGGCAACACTCCAGTTTCATATTTTAAAAGATATACGAAAATACTATTATTTTAATCGTTTATTTAAAAATATATAATATGAATATCATTATAGTATATCCATTTCGGACTATTATCAATAACAAATAGGAGGTTATAAAAATGACTGCTGAATTCCTGCCGATCAGCGGATAAATACGGCGAGGAATGTGAGAAAGCTATATGTCTATAAGTAGATAAGTGTATATAAGAAGGCTGTGTGAGACGTTTGAGAGTTATGCGTCTTGCACGGCCTTTTCGTTTTTTCACAGGTAAGGGCATTATCGAACATTTGACCTATAGTGAAGCGAACTCATTAATTACTGAAGTAAACTTCACAAAACTACGTGAGAGATCGTTATTTTTCAAATTAGTGAGGTAGAGCTCACACACCATGAGGTTCGGTTCATGGCAAGTGAGAAAAAACTCACTAATGGAATAGCCCATTTGCATCAGTATTGATTTAATGAAGGAATATTCATTATTAATGAGGTTTGCTTCAGTTTATTAACGAAATACTTGGCTCCAGCTAAGTATTTTCGCCTAGTCTGACTCAAAGAAACAAATAATGATTAAGAAGTAGGCATATAGGAGGGAGTTATACATTTTTTCAAAAAATAATTGTCGAATTTAACAATGGGATAACATATCTCTTTAATAGTATTGATGCTTCAGACCTATATTGATAGCAGAGGTAATATAAGGAAGGGTGAGAGCCTGTGACAGAATCAGTTTTGGAGCATGGAGCTAAACCGAATATTGAAACTAGCAAGCATAACAAGCTAACAGTGGATTTAATCCACAAGAACAGAAAAGAAAACTCTAAAAGCATCCAGAATGAAAATAAAAGTGCAGACATGAACACCGAAGCAAATGCAACAAAAATCGCAAGTATCATATCAATTACTACTAACGAAGCAACAGAATCGTATACGGCTCCTAAGCCACAGTCTGCTAGTCTGCAGCATTTTGTAATAGCTGCACCAGTCGTATCAGCAGAGCAAACATGCAGAGAGACAATCTCAACCTTTAAACAGCATCCAGAATGTGAATGTGTTGTTGTATGTGATGCTGAAAGGCTGCCAATCGGTCTTATGATGCGAAATCGTTTTTTTCTGAAGCTAGGACATCGCTTCAGTGCTGATTTATTTTATGACAAATCGATTACAAATCTTATGGATGCGGATCCTCTGACAGTTGATTGCAATTATCCACCACAGCAGCTTATCGACAGCGCATTAAGTCGGCATGACAGTGTTCTATACGATTGTGTAATTGTGACGAAGAATGGCGGTCTGTCGGGTGTTCTAACGATGTCGGGACTGCTTAAGCTGTCCCGTTTGCTTCAGCAGGAAGCAATCGACGCTCAAATGAGGACGATTCGGTCAGCGGAGCTGCGAGTGAATGAAATTGAGCAGGCAATAAGCAGCGTGCGCCTCTCAACGGGACAAGGTGAGTCTCTATCGGTTGAAATGGTAGATTTGACGTTATCGGGAAAAAATGAGCTGGATAAGGTCACGAACGTTATTGGTTCAATAACGGTTAATTCGCAACTTCAAGAAAAGCGAATGAATGAGCTGCAAGAGGAAGCGGGATCTATAAGCAAAGTGTCAACGCTAATTAAGGAGCTTGCAGAGCAAAGTAACTTGCTTGCATTAAATGCTTCTATAGAAGCAGCGCGCGCAGGAGAGCATGGTCGCGGCTTTGCGATAGTAGCCGGTGAAGTTATGAAGCTGGCAGGTCAAACGAAGCATTCGGCTAATGAGATTACAAAACTAACACAAACCATCTTGACTGCCATCCAGCAAACAACAACACTTGCCCATAAGGGACGAGCTGAAACGGCAGCTAGTGAAGCGCATGTTCGTGAAGCGGGAGAGGCTTTCAACCGATTGTTCAAGGCTGCAGCGGACAATCGCGCAAGTGCCAAGCAGATTGAGTCGCTATCCGAGCAAGCGCATCAGCAGTCGATACATGTCGCAGAAGAAATGAAGAAATTACAAGAGTCATATTTTTAACATGGAGTTTACAAAAACAGAACACTTGATTAACAATCGGGGAGTAGTATTAAAGGCACGGGGGAGACAACCCAAATAGAAATAACTAGAGGAGTGGAACAGATGTTTAAGAAAAAAGGATTTAAAGGAATTTTGATGTTATCTATGGTGGCGCTGCTTGTATTCGCGGCTGCATGTGGAAACGATACGAAGAGCGGGAATGAAGGAACGGAAAATACAGGTTCAACGAATAACACAACAACGAATACGCCAACAAACGAAACAGCTAAGCTGTCTGGTGAAATTAAAATTGACGGTTCAAGCACAGTGTTCCCTCTAACAGAGGCTGCTGCGGAAGAATTCAATAAAGAACATAAAGATGTTCGTGTACCTGTAGGCGTATCCGGTACAGGCGGCGGTTTCAAACAGTTTTGCGCAGGCGAAATTGCTATAGCGGATGCTTCCCGTCCAATCAAAGACGAAGAAGCAGCAGCTTGTAAAGATAAAGGAATTGAGTACACTGAACTTTCCGTAGCATTTGATGGTTTGTCTGTAGTAGTAAGCAAAGATAACGACTTTATCGACCACCTGACTGTTGAAGAATTGAACAAAATTTTTCTAACTGGCAGCACAGTAACGACTTGGAAAGACGTTCGCGACACATTCCCTGCTGAGCCGATTGTCATGTTCTCACCAGGTGCTGATTCCGGAACTTATGACTATTTTAATGAAGCTATCCTTGATAAAGCAGGCATTCGTAATGACAAAGCAATCACATTCAGTGAAGATGACAATTCTCTTGTACAAGGTGTAGCAGGCAGCAAATACGGTATTGGATACTTTGGCTTTGCTTACTATGAAGAGAACCAAGATAAATTGAAGGTAGTTCCAATCGAAGCAGGTAAAGGAGCTATTACTCCAACTTATGACACGATCAAAGACGGTTCTTATGCACCATTGTCCCGTCCGCTATACATCTACGTAAGCAACAAAGAGCTTGAGCGTCCAGAAGTGAAGGAATTTGCAAAATACTACATTAACAACATTGGCACTTTCGCCGGTGAAGTTGGATACGTTGCTCTTCCAGACGATCAATACGCAACTGAAGCTGCTAAGATTCAATAATCGAATAATAAGTAACCATACTTGCTGATTAGAATGTGGTGTCTTGAGGGACATCACATTTTTCTCGACACGTATGTAAACGAATTGTAAAGGCAAGAGGGAGGCCGCCACATGCCCAGCAAAGATCTACAAAAGATTAACATGACGCCAAAAGCACCTAGAGAGTCGTATGCTTTCAAAAATGAGCGTGTCAGTATTTTAAACAAAGTAATGCCCATCTTATTGTTTCTATGCGCGATCGTTTCTGTACTCACAACAATCGGGATTGTTGTCACGCTAATTTCTGAAACGTATCAATTTTTTCAGAAGATACCGATTTTTGATTTCCTGTTCGGAACAAAATGGTCACCGTTAATTCCTCCAAAAAGCTACGGGGTGCTGCCACTTCTATCTGGCACGCTCATGATTACCGTTATCGCATGCCTGGTAGCTATTCCACTAGGTCTAGCAAGCGCGATTTACTTGTCAGAATACGCTCCGAAAAAGGTGCGTAAAGTGATTAAGCCTATTTTAGAAGTGCTCGCTGGTGTCCCAACGATCGTATATGGTTACTTCGCGCTTAGTGTCGTAACACCTCTTATTCAAACGCTATTTAGCGGAGCTGGCGTATTTAACGGATTAAGCGCCGGTATTGTTGTTGGTATCATGATAATTCCAATGGTCAGCTCACTTAGCGAGGACGCCATGTCAGCGGTGCCGCGCAGTTTGCGAGACGGTGCTTACGCGCTTGGTGCTACGCGCTTCGAGGTTGCGCTGAAAATTGTTGTACCGGCTGCCTTCTCTGGAATTGTAGCTTCAGCTGTGCTTGCATTTTCCCGCGCGATTGGTGAAACGATGATCGTAACCGTTGCGGCAGGATCGACACCAAACATGACCTTTAACCCGCTTGAGAGTATTCAGACAATGACGGCTTACATCGTTCAGGTAAGTCTGGGAGATACGCCGCATGGTACGGTTGAGTACGGTTCAATATTCGCTGTAGGAATGACGTTGTTCCTCATTACATTCCTGCTCAATATTCTTGCCCAATATGTGGCGAGACGATTCAGAGAGGAGTATTAGAATGGATATCTTTCAAGATGCGAATCGCAAGCAAATTGCCGGAAGACGCAGAACGGACTGGATGCTGCACATTTTATTCGTTGTAGCGACCTCTATAGGGGTTCTCGCTTTATGTGTTCTTATAATCGATATTTTGGTTGATGGTATAGCTAGACTTCAGCCGGAACTGTTCACTAACTTTCCTTCACGGAAAGCGGATGTATCAGGTATGAAATCCGCAATTGTCGGTACGGTGTATATGCTTCTCATTATGGCGCCGCTATCCTTCATCTTCGGTGTAGGCTCTGCCATTTATTTGGAAGAATACGCGAAGAAGGGACGCTTGACTCGTCTCATTCAGTTGAATATCAGTACGCTGGCAGGAGTTCCATCCATCGTGTACGGTATTTTGGGATTGGCTTTATTCGTTCGACTGCTTGCGCTGGATCGCAGTTTAATCGCAGGCGCGCTTACAATGACCTTGCTCGTCCTACCGATTATTATCGTATCGGCACAGGAGGCTATTCGCGCCGTTCCTAAATCTCGTCGTGACGCCTCGTTCGCACTTGGCGCGACGAAGTGGCAGACCGTTGCAAGATCGGTTATGCCATCTGCAATTCCCGGAATTTTGACTGGCGTTATTCTAGCGATGTCGCGGGCTATTGGCGAGACGGCTCCGCTAGTTATGATAGGGGCATTGACGTATGTGGCTTTTCTGCCGAATGGTCTTGGAGATTCGTTCACCGTTATTCCGATTCAAGTGTATAACTGGCTTTCGAAGCCTCAGGCGGAGTTCAAGGAGCTTGCCGCCAGTGGTATTATTGTCCTGCTAGCTTTGTTATTGCTTATGAATTTCTCAGCGATTCTGCTTCGCAACAAGTATCAGAAAAACGTTTAAGAAGCAAGCGTAAACGGCTGTCGCCGTCCTTGGCGGCAAAAGCTCGTTTCGCGGTGAATTATACCTTTAGGAGGAGACCGAAATGGAAGCACTTATTAATATCAATAAATTGAACTTGTTTTATGGCGCTTTCCACGCTTTGAAGGATGTAACGCTAACGATTCCAGAGAAAGCAATTACTGCTTTCATCGGTCCATCAGGTTGCGGTAAGTCAACACTGCTTCGTACGCTGAATCGTATGAATGATATGATTCCGGGTACACGTATTGAAGGCGGCATAGCTATCGGCGGTACTGAAATTTATTCGAATGAAGTTGATGTGGAGACTCTCCGCAAAAAAGTAGGCATGGTATTCCAACAGCCGAATCCTTTCCCAAAATCGATCTATGATAACGTTGCTTATGGGCCTCGACTGCACGGTATTACTGCCAAGAAAGAGCTCGATGAAATTGTTGAGACGAGCTTGAAGTCGGCAGTATTGTGGGAAGAAGTAAAGGATCATTTGAAGCGTTCTGCCTTCGGTCTCTCTGGTGGACAACAGCAGCGTCTTTGCATCGCGCGTGCGCTTGCTGTGAATCCGAATATTTTGCTGATGGATGAAGCGACTTCCGCGCTTGATCCGATTTCAACTTTGAAGATTGAAGAGCTGGTTCAGGAGTTGAAGGACAAGTATACAATCGTTATGGTCACTCACAACATGCATCAAGCTGCTCGTGTTTCGAACCAAACCGTGTTTTTCTTAAATGGCGAGGTTATTGAATATTCGGACACAGAAAAGCTGTTCTCCAACCCGGTTGATCAACGTACTGAAGATTATATTAGTGGACGCTTCGGCTAAGCTGATGCGTTAGAAAAAGTAGTATGGTTTGACAACTTATAAGGGGGAAATCATTATGATGACAACGCGTAAGGAATTTGATCAAGGTCTGGAGCAGCTTCATAATTTAATCATTGATATGGGTACATTTGTAGAGAAGGCGCTAGTCGAATCGATGGAAGCATTGGTTAATGTAGATACGGAACGTGCGAAGAAGGTTATAAAAAATGATCCAAGCCTTAATCAAATGGAAGAGAAAATTACAGATGTCGGTTCTAAGCTAATCGCTACGCAGCAGCCGGTTGCAAAGGATTTACGCCGTATTTTATCCGCATTCAAAATTGCTAGTGATTTGGAGCGCATGGGTGATCTATCCGTCGATATCGCAAATGTTGTATTGCGCTTAGAAGGCCAGATGCTAATTAAGCCATTGATCGATTTGCCGCGAATGGCAGAAATCGTTCAGACGATGACTTATGAATCCATTCAATCGTTCATTCAAGAGAATGTAGATTTGGCTTATAAAATGGCGAAGGACGATGATCAAGTTGACGCCTTGTATGGACAAATTACTCGCGAGTTATACTCACTTATGATGGAAAACCCAAGGAACATAACGCAATCCTCTTTGCTGAGCTTTGTAGGTCGTTATCTGGAAAGGTACGGCGATCATGCAACTAATATTGGTGAGAGCGTCGTTTATTTAGTGACAGGCAATCGCCCGGACTTGAATGTATAAATCCACTTCATACCCTATCAATGACCGTTAGAGCAGCTGCTTTGGCGGTTTTTTTGTTCCTGTTATAACTAGATGAAAAGTCCTATAAATTGTCGAATTTTACCTTAAGTTAATGGTTTAATGGTTCTTAATTCACAATCGGCTGTTACAGTAGACATAGAGAAGCTGAATTTGATGATTACTAATCGAGGGGATCGAAATGAACGAGGTTGGGGTTGGTCTATTCAATCGAGATATGGTCCACAAAATTAAGGGACTATGGCATGACGGCGGAATAGCGGCTGTCTATGTCAGTTCTAAGCAGGCAAACACTGATCTACACCTGGCTATACAGCAATGGAAGCGAGATGAGCCGAATCTGTTTTGGCAGCAGCAGCTGGAATATGATTATTTCTTTTTATTTCATATGCAGCAGACCGGTGAACCCATTGCACTTTTTATAAGCGCGGCTGCTGAGAGGCTGAGAGATCGTTTGCGGCATGTCAATGAGGGGCAGC
Source organism: Paenibacillus sp. J31R122 (assembly GCF_056269185.1). Taxonomy (NCBI): domain Bacteria; kingdom Bacillati; phylum Bacillota; class Bacilli; order Caryophanales; family Paenibacillaceae; genus Paenibacillus; species Paenibacillus sp. J31R122. Next base: position 110,187 of record NZ_JBWDNM010000003.1, read on the forward strand.
AGAGCATGATTGGAAAAGACTGTGAAATTAGCGTAAGCACATCGGTTGCATCACGTTCGGTCACGGGTCGCTCATCGGAAACTATTATCTATAGAATGCTGCTAGAGGCAATGGAGCAAAACTCAAATCATGAATTTCGCTGCAGAAGCTGTCATTCATCCGATGAATCCAATGTTTTATTGAAAGCGGATGGGGTGGGGGCAAATAGCTCTCAGGTCAAGAGACAATCGGCTTATTCAAGGAGCATTCAGGCCAATACCGTCACAATTGGGATGCTGGCGGTACCATTCCCCATTTTTCCGCCAAACGCTCGCGTGTCAGAGATCGCTCATCTCTTTGATACGAGTGCAAAGGCGCAAGGTGCGGTAATTGTGGATCAAGGTCGTCCGATTGGCATATTAATGAAAGAGAAGCTGCATCAAATGCTGGCTGGTCAATTCGGGCTTCCGCTTTATTGGAACAGGCCGGTTGAACGAATTATGAATAAGCATCCGCTTATAGTGGATGAGCTGCTTCCTGTCGAACAAGTATCTCAGCTGGCGATGGCGAGGGATTTCTCACAGCTATATGACGTCGTACTTATTACGAAGAATGGCCAAATGGCGGGTGCGGCATCCATTCGTTCGATACTTGAGAGCATAACCGCATTACGGACGGAAGCAGCCAGAGGTGCTAATCCGCTAACTGGGCTTCCAGGCAATGAGGAAATTCAACTTGAGCTGCAGCGCAGAATTGCGCGAGGGAAGCCATTCGCAGTCATTTATGCGGATCTGGATTATTTCAAATGGTATAACGATTATTTTGGCTTCGGATTAGGCGATGAGCTTATTCGCTATTTGGCAGAGCTGCTAAGAGAGGAGCTTGATAAGCTGGGTGGTGAGAATGATTTTATAGGGCATGTTGGCGGCGATGATTTTATCGCGGTGACAAGTATAAGTAGCGCGGAAAATTATTGCCAATTGTTGATCGAGCGATTCGACAGCGGGATAATAGCGTTCTACGGGGGTGTAGAGGTGATGACGGTCGAAGATAGACATGGAAATATTGTTGAGCAGAAGGGCGTCACGCTGTCGCTATCTCTCATGATCTGGGACGGTGAGGTTCCGCTTACACCCGAATACATATCCAAGCATGCAGCAAAGCTGAAGAAGCTGGCGAAGGCTCAAGAGGGTAGTGCTTATGTGATCGATCAAATATCAGGAACGCATCTTGGAGAGGAACGAAAGTGAACGTGAGACAACAACGAGCGATAGAGCAGCAAAGTGGTGAAGAAAACGGGGTTTCAGGACATTTAGGTATTATTTATTTGTCATGGAATTTTCAGTTTGTGTCTCAGAAAAGACAGGAGGCTTCTCTTCAGGAGCGGTGGCGTGTATTTGTGGATCAAGAAGTAGCAACTATGTTTCACAGTTTCAATTTATTCGAGGGCTTGAGGTGGATGCATGATGATTTATTCATTCTTATGAAGCTTCCAAGCGGACGTCAGGAGCTGCTGGAGGGGTGGCTGCTAGAGCTTGTCTATAAGCATGCGGAAGCATGGGGGCAAAAGTTTATAGACATGCTGCATGAGGATGACAAGTCACGCTGGGCAGGGATGCTGCACGCCGGCGTCTCCGTAGTTGCTGAGGATGCTTCGTTACCGAGTGATAGTCATGATTTCTGGTATGAGGCGATGAAAAGGGCGATACTGCATGGGCAATCCGCAGGAGCAATGAAGCATAGCCTGAAGCGGCGAGCCTTAGATCATCTTCTAGAGAAGAGAATGATTAAACCTGTTTATCAGCCAATTATTGCACTTCAGCATTTTGGAGAGGTGTTTGGGTACGAAGCTCTTTCTCGAACAGAGGATCAGACGTGGTTCACGGGTCCGATGGAGCTGTTTCTGTTTGCGGAGAAGGAAGGTCTAACCTATGCCCTTGATAGATTGGCGAGGGAGAAGGCGATTGCAAACTGTAAGACTCTAGGGAAGGAGCAAAAGCTGTTCATTAATGTGATGGCTCAGATCATGGAGGATCCCAGCTTTTCACCTGGCCAGACGCTTAGTCTTTTGGAGCAGCATCACTTGTCACCGCACAATATCGTATTCGAAATAACGGAGCGCAGCGAGATTGCGGACTTTGGCTCTGTGAAGAAGGCTTTGGAGCATTATCGCAGCCAAGGGTATCAAATCGCGATTGATGATGTAGGTGCCGGCTATTCTTCCCTTCAATCTATTATTGAGCTGCGTCCGGATTACTTGAAGGTGGATCGTTCTATTATTCAAAACATACATAAGGATGAGATGAAAGAATATATTTTGCAAACCTTGATCCACTTAGCTTCCAAAATGGGCATTTCAGTTATAGCTGAGGGGATAGAGCTGGAAGAGGAGCTTGCGCTTGTTCGTAAGATGGGTGTCCATTACGCGCAAGGCTATTTACTAGGCAGACCGTCAGCATTTTGATAAATGATATAAATACAATGAATATGGGCTTTCCTAAGGCAGACAGTGCTTGGGATAGTCCTTTTTGTGGTATAATAGAACGTATGGAAGCTACTTAAATGAGGTGTTGAAACCATATGGAAAAATGGATGCTAATAGACGGAAACAGTATCGCTTATCGGGCTTTCTTCGCGATGCCGCCGCTTACAAATTCTGCAGGTTTACATACGAATGCGATATTTGGCTTTACAACGATGCTGCTTAAGCTGCTTGAGGAAGAAAAACCGACACATGTTCTTGTGGCGTTCGATGCGGGTAAAGTAACGTTTCGTCATGAGGGATACAGTGAGTATAAGGGCGGACGGGCAAAAACGCCGCCTGAGCTATCAGAGCAATTCCCTGTTCTTAAAGAGCTTCTACAAGCGTTCAGCATTGCACAGTTTGAGTTATCCGGCTATGAAGCGGATGATATTATTGGCACGCTTACGCGCATTGCCGATGAGAATAACGTACCTGCAGTAGTAGTAACAGGTGATAAGGATATGCTGCAGCTGGCTTCGGAGCAGGTTACGATTGTAATGACGCGCAAGGGTGTAAGTGAAATTGATGTGTATACCCCAGCAGCGATTCAAGAGAAATACGGTCTTGTGCCGTTGCAAATCATTGATCTGAAAGGGCTTATGGGCGATACGTCCGATAACATACCTGGTGTGCCGGGTGTAGGTGAGAAGACTGCGCTTAAGCTGCTGCATGAGCATGGCTCGGTTGAGCAGGTTCTGGACAATCTTGATCAACTAAAAGGAAAGCTAAAGGAAAATATCGAGAATCACAAGGATGACGCCATCATGAGCAAGAAGCTGGCGACGATTTTCCGCGAGGTGCCTTTGGAGCAAGAAACGGATGCTATCCGTTATGACGGCTATGATTCTGCCAAGCTTGGAGAGGCCTTTCGCAAGCTTGAATTTAAATCGCTTATCGAGCGTCTGCAATTAGGCGATGATGTAGGTTCGGCGGAGGAAGCCGCGCAGCAATCTGCAGCTGACTTGACGATTACTGTTATTGCGTCCGAGAATGATGCTGAAGCGTTGGAGAAGCTGCTGCTAACGCTGGAGCAGACAGATAAGAACGGCTTATATGTGGAAGCCATCGGTGAAAATCCGCATCATGCGGAGCTGATAGGCATTGCAATCGCGACAGAGGAAGCGGTATACGTCGCTCCAATTTCAGTATTAGAGCAGCCTTTCACAGCGAAGCTTCGTGAATGGCTGGGTCAAGCGGACAAGCCTAAATACGGATTTGACCTGCATAAGGTAGAGCTTGCGTTAGCGTGGGGCGGAATTGAACTTAATGGATCGGCTTTCGATGTTCAGCTTGCCGCATATTTATTAGACCCAACAGAAGCAACCCAGACGTTAAGCGGTATTAATGAGAAGCATAATTTGCCGGGATTGCCTTCCGATGAAGCCGTTTACGGCAAGGGCGCCAAATTCAAGCTGCCGGGCGCGGAGATTCTTTATCGTCATTTGGCGCTTAAAGCAGAAGCGGTTAAACGTCTTGTGCCATTATTGACGGAGGAATTGAATGAGACTGGCATGAGTAAGCTTTATTTTGATCTAGAGCAGCCGTTGTCTCGTATTTTGGCTGGTATGGAGCGTCAGGGCATTAAGGTGGAGCGGGAAGAGCTGAAGGCGCTGGGCAGTGATCTAGAACGCCAGTTAACTGCTATCGTGACGAATATTTACAAGCATGCAGGTACGGAGTTTAATATTGGGTCTCCGAAGCAGCTAGGCGAAATTTTGTTTGATAAGCTGGGCTTGCCCGCTAAGAAAAAAACAAAAACAGGCTATTCAACTGATGCCGAGGTGCTGGAAGAGCTGGCTCCTTATAGTGAGATAATTCCACTGATTCTTAATTACCGACAGCTTGCGAAGCTGCAATCTACCTATGTTGAAGGTTTACTCAAGGAGGTTCGCGGAGAGACTGGCAAGGTACATACGTACTATCGTCAGACGATTGCCGCAACCGGAAGGCTAAGCAGTCAGTTCCCCAACCTACAGAACATTCCGATACGTCTAGAGGAAGGACGTAAAATTCGTAAAGCGTTTGTCCCTTCGGAGAAGGGCTGGTCTATATTGGCGGCGGATTACTCGCAGATTGAGCTGCGCGTGCTCGCGCATATATCCGGTGACGAGAATTTGAAGGAAGCGTTCATTAACGATATGGATATCCATACGAAGACAGCCATGGACGTGTTTGGAGTATCGGCGGAGCAGGTTGATTCCAACATGCGCCGACAAGCCAAAGCCGTAAACTTCGGAATTGTCTACGGAATAAGTGATTTTGGTCTATCGCAAAATCTAGGCATCACACGTAAGGAAGCGTCACATTTTATAGAGCAATATTTTGAAGTATTCAAAGGTGTGCGCAAATTTATGGATGATGTTGTAGCAGAGGCGCGCAAGGATGGATATGTTACGACATTGCTTGGGCGTAGACGTTATTTGCCGGATATTAAAGCCTCTAACTTTAACATTCGTTCGTTTGCGGAACGTACCGCTATGAATACGCCGATTCAAGGAACAGCTGCTGATATTATCAAGCTGGCAATGGTGCATATGGATCATGCCCTGCGCGAACGCAAGCTGCGGAGCCGTATGCTCCTGCAAGTTCATGATGAGCTCGTGTTTGAAGTGCCGGAGGATGAATTAGAGCTTATGAAGTCGTTGCTTCCGGATGTCATGTCCGCAGCTTTGAAGCTTGATGTGCCTCTCAAAGCTGATGTCAGCTACGGTGCAAATTGGTATGAAGCAAAGTAACGCTTAAGTAGTCCTTTTCGGTTATAATGGTAGTTGAGGTGAAGAGAAATGCCTGAATTGCCAGAGGTAGAAACGGTAAAAAGAACATTAGTTGAATTAGTAGCTGGTAAACGGATAAAAGCAGTAACCGTCGGATTACCGCGTATTATACAGCGCCCTGCAGAACCGGAACAGTTTGCGGATGCACTTATCGGACAAAGGATTGAAACGGTTGAGCGTCGCGGCAAATTTCTGAGAATCATATTGGATGATCTCGTTATCGTATCCCATTTGCGAATGGAAGGCAGGTACGGCGTGTTTCAATCGGACGAGCCAATTGAACGACATACGCATGTACTATTTCATTTTGAAGATGGTACGGATTTACGCTACAAGGATGTACGTCAATTCGGCACGATGCACTTGTTTCTAAAGGGAGAAGAGCTAGACCTTCCTCCGCTTAATAAGCTGGGAATTGAACCGCTGGAGCCTGCATTCACAATGGAGGTTTTGCGGAATAAGCTGGCACATCGGACGACTCGCATTAAGCCCTTGCTGCTCAATCAAGAGCATATCGTGGGGCTAGGAAATATATATGTGGATGAAGCGTTGTTTCAAGCGCGAATTCATCCGGAGCGGACCCCAGACACTTTAAGACCGGTTGAGTGGAAGAGACTGTTCGAATCTATCTGTCAAACACTTGGTCGTGCTGTAGAGGCAGGCGGCTCGTCTATTAAATCCTATGTGAACGGGCAAGGCGAGATGGGAATGTTCCAGCATCAGCTGCTCGTATACGGCAGGAAGGACGAGCCTTGTCCTTCCTGTTCTAAACCGATCGAGAAGTTTACGGTGGCAGGCAGAGGCACGCATATTTGCAGCAAATGCCAGCCATTGAGAAGCTCTAAGTAAGGAAACTGTAGTTTCAGATCGGCGGCGCTATGCACCGTCATTAACTCTCCGCATATGATATCCGTATTATGAGCAATAGGCGGATGTCTAGTGCAATAGCCTGCTTGAAATATAGGTAAGTATAAGTTTCACCCTTATACTCAGCCTATATTTCATCGCGAAACGAGCTCACGCCGCCATGGGACGGCTCCAGCCGTTTACGCTTGGGATGCACGAGGCTGTCGCTGTGCGGGGAGGGACTTACGATTGTTCGCGCATTTAGCGTCACTGTTAGTTTTAGCTTTTGCCGTTAGCTTGGATGGTTTTGGCGTAGGAGTAACGTACGGTCTAAGGCGTATCCGTATTCCGTTTTTGTCGGTGTTCATTATTGCTTGCTGCTCGGGCTTCATTATTTGGCTATCGATGCAGGTTGGCGGCTGGTTAACCGGATATTTACCCGAATTTACTGCACGGCTGATTGGTGCTTGCGTCCTTATTATTATTGGCTGTTGGGCACTGTATCAGCTAAAACGCGGGCGTCAAAATGATGAAACCGGTGAGCGTAATGAAGCAAGGGCGGATAATAGCGGCTCAGCTCCAGTCACGCAGGAGATATCACCAATTGACGACATTGCGAATACAGCACTAATCGTCATGGTGGAACTGAAGCGTCTAGGACTTGTCATTCAAATATTGCGAACGCCACAAGCGGCTGACGTGGACAAATCGGGAACGATCTCCGCATCGGAAGCGGTTATGCTCGGAGTTGCATTGTCACTTGATGCGTTTGGCGCGGGGCTTGGTGCGGCAATGATCGGTTTGCCTGCCTTGCTGACCGCGTTAACGATAACTGCAGCGAGCGCTATTTTTCTAGTCGGAGGGATCCGTTTCGGGTTTCGTTTCTCTTCTTGGAAAGGAATGCAAGCATTATCTTTTTTGCCAGGCATATTATTGATCATGATGGGGATCATGAAGTTGTTATAAGTAGAGGTGAATAAGATGATAATCGGATTAACCGGCGGTATTGCAAGCGGAAAAAGCACAATCGCAAAAATGCTTGTCGAACGCGGTGCGCTGCTGGTCGATGCCGATCAAGTCGCGCGGGAGGTCGTACTTCCCGGAGAGTCGGCGCTGGAGGCTATCGCCTCTCTGTTCGGACAAGCAGTATTGCTGCCGGATGGATCACTTAACCGTAAAGCGCTTGGCGAGATCGTGTTTCAGGACAAAGCGTCCTTAGCGCAATTGGAAGCAATTACTCACCCAGCCATTCGAGCTAGCATGCAGCAGCGCATTCATACATACGCGGAGCAGTATCCGGAACGTCTTATTGTTGCGGATGTGCCGCTCCTTTATGAAACGAAGCAGCAGCATTTGTATGAAGGTATAATGGTGGTTTATGTGCCTGAGGAGACCCAGATCGCACGACTTATCGAGCGAAACTCACTTACTGTGGCGGAAGCAGAGCGGCGAGTTTCTCTACAAATGAATATCGAACAAAAGCGTGAGCTCGCGGACTGGGTAATTGATAACAACGGAACACTGGATGAGACTAGACGGCAAATTGATCAATTTTGGAAAGACCAGGGCTTAACATGAGAATATTGTTTAAGAAGAGAGTATTTCTTGTGTTGTTGATCGGCCTATTAACGATATTATTTCTGAAGTCGGACTGGCTCGCAACGATGATGTACCCGATCTATTATAAGGACGATATACGTGCAAGCGCATCGAATTATGGTGTGGAGCCTCATTTGGTCGCTGCCATTATACGTAGTGAAACGAACTATAAGACAGGTAAGGATTCGAAGAAGGGTGCACTTGGTTTAATGCAAATTATGCCGGAGACGGCCAAATGGGTCGTTCAAAGGGCAGGATTCAAGGAAGTAACAGAGGATAAACTGCGACATCGCGCTGATGTAAATATCGAGGTTGGAACCTGGTATTTAAAATCATTGCATCAGCAATTTGATCAAAATCCAATTGCCGCAATTGCCGCTTATAATGCGGGGCCAGGCAATGTTCGCAAATGGCTTGACTCGGGTGTATGGGACGGAAAGCTAAAAACAGTAGATCAAATTCCATTCGGAGAAACAAGGCACTATGTACATAGAGTCATTTATTATTATAATAAGTACAAAGGTCTCTATCCTAGTTTCTAATGAGTGATAACGAGTGAACATAAGTTGAAGCCTTGGAGGCCCATCTCTTCTTGAACGGGCCCAGCCAAAGCTACAGATATTCATACAACTTTTAATAAATCATTAACGTGCTCCGCCGGCAAGTGATTGCTCAGCGATTTGTACTAGACGACGGGTGATAGATCCCCCGATGGAGCCTGCGTCTTTTGTAGCCATGTTACCGAAGTAGCCGTCTTGCGGCATAGAGATTCCTAGCTCTTGAGCCACTTCATATTTCATTTGGTCAAGTGCTGCTGTAGCTTGTGGAACAACCAATTGGTTACTGCTGCGTGATGCGCTCATGTATGTTCACCTCCTTGCGGTTGGTAAATGTATTATGTGCGAAAATCAAAAGTTCATTACAGGAATTGTCTGGAAAAAAGATTAGGTTAAAAAAAAGCTTTGAAAATGATCGTTTGATTGAGAAAGGAGGCAATGGAGCACCATGAAATGCCCAATCTGTGACTATGCCGGAACCAAAGTATTAGACTCCAGACCGGCCAACGAAAACAAGTCTATCCGCCGCCGACGTGAATGCGAGAAGTGCAGCCGACGCTTCACGACTTTCGAAATGATTGAGGAGACACCACTAATCGTCATCAAAAAAGATGGCAGCCGCGAAGAATTCAGCCGCGATAAAATTTTGCGCGGACTCATTCGCGCCTGTGAGAAGCGCCCTGTACCGGCCGAGCGTCTCGAGGTTATCGTCTCCGAGGTAGAGAAGGAGCTTCGAACAACAGCTCTAGCCGAGGTAGATAGCAGTGAAATTGGGGCGATCGTAATGAATGAGCTCTATCCAGTTGATGAGGTAGCCTATGTTCGCTTCGCATCCGTATATCGCCAATTCAAAGATATCGAAATGTTTATGAAAGAGCTCAACAGTCTGCTCTCCAAGGAACCACTGAGCAGTCCAACAGATAAAGATTGACAGTTTTGGCGATCATGTGATAATATCAGCTTTGTCGTCATTTGGGGCCTTAGCTCAGCTGGGAGAGCGCATCGCTGGCAGCGATGAGGTCAGGGGTTCGATCCCCCTAGGCTCCACCAAATAAACAATTCAAACCACGTCCTCTGGACGTGGTTTTCTGTTTATTTGGTGGATTGCCCAGGGGGCGAACCCGGGGTTCAGTCCGCGCGGACATAATGAAGTGAATGGGCTTCGAAGGAAATGCATCTAGTGGAGGAGCACGGCGTCTGAATCTACCGCTAAAAGTCCCCGTTGAATAAACTTCGTCAGCAATTGGATCAAGATTCGGACATCCCATAGTGGGTAAGCGAGTTTGACGAGCTGTATCCCCCTAGGCTCTACCAACCATAAACGACTCAAGCCCTTGCGTAGCAAGGTTTTTTTTGTTTAAGATTACAATAACTTACGATCCCACATTGATAATCTTGGGGACGAATTGGGGACGTAATCTTTGTTGTTTCTTCGCTCGTATCTCGGACTCGGACCGTTGTTGGGAAATGCATGGATAGAAAGTATATTATTCGCGTTTAAATGATGGGAGCAGACATCTAGTATTGTAACTGAAAGTAAGATTATTCTTTCACGGTGAATGTCAATGATAATAGTTTTCACTGCTACACTTCTTGCTTACTGTCAGAAGAAGATAAAGTTCTAGGCTGGAAAATAAAGTGTTAGACTGACGATGCTTCATTAACGGGCAGAATAGTTCAAAATCAATTGTGGCGAACCTCATCACAAATAGTAGTAAAGCAGGTGGGAGTTGGTGGTTAATTTAAGGGATACGGTTTGATTTTTTAGAGAAGTAAATTTATGATCAATTTGTACTTAATCGATTCAAAAGGGCTTTTAACACTTCCTGTCGAAAGTATCTTTCTAATATTACAGATAGTAGGTGAGAATGTTGGATAGAACGACACACATTTTGGTAGTTGAAGACGATAGTGACATCAACCAACTGTTGTGCAAAATCTTAAAGAAAAGCGGTTATTCTCCTCTGCCCGCGTATTCCGGGACGGAAGCTATGATCTATCTGGAAAGACAGGAATGGGATATGATACTGCTTGATTTGATGCTTCCCGGCCTGACGGGAGAGGAGCTTCTTATAAAAATAAACGAAAAGAATCCGACTCCTGTTATCGTCATTTCAGCTAATGAAGAACAGCAGACGAAAGTAACCACTCTACGCATCGGCGCGGATGATTATATAACGAAGCCATTCGATATCGAAGAAGTGTCAGCTAGAATCGACTCCCATTTAAGAAGGTACAGCCGATTGATCAGCAAGGCTCCCAGCGATCAAATCCAGTATAAAGACATTAGTTTAAACAAGGATACAAAGACCGTAACGATCAACCAATCGGAAGTGATGCTGACGGCAAGGGAGTTTGCTATTCTCGAGCTTTTCATGTCCTATCCGAAGAAAGTGTTCTCTAAGGCAAATTTATTCGAGAGCGTATGGGAGGATACCTTTGTGGGGGATGACAATACGATTATCGTCCATATGAGCAATTTACGAAATAAACTATCCAAAGTAAATCCCGAAGAAGATTATATAGAAACGTTATGGGGGATGGGATACCGGCTCAAATAACAACTTAATGTTTTCTTAATAATCCCTTTATGATCGCTTATGCTTTGCCTCCGATAATGAAGCTATCCCAGAGAGAGGTAGTGAGACGATGAGTGAATATGTACTGAAGACCGATCATTTAACCAAGGTCTACAAGATGGACTATGCGCTTAATCGAGTGAATCTGTCCATCAAAAAAGGTGCGATTTACGGTTTTATCGGACAGAACGGTGCAGGTAAATCAACGATGATCCGTATCGTCAGCGGGCTGGCTTCCCCGACAGACGGTTCCATCGAATTGTTCGGCAAGAGGGATGCACAGGATCTGAGCGAAGCTAGAAAACGAATGGGCTCGATCATCGAAAGTCCGGCTTTATATCCGAATATGACGGCTAGAGAAAATTTGGACACCCATAGGCTTCTACGGGGAATCCCGGGCAAAGCGTGCATCGAGAAAACACTGTCTTTGGTCGGTCTGCAAAGTACGGGCAAGAAGAAAACGAAAAACTTCTCATTAGGAATGAAGCAGCGGCTAGGACTCGCGATTGCTCTTCTTGGAGATCCGGAATTTCTGATTCTAGACGAACCGACGAATGGCTTGGACCCGATGGGGGTCGTCGAAATGAGGGAGCTCCTCAAAAAGCTCAATCGGGAAAATGGAATTACCATTTTAATATCAAGTCATATCTTAAGTGAGCTTCATCTGTTGGCCACCCATTTTGGCATTATTCATAAAGGGGAATTACTGGAGCAATTGTCTGCTAATGAACTTAATGAGAAATGCCAGCACTACCTGCATATTAAGGTGAATGATGCCGCGAAGGCGGCGGCCGTTATTGAAGGGGAATTGGGTGCCTCCCAATTTGAAGTATTGCCGGACGGGACGATCAAACTGTACAGTTACGTAGATACTCCTGGCAAAGTTTCCGTGGCGCTAACGACGGCTGGACTGATTATCGAACAATTTATGCCCATGGGCGAAGATTTGGAAGCGTACTTTACGGGCCGAATTGGGGGGGGAGTGGAATGAATAACCTCATCCAATCGGAATGGTATAAACTACGCAAGGATCGGTCGTTCCGGGCGCTCATATTGATTATCTCGGCCTCCGCTTTATTTTGGTCCATCTTTCAATACATCGACCACACGATGGATGGGGAATATCCGGCTACCGGGATAGAAATGTGGAAAAGCGCGCTTTTGGGAAATTATATTATGATCATTGGGATGTGCGTGCTTGCCGGTTTCTTTATATCTAGCGAATATACGACCGGCGTGATGAAAAGTATCGCTTCTAGCGGTAATAGTAGAGGAAGGATTATCGCTGCGAAACAACTTGTGTACGCACTGGGTTCCGTTATTCTTGGCCTGCTGTTTCCCGTAATCAATTGTATCGTTGCAACGTTGCTGTCCGGTTTCGGGGAGCTGCCCGATGAATCGACATCTCTATATTTCTTAAGAACGTTTGGATTGCTTGTTCTTTGCGTAGCAGCATTAGCATCGATAGCCACATTGATTGCGACTCTCATGGCGGAAAGTGGTAAAACGATTGCTTTTACGATGGTGTTCTTCCTATTCATCGACATGCTCTTTACTGTATTGGGTAATTATATTTCATTTATTCAAACGATATATAGCTATACGGTGTTTAAGCTACTATATGATATAGGAACTGTTTCCCCTGACAGTAGTCTATTACTTCGGATGATCATAATCCCGATTATTACATTTGTCTGTTTCGGGATCTTGAGCGCATGGGTATATCGACGCAAAGAAATTAAGTAACTAGAGAAGCGGGTGAGAGCATGTTGATTTATTTGGTTGTGGCTGTAGGCTTTCTGGCTGTTGCTGCACTCATCCGCTTGTATTTATTGAAGAAAGAAATGAAACGAATTCATCATCAACTATACGCCTACAATCAGGGGTTAACCGAAAAAAAAGTTGATCTTCAATTTTTTGAACGCGATCTAGAACAACTGGCTAACGAAATAAACAACCTTATGGATTTGGTTAAGGATGCCAAAGCGCTTAGAAGACGGACGGAGTACGAGCTGAAACAGAGTATATCCCATATTTCTCACGACCTGCGTACGCCATTAACCTCCGTTCTCGGATATATTCAGCTCTTAGAATCGGATCAAGTAACCGATGAAGAGAGACAAGAATATGTATCGATCGCCAAAAGTCGAACGAAAAGGCTGCAAGTATTGCTAAACGATTTTTTTGAAATATCAGTCATCGAATCTATGGATTACGAGTTAAAAACGGAAAAGGTAAACATGAACGTTTTGGTCCCTGAAATCTTACTGGGGTTCTACGACAAATTTAACGAACGCAAAGGGGAAGCAGTTATTCAGCTTGCCGAAGAAAAGCTCCTCTTGACTTCAGATGAATCTGCCATAAAGCGTGTAATCGAGAATTTGATAACAAATGCGATCCATCATTCCGATGGGCCAATCTGGATCAATATGGAGAAGCAACAATCGACGGTTGTATTGTCTATCCGCAACCAAGCTAATCACTTGAAGCTAAGCGATCTGAACAATCTGTTCGATCGATTTTATACGGCCGACCGCTCCCGATCGGGTAAAGGAACTGGGCTCGGATTAGCAATTGCCAAAAGTCTAATGGTCAAAATGAACGGAGAGCTGACCGCAGAATTAATCGAGAGTCAACTTGTCATGAAATGCGTATGGAGGTTGGATCACTGAGGTAACTGTGAGATCTAACGATAGAATCCGCAGCCGTTTTATTTTTACAAGTAACCAAATTGGCGGAATGTTGACAAAGCTGTCTCGAAAAGAGAGAATGTATCTATTGATGTATATTAAAGAATAATATCATTTATATATACATGAGAAAGGAATTAACAATGAATGCATTCCAAATAAAATTAGAGGCGATGGTCGACAAGCTGCGCACGGAAATCGTAAGCGGCATGCGCAAACCGGGCTCTTTCCTGCCCGCGGAAAGCCAGTTGGCCAAAGACTTTCAGATGAGCAATAAATCCGTTCGCAAAGGGCTGGATATATTGGTCGAGGAAGGCTTGATCGTCAAAATCGACAGGGTCGGAAGCGTAGTAGCCGAGAGCAAGGCGCAAACGATCACGCTCAATTTCGGATGCAGCTATTCCATGAACAATGACATTCTCCTGGACGAATTGCTGGCCGAGTTCACCCGTCTTCATCCGTCCATCCACATCAAAAAGGTGTCGCTCGACTTCCACCATTACGTTAAATCGATCAAAGAAATGTCTGCGAACGAGATGCTCGATGTCGTATACCTTAATAGTGCGATGCTGCAGGAAATGGCGGAGTCCGGCATGCTATCCCTGCTCGAGCCGGTAGAGACGAACGACGAGCTGTATTCGATTACGAATGAGGCATTCCGATACGATCACCGCATGTACGCAAGTCCGATTTCACTGTCACCCGTCGTCCTTTGTTATAACCGGCAGCATTTTGCGGAGGCCGGCTTGCAGGAGCCGGACAGCTATTGGACGTGGGACGATGTCATTGCTGCGGGGCGAAGCCTGGCGGAATACCGCAATAAACACGGTTTTTACTTTCAGGTTCTGTCGCGAACCCGCTATCCGGTTTTTTTGCTGCAAGCCGGAATTCAGGCAATGAAGGATGGCGAAGAAAGGGGCGGGGACCGGGAGATTCTGGTCGATTGCATTCGGACCTTTTGCCGGATAATCGGCGACCAGGACATTTTTCCGAAATATTTTGCGGCCAGCAGCGAGGAAACGAATCAGTTGTTTATTCGCGGCGACGTTTCGATGATCTTGTCCACCTATTACAACCTGAACCAGTTTAACGAGCTTCCCTTGGATTATGATATTGCGCCTTTGCCAACATTTCGCCGCGGCGATCCGCAAAAATCGCTTCTCGTTACGATCGGTACGGCCATCATGAAAAACTCAAGGTCGAAGGAGGCCGGCCGCCAGCTTCTGCGGTTTCTTTCTTCCTTGCACGCGCAGCGCATGATTCATGAGCGGACAGTCAGCATACCGGCTCTCAAAAGCGTCGCGGATAAGCTTGCCGCAAACGGGTTGAACCGTCCGTCCAGGTATATGATGTACCGGGAGCTTTTCCCGACGTATGCCTACCATCGCGATCTGGGCGTTTCCATTCAAACGCTTAATGCCGTCGGGCAGAAAATTAAAGACTACTGGTCCGGGGTGTTGGATGAAGGGCAGTTCCAGGACAGTGTGGCGGATTTGCTGTTGAGTAAAGAAATGAAACGATAGAGAAGGAATCCGGCACTTCTCACGGCACACAACAATACAGCACAAAGCACAGCAGGGCAAGCGAATCGCTTGTTCTGCTTTTTATTTTGTCCGGCGTCACATAGAGGAAGGGTTTTCATGTCGGGTTTTCGAGCTGCCGCTATACATTTACAGCGGGTTGCATGGAGGGACGACGTGCTCGGAGAGACAGGCGGAATGAAGATTGACAGTTATTTCGGCTTCAACTATAATTTTAAGTAAATCAGAAGGGAATCAGCATTGTGTTTTTCTTCTCTTATTTCATTGAAAAGGAATTAAAAAGGAATCAATTAAAGGAATCTTTCCATGTGTAAGGAGGCAAATCAGGATGAAGGAACAGCATGTTGACGTAGCGATTATTGGCGGAGGAGTTGGGGGAGTCGCAGCCGCTCTGGCGGCAGCGAAGATGGGAAAAACGGTCGTCATGACGGAGGAGACGGAGTGGATTGGCGGACAATTGACCAGTCAGGCGGTTCCACCCGATGAGCATCCTTGGATCGAGCAATTTGGCTGTACGCGTACATACCGGATGTTCAGGGAAGGCGTCCGCCGGTTTTACAAACGGAATTATTCGCTCGTGCCGGAAGCGTTAAGCAACCCGCATTTGAATCCGGGCAGCGGCTCGGTAAGCGGGCTTTGCCATGAACCAAGGGTCGCTCTGGCCGTGCTTGGACAGGCTCCAATCCGATTACGCTTCAGCCGAGAACTTACGGATTGTTCCCGGACGGAAAGACATACTCCTTATGGGAATATCGCCGGATTGCGGCAAGCCGCAACTTTCGGGACGGCTTATACAGAAGCGATGTTACACTCGTGAATTGGCCGCAAAACGACTACTGGCTCGGCTCCGTTATCGACGTAGAGGAAGAGGAGAGGCTCCGCCACCTAGAGCAGGCCAAGCAGCTGAGCTTGTCCTTGCTGTACTGGATGCAGACCGAGGCACCCCGGCCGGACGGGGGTGAAGGATTCCGCGGACTGCGTTTGCGCAAAGACGTCGTCGGAACGGAGGACGGGCTGGCCATGAGTCCTTACATACGCGAGTCCCGCCGCATCCAAGCCGAGTTTACGGTGCTGGAGCAGCATATAGCCAAGGAATGTCAGGGAGATCAGCCGACCGCAGCGTTCGCCGATTCGATCGGGGTTGGCTGCTACCGGATCGATTTGCATCCAAGCGTAGGAAACCGCAATTATATCGATATTTCGAGTCTGCCTTTTCAAATTCCGCTTGGAAGCCTTATTCCGGAACGTGTCCTGAACCTAGTGCCGGTCTGCAAAAATATCGGTACGACGCATATTACGAACGGCTGTTACCGACTGCACCCCGTGGAATGGAATATCGGGGAGGCCGCTGGCTATTTAGCGGCTTACTGCTTGGAGCGTGGACTGGTTCCCACTGAGGTACGCAATGATCCGTCCAGACTGGCGGATTTTCAGCAGCTTCTTGTGCGGGAAGGCATTGAGCTTGCATGGCCTTCGATCGGCGCGGTGTAAAAGTGAAAGTAGAGGCTCTGCGGGATGAACCCGGGCCTCTAATAATCGGTCAAATGAAAGCGCTACCTAATGGAAATAATTTTGAGGAGGAACCAGGTAATGAAAAGGAAATCGCTTTGCGCCTTGCTGACATGTTTACTGCTTCTTTCGAATTTTTCCGTGCTCCCGGCTTCGGCATCGACTGCCGACCGGTTTGACGAGCTCCGCGGCCGTTGGTACGAGCTGTTGACCGGAGGGGAGTCGTACGATCCTGACGATTCCGTAATCCGTGACAAAATCAGCTATATCGATAAGACGGCAAAAGGATATTACGACGAAATGCTTAGGGAAGATCCGTCCTTGCCGAATTACGAAGCGGAGGATCTGCAGGCGGAATTATCGTCCGCCGATACCCATGTCGTGTTTGCCGACAATAGACTCAGCAACGGCAAAGGGGATAAGGTCAATCTTAACGCCGACGGGGATTACATCGAGTACACGTTGAACGTTCCCGGAGCAGGCTTATACGAGGTGCTTGTATCCGTCAAAAAGGCTTCGAGCTACGGCCGGTTCCAGCTTTCCGTGAACGGGCAAGAGCAGGGAGAGCCGCAGGATATGTATTACCCGAATGCGGCGGCTGGGGGCTCGTCGGCGGGAGTCGTGGAAACGTTAAATTTGGGGAGCTTGAGCGTTGCTTCCGACGAGAGCAAATTCCGTTTTACGATTACAGGCCGCAATGACGCGAGCAGTAAATACGATTTGGCGATCGATAGCATCCAATTGGTCAAGATACCTCTGCCGGACGCTTTGCCTGCAAGAACCGAACCGGCTCCGTTCCTCGATGGAGAAGGACTCGCGGCGGTTATGTCGACGGGGGTAAAGCGGCAGACGGTTAACGATGCGCGGTTAAGCGGCGGCAAAGGAGACCGGGTTACGTTGAACAAGCCCGACGACTATATCGAATATACGATAACGGTTCCTGCTGCCGGGACGTATGGAGTGTGGGTCAGATCGAGAACCTTGACCAGCGGGGGGATCATCCAGGCGGAGATCGACGGCGTACCTCAGGGCTCGCCTCAGGACCATTACACTTCCACTTCCGCGGGAACGGTCGATATGCAGGCTTTGGGGACGCGATTCCTGGAAGCGGGAACGCATAAACTTCGGCTTAAATCGGCAGGAAAGAACGATAAAAGCACTGGATACGGCTTTTTCGTCGACTATGTGAACCTCGTTCGTCCGGGAGCATCCATTTGGGAAGATTTAGTGTACGTGCCAGGCGGATCGAACACCGTCGTCAATCTATATAATTCTTATTCTCGGCTGCGCTCGTTGTCGCTCGCTTATTCCACGAAAGGCTCGACGTATTATCGGGATAGTGAGCTTCTGGAGGAAATGACTGATGCCCTTAGCTGGCTGCACCGCAATTGGTACGATGGCGTCACCCCTCTTTCCGATAATCCTTATCATTGGGAAATGGGTATCCCGATGCTGCTGAACGACATCATGGTGCTGCTTTACGATCAACTGCCCGGTTCCCGGATTGCCGATTGGTCGAACGCCATGTACTTCTATATGAAAGATCCGAACAAATACAACGCCGGCAAAACGGTCGCGACAGGGGCCAATCGGGCGTGGCTGAGCCAAATTTACATGTTGGCGGGCATTTTGAACAAGGACAGTGGGATCGTTACGACAGGCAAGCTTCTCCTGAGCGATGCATATAAGAGCGCGGAACCTACAACAGGGAACGGAACATATAGCTTGTTCAAGTATGTTTCGAAGGGGGACGGCTTTTATCCCGACGGTTCCTTCATTCAGCACGAATCGATTCCTTATAACGGTGGGTACGGCTTGAGCTTGCTGAATACGGTGGCTACGGCGCTGTATCTTGTAAACGATTCGGATTGGGCAATCGACGATCCGGATGTCGATAACGTATATCAATGGATATACGATTCTTTCGAGCCCTTTATGCACAAAGGCGGATTCATGGACATGACGAGGGGCAGGGTTATTGCCAAAGGGGATACCAACAGTCACGATTCGGGTTCCACGCTGATTAACGCAATGACGCTTCTCTCCCAATCCGCCCCCGCCGAGCATAAGGAGAACTACAAGCGGATGATCAAAAAGTGGGTGCAGGAGGATACATATCAGTCCTACATCGGCAAAACGGGCAGCATTTACAATGCGGTACGAGTCAAAAGCTTGCTGGAGGACGGGAACGTCGCTCCTGCCGACGGACTTATGCTGAGCAAGGTATTCCCGAAGATGGATAGAGCCGTTCACCTTCGGCCGGACTTCGGATTCGGTATCAGTATGCATTCCAAGCGGATTCCGAACTATGAATTCACCGTCGGGGAAAATAAGCGCGGCTGGTTTACCGGTGACGGCATGACCTATCTATACAATGAGGATCATGGGCAATTCGACGGTAATTTCTGGCCGACGGTTGACCCTTACCGGCTACCCGGAACGACGGTCGACACGCAAGCGAGAACCGATTCTTCGGGATTCAAGAAGTACAGCCCCTTGACTTGGGCCGGAGGGACGACGCTCGGAGCGTATGGCATAGCCGGGATGGATTACCGCGGCTTCGATGCCGACGGCAATGGAGAAGCGGTGGAGGCCAGAAAATCATGGTTTATGTTCGACGATGAAGTCGTCGCGATAGGTGCGGGGATCAACAGCTCCGAAGGGAGGACGATCGAAACGATCGTCGATAACCGCAAGCTGCGAAACAATAATGCCAATGTCGTTACGGTAGACGGGAGCGTACAACCGAATGCGCTGACGGCGGGACCGCAGCTTCTCGAGCAGGTCTCCTGGGTGCATGTCGAAGGCAATACGGCAACCGGCTCGGATGTCGGCTATTATTTCCCCGAGCCGTCCGACGTTCATATGCTGCGCGAGCAGCGGACCGGTACGTGGAGCTCGATCGGCAACGTTCCGCTGTCCGTAAACGATACCCAAACGACAAACTACGAAACGATATGGTTCGACCACGGGGCGAATCCGGCTGACAGCAGCTACGCTTACGTCATTCTTCCGAATCGTACGAGCGATGAAGTCGGCGCCTATGCGAGCAATCCGGCTATTTCCATACTCGCTAATACGGCTTCGGTGCAAGCCGCCCGGCATCGTACGCTGCATTTGACGGGAGCGAACTTTTGGGAGAATGTGACGGCGACGGCGGGCGGCATTACGAGCGACAGCAAAGCTTCCGTTTTACTTAAAGAGGACGCGAACGAGCTTGAAATTTCGGTTTCCGACCCGACGCAAGAAAATGCCGGAAGCATCCGGATCGAAATCGACCGGGAGGCAGAGGGGGTCATATCGAATGATCCGCGTATCCGTATCGAGCGGCTGTCTCCAACCGTTCAATTGACTATCGATACGGCTCAGTCTTATGGGCAATCGTTTAGCACCAAATTAAGGCCGAAGCTGGATAAGACGGCACCCGTAAGCACCGCAACTGTAGAACCTGCCAAACCTAACGGCAGCAACGGATGGTATAAATCGGATGTTACGGTAAGTTTGTCTGCTTATGATAAACTATCCGGTGTGGCTAAAACGGAATATCAAGTGAATGACGGGGAATGGCTCCCCTATACGGGTTCCATTCCTGCATTCGGAGAAGGGATTTATAAGGTAAATTATCGCAGCACGGACCTGGCAGGCAATGTAGAACTGAACAAATCTATCGAGTTTAAAATTGACAAGACAGCACCATTACTATCTGTTCAGTTAGACAAAACGTCGATATGGCCGGCTAATCATCAAATGGTCGTTGTCCATGCTGTACTTGATTCGAGTGATGCTGCTTCAGGCGTTGAATCGGTAGTTTTAACCTCCATAACGAGCAATGAACCGGATAGTGGTCAAGGTGACATTGAGGCCAATATCAGTCCGTTTGTCACTTCATTTCGATTGCGTGCCGAAAGATCAGGCAGTGGATCGGGACGCATCTACACCATAACCTGCACGGCGACCGATAAAGCGGGCAACAAGACGGATACATCAGTAACTGTCACAGTGCCTCACGATCAATCGGGACGACAAAAATAAACGCTGTCTTTATGAGACGTGTTCCGGCTGTCACGGATCCATTTGGTAACGTGCTGGGGATTATGTACAATTCTCACTATCTGGAGATCTGGGCAAACCAGCAATCCATTGCTGTAATTGACTTTGAATGAGCTTCGAGATCTTCTTTCATTCGATCAAGTATTTTTGTATGAGAATCCCGCAATACCGTAGGAAGTATATGGCATCAAGCGCGCTTCAAGAGCAGTGTTCCGGAAGTTGCAACGATCAGCGTAGCCGACTTGGTTACCGTGGTTGCCAAAGGGAAGACCAAGATCACCGCGGCTTACGCCGGCAAGGAAATGAGCGACAAACTGGTCGTGACCAAGATGAACGAAAAGAACGTGCAAGACTGAAGCAAAAACGGTTGGGCGAGGAGGTTTACTTCGCCCAGCCGTTTTTGTTTGTCCGGTAGAGGGGGAGGGAATTTTCCGAAAGATGCAGATTTTATCCCGATTTTAATTTTTTATCCGTTGTGTTGGCCTCTTTTTATCCCTCAATTCGCTTTTTGAGGTTGGTAGGCTTGATAGCGTGTTGTACGCTTATGCTTGAATTGAAATTACAGACTAATCGGAGGGGGGGCTTAAAAGATGTTCGGACTGCGTATTCGAGCGGCAGCGGAGAACAGGCTGCCGGCACAATCGGCAGCCTGTTCAGTGAAAGGGAGGATAGCGCAATTGTACAGAATAGTTGAAGGATAATGATAATACACGATTTAAATTATAAATGGAAAGCTTTCAAAGGAAGAACAAGATGATACATAATCTTTAATGAGCATATTCTGGAATGGGGACTTGAAATAATGGGGGTGGAGACGGACCCAACAAGAGGGCGAACCCCGGGGTTCAGTCCGCGCGGACGGAATGAAGTGAATAAGCATCGAAGGAATAAAAGTCCTCGTCGATTACGCTTCGTCAGGCATCTGATCAAAGATTCGGACATCTTCGTGCAAGGTCATTCCCTATGCTCCGCCAATATAACAAATCAACCACGTCCATAGGACGTGGTTTTCTGTTCATTTCTACATGTTCAATAGATTTCCTTCAAAAGCTCATAAACTTCATCTATTGTGAGGCCAAAGGATTTGTAATAGGAAGTATCAATAACCATCTGCTTCAGGATCATTTCATTGCGTTTTTGAAGCATCTCATCGGGTGAGAGATCAGCGACAAAACATCCTTTGCCGGTTACGGTGTAAATCAAACCAAGTCGTTCGAGCTCTTCCCACGCTTTTTTGACGGTAATGATACTAACACGAAGCTCCGTAGCCGCTTGTCGAATGGGTGGCAAGCTATACCCATTTTCTAGTTTCCCCTTGAGAATTTGTGCGCTGATTTGTTCAAAAAGCTGCTGATAAATGGGTTTATCAGATGTGTTCGAAATCGCTATGTTCATTAAATTTCCACTTTCTTAAACCGTTTGTTGGCAATATGATAAGCGATTATCGTAAATATCGCAAATATCACGATGCCAGTGATCAGGATGGATAGATGAATGGCTAAGTTGTCAGCACCATTTCCTTTGAAAAGATCAGATACAAACGAATTTTGTATGCCGAGCCATTCTGCTCCCCCGGCAAAAAGCATAGCAGCTGCAATGGATACAAACGTTGCTGCGCCGTATTTATACGCCGTCTTGTAATACATCGATATAAAGATAATATTGAAAATCGCCAACATGACGAAACAAAGTCCCCAGAAACCAAAGGAGGGTGCGAAGAAAAGATACTTCAGATTCGGATACAAACGTAGCGTTATCACACCATAGATCATGGCAACAACAATATGCATGACCTCCAGGATTACAATAACGGACACCCTTGCTTTTACAATGTCTTTTTTAGTTACAGGCATCATACTTGAAAATATTAAATCGTTCTGAGTTTTATAGCCTGCAAACATGTTCGGTATCGTAAGAAAACAAAAGTAAAGGATGACAAGGAAATATAACCATCCGGGAATTAGCATTAAGGCGCCTGTCAAAAAAGGCATGATATAGAAGAAAGGATTTACTCCTAACTTTAATTCTTTAATTAATAAGTTATACATACATATCCTCCTTTTTTGAGCAGTAGATCATTATCTCCTCAATATTCGGTACGGACGATTTAATTTCTAATGATGGATCAAAGTCTTTTGTATGGATCAAGCCTGTAAAGCCAAAGGAATTTATTTTGTAGGCGATTAGTTGGTTTTTGATCATATCCAATTGCTCTTTCTTACCATTTAACAATCGATACGTATCGATAAATTCTTCCTTTTCCGCACTGTTGATAATTTGTCCGTTATGGATATAGGTAATATAATCTGCACATTTTTCCAAGTCGGATGTGATATGAGTTGAAAACAGGATGCTGATCTCGCCATCTTGTACCAGCTCCTGAAAAATATCCAGCAGATTGTCTCTGGCAACCGGATCAAGTCCGCTTGTTGGTTCATCCAGTATAAGAAGCTTTGCGCCGTGTGATAAAGCAAGGGCCAAGCTATATTTTACTTTCATGCCGGTTGATAATTCTGCTATTTTTTTGTCCTCAATCAAGTTGAATTTTTTTAAATACTTGTAATAGGTTTCATCATCCCAATTCGAATAGAACCTTTTGATCACATTCGTTAACGTTTTGATTTTACTGCGCGTATAAAAGTTAATGTCTCCAAATGCAGAGCCAATTTCTTGTTTCAATTCAAGTTCATGCTCGGTCATGTTCTTGTCTAAAATATGAATCTCGCCGCTATCTATACGTATCAAATTCAAAATGGATTTGATTGTGGTTGTTTTCCCCGCACCATTGGCTCCGATAAATCCCATAATATAACCCTTTTCCAGTTGAAAAGATACGTTTTTTAATTGAAAATGTTCATATTTTTTATTTAAATTTTTGATATCTAGTGCCAGCATATCGTCTCCTCCATTTCAAAACTGTGTATGTTGTGCATGCACAATATATCACTGAGACATTTCTTATGTCAATAACTTTTATCAAATTAACGGGGAACGGTATGTTCAGACCTGATCGTGAAGTTACCTGCGCGGAGTTAGCCACTCCACACATGTGGAGTCCTGTGTGTCGCTATAAGAGGGTGATGAATTAAAGCCACATTTATCTCGAAAAAAAGGTTCTAGTATAACATCAAGGCTAATCCAGACGATATTATGAAGTCCGGAATTGGCAACATGACCAATATTGCAACGCTGTTTAACACCTATCTAGATCTAATGGGACACGTTAATTCAATCAAGCAGTGACAGTCTAGGACTTTATTTTTTATATGTTGAATACAAAAAAGAAACCTCTTATTATATCGCTTTTTCTCATATTAACGATGACGAGGTATTTGCTTATATAGAAAAAGGATCAGTAATTTTTGAACTAGCGCCCGAAGACACCGAAGGCGTTTTTTCTTGTTCCTGAGGAGAACGAAAGTATACCCAACTTCGACTATTTTGCTACGTTCGGATAATAGAATGTGCGAAGGTGAGATGGTACATTTAAGGATATTTATGTCAAATCAAAGCATTGTGGAGTGGAGGAAACTGGGCAAAGAAGTGGTTGGGTCAAAAACCAGAATTATAGGAGGGTAATCTTTAATGAGACGACATATGATTAAAGTATTTTCATGGTTATGTATGGTATCACTTGTAGTTGGATTCGTGGCTCATGTGCTCATTGTTACTCCAAGCGTTTCGGCTGTTTCGCCAGGGAAAGCTACAATTTTTGGTAAAGTAACAGGCAATGATACAGGTGATGATGCTGATTCAAGCTACCCATTAGAGCAGAGTGTACTTGTAGTGCTTATGAATGGTGGTGTGGAAGTAGCGCAAACGAGAACCTATGAGGACGGTAGATTCTTTTTTCATAATGTTGCAGATGGTACCTATACAATTAAGTTTAGCACAGTGGCAGGCTATACTATTGCAACTCCAGTTACTAGTGAGGAAAGTATTACAATTGATTCGAGTATGAATTACTATTCTGTAGATGCACTTTATTCCAATATACCGAACTATGACGTAGTGCAATCTGGGGAGATATTTCAGGGGAATATAAAAGTTCCTTATCCTGAACATGGAGGAATTACTTACAATTTAACAGATGGTCCTGATCTTGGGAAGATAATAGATGGTGGATATGTTTATCCTATTTTTGAATATGAAGCAAATCCAGGTTCTACGGGTGAAGATAGCTTTACTATAATTGCTACTACGAATAAAGATGTATACACAATTAAATGGGATATTTTAATTATTCCTCCATTTGAGTATCCCGTTAATAATCCGCCTAGCATAATCAATGAGACGAAAGCAACGATGATAAATACGGCTGTATCTGGAGGTCCCGTAGCAGTAGATTTGGAAATGGATTGGTTAGATTTCGACTTTGCTAGCAGCCCTAGCCACGGAAAGGTAGAATGGGATGAGGATGAGGATGGGATTTGGACATATACGCCAAGTGAGAATTATGTAGGTCCAGATACATTTACAGTCAAAGTCCGAACTGGTGAAGGTGGCGAACAATATTTATCGACGATTAATATTATTGTTAAACCAATTCCAATATCAACGCCAATATCAACACCAACACCAACACCAACACCAACACCAACACCAACACCTCCTGTTATACAGCCGCCTAAATTAGAGTATGATCTTCATTTTGACTATATAATTGGTTATCCAGATGGAATGGTGAAGCCCGAAAACAGTATTGATCGTGAAGAGGTTGCTACTATTTTTTACCGATTAATGGAAGATAACAGCCGCGAAGATTATCTTTCCAACACGCATTCATTCTCTGATTTGACGAGTGATCGATGGTCTAACAAATACATTGCTACAATGAATAAAGCCAAAGTAATCAATGGTTATCCAGATGGAACATTTGCACCGGGACAGTATATAACTAGAGCAGAGTTCGCTGCAATTGCTTCGAGATTCGATAAACTAGATGAAATAACGAATGATTTCTTTACAGATATCAGTGGTCATTGGGCGGAGAAGTACACTGCATCCTCTGCGAACAAAGGCTGGATAAAGGGATATGCAGATAAGACCTTTAGGCCTGATCAATACATCACACGTGCTGAAGCTATGACCTTAATCAATAGTGTATTAGATCGACATGTCCAGACCAAAGACATTCACAAAGACGCGAAGCAGTGGCCGGATAACAAGCCAGAACAGTGGCATTACAGAGATGTCCTTGAAGCAACTAATTATCATGACTACAGCAAAAAGGATAAAGAAACTGAGATTTGGCTGAACATTCTTCCGGATCGCATATATCCATAAGCTTATAAATAAAGCTCCTATCTGGTCTATGAGGCCAAAGAGATAGGAGCTTTTGGTTTACCCAGATGCTAAGAAGGAAATAATTCTACCGTTACTCTTGTGTTGCAAGGTAGGAAAAAAAAACTCGTACAGTATTGCGATCTGCATGCTGATTTACAATTTTTGATAGTGATTTAAGAGATTCTCAACTCTATCTTGGATCATTTGTTTTAATGATTCAGGCTTCACGGATATAACAAAATGACCATATCTCATCAAATAGTCAGCTATAAACTCTTCTTCACCCAGATTATAGAATCCCGTAATGACTGTTTTATGACCATTTTCTAATTTCATAGAAGGATAATGTTCTTTATAAAAAATATCCTTGGCTTGTTCTAAAATCTCTACTTCAAAGTCAATACTCTTCTCAGATTGATAAATTTCTAATGAACGACTAAGGAGTTCATCTATAGAAAAGTGAGATTTGACTTCCTCTTCTCCTATAAGGGTTATTCTATCGCATCTGAAAACTCTATATTTATTTGTATTTAACTCTATTCCAGTAGCATACCATTGACCAAACCTAGCGGAAATTTTGAAGAATTGAACGTGGTAACTTTTTGCCTGATTTTCTTTTAAATACTGAATCTTACAGCTGCTCTCATTAAGAATACTTTCTAGAATTTTATCTAAAAAACGACTGATATTATAATGCTGATAGATTTCAAATTGTAGGACTTTTTTCATTTGGTGAATCTGCTTTATTTGTTTTTTGGAAAGACAGTTTTCAAACTTTTCATGTAGTTGATTAACACTTAAATGAAATGGTGTTGATTGATAAGACTCTAACGTCAACATGGCAAAATACAGAGCATACACTTCATCAATAGTAAAAATAATGGGGGATAATAATGTATTTTTTAAGATACCATATCGTCCATGTCTGCCATGTTCCGAATAAATAGGCATACCTAATTGTTCTAATGAACTAATATCACGAAGAGCTGTACTTTTTGAAATATTGTATTGATCCATGAGGTCATTTAAATTAAAGAACTCTCGACCGTTCAAGTATCTGATCATGTCATTTAATCTTTCTGATTTCTTCATAATAAATCTCCTTATAAAGGTGTCATGTTTTGATACCTTTATCTATTATGATAAGTTCAAGGTCATATATCAAATGTATAAGATATCCACCTCAAATCATGATATAAAAGGAGATTGATACCATGAGTACAACACTAGAAATAGCTATTTTCTTATCCATGAACGGAAAAGCAAAAGAAGCTATACATTTTTACAAAAACCATTTTAACGCAGAGGAATTGTTACGTGTAACCTATGAAGACATGGCAAAACGTGAAAGCTCCATACAGCTTACTGATGAGAATAAGAATTATATTTCTCATTCTGTCTTATCAATCGGAAGAACAAAAGTCATGATAGCGGAAGATACAATGAATACCAATGAAGCATATACAGTTGGTAATAACACTTCATTATGTATTCAAAGTGCTGACTTAGAGGAAATTGAACATTTTTATAATAGCTTAATTACAGATGATAGAGTGAAAATCATTATTCCTTTATCGAATAATGTGTTTAGCAAAGCATACGGTATTATTGAAGATCCGTTCGGTATTCAATTCCAATTAATGTTTGATGATAGATTACAATAAAGAACACACGTATAGCTTGTTCTCACTGTCTACTCATGGCATGTGGAGTGGCTAATATTGTTGTAACACACCAGACATGTGAGTGCTTAATATTAATGGCATCATAATTAATAAATTGTATATTAAGAAATTTTTATTAACTTCTAGGAGCCCAAAGCATAATTGAGACTCCGACAACGCAAACAGCGGCTCCAATCCAATCGTACTTTACTCGAAGGACATTAGCTTACCTCAATTCTGAGTAGGAGCCTAAGTTACAGATGGATTAATTGTTAAAAATTTATGTATCTTTATTGTATTACATTTTTTGTCATTAGAGGACGATTGTTGAAATAAAATCGGTTATTATGGCATCAGAAGCAAGCGAGTGATCTTAAATGCTCGCTCCATCGCTACTACATAAATGCTGTTATGTGAAGAGGCGATTTGACATCTGGATTGATCGAGGATACGCCGCTGTCTCCACAAAAAAATAAACCAAACCACTTCCTTAGAATGGTTTGGTTTATTGTAGAGAAATCTACGTCTTTTTCAAAGACATTGGCTTTCTTTATTCAGCTAAGCTGCTAGCCAATTGTTTTTCTTTCCACACCATCGTAATGACTAAACCAATGAGCATAATGACAGCAGCAAAGAGATACGGATAGTTGATGTTTACATCAAATAATATACCGCCAATCGAGGGCCCGATAATAGTGCCCAAGCTTGTATAGGTGGAGTTCATACCAGCGATAAATCCTTGTTCTTTTTCAGCAGTTTTTGATAAGTAGGTTGTTAAAGCTGGCCGTAGCAAATCAAATGCGAGAAAGATGAAGGAGGTTACTAATAAGACAGCTAAAAAGCTAGAGACCATGGTTGATACTACAGCGAATATTACGCCAGCAATTAAGCATAGCTGAATGAGTTTCTTTTCACCGAGTTTATCTACCATTTTACCAAACATAAAGACCTGAACTACGACCCCGAAGATTGAGCTTATTGTAATTATGATTGCAATATCTCGTGGTGTGAAACCAAATTTATGATCAGAAAACAGACTAAATACAGTTTCATATGCGGATAAACCAAAAGCCAGTACAAACACGAGAATAAAGGCAATAATGTATTGTGGATGAAGCGAACGTTTAAGATCACTCACAAAGCTTAAATTCGTTTTAAGCCGAGTGATTTCCAAAAGCTGCCCTTTGGTTAGTGGCTCTTTTAAAATAAATAGGGAAGAAATACATGTTATTAATGCGAAGCATCCAGCAAAATAGAACGGGGCACGTATACCTAACTCAGCAATAAAACCTCCGATACCTGGGCCGATAATAAAACCGAGACTAATGGCGGCAGAAATATAACCCATCGCTTTAGGTCTTTCCTCTACTGAAGTAATATCTGCAATATAGGCAGTTACGCCAGGCATAATAAATGCACCACTAATGCCTCCTAGAATTCTGGAGAAATAAAGAACGGATACATGTGTGCCTAAACCAAAGATCACTTCGGATACACTAAAGAGGAATAAGCCAATTACGATCATTTTCTTTCTGCCATAAGTGTCGATCCATCGTCCTGTTAGGGGAGACATGATTAGTTGTGCGAATGAAAATGCTGCAAATAGATAACCCATCGTTTGGCCTGATAAATCCATACTATTCATAAAGGATGGCATGACGGGGACGATAAGTCCTACACCCAAAAAAACAATGAATATATTACTTAGCAGAATGAGTAAGACTGTTTTTTGTTCTTTTATTGGTTTCTTCATGAAGCAATACCTCTCTCTGTCAAATCATAGCTGTGAAATACCTCTCCAAAATACGGTCCAAGAGGCATTAAGTTTATCGTGTAGACGTTTTTCATCATTTCCATATGCAAGCTCCAGCATGATCGAATCAACTACACCCAAGAAGGCAAGAGTAGGGATGATGGCTGTATCTTCCATGATGGCTTTGGCATCGATCCAACCTTGAAATTTGCTTTCTAATATGGTTTGGATCTGAGTTTCCGAATCGATTACTTCCTCATTAATCGCTGGTGCGAGATGGAGAGGTGGAAAAAAAGACATACGCAGCCAAAACTTTAACTGCTCGCTCTGTTGAAACAAATCAATGACCAATTGCAGATATCCTAATAAATCTGCTTTAGGATATAGTGTATCCACTTTACTCAAATAGTTTAGTTTCGATGAGATTTCTGCCTCTTTGGCATCTTGTAAAACTTGTAGAAATAGATCATCTTTTCCTTTGAAATGAGCATAGAGAGACTGCTTTCTCATACCGACATTCTCAGCAATTAGAGACAGAGATGCCCCCTCGTACCCATGAATGGTGAAAAATTTTAAAGCGATGTCTTTAATCTCTTTACTTTTCATTAAAATCACCTCGACATTAACGAACGTTCGTCAGGTATTTTATCAAATTTTATTTTGATATGCAAATTTAAATTACTCTCAATGTTAACGAGCTGTTTAGCTATAACGTTTGACTTGGAGTTATCTCCAAGAGGTAAACTATATCTGAGGGAAACAAAATGTATTTGAAAGTGAGGAACAATTAAATGGAATATATGAAACTCGGAAATACAGGCTTGGATGTATCTAGGCTTTGCCTAGGCTGTATGAGCTTTGGTGTAGCGGAGCGTTGGACTCATCCCTGGATACTTGATGAAGAGCGCAGCCGTCCAATTATAAAAAAAGCGTTGGAGCTTGGTATCAATTTCTTTGATACAGCGAATGTGTACTCAGACGGAACAAGCGAGGAAATCGTTGGAAGAGCATTAAAGGATTATGCCAATCGTGATGAAATTGTCCTCGCGACTAAGGTTCATTTCCGCATGCATCAAGGTCCCAATGGAGCAGGGCTTTCCCGAAAAGCAATTATGAGTGAAATAGATAAGAGTCTGAAGCGATTGGGCACTGATTATGTAGACCTTTATCAAATCCACCGCTGGGATTACAATACTCCAATTGAAGAAACGATGGAAGCATTGCATGATGTTGTGAAGGCTGGTAAGGCAAGATACATTGGTGCTTCTGCGATGTACGCATGGCAGTTCCTTAAGGCATTACATGTAGCCGAGAACAATGGATGGACTAGGTTCGTATCCATGCAGAATCATTTAAACCTCATGTACCGTGAAGAAGAGAGAGAGATGATACCGCTATGTAAGGCGGAAAAAATCGGAGTAATTCCTTATAGTCCGCTCGCATCAGGAAGATTAGCGCGTGATTGGTCGGAAACAACGTATCGCTACGAAACCGACCAAGCTCAAAAATCCAAATACGATGCGACTGCCAATACGGACCGATTGATTGTAGACCGTGTAGCTGCATTAGCGGAAAAACGTGGTGTTCCCCGTGCTCAAGTTGCACTTGCTTGGTTGTTGCAGAAAGAACCAGTAACAGCTCCGATTTTCGGCGTTACAAAAATATCCCATCTCGATGATGCGGTAGTAGCTCTTTCAGTTACGTTAACACAGGAAGAAGTTGCTTCGTTGGAAGAGCCTTATGTTCCTCATCCGGTAGTTGGTGCCATTTAATATAAGAAACGACAAGAACGCCCCTTTGATCTGAAATAGGGAGGTGAAAGAAATTTGTATGTTGATATCAGATGTAAGTGGAAAATTTGATTTGTCACAGGATACACTCCGCTATTATGAACGAATAGGACTTATTCCACGGGTGAACCGCAATAAGAGTGGAATTAGGGATTATACGGAAGAAGACTGCAGGTGGGTTGAATTTATCAAATGTATGCGAGGTGTAGGTCTTCCAGTAGAAATTTTGATTGAGTATGTTGGGTTGTTCCAACAGGGTGATGAAACAACGGAGGCTAGAAAAGAACTCCTAATCGAGCAGCGTAAGCAGCTCCTAACAAGAATAGAAGATATGAATAAGGTACTGGAACGCCTAGACTATAAAATTACCAGATATGACCAGACAATAGTCGAGAAAGAAAAAACACTAAATAGAACGCATAATTAGAAAAGAAGGTGATGAAATGATTGCATCGTATCATCCTTAAAGCTGTAGACAGCTCCATTTGGATTCAATGATTTGAGTTTATTCTAAGTGATTGAGAGGCCAGCCAGATATTCTGGCTGACCTCTTTTTTTCTACGAATGTCCAAGTGCAAATGATAGATTTTTTCTAAGAGAAAAATAATCAGTAAATCTTTCGTGGGTTAATCATGCTGTGAAGCGTTTTCCTGCTTCTTCAACTCTGCTAGCAGCTTGTCACCTTCTACATCCAGGTTCGGCAGCAAACGGTCTAGCCATTTCGGCAGCCACCACGCTTTATCACCGAAGACGGCCATGACTGCTGGGACGAGCGCCATGCGGACGATGAAGGCGTCAATAAGGATGCCGATCGCCAGCGCAAAACCAATCTGTTTGATCATAATATCATGAGCGAAAATAAACCCGGCGAAGACGGATACCATAATCACGGCTGCGGCTACAACAACGCGGCTAGCTTGCTTGTATCCATGAACAACACTCTCCGTACCATGATGCCCATGGACGTAAGACTCGCGCATGGAGCTGACTAGGAAGACCTGATAATCCATCGCCAGCCCATAAAGAATGCCCGTAACCATAATCGGCATAAAGCTGAGCAGCGGTCCACCGGTATCAAAGCCGAAGAGGGAGTGAAGCCATCCCCATTGGTATACGGCCGTAGTGATCCCGAATGTGGCTAACACACTGAGAATGAAGCCTACCGTAGCTTTGAGTGGAACGATGATCGAGCGAAATACGAGCAGCAGTATAATCAGCGATAGGATCACGATAATGCCGACGTAGAGCGGGAACACCTCAGCTAGCTTCGATGACATATCGATGTTGATAGCGGTGAATCCAGTAACGCCAATCGTGACATCATACTTAAGCGCCATGCTCGAATCGGAAGCCCGAATTTCTTTGACCAGGTTTTTGGTCTCTGAATCTGTTGGTCCTGTTTTCGGGATGAGACTAATAATCGCCATATCTCCAGTTTTGTTCATGCCCATAGGTGTTACGAGCGAAACGTTCTCATGCTGCTGGAGCTCCTGAACCAGCCCGCCCAGCGTCTCCATCGAGATGGTGCCTGAGGCTCCTTTAGGCTCAGCGACGAGAAGCAGTGGTCCATTGAAGCCTTCGCCGAAACCATCTGAAATAGCATCGTAGCTCTGTCTGGATGCAGTGTCAAAGTTTGCCGTGGCACCTGATGGAATACCCATGTCCATTTTTGCGACAGGGAGTGCCGCTGTGCCTAGAAGAACAATGACGCCAACAACTATAAGCCAACGGCCCTTCACTACGCCGGTCATCCATCGGTGAGCGAACCCATGTGAAGGTTTATTCGCCTTGCTGCTGCTTGTCGCACGAGCTTTAGCTGAGCAGATGCGTTCCCCAACCAGGCCGAGCAGAGCTGGCAGTAAGGTTAGAGCAACGAGAACATTGACGAGAACGGCCAAAGCAGCAACAAGCGCCATCGCGGATAGGAAACCAATCCCGATCACAAGCATGCCGCACAACGCAATGATAACGGTCAAGCCCGCGAAGAATACGGCGCTGCCAGCTGTACCGACCGCTCTGCTAGCGGCTTCACGAGCGCTTAGTCCTTGGTCGAGAATGATGCGGCGCTGACGGTTGACGATGAACAGCGAGTAGTCAATACCGACGGCCAGTCCGACCATAAGCGCTAAAACAGGCGTAAGATCGGTCATATGGAAAACTTTTGAGAAGGCAAAAGCTCCTCCTACGCTTATGCCTACTCCCATTAGAGCGGTCAGAAGCGGTAAGCCTGCAGCAACAACCGAACCGAGTGTCATGAAGAGGACAACGGCGGCAACGGCAATACCGATTGCTTCAGTTGATCCAATGGCAGGTTTAGTCGAAAGCGAGTCGCTAGGCAATGCGGTAATCCCAGTCTGCTCGACGCTCATGACAGCATCGATTACTGAATCAGGGACCCATTCAGGCAGCGACATTTGCTGAACGGTGAATTGGAACTGGAACAGGGCAACGCTGCCGTCAGATGCAAGCATCGCGCCAGGTATCGGAACACCGTTTACTATAAGTGGGCCGTAGGGAGGAAGTTCGCCTGTAGCTGCTTGCGCCGAATCAGATGCGCTCCCTTGCCCAGCTTGTGCAGCTTCGTTCCCTTGAGCAGCATCGGTCATCGATGCTCCGGCTTTTGCAGCCAATTCGATCGGGTTAATGACAAACTCAAGGTTGTATACATCGTTAACAGCCTTGCTAATGGATGCCAAACGCTCTGGCGTGTCCAGACGTTCGCCCTTTGGTGCCGTGAACACAATGCTGGCTTGTCCGCCCGAAGCTTCCGGCAGCTCTGCCGACAACTTGTCTAAAACCTTCTGCGATTCCGTTCCTTCAATTTTCATATCCGAACTGACATGTATTCCGTTGACCCCGAGTAAGGCGAGCACAACTCCAAGGATCACGATCCAACTGACAATGAAATACCATGGTTTGGTATAAGCTGACTTGCCCAATTTGTATAGAAAAGTTGACATACGTTAATGTTTCTCCTTTGCATGTAGAAATAACGTGAAGTATTGGACTAGAATCCGTTTCGCAAATAACTAAACATGGTGTCTAAATAATCATCGAACGTGATAGTCTCCAATGTTTCGGCGGTAGATTGACCTGGGAGCAGCACATTCATGCTGCCGTCAAGCAAGGGGAGAACGGCTCCATAAACGGCGCCGACGAGTAGGTGAGTATACCCCTCTGGATATCTTCCGCGTGACAGCTCGTGTATAGTGTCCTGAGCCGTTATTTGCAAGCTGCGAAGCGCGCTGAGGATATAGGGCTCAAGCGCCTTGTGCTGCTTCGAAAGAGAAACGAGCTGGCGCAATTTCCAAAAATGTTCTCCAGTCAGTTGCAACTTCATCAACTGATATAGGATATCAAGCGGGGCCATGTCTTCGTTTAAGCTTCCGATCCAATCGGCGACTTCATCGGCGCCTTTAAAGATGACAGCGGCCATCGCCACTGCATCCTCTTTGCAGGAGTAATGGTTCGCGAACGTTCTTCTGGAGTAACCGGCGCGCTGCACGACATCTTCGACGACGAAGCTGTCTAACCCCTTTTCCAGAGCAAGCGCGAACGCTGCATCGGCAAGGGCATTCGCGGTTGCTTCCCTTTTGATATGGCGTAGGCTTTGTTTGTTCATCATGAAACGCCTAAGCGATCACCTCTTTTCAGATAGACTGGAAGGTTTTTCAAAAATAAATGCATAAGTATATTATTGCCTAATGGGCAATAATGCACAACGGGCAATATGTTACGTATTTGTGGCATTATGAAACCAGCGTTCTCAATCCACCAGACTCCGCCAATAAAACGAAGCAACCACGTCCTGAGGATGTGGTTGCCTGTGTTATAGGGACTCAATGCTTTAAATTGCGAAAACTTTGGTGCTTCTTGGTAAGGCATGGTATAAATACAATATTAGATAAGGTGAAACCAAGCCCGAAATAGGAATGCTACAATCAAAGGACTGCTACTGAATGTTGTCGCATAAAACTTTTAGGAGGATGTTTATGAATATAGTAAAAGTTGAAGTAGGTGCGGAGAATATTGCCGTTGTGAGCAGCGACGAGATATTGATAGTGGATGTTCAGTCAGCATTGGATCTTATGGCAACCGTACAATATGAAGCAGACTGCAATCGTATCGTTCTAAACAAATCCTTGTTAAGCGAAAGCTTTTTCGATTTGAAAACACGCCTTGCAGGCGAAATCTTTCAGAAGTTCATCAATTATCGTGTGAAGGTTGCTATTATTGGAGATTTTTCCGTGTATTCAAGTAAAAGCCTTCGAGATTTCATTTTTGAATGCAATAATGGTAACGATTTCTTGTTCTTGTCGGACGAGCAACAGGCGATTGAAAAGTTAAGCAAGATGAAGTAGAAGATGAAATAGTATTTATGATCAAAGCCGCAGTCGCCCTTCGTTTTGAAGTGATGGCCACGGCTTTCTGCTGTTTGGTTCCCAGTAGCGGGAGATTGTGGACTTATTGCTACTTTTCGCGGTCTTTTTGCTAAAGAAGAATAAGGAATGTCCGCTTACACTCGTAATAGTACATTAACGAATATAATATTGGCTGGTCTAGTAGATACGGGTTTTAATTAGGAGGATCAAATGATCAAACGCGAAGCTGACCAAACATACAATTGTAAGCACGTTGACTATGAGGACGGAGTCTGGGAGAATGCGGATGCCATTCACTTGATAGATGTCGTGACCGGCGGTGTAGTCCAAGAAGAGACTATTGTAAAGGCTTGCTGGGATGCTAATGCCCTTTATGTCCGATATGAATGTGTAGATTCTTACAGTATTTCTGATTTTAAGAACCGGAATGACCCGTTGTATGATCAGGACGTTTGTGAGATTTTCATAGATGATACAGGCCTCGGTAAGGAATATGCTGAAATTGTTGTTAGCCCTAACAATGTTGTGTTCGACGTCTGGGTTACGCATGATAATGAGGACGATCCACTTGCATTTACGCTGGATCACGATTGGGAAACGAAGGGTCTTGTAACCTCAGTTGATGAGGTGGGTGAGAAAAGGATTTACACGCTCACCATTCCATTCATGAATTTTAAGCAGTATCCTACTCATGGAACGGAGTGGAGAGTGAACTTCTTCCGCATCGATGATGATCGAAGCGGGATGCGGCATTATCAAGCTTGGACTCAGATCGGGATTGCTAATTATCATGTTCCAGATTTGTTTGGTACGTTACGATTTACTGGTGGGTTTTAGAATAGAGACAAGTACGAAAATACTATTTTAACGAAGGGGTAAAACGATGAAACTACTGACTTACAAAAAGGGACAACAATACATGCTTGGCATTCGGACGGACAGAGGGGTTTTAAACGTTGCATCGGCCGCACAGCAATTGGATTTAAATATACCTTCATCGATTCATGAAGTAATCGAGCAAGGAGCGTCAGCGATCAACGCGCTGCAAGCATTGGAGGAGCAAGCTTCATCTGCGAACTTGTCATCCATTTGGTTGAACGAAGACGATCTTCAGCTGGGACCTTGTGTGACAAATCCAGGGAAAATCATTTGCGTAGGTTTGAATTATCGCAAACATGCAGAGGAAACCAATTTGCCTGTACCCGAGTATCCAATCCTATTTAATAAATTTAACAATACATTATCAGGGAATAAGGAAGATGTATCCCTTCCGAAAGTGTCCCATAAAGTTGACTATGAAGCCGAGTTGGTCATTGTTATCGGGAAAAAGGCGAAATATGTGCCTAAAGAAGAAGCGC
Organism: Paenibacillus sp. J31R122; assembly: GCF_056269185.1. Lineage (NCBI taxonomy): Bacteria > Bacillati > Bacillota > Bacilli > Caryophanales > Paenibacillaceae > Paenibacillus > Paenibacillus sp. J31R122. Next base: position 147,068 of record NZ_JBWDNM010000003.1, read on the forward strand.
TGAACTATGTATTCGGATATTGCAACGTGAACGATTTGTCTGCTCGCGATTTGCAGTTGCGGACACCGCAATGGTTGCTTGGCAAGACTTGTGATGGATTCTCTCCGCTCGGACCTTATTTAGTTACAGCCGACGAGGTGGGTAATCCAAATGATTTGACGATCAAGTCAATCGTTAACGGAGAGGTGCGCCAGGAGTCTAATACGAGTGATATGATTTTTTACTGCGACGAAATTGTCAGCTACATTTCGCAGCATTTCACACTATCGCCGGGAGATATCATTCTTACCGGAACGCCAGAAGGCGTCGTTATGGGCTATCCGCCGGAGCGTCAAATTTATTTGAAAGACGGTGACGTCGTAACGATTGAAATTGAGAAGCTCGGAGCATTAACCAATCGCCTTGTTGCAGAGCAATAATTACTCGAGCAAGTATTTAATATTACAATTTCTTGAGGAGGGGTCTAGGTGAGTAAAATGGTTCGGCTTGCGGTTGTTGGCGGGCAAAGAGGAGCAGCTTTCGGTAATGCGCTCAGCAGCTTGTTAGGTAAGGCGGAATTGACGGCGGTATGCGATCTGAATTCGGAAGTGTTGAGGGGGTGGAAGGAGAAGTTTCCGGGCATCACCACATACACAAGCTACGAGAAATTGCTCGAAAGCTCCCAGGTTGATGCAGTATTCCTAGCAACACCAATGTTGATCCATGCAAGTCAGGCAGTCCTTGCGCTTAAAGCGGGAAAACATGTGCTAAGTGAAGTGATCGGTTCGCATACCTTGGAAGATAGTTGGAAGTTAATTGAAGCGGTCAAGGAAACAGGCCTGACTTATATGATGGCGGAAAATTATTGTTATACACGAGAAAATATGATGGTCCAGCATATGGCCAGCGCTGGGGCATTTGGGGAAATTACTTATGCGGAGTGCGGCTATATTCACGATGTAAGAGAGTTACTGCATGGCAGTGACAGCAGCTTGACCTGGCGTGGCGAGTATATTCGAGATTTTAATGGTAGTACATATCCTACCCATTCACTCGGTCCGATCGCTAAGTGGCTCGGGATCAACAAGGAGGGTGGTGATGCTTTCGATGAGCTTATTACCGTTAACTCCAAAAGCCGGGCGTCCTCGAAATATTTTCTGGAGCATTTTGGCGCAGAACACCCAGGCTCTCAAGCTGGTTTTTGGAATCAAGGGGACAGCTCCAGTACACTTATTCGCACCAAGAACGGCGTCCTGATCTCACTTCGCGTCGATATACAGTCAGCCCGTCCTCACAACATGATGCACTATGGACTGCAAGGCACAGAAGGCTCCTATCTAGCGCCGAGGTTTGGCGGGGAAGATCCACTCGTATGGTTTGAAAAAGATCAAATTGCAGGACAACACCCGGAGTGGAAATCTTTGTGGGCCTATGAGCAGCAGTGGGAGAATCCTCACTGGAAGGAATGGTCGGAACAAGCGCTTAGCACAGGTCATGGTGGAGGGGATTTCTTCGTTATGCAGGAATTTGTCTCCTCCATTCTAGAGAATAGAAAGCCTGCTATAGATGTGTATGACGCGATGACATGGAGCTCGGTGTTCCCGCTATCTGTACAATCCGTTGCTAGCGGCTCGCCAGTGAAGTTCGTTGATTTTCTGAAGGGGTAACAGCAAAAGGGCTGGTCTCTTAAGATGCTTCAAGGATCTTAATGAGACCGGCCCTTCTTACTCACATATCTGATTTTAAAGAATGACTATTAATACCCGTTCGGCAGGGCATACAGCCTGCCTTCGCCTGGCAGCAGTAGTTGAGACAGCGTTCCGGTGGTGGGATTATAGCTCGTGTTCACCTCCAGCCCGGTGCTTTTGGATACCTCTGTTACTGTCGAAGGCTTCGGATTAACGTTAAAAGTAAATGTCTCAGCAGTGTCCAATGATTTATTGACGACCATGATATATTTCCGGTTGCTCGCGTTTTTGAAGTAGGATACGATCACGTTATCGGAGCTCTTGCCAGACTGCCAGAAGAATGTCAATGGCACGCTCTGCGAACCGGCCTCCACGACTCCGGAATGATATACGGCCTGCGAAGTTAACCCCATCAGGGTTGCGCCCCAATTTTTCACTTCGGTGTTCAAGTTTTTAACCGGAACGAATAAATCTGTCGGCACACCGTTCGCATCGATAATGCTGTTCACGAATTTTGTCGTGCCTTGATTTGTCGGTGTCCACCAGGTGAACCAGAACAACGCTTTATTTCCATAAGCAAGGCTCGTATATACGTTGAATCTCAGCTCGTTCTCGACCGGACGCCTGTAACTGCCGAAGATGCCGAACGACTGCAGGAAAGCCGCCGTATTCACACCTTTTTTCAACCCCATGGATCGAATCAACTCTTTGTTCCGGTAATAGCCGGTATTCATTCCCGATGCGTAAATGATCGGATAATGATCAAAGGTTAAGTAGCCCAGGTCCGCTGCACCAGTCGCATCGACAAGCTCCTCCAGATAGTCTTGATAACGGGAGCTGAACACGGCTCTGAAATAAAGATCGGAGCTCTGCATGGTACCGTTGGCATAAGCGCTGCCGTCGCTGTAAACGCTGGCGCTGGAATGGCCTACCCATCCGATGGAATTGTTACCGCCACCATTATGGGTCAGTTCGAAGTAATAAGTTGTATTCGGCTGCAAATCGGCCCAAACATAAAACCTCGGACGGTCACTGTTGAAGGAACGGTTTAAGGTGGATTTTCCGAGTATTTGCTGTTTGGACGTATTGTTGTATAGCGTTAATGTCAAGTACTCATCTGGCGACCACTGGACAGAAGTGGAATCGATATTCAATTCAATATACTGCAGTACTCTATCCAGTGTGGACGGCGTTTTAAAGGTCTGGCCCAATCTGTTCGTTAAAGTAACGAATGAACCGGTGCTGGCAGATGTCTGATTGACGGATTTATCCTTGGATAAGCGGTCTTTGTATACCTTGAACCAGAAATCGTAGGATTTGGCCGTACCACTCTCATATGCGCTTCCACCTGCATAAACATCAGTTGATGTTCGGATTACCCAGCCGATCGAATTGTTTCCTCCGCCGTTGAGGCTGACCTCCCAGTAATAGGACGTGTTGGGCGTAACGCTTGTATTAAGAAGGAACTTCGGGAACTGGCCGTCTCGTGGTTCCGTTAATGTATAGGACGCTAATTTCGTTGTTTTGGCCGGGGAATTCCATAAAATAAGCGTTAACGCTTCACCGCTTCCCCAGCTTGTCGGATCCAGATACAACTCAATGTAGTCGATAAAGGAGGTATCGGAAGGGGTGGTGAAGGTTTGCCCGACAGGGTTCGTACTCGTAACGAAGCTGCCGTTGCTTGTCATGGATTGCGTTAGCGCGACAAGAGAATCGGCATGAACGAGCTTGTCGCTTTCATCAAACGATGGTATTAGAGTTTGATACCGGGTTGAATACAGGCTGAAATATAAGTCGTTGCTTTTTAAAGCACCATTCTCATAAGCGTCTCCATATAAAGTGTCATTTGTCGAGGCCGTTACCCACCCGACCGAGTTGTCACCGCCTCCATTATGGGTTAATTCCCAATAATAGGACGTAAGCGGTGAGATGACGGCTTTTATTGGAAATCTTGGATAGTTGCCATTGTTGGTCGCCGATAATGAGGTCGAGCCGATCTGCGTCGTTTTGGCCGGCGAATTCCATAAGGTAAGTGTCAGCGTTTCGCCGCTGCTCCACTGGCTGCTGTCTATATTCAATTCAATCAGATCGAGGAAGGTAAACTCGGCGGGTGTGTAGAAGGTTTGCCCCAGTCGGTTTGTACTTGTAACGAAATAACCTGATCCCGTCCCTAATTGGGCGAAAATCGAATAGGGAGCTTTCTGGGAAGCTTTGTACAGTCGGAAATAAAAATCGCCCGTTACGGTGGAACCGTTCACAAAAGCTGTACCGTTCAAGTAAACATTCCCCGTCGCTGAGCCGATCCATCCGATGGAATTGTCACCACCTCCGTTGTGGGTTAATTCCCAGTAGTAGGACGTGTTGGCGGAAACAGAGGCTTTCACCGGAAAATTCGGATGCACATTGGTGCTCCCTGTAAGCGTACTTGAAGCGATCAAGGTAGTCTTGGAAGGGGAGTTCCATAGCTTTAAAGTCAGCGTCTCACCAGTTTCCCAATGATAAGCATCCACATTTAACTCAATCGATTCGATGTACACTACATCTGAAGGCGTTGTGAAGGTTTGTCCGAGTGGATTGGCGCTAGTTACGAAATAGCCGAAGTCCGTTGTATTCTGAGCCAGCACCAGAGCCGGGGATACTTCTGTTTCTACACTCGTTGGATTGATCGGGAGCATATTGATGAAATTGACGGTGTTCGATTTTTTGAACAAAAATCTGCTGTTCGCATTGGCGATGTATGGGATTTGGTTGGCAAAGGGCTCATCCATGATGTAGTATCCGCCTAGTGCAGGATGATTCTTGTAGCTATCGGCCATTGCGTCAATTTGCGCATTCGTAGCCGTATTAAGATAAATATCGTTGAATCGAGCATCGGAAGCGACTACCTTCATTCCTCTGTCTTCTGCCAAGTCCAGCATCGTATTGCTGATCGTTTCGGTTATTAAATCCGTTGAAGGGGTATTGACAATCCAATTGATATTCGCTTCCTGCAAATAATCGTATTGCGTGGCATTCGTATGAGAAGTTATCGGCGGCCAATAAATGCCGATTTTGAAATCCGTATTGACATAAGCAAGCGATGGTTGAGGTATGAGCAGAATGAGGAACATCAAGGTGACAACGGCTTTCTTAATAGATCCGATTTTTTTCATGTCCGGACACATCCTCTTCAAAATAAGATGACAAATCAGAACAACGAATGTGGGAAAAACGGTGGGAAGATGTAGTCCCACCGTTTTTCGTTCAGTTTACTTTAATAATTTCTGCGTCATCGAAGTAAATCGTTTCACCGGACTGGAAATCGGTTAGCAGAATGAGTAATTGCGTGTCTGTGACCGCTTGGCCGCTGTATTCGGCGGTCATATCGAATTCAAAGGTATGTGACTTCCAGTTTCCGCCTGATGCCGAGGCTTGGCTTGGATTGGATACTAACGCTGTAAGTGGTGTCGTTCCATTCTTGGGCGTGATGACCCACTGCACTTTTCCATTTGATGTGGCAGATGATCTATAATGGAACACTGCGGTGTAATGTCCGGGCTCCAGTGCCGACAGATCTTGAACGATTCCACCTGCGTAGTGGTACTGCGCGACCATACCGGATTGTCCCGTACGTTTAATCGTATTGGAACGGGATATCCCTTCGGCGGAGTACCACCAGTTCTGGGGAAGTTCGGTTACAGCATCCCACTGCTCGAAGGACGGATCGTTGCTGACGGTCGTATAGCCTTCCAAGCGCGGAATTTCGACAGCGTTGGTGGATATCGTGTCGTTCGACTGATAGATGATCTCGTACGTCGCTTGCTGTACCCAAGGCTGTCTTGTAATAACAGGAACCGATAGCTTCGCCGTAAGGGTGTTCGCATCCCATGATACGAGAGTCGAATTGATCGTGACCGGTTGTTCGCCGTTGATCAACCTTACTGTGAAATCTGCTGTGGTCGGCGCCTGTTCTGGTGATTCATTAAAGACAACGTCGATCGAGCCATCCGCTGCCTGTGCCGACGATAACGTCGGCTGCGTGGAGGCTGCGTCCACGCGGATAATTTCCGCGTCATCGATGAAAATCGTATTGCCTGGCTCGAAATCCGTAAGCAGAATGAGTAATTGCGTATCCGTAACCGCTTGGCCGCTGTAGCTGGCAGCCATGTCGAATTCGAAGGTGTGCGTCATCCAGTTACCGTCAGATGCCGAGGCTTGGCTTGGATTGGATACTAACGCTGTAAGCGGTGTAGTTCCATTCTTGGGCGTGATGACCCACTGCACTTTTCCATTTGATGTGGCAGATGTTCTATAATGGAACACCGCGATATAATGTCCTGGCTCCAGTGCCGACAGATCCTGAACGATCCCGCCCGCGTAGCGGTACTGCGCAACCATGCCGGATTGCCCTGTACGTTTAATCGTATCGGAACGGGAGATCCCCTCTGCGGAATACCACCAGTTCTGAGGAAGTCCGGTTGCGGCATTCCACTGCTCGAAAGACGAATCGTTGCTGACGGTCGTATAGCCTTCCGATCGCGGAATCTCAACGGCGTTGGTGGATATCGTGTCGGTCGACTGATAGGTGATCTCGTATGTCGCTTGCTGCACCCACGGCTTTCTTGTAATAAGAGGAACCGATAGCTTCGCCGTAAGGGTGTTCGCATCCCAAGATACGAGAGTCGAATTGATCGTGACCGGTTGTTCGCTGTTGATTAACCGTACGGTGAAATCGGCTGCGGTCGGCGCTTGTTCCGTTGCTTCATTGAAGACAACGTCGATCGAGCTTTCCGCCGCTTGCGCGGCAGCTAAGAGCGGCAGTCCGAAAGCTTCATTCGCCTGATACAGCTCGTAATCGTCAATGTACATCGTACCACCCTCGAAGAAGCCGTTGACGATGGCAGCCATCTGCACTTTCTTGACAGGAATTCCGTTTACGCGCGCCGGGATTTTATCCATGATCTGAATGTTTTCCCATCTGCCCAGAGACAAGTAGAAAGGCTGCCGTTCGCTCTTGATCGTAGACAGCTTCTGTCCGTTCTCATCAAGCAGATTCAGCTCGATCCATATATCCCCGACAGTCCTCGTATCTTCGGTCACATAGTATTTGAGCCGCGATATGATCAAGCCAGTCTTCGCATCGACAGTCTGATTAATGTCGCCGTAGTAGAAGTTGTGAACATAGATGCTAGAGTTGCCCGAATTGACTTCCACAGATGGCTCTGTATCGTCTTTCCATTCAAACTTTCCGAAATTGACAATATTTGCGCCCCAGTCCTTGGCTGTCACTTTGGTGTCGGCGGGATCGCCTGCTTCTTCGAAGGAAGAGTTCAAATTGATCGGTCCTTCATCGACGGCTCTTAACAGCATCTCGGCATAGTTTCTTGTCATATCGGGCTGATCGGCGGCTGTTAACGCATTCAACCGTAGTCTTACAGGTCCGCCATTCGCTTCGTAAGTATCGATATAGTCGGCGAGCCTCCAGAAGGCGTTGGCGTTCAATCCGGACCAGAGCAATGTGCTTTCGCTGCGCGGATCCCATTGATGTCTCAGCAAGTTATCTGACTTGTACTCTTCGACTAACTCGATCCGCTTTCTGGCGTATGCCATTTTTGGTTCAAAATCGAGTGAGTATTCCAGTAAGTCTAGGGCTGCATCCGCATCAGACAGCGGTCCAACCGCTTTCGGATAGCTTAATGCAGAAGCTTCGTAATATTCGAAGGCTTTAAGTAGAAGATTGGCTCTCGCTTTCTGAGCATCCGTCTGTGATTTCTCAACGGCTGATTCCAGCCAGCTTCTGCTTTGGGCGATCTCCTCGTCCGTTACCGCTGATAAATAAGCTGCAGAGTTGTACATGAAATAGACAGTGTTCTTCCGACCTTGGAACCAATCTGTCTCAGTAATTCGGTTCTCCCAAAAATCTTCCCAGTGGTCGTAATAAGCTTTCAAGTAAGGGGCTGCTTCAGGACCGACGGCTCTTTCGTACCACTCATCAACCAAGGTGTCGACGTCTTGCTCGGGGTTCCAAAGCAGCTTGGTCATCAGCCAAATTTTCGGCGCCTCACCCCAGTTCGGGAATAGTTCGCCGTAGCTAGCAACTACGTTATTGTTGGCAGCATAACGATAGTTGTCCGCCATTAGATGATTGTAGATTCGCGGCAGTACATAAGGTGTTCCGTAGTTGTAATCGTAAAATCCGATATATTCCGCTCTTTGCAGCCATTGCTCGACGATCGCTTGATCGTACTCACGCACTTCTGGGTCGCTCCATGCAAGTCGGTCTTTTGTCAAATAAGGAACAACTCGCTCATTCAGTTTGAATGAAGGCGGGTCATATACTTCCTGATAAGCGAGAAGCCCGAACCATTTGTCCGGATATTGTTCAAGCACTCTCTCGACGACTTTATTGACCCAGGCATAATAAATTTCAGACATATCCGGCAGTCCGAGGGAATTTATTTTATCCGTATAGTTCGGATGATGTGGCAGTGCTTCGCAGAAGCCTCCATTATCGTTAACCCCAAGAGAGACTGAAGAAGCATTCGGATTGTCTCGGAAGTAGTTCGAGATCCAATTAACTGCGAAATCTACAGTTGCATCGTTGCTATAGCACGGCTGCCAGCCGTAGAAATAAACAGGGATAAGCGGATTGCCTTCTTCGTCATGCGGGTAGAAGTCGGGATTTTCCTCATAATTGACACCAGGCAGGAACATCCACCATAAATTATGATCGAATCCGACATTTTGAACTCGCAGCCGATTTCGAACGGCCCACTCATATTGTGATGGGTCATTGCCACCTTCATTCACATATTGAAGGGGCCACATCATGCGTGACCAGAATGCTGGTTCCTGTTTCACATTCGTAAGCGGAACAGTCAAATTCGCAAGCTGAGGAACATCTTCACCGATTTCACCGGGAAGCAGCCAACGCACACCTATATAGCGCTCCAAAAATTCGTATACGCCAAATTCTGTCCCAATCTCTTTCTTTCCTAGTATAGTGATATCTTTCTGACGGGGAAGGATTATGAATCCGTCATCCAGCATTCCCTCCAACATGCTAGAAGCCTTTGTTTCTTGGCCGGGCGCTGCTTTACCGATATAAATCCGATTATTATCTCTGTTTTCAGTATTTTGGGAATATTCATATTCTGTCATAACGGAAAGCTGAGTTCCGGTAGACTTAAGAATATATTTTGTAAGTGTGTTCGCCGCAGCGATTATTTTCTCGGATGCGTCATCAGATAGTATGATCACTGCATTGGATTGACCATTGGTTACGACAGACATCTTACCAGGCTCGGCAGGGCTGCCGGGCCCATCAGAGCCGGTTGGTGTTCCTGTTTTAGGAGCTCCCGTTCCATCAATTTGCAATGGCATTTTTTCGAAAGTGGAGCCTGCCGCCAGCTCCTTCAAGATAGCACTTTTAATTGTTCCTTGACCGAGCACTTTAATTAAGGCTTCGGCGATCATTGATGTAATGGAGGAACTGCTTTCTAGTTCAAAGATGGCGGAAGTAAGGATATTTATTGAAGCAATAACCGTCTTCCCCTGTAGAACAATGCGGACGGTTCCAGTCTTTTTATCAATAGTAACAGCAGATAGGATGCTATCCGTGAGATGTATGCTGTTTTCTCCGCCGCCTCTAATCTCCGTATGTCCACGAACTTCTACGTTTTTCAGATAAACGTCTCCTTCACCGATCCCCTCCGTGAGCAACAGGTCTCCAGTAATGACCATGTTCTGAAGCGTAACGCCAGCCGCATGTACGGTATAGTTTCCTTCAATCGTTTGAACCCCCGACGAAGGACCATAGGTTCCGGCTATCGCGGCAGAATGGACTTTTCTATATTCCAGGGCTCTGTTTAAGGCGACTACGATTTCCGCGCGTGTAATCGTATGATGAGGCCGGAAGCTTCCATCCTCGAAACCGATCATCAGCTTCATGTCTGCAATGGCGGCAATTTGCACCCTGCTCCAAGTAGAGAAGGAGTCTGCATCTGTGAAGGAATTCGACGATCCATCTGTGTCGCTCAGATCAAGTAATCGGGAAATCATAACCGCCGCTTCCTCGCGGGTTACTTCCTTTTGTGGCCTCAAAGTTCCATCTGAGTAGCCGGTCACATATTGTGCTTTAACGGCCTTGGCCACCTCGGTATATGCCCAATTGCCAATCTCGACATCGCTAAATGAGATTGGTGCTTCTTCTACAAATCCGAAGGAGCGGTTGACGAGTGCCATTAATTCACCGCGAGAGAGCTTGTTGTTGGGCCGGAACGTATGATCCTGATAACCCTTGATAAAGCCTTTGTTTAACCAGTCAAGCAGTTGAGCCTCAGCCCAGTGGCCTGTTACATCGGATAAGCTGGAGACAGCTGTTCCGGCTACAGGGTTAATCGAAGGTTCAACTGCATACACTTGCTTGCCGCCGATCAGAGTCCCGAAAGCTGATGAGATAAGGCACAGTGTTAAAGTGAAGCTAAAGAGCTTGCGCAACAATCGGTGCGTTTTCATTCCATCACTCCATTCACGAATCATTTAGTCATAACTTCATCAAAAAGGAAACGCTTACATTGAAAATGAACTTGAATCGTGGAACCGATACCTACATATCTCGCCCCTTTCACGTACAATATATAAAATATTATATATAATTCAACTCGATTTTAATGGTATCACTTTCACTTTGTCAATACATGTTTTGTCATACACGTTTTGAGTACAATGGCTAGGTAGTTGTGTGTAAATAGTTATTGACACTTATTGAAAATTATATATAATGCATAATATATAAGTTGGGAGGGGTGGTATGAATCGGAAATCTGATCAACAACGTACTCATTATATTCACGTCATTGCACATGTTAACGAGACGATTCATTTCGCGGCACATGAATTAGCCCGTTATTTGGAAGAGGTAACATCTTCCAATTTTAACCTCGAAAGTGCGGAACAATATGATCCTAAAAATGAAGGGATTTGGATTGGTCTTCCTTATGATTTCCCGGAAGCTCCGTCTACTGTAACTGATTTGGGAGCGTATGATGATGCGATGTGGATCGATGTAACTCAAGGACATGGAATCATTAGTGGGTCAAATCCACGTAGCGTGTTACTTTCCGTCTATCGATTTCTGACTGAGCTCGGCTGCAGATGGGTGAGGCCTGGCGCGGACGGACAATATTTGCCGAAGAGAGAGATTGCTTCATTCAAGGCAGCCGTATGTGAGCGTGCATCATATCGGTACAGGGGCATTTGCATTGAAGGGGCAGTCAGTGTCGAGCATGTGGCCGATATGATCGATTGGATGGCTAAGGTTGGATTCAACAGCTATTTCATTCAGTTCAGGGAAGCGTATTTTTTCTTCGAACGGTGGTACAACCATTTGAACAATCCACTGAAAAGCCCATCTGGAGAATTTAACGTCGAAGCAGCTAGAGAATATGTCGCGATGTTGAAGCAAGAGATTCAAAAAAGAGGATTGATCTATCAGGCGGTGGGACATGGGTGGACTTGCGCACCTTTCGGAATCCAGGGATTAAGCTGGGAAAAGTGGGGTCAGGAGGTTGATCCGGATATTGCCCAATACTTCGCACAAGTAGATGGAGTACGGCAATTATGGCAAGGCATTCCGATAAATACGGAGCTCTGTTATTCGAATCCAGAAGTCCGCAGCAGAATGATTGAAGAAATCGTGCTTTATTCTTCCTTGCATCCGGAGGTTGATTTGCTGCATGTGTGGTTGTCAGATGGTTTCAATAATCATTGCGAGTGCGAGCGGTGCGTTCACGTTATGCCTTCCGACTTATATGTCCGATTGATGAACGATCTGGACGAAGCTTTGACTGCCCAAGGATTGGTAACCCGCATCGTATTTCTTATTTATCATGAGCTTCTGTGGCCACCAGAGTTTGAGAAGATCCATAATCCAGACCGTTTCGTCATGCAATTTGCTCCAATCACCCGCTCCTATCGGCAATCTTTCGCGATGATGGATCGCGTTCCTGTTATACCCCCGTTTTCTAGAAACCGGGTAGAGCTGCCGCTAACTATTGAGGAGAATGTAAGCTTCCTTCATTCATGGAAAAGCGGATTTCATGGAGACAGCTTCGATTTCGACTATCATTACATGTGGGCTCATCAGAGGGATTCCGGTTATATCCATATCGCTCGAATCGTATACGATGATATCCGAGAGCTTCATCGGATCGGCCTGAATGGTTTTGTCAGCTGCCAGGTACAGCGAGCTTTCTTCCCAAACGGCATTGGCATGTCGGTAATGGCCAGGACATTATGGAACAAGGAGCTGGACTTCGCCGTAATGGTAGACGATTATTTCGAGAGCACTTATGGGGAGGACGGCTCTCTGTGCTTGAAATATTCGGAGGAATTATCAAGACTGTATTTCGATCTTCATCTGGAGAATAAGGCTGCTTGGAGCGACGTGGAGCATCTGTCTGTCTTTCATCTTATCCATTCACAGATCTGTCAATTTCAAAGTGTGATCGAGAAGAATACCCATCAGACGAATTTGTGTCATGCCGCTTCGTGGAGCTATTTAAAGTTGCATGCGGAGATATGGACGGAGATGACGCATGCTCTGCAATCGCTTTATCAAGGCGATGACGAACGGGCACATCGAATCTGGGAAGGCGTCAAAGCTTTGGTATGGGCAAATGAAGACCGCTGTTATCATGTATTTGATGTATATAATTTTGTCGGAGTATGGGATGAGCTTTTTTTGAAAGCGCTATAATTAATTGTTGACAAATGTTCAATACGCTGTTAATTTAAATATCATATATTATATATAATGCATAAGATGCAAGCTTACTTCCTCCATGAAAAGACTAGAAGAAAGGAAATTTCCAATAACTTTGTAGGGAGGTGTTGCAGTACATAAAGAGATATGTGCCTATTCATTTACGTAAGAAGCGGAAGTTAAAAAACAAGGAGGGTTATTCTATGAAGCGCACGTTTGCAATGATATTCTCATTCCTATTAATGGTTACCGTTGTTCTTTCTGCTTGTAGTGAAAAAGAAGAGACAAATAATGTATCCTCAACACCGACTTCGACAGCAACGCAATCGCAAACCGCGGAACCATCGCAGCCGGCATCGGACGACGGAATGAAGGATGGCAAGTACGATCCAGTCATTACGATTACAACTGTTACGGATAAAAAACCGACTGTTAAATATACGAATGGCGACACCCTTGATAACAATCCGTGGACAAGAGGCTATGAGAAGGATTTAGGCATCAAACTAAAATATTTATGGGAAGTTGATCAGGCTCAGTATAAACAGAAGATGAATCTTACGATCGCATCCGGAGACTTGCCCGATTTCTTCAAAGTTGATCAGGAGCAATTTAAGCAATTGCGCGATGCGGATTTGCTCGAAGATTTGACCGAAGCGTACGACAAGTATGCTTCCGATCGCGTTAAATCTGTGATGGAGGATGCAGGGGATGTTGTGATGAAGTCTGCAACCTACGACGGGAAGCTGATGGCAGTTCCTTATACTTTTCCTACAAGAGAAGCGGCCGAGATGATCTGGATCCGTTCTGACTGGATGGAGAAGCTGAATCTGCCCGAGCCTAAGACGATGCAGGACGTGCTGGCGATAGCCGAAGCGTTCACAACGCAGGATCCGGACGGCAACAACAAGAATGATACGTTTGGATTGGCGCTCGACAAAGACTTCGCTGCCATCAACGGATTTCTGAACGGGTTTCACGCTTACAAAGGCATCTGGCTCGACGATAACAGCGGCCAACTTGTATACAGCACAATTCAACCGCAAATGAAACAAGCATTAAGTGTGCTCCAGGAAATGTTTAAGAACGGCCAGATTGATCCGGAATTCGGCTCCAAAGCGTTCGATAAAGTTGGAGAAGATATTGCGGCTGGAAAGATCGGAATGCTTTACAACCCGTTCTGGGCACCTATGTATCCGCTTCAAACAAACGCAGATAAAGACCCGAAAGCGGAATGGAAGTTTTATCCGATCGTATCCATTGATTCCGAACCAGCCAAATTCCAAGCGGAGCTTGGCGTAAATCCCACATTCGGTTATTGGGTCGTGAAGAAAGGCTCCGCTCGTCCAGAGGCGATGCTGAAGATGCTTGATTATTATCTCGCCCTTAACGAAAGTATCGATCCAGAAGTTATATCGGAAATGATGATAGGTGAAGAAGGTGCGGAAATTTGGCAAATGAACGCGATTCTCGCCAGCAAATCATTTGGAAACTCCGATGGATGGCTGAGAATTTCGGGAGCATTAAAATCGGGAGACACTTCTGGTTTAGGCGCAGGCGATAAAACGGTTCTGAAAAACGTGCAAACCGCGTTAGACGGCGACCGTGCATTGTGGTCATGGAAAAAAGTTTACGGCGTGGAAGGATCGCTCGGTCAGGCGAACGAATATCGCAAAAACAATTTGTACCAAACCAATGCGTTCTACGGTGCGGCTGTATCGGCTTCGGTCGATAAGGGTCCGACGTTATCGAAGCTGGAGAACGAGACGTTTACGAAGATTATTTTGGGTAAAATGTCAATCGACGAATTCGATAAATTCATCAGCGACTGGAACAAGTACGGCGGAGACGAAGTTGCGAAGCAAGTAAACGAATGGGCGGCGAACAATAAGTAATCATCCATACTCAGGAACGAAGCTGAGGGAAGGGAACGCTAAAAATGGGTCGCTCTTCCCCGCTTTCCCCTTTAAATGATCAAAATTGCTGAAGGTGGGTTTCGATTGAAAAGCAGAACATCCAGTTTCCCCTTGCATCTCATGCTGTGGCCTGGTTTGATTATAGTCCTTATCTTCAGCTACGGTCCCATGCTCGGTATCGTCATCGCGTTTCAAAAGTATATACCAGCCAAAGGATTTTTTGACTCGCAGTGGATTGGGTTAGCGAATTTTAAATTTTTCTTTAGCTTGCCCGATACGCTGCAGGTATTCAAAAATACGTTGTTTATCGCCATGATGAAAATCGTTACGGGCCTCATTGCGCCGATCACCGTTTCGCTCCTATTGAATGAGGTGATTCATAAATTTATTAAACGTGGCATTCAAACGCTGATTTATTTGCCTCATTTTCTATCATGGGTCATACTTGGCGGAATTCTGATCGATATTTTGTCACCTTCAAGCGGCATCGTCAACTATTTCTTGGACCTATTTGGGATCAAATCGATATACTTTTTGGGCGACAATCAGTGGTTCCCTTACGTTCTTGTTTTATCGCATTTATGGAAGGAATTTGGGTTCAGTACGATTATTTATTTGGCGGCATTAACGAGCATCAATCCTACCTTGTATGAAGCCGCAGTGATCGATGGAGCAAACCGAATCAAGCAAACGTGGCACGTCACGCTTCCGGGGATGAGACCGATTATCGTGTTAATGGCAACGCTCAGCTTAGGTGGCATTTTAAATGCCGGATTCGATCAAGTATTTAATTTGTATAGTCCTCAAGTGTATGAAAGCGGAGATATTATTGAAACATTCGTTTACAGGATGGGTTTAATTGACGCCCAGTACGGACCGGCTACGGCAGTAGGATTGCTTAGCTCGGTCGTGGCAGCCATTTTAATTTCCTTGACCTATTATCTTGCTTACCGCTTTGCTAAATATCGCATCTTTTAGGAGGGTTAGTTGTGCCCCATAGTGCATCTTTAAGCCGGAAAATATTCAATTTATGCAACTATACCTTTCTAATAGGCATATCCTTGCTTTGTTTGCTGCCGCTCATACATGTACTTGCCGTATCGCTCAGCAGCAACACGGAGGCATCGGCAGGAGTCGTCAAGCTATGGCCTGTCGGCTTCACGCTCAAGTCCTATGGATTCGTCCTCTCCAAACAAGAGTTTGTCGCTTCATTCTGGATTACGATCGAACGTGTTGCGCTAGGAACAGCGATCAATATGTTCCTGACCATCCTGATGGCGTACCCGCTTTCCAAGGAAGTAACGTCATTTAAATGGCGTACCATATATGTTTGGGTGCTGTTTGTATCAATTCTATTCAGCGGCGGCCTGATTCCATGGTATATGACGATTCGCGCGACTGGTCTGCTGGATACGATCTGGGCTTTGATCATTCCGAGCGCTGTCCCGGTATTTAATGTCATCCTACTATTGAATTTTTTTCGCAATCTGCCCAAGGAGATGGAAGAAGCTTCGTTCATTGATGGAGCTGGACATTTCACGACCTTATTCCGAATCTTTGTCCCACTTTCGATGCCTGCGCTTGCTACGTTAATATTGTTCACCATCGTAGGGCATTGGAATTCTTGGTTTGACGGACTGATCCTAATGAACTCTCCGGATCATTATCCGATGCAAAGCTATTTGCAAACAGTCGTCATTCAGAAAAACTTTACGTCGATTACGGAGCAGGAGATTAAGATGTTAGCTGAAATCAATGACAGAACGTTGAAGGCTGCGCAAATTTTCATGGGATCACTCCCCATATTATTAGTGTATCCGTTCCTGCAAAAGTATTTTATTCAAGGTATCGTTATCGGAAGCGTAAAGGAATAATAGAAAACTATTAGGTTAATAGGGCATGGAGAAGGAGACCATTTATGAAAGCGTTAATCGATAAAAATCGTTTCATTGGCTTGCAAGACTGTACATGGCTATATAGTGGAGCGGAGGTTCCGCCCCATAATGGCTGTCTCAATGCTGTAACTGAGTACTTTCATTACCGTGGAAAGGGACCGCACGGACGTGACAGAAATGCGGAAATCGAGCATTCTTGCAAGGTTAATATAGCAAGTTTGTTAAATGGCAAGTCTTCTGATATCGCGCTGCTCTCCAATTCATCAGAAGTAATTTCTATGATCGCTCATTCGCTTGACTTCCAAGAGGGTGATAATGTCGTGATCAATGACTTGGAATTTCCTGCGGGCGTGCTGCCCTGGGTACTACTTAACCAGAAAGGGCTGGAGGTTCGCGTTGTTCATCATACGAACTGGCAAGTTACGGTGGAAGACATCATGACTCAGGTAGATGAGCGCACAAGATTGGTCATGACCAGTCATGTGAGCTACAAGTCCGGTATGAGATTGGATTACCGTTCCTTATATGCTCGGCTAAAGGATACTCGTACGCTGTTATTTCTCGATGCGACGCAGTCGCTTGGCGCAGTACCTGTAGACATGAATGATGCTGATTTTGTTGTATCCAGCACCTATAAGTGGCTGCTATCAACGCACGGTATGGGGATCCTTGCCATTAATCGCGCGCGTGTTGCAGATTTCATGCCGCGTGCGGTTGGCTGGAGAAGCGTAACCGATATGTTCGCGGCGGATCGCTTTGAAACGTTCACGTTTCATGATGATGCGCGCAGATTTGAACTTGGTTATCCAAGTTATCCAACCGTATACGTAACGAATTTCTCTACAGGCCTGTTGCTGGAGCAAGGAATCGATCGGATTGAAAAGCATATTTTATCGCTTGGCGGCCAAGTGATCGAGCGGTTCCTTGATTGCGGCTTCGAAGTAATGACACCGTTGGAGCCTGAAAAGAGAGCGGGCAACATTAGCATTGTTGCAGAAGATGGGGATATTATTGCCCAATATTTGGGCGATCGCAATATATACGTCTGGGGTGGAGATGGACGGTTTCGAGTATCTGTACATTTGTTCAACGATGAAGAAGATATTGATAAGTTATTTAACGCGCTGGCGTCTTATAAGGATAAAGAAATGTAAATTTGTTTTTAGAAGAATGGAGGTTCGCTGGTGAAGGCTTTAGTGTGGAGTGCCGCGGAAACAATGAATTGGGAGGATCGAGAGCGTCCCGTTCCATTGGCGGATGAGGTGCTGGTGCGGATCGAGGCAGTCGGAATATGTGGCTCAGAAATCGAAGGATACCTGGGACATAACAGCCTTCGCAAACCTCCTTTAATTATGGGACATGAGTTTTGCGGTATTGTGGAGCAGGTGGGCAATTCGATGAACGACGCATTGATCGGCAGGAAGATTGTCGTAAATCCTCTGATGTACTGCGGACAATGCGACTGCTGCCGCAAAGGACTAACACAATTATGCGAGAGTAGAAAAATTATAGGCATTCATCGTCCCGGTGCGTTCGCGGAGTGGGCGGTCGTTCCGGCTTCGGCGGTGGTAGAAGTGCCAGAGTCCTTGAGCGCATTTCGCGCCGCGCTTGCGGAGCCACTTGCCTGCTCACTAAGGGCGACGAGAAGGGCGATGGAGCGGCATCCCTTTGCGAATGTGATTGTCTTCGGCGCTGGCGGCATCGGCCTTCTATGTGCGAAATCAGCTGTGCTTCTTGGCGCTTCAAAGGTGATGATCGTTGATACGAATCAGGAGAGATTGGAGATGAGCCGAGGGATCGGCATTGCTGAGACTGCAAATGCACGAAAGGATGATCTGGAGGAAAAAGCGAAGCAAGCGTTTGGCTCCAAAGGAATCGATGTCATTATCGATGCGGCAGGCTTCCAACCGACAAGAGAAGCGGCTGTAAAGCTAATTAATCCTGGTGGAACCTTGATGAACATTGGTCTTGGTATAGATGAAACGGTACTGCCGATCAATTATGCGATTCGTCAGGAAATCGAGATCCTTGGATCGTTCTGTTATACGAGGCAGGATTTTCAGGATGCAGTAGATTTATTGGTCTCAGGAAAAGTCACAGAGATTGGATGGACAGAGATTCGTTCACTTGCTGAAGGATCTCAGGCTTTTGAACAATTGGTTGCAGGCAAGGTAACGAGTGGGAAAATTTTGTTAAAGCCATAGTAGGATATTTATAGTCTATCGTGTGAACATTCTATACGATCCTTTTGTATATAATGTATTATATAGACATGTAACTAATTATGCGATGGAAAGTTGGTAATCTCGGATGAAAGAACAGATCACAAGACAGACATTTCTGGAAAAGCAGAGTATGAGCGTCGATTTGGCGGAATATATCAAGCAGCAAATACTTGATGGGAAGCTGAATCCCGGCGACCGGATCGTGGAGACGAAGGTTGCGAAGGAACTCGGCATCAGTCAGACGCCTGTACGGGAAGCGATCCGGCAGTTGTCCGGCGAAGGCATTATTACGATCGTGCCGAATAAGGGGCCGATGGTGCGCACGTTCGACATAAAGGATATTTTTGAGGTGTATTCTCTCCGCTCTATGCTGGAAGGTCTAGCGATTCGATTGGCCGTCCAGCTTGCATCGGATGTGGAAGTTGAGGGACTGGTGCAGCATTTCGAAGAGATGAAGAGAAAGATGGCGGATGATTCGGTAGATTCCTTGTTGGAAGATTCCGTATTTATTCATCAAAGCATAATTCGGCTTTCCAATCATTCCAGGTTAAGCGCAAGTTATGATTCAATTACGTTCCATATTTCACTGGCCGGACGAATACTGGGGAGAGTCTCGACGAAGCAGAAGGAAGTCGACCAGCACGCAGAGCTGATTGACGCACTTGTACGCCGCGATCCGGATTATGCCGAGAAGGTGATGCGGGGGCATATTCTTCGATCATTCAACGAATTTAGAGAGCTGCCAGAGGCGAAGGATTGGGAGTACGATGACATCAACTGGTTCTAGGGGTGAGATGAATGGATTTATCGGGGATTGAAGCGGAAGGTGCAACGCATCCTGTTGTTCGAATATTGGACGATCTAGTGCGCATACAAAGCGTTAATCCCTATTATGGGGAGGACGCTCGGGGAGAACGGGACGTTGCCGATTATATTGAAGCAAGGATGCGAAAAGCGGGACTGAGGGTCACTCGTCAGTCCGTATCCGACGGACGCGACAATATCATTGCCGAATTGCGCGTCGGTAAGCCAGAGTCTACGCTATTGTTCGAAGCGCATATGGATACGGTGTCGATCGGCAGCATGGAAGATGCGCTTGTGCCAACCTATCGCGATGGTCGATTGTATGGCAGGGGAGCTTGTGACACGAAGGGTGCTTTGG
Source organism: Paenibacillus sp. J31R122 (assembly GCF_056269185.1). Classification (NCBI taxonomy): domain Bacteria; kingdom Bacillati; phylum Bacillota; class Bacilli; order Caryophanales; family Paenibacillaceae; genus Paenibacillus; species Paenibacillus sp. J31R122. Next base: position 166,677 of record NZ_JBWDNM010000003.1, read on the forward strand.
CGGGAATGATCCATATGATGGAGCGCTGCGCTCTACATCCGGAGCTTCTTGGCGCTGATCTTGTGTTCTGCGCTTCGGTAGATGAGGAGTATGCATTTCGGGGACTTACAGCATTTATGTCACTGGATATTCCGATTTCTGGCGCAGTCGTTGGGGAGCCTACGGAGCTTGGTATCGTCGTGGAGCATAAGGGCTGCGCGCGATTCGCGGTCCGGACGCATGGCAAGGCTGCTCACAGTTCGGTTCCGCACAAGGGAGAGAACGCCATCTATGCGATGATGGACGTCGTCCGCTATGTGCGGGAGCGGGTGGAGCCGAGGCTGGCGGGGATCAGCAGCAAATTGTGCGGGAAACCCACGATCGTTGTAAGCACGATCAGCGGCGGCAGTCAGATTAACATCGTTCCAGAAGCCTGCGAAATTCGCGTGGATCGCCGTATTGTGCCGGGAGAGTCGCCCGAGCATGTTTTATCCGAATTTGAACGGGGGATAAGGGCAGAGTTGAGCCAATTGAGGCTAACCGTAGAACCGCTGCTGCTCGATCCCGCTTTATACACGCCTCACGACGCTGCGGTTGTGCGGTCGGCGCAGCAGGTTGCCGATACGCTTGGCATGAATTCATCGCTGCGAGGCGTATCATACGGCAGCAATGCAAGCAAGCTTCAAGCCTGGAAAGGAATTCCTTCTATTGTGTATGGTCCAGGCTCGATCGAGCAGGCGCATTCCGCAGAAGAATGGGTTCCGGTCGAAGAGGTCATACGGGCGGCAGAATTTTACTATCAATTGGCTTGCAACTATAAGGTTAACCAAGAGGAGTGGGTTCACCGATGAGAAAAGAAATCATACATACAGATAGGGCGCCGAAACCGAGCGGTGCTTATTCGCAGGCCATAAAGCTTGGCGATATGGTGTATGTGGCAGGAACATGCCCGTTCGATCTGACGACGGGGGCGGTGCTGTATTCAGGAGATATGGAGCAGCAGACGCGTGTCGTGCTGGAGTATATACAGGAAATATTGCAGGTAGCAGGAACTTCATTGGAACATGTCGTCAAAGTGACAGCGTTCCTCGATGATTTGGACGAATTCCAGGCGTATAACCGCGTTTATGGATCATTATTCCAGGAAGAACCACCTGCTCGCAGTACGATTGAAATCGGCAAATTTCCCCTCGGAATGAGAGTCGAAATCGAATGCATCGCCTATATACCGTCATGATCAAGCTCGACAAGGGCATTTACATGGTTGGCAGCGGTAAATTTGGCGCTCAGATCAGTGATTCGATGGACTGCAACATCTATTTGCTGGATGGAGGTAATGGGGAATTTGCGCTGATCGATGCTGGAGGCGGCGTGAATCCAGAGCGGATCCTCGCAAATATCGAAAGTATCGGCATCGAACCCGAGCAAATCAAATATTTGCTACTAACCCATGGACATGGAGATCATGCGGCTGGAGCGGCTTTTTTTTATCGAAAGTTCGGATTGCAAGTCATCGCTTCCAAGGAAGTCTCACGCTGGCTTGCCGATGGGGATTTGGAGAAGTTCAGTGTTCCTGCTGCGATTCGGGCAGGCGTATATCCTTTGGATTATGAATTTCCGTCGTGCCCGGTTGCTAGAGGCGTCGAAGAGAACGATGAAATTACGATTGGGAGCGTCGTGCTGAAGGTGTTGGAAACGCCGGGACATGCGCGGGGGCATCTCTCCTTTTTGATCGAGCGGGAGGGGAGAAAGCTGCTGTTCGGCGGCGATTCTATTTTTGCCGGTGGTAAAGTTGTTATTCAGAATATCTGGGATTGTATCATTCCCGAATATGCGGATACGGCCGCTAAGCTGCACCAACTCCACATCGATAGCCTATTTCCCGGGCATGGATCTTTTCTGTTGACCGACGCTTGGAAGCATGTTGAAAAAGCGTATGATTGCTTCGAACGGCTGGATGTGCCGCCTAATTTGTGAATGGGAGTTGGAACGGATGAATAAGGTGAAAGTGGGAATTATCGGCTTGGGCAGATGGGGCATGTGTCATCTTGAGGCTTTCAGCTCACTCGGGCAGGCTGAAGTGACGGCGATATGCGACAGTTCTTCAGAACGGTTAGAGCGCGCCGGCAGAGAATACGGCATTAAGCAACTTTATTCCAATGCGGATGACCTGTTGCTGAACGATGATATCGATTTGATCAGTGTAGTTACCTTTGAAAGCCAGCATCTGGAGCCGACCTTGAAAGCGCTTCACTCAGGCAAGCATGTCCTTGTCGAGAAGCCGGTAACGACCCGGCCTGAAGAGGCGCGGGAAATGCAGGCTGCCGCCGCAGCCAGCGGCAGGCTGCTGCTGCCTGGACATCTGCTGCGCTTCGATCCCCGTTATGCGGCGATCAAAGAGGCGATTCAGTCGGATAAGGTCGGCACTCCGGTGAGCATGTATATGAAACGGGCCCGGGAGCACTTTTTATTTGAAACCTTTAAGCGGGTGCATACGGTTTACGAGCTGATGATACACGATATCGACTTGGCCATCTGGTATGCCGGGTGCCGGGTTAAGAAGGTAAAGGCTTACGGAAGAACTGTGTCGGGCGCTTCCTCCCCTGAAGTGCTGTGGGCAAACCTCGAATTCGAGAACGGCGCGATTGCCGTCCTTCACAGCAACTGGATGACGCCGGACGCGGCAGGCATTGAAATTGCCGACGCGATCGAAGTGATCGGCCAAAGCGGAACGGCGCACTTCGAAACGAGCCATTCTGGCTTGCACATTTGGGATGGTGGTGGCAGACTAACCCCTGATATGAATATACATGTAAAGCTTCATGGACAAACAGTAGGAAGCTTGCGTGAGCAGTTGACCTATATTTGTCGTTGTATTGCGCAGGGTGAGGAGCCGTCCGTCATTTCGTTCGCCGACGCTGTACATGGTGTCGAGGTCGCAGACGCGATAGTCGCATCGTGCGAGACAGGACAAGAGGTTGCGATTGGATAGGCGTGTCAGGTAGCGTTGAAATGATTGGGATGAGGTGTTTGAGATGATTTTGGAGCTGCAGGAAAGCGTGGACCAGCTAGCTTTAACATTGCCGCATTTCCCAACACGAATGCAGGCTGTTATTTGGCGAAATTGGGGGCTCGTGCCGATTAGCAGAATAGCGTCGGTGCTTGGCGCTACGGAGGCGCAAATTAGGGAAGCTGCCTGGGAGCTTGGGCTTGAAGAATCGCCGTATAGGAACGAAGTGAAATGGCTGGAAAGAGGCTATATTACGATTATTCGCGCCAACTGGCATCTGCTGCAGTTCAAGCAACTGCTGCAACTGCTCGGTTGGACAGAGGAGCAACTAGCCTTCACTTTGAAGGAAGATGATTTCCTGTGGATTAAGCTGGGCAGCAAGAAGCCTTGGATCGAACCGGTACACTACCGTCCATTGAATCCGGAGGAGCGTGAACGGACGCGATGGATAAAAGAGACAGCAGTGACGCACTTTGAATCAATAGAAGAAGCTACGACTGCTTTTTCGGATCGACTCGAACAGCCTTTCGATTTTCTAACACAGTATAAGGAGAATGCAAAGCGCCGTGTTTCGATACGGGATCCACGTTCGGATGAGGTAAGGCTGGATGTTCCATGGACGATTGTGTTTCCGGAAGGGAAATCTCTGATTGAGGCTGCTGCGGAACGTTTCGTGAACAAGCATGAGCAGGTATGGGGCAGCAAGTGGGTGCTAAGGCGAGAATCTGCGTTAGAAGGACCTGTCTTGCATGTCGAAATTGCGCCGAATTATTCCCTACTTGCAGAAAGCCATAGGATCTCGGTAAAAGCTGATGAGATTATGATTAGTGCCGTCGATGAAGCCGGTGTGATGCGTGCGCTGCAATGGCTTGCCGGGCAGATGCAAAAAGTCGGTGTTCCCTATTTAACTGTGGGAGATTATCGTCGCAGTTCCAAATTCGATACGCGCATTATTTACTCCTATAGCGCAGTTTACGGGGATCCGCTTTTCGAACCCGAGTTGGACCCATACCCGGACGAGCTGCTTGAGAGGCTGTCCGATCTGGGTGTCAACGGGGTCTGGCTGCAAAGCGTGCTGTACAGCCTGGTGCCATGGGAACCAGCACCGGAATTATCCCACAATTGGGAGAAGCGCATCATCGGATTACGTCTGCTTGTGGAACGTGCTGCGCGATATGGTATCGGTGTCTATCTGTACTGCAATGAGCCGAGGTCCATGCCCGTTTCTTTCTTCGCGGATAAATCGGATTGGCAGGGGCATATCGAGGACGGACAAGCGATGCTATGTACGTCTAATCCAGACATACAAGAGCTGCTCAGCAGCGCAATTTCCCGTTTGTTCCGCGAGGTGCCCAATTTGGCAGGCTTGTTTACGATTACCATGTCGGAAAATTGGACTCATTGCTATTCTCGAGCGGCTGACGGTAAGACTAATTGTCCTCGATGCAGTCTGAGGTCACCTGGTGAAGTGACAGGTGAAGTGAACCGACTAATTGCAGAAGGCGCGTACAAAGAAAAGAAAGATGCACGCATTCTTTGTTGGACATGGGGGTGGAGTACGGTTTGGGGTTGGAAGGAGAGCGATTTCTCAACTGCAATTGCAGCACTACCTGATCATGCGATTGTCATGTGTACAAGCGAGGAAGCAATTCCGACGAACGTTGCCGGCATTCAAGGCAAGGTGATCGATTACTCGATGTCCAACATTGGACCGGGAGAGAAGGCATTAAGTACGTGGCGAGAGGCCAAATCGCGAGGGCTGCGGACGGCGGCGAAGGTACAGTTCAATAATACATGGGAATGCTCTGCAGTTCCATTTTTACCTGTTTTTCAGCAGCTGGAGGAGCATCTGAATCGTTTACATGATTCAGGAATTGATAGTTTGATGTTAAGTTGGACGCTGGGAGGTTACCCTTCCCTCAATTTAGAGCTAGCGGCAGAATACTACTGGGATATGGAGATGGACGTTGGCAATGTAGCTAAGAGTGGTATTCGTAAACTGCTACAGGGTAAATTTGGAAGCGACGCGGGTCTAGTGATCGAAGCCGCTTCGGCCGCATTCAGCCGAGCATTCCGGGAATTTCCGTTCGATCTAAGTGTGCTGTATGTCGCTCCGCAAAATTACGGTTCCGCAAATCTGCTGTATCTAGAGCCTACGGGTCAGGCAGCGACGATGATTGGATTTCCATACGATGATCTTCAGGGTTGGCGTGGAATTTATCCGGAATCCGTCTTCGCTGCTCAGTTCAAGAAGCTAGCAAACGGATGGAAGAAAGGACTGCAACAACTAGAAAAAGCTCGCAAACGCGTGCCGCCGGAAGCCGCACACGAATTCGATGACCTGATGACAACGGCTACCGCAGCTTATCTTCATTTTCACAGCACATATTTGCAGATCACATTTGTGAGAACACGCAATCGCTACTTGGCTGTGAAGCACATAGATACCCAGCTTAAGGCATGCCGTAGGCTGATGAAGCTCGTCCGCATGGAGGCGGATAACGTTCAGCAGTTGTACGAACTTGTTATCCGGGATTCGCGGATCGGCTTTGAAGCGAGCAATCATTATTACTATACGATTCAAGATTTGAAGGAAAAGAAGCTGAATTGTGCGTTCATTCTCGAACGGCTGCAGTACGTCGAAGCGGATTTGACGACCAGACTCCCCGACATTTAACAGCAAAAAAAAACCGCCCTACTGGCGGTTTTTTTTGCTGTAACCAGTTGATTCTGCCGCTATCTATTAATTCTATTATAATATTGCCTCTGTTTCGCGGGAATGATATATTGGGGGAAATTGGTAAGTCGTATGTTACAATCCCCCATCTGATCAGGGAGGAAATTCGATGGATTATTTGAAGAAAAGGCCTATTAAGTTACAATTTTTAATGATATTTATTCTTTTCGTATCGGTCGTCGCAGTGGTCATGCTCTTGACTTATTCTCAATCTAAGAAAATGATTTATGAAAAAAACGAAGAGTATTCGATCGAACTTTTGGATAAAATTACACAATATATCCAATCTCAAATCGAGAATATTGACGGATTGGTCATTAATACCTCTTACAATATGGATGTTCATCAGTATTTAAAATCCACTGATCTAATCGATAAGATTGACTTATTTAAAAAGGTCGACTCCCAATTCACCACCATTAGTCAGCTTGAAAACGGGATAGTCGATATGACCATCATAGGTGAAAATGGTAATAATGTGAACCTCATGTCAGATAAAAACAAGAGGAAGACGGTAATAGATACCATTGAGGAAATGAAAAATAGTCCGGACTTACGATTGAAGCCCTATTATGCTGGATTAAAAGAAATGGTTGATAACGGTGCCGGTCATCATTACTTTATTATCGGTTCCAAAATTAACAACATATATCCATCGCATACGCTAGGTTATTTTATTGTCATATTGGATTTGAACGCACTGTTTCCGAAATTTAACACTATGCTTGAGAATGGCTTTGGAAACTTCTATGTATTGGATCGCAATGGGACGGTTTCCTCTAGCAACGATATGGCGATGATCGGGAGAAAACTGGATACCGCCGCGATTAAGGATAATGAAAAATACATCATTCAAACAACGGAGTTGCCTGATCTTCAAGGGAGAATAGTGAACATCTACTCGAAACAGAATTTGTTCCGGGGATTGGAAAAAATCAAAGTTGTATACGGGTGGATTTTGATCATTTTTATCCCCTTCATGTGCTTACTACTTTGGGTAATCAGCCGTAACGTACTTGAGCCAATCAAGTCTTTTATGAGGTTTATTCAGGTCCAGAAGGTCAAGAATATCTATCACAGTCAAAAGAGAATAGAGTTGATTGGATATAACGAGATTATGGTAATGGCCGATAGGTTCAACGGTATGTTGGATGAAATTGATCATTTGACCGATGAAGTTATATCATCTGAAACGAGAATTATGAAATTGGGATTATTGAAGAAGCAGGCGGAGCTCGCATTCTTAAAGCTGCAGGTAAATCCTCATTTTTTGTACAATATGCTAGAATCGCTGCGAGGAATGGCCAATGAAGTCGGTGCAATGGAAATACGAGATATGATTGCAGCGCTGGGCAAGATGCTTCGATATAGTATTAAAGGTCAGGATATAGTTAAACTCGGTGAAGAGCTGGATATCGCAAAGTCTTATTTAAAGCTGCAGCATTTCAGGTTCGACGACCGGTTTGAGATTCATATTGAGTTTCCAGAGGAGTTATTAAGATATAGGGTTATCAAAATGATTCTTCAGCCAATTTTGGAAAACGCAATCACTCACGGACTCGAGAACAGAATGGTAAAGGGGAATTTGTGGCTCGGAGGACAGATGACACTAGAAGGTGATATCGTCATACGGATCAAGGATGATGGGCTTGGAATAACAAATGAAAAATTGGAGTCCATCCAGGCGGAACTGGCTGCGGGTGAGGACTTTCTTGAGCGAATCAATAATAACGATAATGAACATCTCGGGATTGTAAACGTTCACAACCGCATAAGAACTGCTTATGGTACTCCTTATGGACTAAGGATTGCCAGTGAAGAGGACAAGGGTACAGAGGTTCAGCTATTGCTGCCACAGAGGGGAGAAGAAGCTAATGCTTAAAGTACTGCTGATAGATGATGAGAAATGGATTGTAAAAAGTTTAAAGTCGATCGTCAACTGGAAATCTCTCGGATATGAGATTATAGCTGAAGCATTCAACGGAATAGATGGGTATGAGAAAATCAAGCAACTTTCGCCTGATCTGGTGTTTACTGATATTCGTATGCCAGGAATGGATGGTTTGGAATTAATAAGAAAAAGCAATGAATTAAACAGGGATATTAGCTTTATTGTAACGTCTGGATATAAGGAGTTCGAATATGCCAGAAGGGCGATTCAATACGGGGCGCTATCCTATTGTCTAAAGCCATTTGATGAGGCAGAAATTGTGGAGGTGTTGGACCAATTTAGCAAGAAGCAGCAAAGGAATAGAGCCATCCTTCATATGGAATTGTTAACTATGTTTCAGGAGAACGAAGGATTTTCAAACCAGCTGTTGCTAGAAACTATGAGCAAGTTAGGTTTTGATTGGGATGAGAGAATCGGTGCGGCGGCCGTCGTTGTTGTGGGCACCGCTAATCTGCAAATTCCAGTGGGAGTTCCATATATTTCTCTGCAGATAGGTAAAAGTCTGAAAGCCTATATCATTCGAGGTGGCCACACAACAGTACTAACAGATTCGCTTCCCCAAGAGCTTCCAGAAGGGGTTTCAGGCATTGGAATTGGTAACTGTGTGTATGATCCCACGAACCTCATTAATTCGATCGGGGATGCAAGTGTCGCAGCACATCGCTTCTTCATCACTGGAAATAAGGGGATTTGGAGTACTCGTTTTCCAAGCGGTAATTTAGCTGAGATCAAGGAGATTCTATGGAAGTTGAATCAGACTCGGAATTCGGGACTTGTTAATGAACTGACCGAGAAAATCGAATCTTTGATTGCTGAGGGATCGTTTACGATAAGGAACGCAGTGTCTCTATATAATATGGTCTTATTCCATGTTTATAATCTGGAAGAAGAGCAATTATTGTCCTATCAGCAATTATCGAATCGATTCAGTCATGTAAATGAGATGATCGCTTATCTAAAATCTCTGCTACTGAACCATTACAATCGTTCCTTCGCGCCAAGCCCCAAAATCCTTCCTCCAACCACCTTTGGCAAAATCGTGGCTTATATTGACGAGCATTTCAAAGAAGATCTTTCTCTGCAAATGATATCTGAAAAGATGAATCTGAATCCAAGTTATGTTAGCCAATTGTTTCGAAAAGAAGCCTCCGAAACCTTCCTGCAGTATTTGACTAAGAAAAGAATAGCCAATGCTTGTAGATTATTAATCGAAACGAGTTTTTCCATTCAAGAAATATCGGAAAGCTCTGGTTATTTGGATTACTTCCATTTTGCCAAAACATTCAAAAAATGTATGGGTCTAACCGCATCGCAGTACCGGGAAGCACATCGTAAGGAAGTGGGTAAAATATAGACATAACGCCACTAACGTATAAACATATGAAAGAGATTGTACATCATATATCCTATAAACTGTAAGCGTTAACAAAGTAGTTGAAAACAAAGGGAGGATATTGAATTGAAAGCATCTCAAAGAAAACTTATGTTAATGGTTCTGATTGGTTGTGTCTTGTTGGCCGCGGCGTGTAGTTCTGGAAATTCTACTCCATCTGCAACTGAACCAAGTACTAGCCCGGAGAGCACTTCGAGCAGCACGACCGAGGCTGCAGTGCCTCCGCAAGAAGAATATGTCATAAAAATTCTTACCCAAGATAATGATCAGATTAAAAGAAGCGACGAAACTAAAATCGGAAAAGCTATTAAAGAGAAATTTAATATCGTATTTGATTTTGTTCAAACACCGGGCAATTATACAGATAAATTAAATCTGATGTTGGCTGGTGGAGATTATCCGGAAATCATCACAATTCGGGACAATGCCACGTTTGATAAATATGTGCGTGCCAGCGCTCTGCTTCCACTTGATGATTTTGTGGAAAAATCACCAGACTTCGCCAAAATGTTCAGCGTGCAAATCCCATTATGGAAATTGACTGCCCCAGACGGAAAGCTATACAAGTGGGAGGGTGGTGTACCGGTTGATTTCAAAAATTATATAGAGGTTCTCGATATCGGAGTGCGGACCGACGTACTTAAGCAGCAGGGTTGGCCGAATTTACTGTCAACTGAGGATTATATTAAATTCCTAAAGCAGGCATTGAAGGATAATCCGACTACAAACGGTCAGAAGACACTTGGTATGGTTGTACCTTTCGCTGAGCCTTGGGGAATGCAAGGTATTTCCACCATCATGTATGAGAAGGGTGGAAGGTATACAGCGGCTGCCGGAAATATGGGAGTCATTTGGAATCAGGTAGACAAAAAATTTGAAGACACGATGACGAATGAATATGTGAAAGAAAGCTTGGGCTTCTTCAATAAGCTTTATCGAGAAGGAATACTAGATAAGGACTCATTCACAGATAAATACGATCAATTTGTTGAGAAACTCAATAGTGGCAGGGTGTTGTCTTCCTGGTATGTGGTATGGGGACTGTCAACTGCGAATCAAGGATTAATCGACGCCGGACATCCAGAGATGCAATATATCAACATGCCAGTTCGCAGTATGACGCAGATGGAGCGGAACGAGAAACGTCAAATTCGCGTAGAGGATACACGCCCATTCGATATTTTCGCTATTACTAAAAATGCCAAGCAACCTGAGAGAATTAAGGAATTGCTGGCGTGGGCAGCGACTGAGGAAGGGCGGGTCTTGTTGCAGTCCGGATTCGAAGGAGAAGAATATACGATTGTCGATGGTAAACGTGTACCGACTGAAGCCTACAAGAAGACGTTGACTGATATGGATGCACAAAGAAGCGTAGGATTCGGATTGTTCAACTTCTTAGGTAATGTATTGACGAACGGACAGGACGGAGTTCCTTACACCATGGGCTTCGATCCAATCATTCAAGATGAATTAGGCTTGACAAAAGAAATGAGAGAAGCCTATAACGCATTGGGCTGGGAGAGCTCCAAGGATTATTATTTAGAGACCGGAGAAGTGGCCAATACCGGTATTGCTGGAACGGTTTCCATAGACTCTACATCTGATCTTGGTACATTGCATCAGAAGATGGTCGATTTCCGTGTGAAAAATTCTACTAACTTGATCATCAAACCAAAAAATGATGAAGAATTCGATACCTTGTATCAATCGATCGTCAGCGAGTACCAAAAACTGAATCCGGATCTTGTAATCAATGAATATAACCGACTCTATCAGGAAAAGCAAGCACAGCTAAATCAACTAAAATAAGGTGAGTTAAGGGCTTGAGGATGATGAGAGTAATGGATATTTGGATCGACAATCGGTTCAATCTTCATTGCTTCTCTTCATCTCTTCCGAGTTGCGGAAAGGATAAATTATGATCACAAAAATCGTTAGACAACGATATTTGTATGCCATGCTAATACCGGCTGTCTTGATAGTATTTACTTTCTCGTATGTTCCTCTCTTTGGCTGGATGATTGCCTTTGTTCATTATCAGCCCGGTTTTCCTTTGTTCAATTCGGAATGGGTTGGATTGCAGCAATTCAAAGCGTTCTTCACGGAAACAAATGACTATATGTACCTATTACGAAATACACTTTCGATTAATATAGGAGCTCTCTTTGCCAACTTAGGAACGGCTTTCCTGTTCGCTCTTCTATTAAATGAAATCCGACAGCGTTTCTTCGGTAAACTGATTCAGACCGTTACTTTTTTTCCCTTTTTCATATCTTGGATCATTATCTACTCTCTTTCAAGCGCGTTGTTTGCTACCTCTTCAGGTGCGATAAATGAAACTTTAGTGCAGTGGGGATGGATCGACGAAGGCATTAATGTGCTTGGGGATCCTATGTACTCGTGGGCTTTTATTATCCTAATAGGGGTATGGAAATTTTTGGGCTACAACAGCGTCATTTTTATTTCAGCTATTGCCTCGATTCCATCTGAATTCTATGAGGCCGCCCAAATAGACGGAGCTAACCGATTTCAGAGAATGTGGCACATTACTATACCGAACCTTATCCCGACCCTAATTGTACTACTAATTTTGAACAGTGGGTGGATACTTAATTCCAACTTCGAGCAGTTTTACCTGTTCACCAATACAACGAACTGGGAGAAGATGGAGGTTCTCGATATATACATTTATAGATACGGACTGCAATTGCTTAATTATCCCTATGCGACAGCGGTTGGCATTATGAAGACCATTATAAGTCTCATTATTATCATGTCAGTCAACACCATCGCCAAAAAAACAACGGGGAAAGCCATATTCTAGATAGGAGAACAAGATGAAGGAACGAACGATAAGCGGCACCCTATTCGATATCGGCAATTTTTTGTTTATGCTGTTCATTTTGTTACTCATGGTATTTCCATTCATTTATATCATCAGCTATTCCCTGAGCAGTCCGAATATGCTGAAGGGCGGACTTGTTCTGTTTCCAACAGGATTTACGTTTGATTCTTACGTGAAAGCACTCGGGGATTCTGCGGTTTTAAAAGGGGCCCTCGTATCGATCGCACGTGCATTGATTGGTCCTGCAGTAATGTTGTTTTTCACCTCCATGGGTGCTTATGTGCTCACGCGCAGTGATTTGGGCGGTGTGAAATTTTTCCGCAAATATTTCGTGTTTACGCTTTACATTTCCAGCGGGATCATCCCGATGTATCTGTTGATGGGTTATCTCCAGTTGAAGGGAACCTTCTTGATCTATATTCTTCCAGGTGCTGTTTCCGTTTTCAACATGGTGTTAATCAAAACGTATATTGAAGGATTGCCTAAGGAGTTGGAGGAAGCTGCCGTAGTCGACGGGGCGAACGATTTTAGGCTATTTTTTCAAGTGATATTCCCGATTTGTACACCTGTGTTTGCCGCCGTTGTGTTGTTTGAATGTGTCAATCAGTGGAATGCTTTTATTGATACACAAATCTATAACACGATGTCTCCTAATTTGTACCCCTTGCAATATGTGCTGTATAACACGTTGAATCAAATCAATTCGCTAGAGCAATTAAGAGATCAGGGGCAAAAGCAAATGAGTGCCATTACACCACAAACCTTTAAGATGGCCATTACAGTCATTACCGTTTTGCCAATTGCTTGTGTATATCCTTTCCTACAAAAATATTTTATTAAAGGTTTGTTGGTTGGCTCAATCAAAGGGTAAGTTCAGCGGACATTTACACCGACTAGCAGTGCTCTATGCTGCTAGTCGGTACGCCTTTGTGACTGGTGCATCAGATGGACCTTGAATGATTTCATTATTAAAAAAGACTAGGAGAAGCCTATGAATGCATTGATTAATAAGCAGTCTTTTGTCGGATTACAAGATCAAACTTGGTTATACAATGGAGCTGAAGTTCCTCCGCACCAGGGTTGTCTGGATGCCGTAGCTGATTATTTCAACTATAGAAGCAAAGGACCGCATGGACGTGATCATAACGCCGAAATCGAGCAAGCATGCAAAGTTAATTTAGCGAGGCTCTTAAACGGCAAGCCATCTGATATTGCTTTGTTGTCCAATTCATCGGAAGTGATCTCTATGATTGCACAATCGCTAGATTTCAATGATGGCGATAATATTGTGATCAATGATTTGGAATTTCCTTCAGGTGTTCTGCCGTGGGTCTTGATGAAGCAGAAGGGGCTGGAAGTTCGGGTTGTGAATCATAGGCAATGGAGAATAACCGTTGAAGACATCATGGCGCAAGTGGATGAGCGTACGCGATTGGTCATGACAAGTCATGTGAGTTATTTGAGTGGGGCTAGATTAGATTACCGTTCATTATATGCGCAACTCAAGAATACCAAAACACTGCTTTTACTCGACGCTACACAGTCGCTTGGTGCAGTTTCGGTTGATATGAGTGAATCGGATTTTGTGGTATGCAGCTCCTATAAATGGCTACTATCCATTCATGGTATGGGTATTCTCGCAGTAAACCCTGCAAGAACAGCGGCGTTTCAGCCTCGTTCAGTAGGATGGAGAAGTGTTCACGATATGTTTGGCTCGGACCGTTTCGAATCCGTCAAGTTTCATGAAGATGCTCGCCGCTTCGAGCTAGGTTATCCGAGCTACGCTACGGTCTATGCAACCCGGTTCTCGACAGGTCTCCTACTGGAGCATGGAATCGATCAGATTGAGAAGCATATTTTGACGCTTGGCAGCAAAGTCATTGATCGGCTTCTGGAATGTGGTTATGAGGTGATGTCGCCCGAAGACCCTGACAAAAGGGCAGGGAACATCAGCGTAGTTGCCAAAGAAGGAGAATCCATTGCTCGTTATTTAAGCGAGCATAATATTTACGTATGGGGTGGAGACGGACGGTTTCGGATATCCATTCATTTGTTCAACGATGAAGAGGATATAAATAAGCTGTTCAATGCATTGGAATCATTCAAAAATGATCGTGAAACGGCCATGAAATAGAATGGAGGTACTTAGATGAAAGCGTTAGTGTGGAATGCCGCGGAAAGAATGGACTGGGAAGATCGGGAACGCCCCATCCCCCTGTTTAATGAAGTGCTGGTACGTATCGAGGTTGTCGGGATTTGCGGCTCGGAAATAGAAGGGTATATGGGGCATAACAGCCTTCGCACCCCCCCTTTGATTATGGGACATGAGTTTTGCGGAATTGTAGAGCAGGTCGGTGATGAAGTTAATAAAGCGTTAATAGGTAAGAAAATTGTAGTTAATCCTCTTCTCTCCTGCGGAGAATGTGCTGGCTGCCGAAAAGGGTTGCCCCAATTGTGCAAGAGCAGAAGAATAATTGGTATTCATCATCCAGGGGCATTTGCGGAGTGGGCGATTGTTCCGGCCGATACTACAGTGGTAGTTCCTGAATCAGTGAGCTCTTATCGTGCTGCTCTTGCTGAGCCCCTTGCTTGCTCGCTTCGGGCAACTCGAAGAGCAATGGAACGACATACATTTGCCAATGTTGTCATCTTCGGTGCGGGGGGTATCGGTTTGCTCTGTGCCAAGACAGCAGTGCTTCTTGGTGCATCGAAGGTCATGATTGTCGATACGAATGAGGAAAGATTGAAGATGTGCCGAAGTGTCGGGATCGCAGAAACTGCTAATGCGCTCGAGGGCAATCTGGAAGAGCGGACGAAGCAAGTGTTTGGATCCAAAGGGATCGATGTCGTAATCGATGCTGCCGGCTTCCAACCGACCAGAGAAACAGCGATGAAGTTGCTTAATTCAGGCGGAACTTTCATGAACATTGGTCTTGGAATAGATGAAACGGTACTGCCTATTAATCATTTGATACGTAGTGAAATCGAAATACTAGGATCGTTCTGCTATACGCGTGAGGATTTTCATGATGCTGTAGATCTGCTAACCACAGGAAAAATAACAGAAGAGGGCTGGACAGAGATTCGACCGCTTGCTGAGGGGGATAAGGCGTTTGCTGATTTGGTTGCTGGCAAGGTGACAAGCGGAAAAATATTACTAAAGCCTTAACTGTGATTTCTCAGGTCAATATTGTCGCAGAATAAATTTCGCTTTGGAAAGCTGGTATACCTATGAAAGCACCAATAACGAGACAAACCTTTTTGCAAAAACAAAGCATGAGCGTTGATTTGGTTGAGTATATCAAGCAGCAAATTCTGGATGGGCAACTTTATCCAGGTGACCGTATCGTGGAAACGAAGGTCGCGAAGGAGCTTGGCATTAGCCAGACGCCAGTTCGGGAAGCAATTCGTTTATTATCGGGTGAAGGCATCATTACGATTTTGCCAAACAAGGGACCGATGGTTCGCACATTTGACATGAAGGATATTTACGAAGTGTATTCACTTCGTTCTGTTCTGGAAGGGCTAGCGATTCGGCTCGCTGTTCAGCTTGCTACCGATAGTCAAATAGATGCTTTGGTGCAGCACTTCGAGGAGATGAAGAGGAAGTTGGAAGACGATACTGTTGATTCCTTGTTGCAGGAGTCCAGTTTTATTCATCAAAGCATCATTTGGTTGTCCAATCAGTCCCGGTTAAGCGCAAGTTATGATTCCATCACCTTTCATATTGCGCTTGCGGCTCGAATGCTTGGACGGGTATCCACGAAAAAAAAGGAAGTCGAGCAGCATGCGGAGCTGATTGAAGCGCTTGTACGCCGCGATCCGGATCACGCTGAGAAGGTAATGCGCCAACATATTTTTCGGTCGTTCAACGAATTCAGGGAGCTGCCTGAGACGAAGGATTGGTCATACGATCACATTAATTGGCTTTAGGAGTGAGAAGGATGGATTTATCATCGGCGGTTGATACCGAAAGTACAGCGCATCCAGCTGTACGGATTCTGGACGATCTGCTGCGCATTCAAAGCGTAAATCCACATTATGCGGAGGATGCGCGAGGAGAGAGAGACGTTGCTGATTATATCGAGGAGCGTATGCGTAAGGCGGGGCTACAGGTCACCCGGCAGCCTGTTGTTGATGGACGTGACAATATTATCGCTGAATTGCGGGTAGGTAAGCCGGAATCAGCTTTGCTATTCGAGGCACACATGGATACTGTATCGATCGGGAGTATGGAAAATGCGTTTGTACCTACTTACCGCGAAGGTCGGTTGTATGGTAGGGGAGCCTGCGACACAAAGGGAGCATTGGCCGGCATGATTCACATGATGGAACAATGCGCGCAACATCCAGAGCGTCTGAACGCGGATCTTGTATTCTGTGCTTCAGTTGACGAGGAATACGCCTTCCAGGGACTAACTCAGTTCATGTCGCTTAATTTTCCGTTATCAGGAGCTGTTGTTGGCGAGCCGACAGAGCTTGGCATCGTCGTGGAGCATAAGGGTTGTGCTCGATTTACTGTGCAGACGCACGGTAAGTCCGCACACAGCTCGGTTCCGCACAAGGGAGAGAATGCCATCTATGCGATGATGGACGTCGTCCGCTATATACGGGAGCGCGTGGAGCCGGAGCTGGCGACGATCAGGAGTGCATTGTGCGGGAAACCAACGATTGTTGTGAGCACGATCAGCGGAGGCAGTCAGATTAACATCGTTCCGGAATCCTGTGAAATTAGCGTCGATCGCCGTATCGTACCGGGGGAGTCGCCAGAGCTGGTATTATCTGAATTTGAACGGGATATAAGGGCAGAGTTGAGCGAAACGGGGCTAACCATAGAACCGCTGCTGCTCGATCCCGCATTAAACACACCGCATGACGTTGCAGTTGTACGGTCGGCGCAGCAGGCTGCCGAAACGCTTGGTATGAATTCATCATTGCGAGGCGTTACGTACGGAAGCAATGCAAGTAAGCTTCAAGCATGGAAAGGCATTCCTTCTATTGTATATGGCCCAGGCTCGATCGAACAGGCTCATTCTGCCGAAGAATGGGTTACAGTCAATGAGGTTGTTCAGGCGGCTGAATTTTATTATCAATTGGCCTGTACCTATAAGGGTAATCAAGAGGAGAGAGGCTAGCGATGAGAAAAGAAATTATATATACAGATAAGGCGCCGAAACCAAGTGGTGCTTATTCTCAAGCCGTAAAGCTTGGCGATATGGTCTATGTAGCTGGAACATGTCCATTTGATACCGTGACGGGAGAGCTGTTGTTCCCGGGAGATATGGAACAGCAGACGCGCATCGTACTCGAATATATGGGTGAAATTTTACAGGCCGCCGGAACTTCATTAGAGCATGTCGTCAAGGTGACCTCCTTTATTGATGACCTCAACGAATTTGAGTCATACAATCAGACTTACCGTAGATTTTTCCAAGAGGAACCGCCAGCTCGCAGCACAATTGAAATTGGCAAATTTCCTACTGGCATGCGCGTGGAAATTGAGTGTATCGCTTACATTCCGTCATGATCAAGCTCGACGAGGGCATTTTCATGGTCGGCAGCGGTAAATTTGGCGCTCAGATCAGCGATTCGATGGATTGCAATGTCTATTTGCTGGATGGAGGCAATGGGGAGTATGCACTGATTGATGCAGGGGGCGGAGTGAATCCCGAGCAGATCGTTGCGAATATAGAACGCATAGGTATCGCTCCCTCACAAATCAAGTATTTGGTGCTTACCCACGGACATGGCGATCACGCGGCAGGTGCTGCCTATTTTCAACATCGGTATGGAATTGCGGTAATAACTTCAAAGGAAATCCAACCCTGGATTGAGTGGGGAGACAGAGATAAGGTTAGCATCATTGCTGCGGTAAAAGCGGGTGTGTATCCGAAGGATTACCAATTTCCGCGATGCTCTGTTACCCGGGGTGTACAGGAAAATGATGAGATCGTCATCGGAGATACCGTACTGAAGGTAATCGATACGCCGGGCCATGCACGGGGTCATATTGCTCTTCTGTTTGAGAGGGATGGGAGAAAGCTGTTGTTCAGTGGGGATACTGTGTTTGCCGGAGGAAAGGTTGTTATCCAGAACATTTGGGATTGTATCATTTCCGAATATGCGGATACGGTCGTCAAACTGCACCAACTCCACATCGATAGCCTTTTTCCGGGGCATGGCATGTTTCTGTTAACCGATGCTTGGAAGCATATCGAGAATGCACAGGCTTGCTTCGAACGGCTGGAGGTTCCGCCGAATTTATAGAGAGGGAGTGAACTTATGGACAAAGTAAAAGTAGGTATTCTTGGCTTGGGCAGATGGGGGATGAATCATCTTGAAGCCTTTTGCTCGCTCTGGCAAGTGGAGGTAGTGGCTGTCTGCGACAACTCGCCAGAGAGGCTGGAACTAGCTAGGCAGAAATACGGCATTAAGCAGCTTTATTCCAATTCGGATGACCTGATACTAAACGATGATATAGATTTAATCAGTGTAGTTACCTTCGAAAGTCAACATCTAGAGCCAACCTTGAAAGCGCTTCGCTCGGGCAAGCATGTCCTTGTCGAGAAGCCGGTAACAACCAGGCCGGAAGAGGCACGGGAAATGCAGGCTGCAGCCGCAGACAGCGGTAGGCTGCTGCTGCCTGGTCATCTGCTCCGCTTCGATCCCCGTTATGCGGCGATTAAAGAGGCGATTCATTCGGGGAAGGTCGGTACTCCGGTGAGCATGTATATGAAACGGGCCAGAGAGAACTTTTTATTCGATACCTTTAAGCGAGTGCATACGGTCTACGAGCTAATGATACACGATATTGATTTGGCTATTTGGTATGCCGGTTGTCGGGTCGTGAAGGTAAGGGCTTACGGAAGAACGGTATCAGACTCCGCCTCTCCAGAAGTGCTTTGGGCTAACCTTGAATTCGAGAATGGTGCAATTGCCGTCCTACACAGCAATTGGATGACACCTGACGCGGCAGGCATTGAAATTGCAGACGCGATCGAAGTGATCGGCCAAAACGGAACGGCACACTTCGAATCGAGCCATTCGGGCTTGCACATATGGGATGGTGGAGGCAGACTAACGCCTGATATGAATATACATGTGAACCTTCATGGGCAAACAATTGGAAGCTTACGTGAGCAGTTGACTTATATTTGCCGCTGTATAGCACAGGGTGAAGAGCCCTCCGTTATTTCGTTCGCCGACGCCGTTCATGGGGTTGAAGTTGCCGATGCGATCGTCGCTTCGTGTGAGAAAGGGCAAGAAATTGTGCTTGGAGTGGCAACGTTGTGAGGGGGAGAGTAAGATGTTCCGTGATTTAAACCTACAGCAGGAGAATTGTGTTTACGTGATTGAACATGATAACCAAACGATCCATTTTGCAGGAGAAGAATTAGTCCGTTACTTGGGAGCGATTTCAAACTGCAGCATGACTCTCAAAATCGTAGAAAAGTATGAGATGAGCGAAAATGGTCTATGGATCGGCTTATCAAACGATTTTCTATCTGCTTCATTCACTGCTGATGAACAGAACCCTTACGATGATGAGATAATGATCGAAGTATCTCATGGAAATGGTCGGGTAACCGGGGGGAATCCGCGCAGCGTACTGCTCTCGGTCTATCGTTTTCTGTTTGAACTGGGTTGTAGATGGGTGAGACCGGGAGTGGATGGTGAATATATACCGCAAACGGATTTTAGGTCCTTCACCATAAATGTGCAGGAGCGAGCTTCTTATCGATACAGAGGAATATGTATGGAAGGAGCGGTTGGTGTTGAACATGTCACCGAGATGATCGATTGGATGGCAAAGGTTGGATTCAACAGCTATTTTATTCAATTCAGAGAAGCCTATCATTTCTTTGAACGATGGTACAGCCATTTGAATAACCCTCTTAAGAATCATACCGAAGATTTCAAAGTGGAATCAGCAAGAACATATGTCGCTGCGGCAAAGCATGAGATTCAAAAAAGAGGAATGATCTATCAAGCTGTTGGGCATGGGTGGACATGCGCTCCTTTTGGAATCCAGGGGCTGAGCTGGGAGAAATGGGAAGAAGAGATTGATCCTGAGATCACTCCGTATTTCGCTCAAGTGAACGGTAAGCGTGAATTATGGGAGGGAATTCCCATTAATACGGAGCTTTGTTATTCGAATCCTGAAGCCCGCCGCAGAATGATCAAGGAAATCGAACTCTATGCATCCTTGCATCCGGAGGTCGATTTGCTGCATGTTTGGTTGTCGGACGGCTCCAATAATCAATGCGAGTGCGAGCGATGTGTACTTGAAACGCCTTCCGATTTGTATGTCAAGTTAATGAATGAATTAGACGAAGTCTTGACGAATCGAGGGCTGGAAACCCGCATTGTATTTCTCATCTATCATGAACTTATGTGGCCACCCGAGTATGAAAGAATTGTCAATCCAAGTCGCTTTGTTATGCAATTCGCTCCAATAACCCGAACATATCGGCAATCATTCGCTGCGATTAGTAGTGTTCCAGATGTTCCAACGTTTATAAGAAATAAGCTGGATTTACCGCAATCCGTGGAAGGGAATATAAGCTATCTTAATGCTTGGAGGAATCAGTTTCAAGGCGACAGTTTTGATTTCGACTACCATTTCATGTGGGCGCATCAAAGAGACCCTGGTTATTTACAAATTTCAAAAATATTATATGAAGATATCCTTCATTTGCAACAGCTTGGTCTGAATGGATTTGTCAGCTGTCAGGTCCAGAGATCCTTCTTTCCAAACGGGCTTCCTATGTCGATCATGGCCCGAACATTATGGAACAAAGAGCTAAGCTTCAGTGATATGGCAGAGGATTATTTTGCAAGCGCTTATGGAAGAGATGGAATGGCATGCTTGAATTATGCGATGAAGCTGTCGGAACTTTATTTTGAACTTAATTTGGATCTGATATCTGATCGGAAAGAGATCGATAGTAAATTTTTATTTTCAAACGTTAATTCGCTTATTCATCAATTCGAGTCTGTGATCGAGAATAATATTAAGCAGGATAACGAATGCCACACCAGTTCGTGGAAATATATGAAGCTTCACACAGAAATTTGGAAAGAACTTACTCGTGGTTTAGAGCTGCTTGATAGAGAAGATGTCATCCAAGCTCAGTATGTATGGGAAGACGTGAAAAAAAGAGTGTGGCAGATGGAGGACAGCTGTCACCATGCATTTGATGTGTATAATTTTGTTGGTGTGTTTGATCAGGTTTTTTCTGCAAGAAAATTTGAAGGGAGATTAGAGGATTGACAATGATACTCGAACTGCACGCTAACCAAGACAAGCTAGCATTGAATTTTCCACATTTCCCTACACGTATGCAGGCTGTCATATGGCGAAATTGGAGCTTAGTGCCTGTCGGTAGAGTTGCCGAAGTACTAGGTGCTACAGAAGCGCAAATTAGAGAAGCGGCTAGTGATCTCGGACTTGAAGATTCACTCGTGAATATCGAGCAGAAATGGCTTGAAAGAGGATATATTACAATTATCCGAGCGAACTGGCATCTGCTTTCATTCGAGCAGCTGCTGCAGTTGCTCGGATGGACAGAGGAACGTCTGGCGTTCACGTTGAAAGAGGATGACTTCCTCTGGATCAAGTTAGGCAGTATGAAGCCTTGGACGGAACCGATCCATTATCAGCCTTTAAGCGCGGAGGAACGAGCACAAACTCAGCGCATAAGAAAAACGTTGACTGATCGCTTCGACTTACAGTCGGAAACTTCAGCACAGCTAAGACGAATGGAACAGCCTTTTGATTTTCTTGATCAATATAAGGTAGAAAATATACGAAATGTTGCACCTGTGAGGGAAGTGGATCCGGATGAACTCAGGCTTGACACGCTCTGGACTATTGCTTGTCCACAGGGGAATTCAGCTGTGGGAACGTCGGTCAAACGATTCATATCGAAGCATGAACAGGTCTGGGGAATCAAATGGATTATTCAACAATGCTCACATCCATCGACGTCTTTGATTGAGGGGCCTGTTATGCGTATCGCAATCATAAAGGACGGAACTCGGTTAGCAGAGAGTCATACGATCACAGCGGATGCTCATAAGAATGAGATCTTGATCAGTGCTGTTGATGATGCTGGGATCATGCGAGGACTGCAATGGATTGCCGCGCAGATGCAAAAACGTGGGGTTCCGTATATCATCGCAGGAAATTACCAAAGAACAACGAAGTTTGATACGCGCATCATATACTCCTACAGCGCTTTATATGGTGATCCGCTTCTTGCACCTGAGTTAAATCCGTTCCCAGACGATCTCCTAGAAAGATTGTCTGAAACAGGCATCAATGGGATTTGGCTGCAAAGTGTTCTGTACAGTTTGGTGCCATGGGATATGGCGCCAGAATTATCTGTGGATTCGGAGCAACGTATAATTGGCCTTCGTCAGTTGGTAGAACGAGCCGCTCATTACGGCATCGGCGTTTACTTGTACTGTAATGAACCACGTTCTATGCCTGTTTCCTTTTTTGCTGATAAGCCTGATTGGCAAGGTCACACCGAGGATGGACAGGGCATGCTGTGTACTTCCCATCCGGATGTTCAACAGTTGCTCAGCAGCAGTATAGCCCATTTATTTCACGAGGTACCTGATTTGGCTGGTTTAATTACCATTACAATGTCGGAAAACTGGACGCATTGTTATTCGCGCGCCGCCGGTGGTGTGACGAATTGTCCTCGCTGCAGCCAGCGCAAGGTAAGTGAAGTGGTTGCAGAAGTCAACCGTCTGATCGTGGAAGGTGCTGTTCGTGAGAAACCGGATGCGCGTATTCTCTGCTGGACATGGGGATGGTCCCATCAAGTGGGCTGGACGGAGCAGGATATTGCCTCTGCCATTGATGCTCTTCCGGATCAAGCGATCGTCATGTGTGTGAGTGAAGAGGCGATTAATACGAATATAGCTGGAATACCGGGAGAGGTCATTGACTACTCGATGTCCATAGTTGGACCTGGTGAGAAGTCACTGCATAGTTGGCGGACGGCGAACGCCCGTGGGTTACGTACTGCGGCGAAGGTTCAGTTCAACAATACATGGGAATGCTCGGCGGTACCGTTCCTACCTGTTTTTCAGCAGCTTGAAGAGCACCTGAATCGTCTCGACGCTTCTGGGGTCAGCGCTTTGATGCTAAGCTGGACGTTAGGCGGTTATCCTTCGCTCAATCTGGAGTTAGCGGCAGAATATTATTGGGATACTGACAAGGGAGACACTGACAATGAGTTAATCGGAATAGGTGCGCTGCTACAAGGGAAATTCGGCAATGTGGCGGGACAATTGATAGCTGAAGCAACTAACGCTTTCAGCCGTGCATTTCGAGAATTCCCATTTGATCTGAACGTCCTATATACTGCTCCGCAAAATTACGGACCGGCTAACCTGCTGTATATGAAGCCTACTGGATTCGACGCAACGATGATCGGATTTCCATATGATGATCTTCAGGGCTGGCGCGGAATTTACCCGGAGTCTGTATTCGCCAAGCAGTTTATGATGCTGGCTAGTGGTTGGAAGAAGGGACTACAGCTACTAGAGAAATCGCGCAAGTTTGTACTTCCTGAAGCTGAGCGCGAGTTTGACAGCTTAGTAACAGCAGCTTCCGCAGCATATTTTCATTTCCATAGCACCTATTTGCAGATCGAATTCGTCAGAACTCGCAACCGATATCTTGCGACGAAACAAGAGGATACACGTCTTAAGTTGTCTCGTAAGCTTATGAATATCGTGCACAAGGAAACGGATAATGTCGGGCTGTTGTATGATCTCGTAATTAGAGATTCCCGGATCGGATTTGAAGCGAGCAATCATTATTACTATACGGTTCAGGATTTAAAGGAAAAGATGATGAATTGCGGCTTCATCCTTGAGCAGCTGCAGCAAGAAGTGGAAACAATGAAACCGGAATAAACGTACCTGCATAAGCAAGGAAGAAGACGAGCATTAACTACAGATGGAGAAAAAAACGAAAAAAAATGAAACCTCTGCATCGAGCAGAAGGTTTCATTTTATTTTGATTTTGGAATTCCACTATAGCTTTTTAAGTAGGTTCACGATAATTTGTGATGATTCAGCTCGCGTCGACCATACTTTCGGTGCAAACCGTCCATCCCCGCGCCCAGAGATAAAACCAAGCTTGAACGCAGCGTTCACATCAGCTTTAGCCCATAAAGAGATTTCTTTCGCATCTACAAAAGTATCGTGCTGCTCAGTCGTTGCTTTGATCCCGATCTTATATTCATAAGCTCGTACAATGATTGATGCCATTTCTTCACGGGTAATCGTTTCGTTTGGAGCAAAGACAGATTCGCTGCGCCCCTTAATGATTCCAGTTTCTTTTGCAGCGGCCACTATTGAAGCGTACCATGCTTTGTTGTTCACATCTGTGAATGATGATCCTGCTGTTGCTTTTAGTCTAAGAGCACGAACAACAAATGCGGCAAATTCAGCGCGTGTTACATTAGCGTTAGGAAGGAATTGGGTATCATTTACGCCATATACGACTTGCTTGGCCGCTAATTCTTTAATTGCAAGTGCCGCCCAATGTGTATTGGCAACATCTTCAAACGATTTATCAAATGCTAGAACAGCATATTTACTGAAATGGCTTACTTCTGCAGTCATATATCCGTCTGCAATCACACCACCTGAGTACTCAAGTTCACCGCTATCAGTGATAAAGTAGAGGCCAAGCAAATCTGTTTGTGCACTAAAGTTAACTTTAAGCTTAAACGTAATAGACTTATTGAATTTCGTAAGCTTCTGTACTTTGCCTTTCGCAGTGATGACAGATAAGCTATATTCAATGATATCTCCGTTTGCCGTTACTTTCGCCTTTGCTTTGTTCGATGCATTCGTCAATAGATCATTCTTAACATCCACAGATGCTTTATTGAAGTTGAAGGAAATTTTTGAATCCTCCAATTCATCGAAGGATAACAGATCTTGTAAGTCTTTCAGCACTTCTACAGGAAGGAAAACAGATAAGTCCTTAAACTTCAATTCGAGCTTGTTATTGCCGATAATCCCAGCGGCTCTCGCAGGGAGCAGGACACTTTGCTTTCCGTCCACAATTTCAATCACAATTTTACCGTCTTTGATATTATTCAAGTCTTCCTTACTCACATTGACGGAACCCTGAACATTATTGGGCGTTTCGATGTTCGTTGAACTAACGGAAACACTTTCCTTTAGTGAATAACTTTGATAGCCTAAATTGTGATTCACTGCCTTAATTGATTTCCATGCCACGGTGGAATGTCCGAGTTTCTTAGACTTAAATGTTAGGGTACCGATGACAAAATCTCCATTTTTACCGAGTACATTACCGATTTTTGTATGGGCGATGACGATTTCGTTACCATGGATCTTCGGAGATATGGAGAAACCGCCGAGATTGGACGTAGTTTCCACCAGCTCAAGGTGTTTAGGGTCAAACGTAAATCGTGCTTCATAGCCATATAAATCTACCATATTTTTACCTATCATACTCACGATCACTTTATTATCAGCTGCACCAAGAGTGGTTATTTGGAAAGATGGTGCTTTCTCTGCATTCGCGCCCGCAGGAAACGACAAGAGCAAACCAAGCAAAGTAATTATTAAGAGAGTTAATAAATTGCGTTTCATAACGCCTTCCTTTCCATGGATGCAGGCTTTGACTCATACGTTTTCGGAGAAATTGTGAAAGGACATGCTTGCAATTATATAGGGAGGGAAGAATTCCCCTCCCTATTCATTCTAGCTGATGATTTTTTTGGCAATCGCCGAAAGATCAAGGATATCAATTACACCGTCGCCGTTAATATCAGCTTTCTTCACAGTTTGCCAATCAGAACTGTTGCTGTTTTTGCCATAATTAGCGGATACGAGGGCTAGATCACCAATTGATATTTTGCCATCCTCGTTTATATCGCCAGGGCCACCGCCTTTCATGACTTCTACTGAAACGGAAGATGCAGCTGCTTGATGTTCATTCCCGCTAACGTCCGCTAGCATAGCGTTTAAAATCGAGATTAAACCGGATGTTGTCTGAGAAACCTTTTTCGATTTAAAGGTTAGTTCTATGATTGGTATGTTACCAGTAATTGCGTGTTCTGGACCCTCACTAGCAATAATTAAACGAAGCTTTCCGGTGGGTACCTTAACAATTTCGACAAGGCTGACCCCTTCTTTTAAAGACTTAGCTGATACAAATTCCATGATGGCAGGATTATAATCCAAACTGATATCCTGTGCGTAAACAGGGTGGGTAATATCGCTTAATCCAAAGCTTACTTTAAATTCTGTCCCGGATGTGATAGAGCTCATATTAGCGGATAAAGTGGTTTTGAATTTTGCTGGTTGATCCGGCTTCTTCAGACTGAAATCATCCACATAATAAATGCCGGTTCCTGCTTCCGATTCTGTATAGATTCGTGCATAATTCAGCTCGCCCGTCCAAGTAATGTAAGCCGAACCGGATGAAAGTACCCAACTTCCGTTATCAGCCTCTACAAAAGATCCATTAAAATAATGATCTCCCTTACTATCGTTAATAAATATATTTGCATACATGGTTTGCTTATCTTCCGACTTCGTGCGGAGCATGGCTCCGAAATCATAGGTTCCTTGTCCGTTCCTTAACAATATTGATTTTATATCCTGCATCGCGCCCGTATAGTTCATACTCCTTGCACTTATTTCAAGCGCATTAGAACCTGAATTAACTGGTTCTGTAACAGATGTCAATGTACTTGGATTGTATGCTGTCCATCCCGTTAAGCCGTCTTCAAAGCCCGGATTTACCAGAAGCTCACCCATACCTTCCGTCGGCAGAGCATAAAGCCGTCCCTCACCGGGAGCAAATTCAGCCGAAACCATGCCAGTTGACGCATTATAATTCGTACTTTCCTCATAGCCTGTAACTTTGGAAATTTCTTTGATCGTAGTAGGGTTAGAATTGACATGGAAAGAAAGAGTTGCTGTATTCGCATAGTCTCTATTAACTGCCATAATATATTTCCTACCGTTTGCATCGGTGAAATAGGAGATGATCACGTTATCGCTGGAATTCTCAGGTTTCCAGAAAAAGTCGGAGGGAACAGCTTTCGTTCCAGCTGCCATCACACCTGAGTGATAAACGTCAACGGAGTTCAATTTCATTAAAGTGGGGCCCCACTTTTCAATTTGAGCATTCAGGTTTTGGAACGGCTCATACAGATCCGTCTTTGTTCCGTCGGTATTAATGATTGCCCCTTCGAAAGGCATGCCCGGGTGCCAATACGGAAACCAATAAAGAGCTTTCATACCATACGCAAGTGATGTAAATACGTTATACCTTAATTCGTCTCCAACCGGACGCCTCATATCAAAATAACCAGCTGCTTGTATGTAGGCTCCTGTTTTCAGGTTATGTTCCAAACCCTTTTCTCTAATAATTTTTAAATTAGTGTAATAATCATCTAGGATATCAAAATTAGTCGTACCATTGGTTCTGAAAGGATAATTATCGAAAGTTAAATATTTAAGATCGGGAGTTGCAGCGATGATTTCATCCACATACTGTTCATATTCCGGCTTATTCCAAACATAAGGCAATAAGTTTAAATAAGGTACCGAATCTGGATCATTTTGCAGAAATTGTTGATAAGCATGCCCGGAGTAAGTGATATTTTCAAATAGGGGTTCATCCATTACATAATAACCGCCCAAACCAGGAAGACCTTTATAGTCGTTCACCATTGCAGCAATTTCAGCGTCAGTAGCGGTATTATTATATACTTTATCGAATCTTGAATCTGCAACTACAGCTTTCATGCCTCTTTCAGCTGCTAATTCGAGCATCTTCTTGTTGACTTCTATGCTGTTCAAATCTGTGGAAGCGACATTAATAATCCAGTTTACATGTCCTTCCTTGAGGTAATCGTAATGAGTCTCGTTGGTGTAAGCAGCAGGAGGCACCCAGAATACGCCGATCTGGAAATCTTCATCTGCAGCTGAAACCTGTTTGGCAATCATCAAACTAAGAATTAAGCTTATTGCGACAAAAAAACCAAATACTTTCATTCTTCTTGGGTTTTTAATTAGTTCCACCTTCAACGCTCTCCTTTGTAACACGATTATTTTGAAACCATGTCTACTTTACAGCTGTGAGTTTCTTATTGCCTTTGATGAACGATAAAGATCACCCCCTCAAATATTCAACTCGCAGTATATTGACTACATAAAGGATTAAGGATTATATATAGAGAATAGGAAATTTTTTTTCTTAAAAAGAGACAGTTATGATAGCGCATACATTGTGTACATCGCTACTATAAACTTACTTCTAGCCGAAGCATATGTCAGGATTTTAGCAGTCGTATGTTCATTTTATTTAATCTTGAATTATTAGATCAGAATATTTGATCCAGTACCTCGGATGAATCTAATCATGTTACTGGTCAGCTAAAGCACAATTGAAAAATATATTAGGTTCGGCAAGTTACCCCAAATACGCGAGTGATCGTGAAAATATGGAGAGAATGTGGGATTTGAGTATAGAGCTAACTAAAAGCTAGCTATTTTTACGAGTTTCATCACAACTGAATACGGGGCAATAGTTGAGGGGTCGCACGTTTTGAACTGTAACCCATAAGATGGACACTGTAACTAAGGTGGCCTCTTGCGGGTTTTGTGTATTCTGGACGAATAAGTTTTCGCAGTGACGAGGATATTGAACATAAATCATAAAACATTCCTCATTTTTTAATTCATTAACCCAAACACCTGTTACAATGTACAGGTGTTTTTCTAATGCTTCTATGAACTTTAAATATTCACAAGATCACAACATTTTTTCATAGATTTCGATATTAGATAGAAAATAAAATAATGAAATATGGAATTTCTTTTAATGATTACTGATTTGATGCTCTTGTTTATATATTTATTTATGGGTATTAATGGGATTTAATTGACTTTCGTACCACTTCGAAAGATATCATCATGTGTTTTAAGCAACTTTTAGGAGGAAGTGATCATGAAAGTGAAGAGAAAATGGTTTACCATTTATCCAAAGCTACTCATAGGTTTTCTGATAGCTATATTACCGGTATATATGTTGGGTATATTCCTGAACCAACAAGTGGCCAGCAGTCTCAGGGAACAGATTTGGAAATCGATGGAGAATAATGTCCAATTTTATTCGGACTCATTAACCAATGAGATTCAAAAGATGGATCAAGTTATGAAGTCCCTCGTTGTGGACGAGGATTTAATGACCCTGGGAACGATAGCGCCTGTCTTGTCGCAAAATGAACTGCGACAATCCATTTTACGGCTGGAAAGCAAATTGGCATTGATTCGAAATTCCAGCTCCTATATTGCAGACATAACCGCTTATATTCCTTCAATAAACAAACGAATCAAGTCCGATGGTTTTGAAGACGGGGTTACAGTTTCTCAGATGCAGCAGATTCGTGATAAGACGAGGTACCAGCTGTCTCCCTTACAGTGGCGGGGCAATAAGCTGCTGCTTAATTCTTTCTACCCCGATGATTCCTTCTCCGACCGAGATCCGGCATACATGATTGAAGTTGAAGTGAATCAGGAGAAGATCTTAAAAGATTTGAACAATGTGGTAGATCAGGGAGAAGCCATATTGTATTTCTATAGCAGCGACAATTATATCATGAATCTTGAAATCAATGAATTAAACGATGAGCTGACAAGCTTATTCAAGCGAGAGCAAGGGAACTCGAACATCAGCGAAGTCGTCGAATATCACGAAGATCGATATTTGGTTTCGATGCAAAAGTCACCGGAATACGGGATCAAGCTGGCGATAGTTACGCCTGAAAAGCTTATTTTTAGTGAATTTGCCAAGTTTAACGCGATTTTTTGGATTTTATTTGTGCTGTCTGTAATGGTTATTATTCTTTTTCCTTACTGGATTTTTAAAGCTATTCGCAATCCGCTGCGGAAGATGGTAACCGCCTTTGGTAAGGTGGAACAAGGAGACTTAACTGTTCGGATCACGCAGGAGAGCCGTGACGAGTTTAAGGACTTATCAGATCAGTTCAATAAGATGGTACAACAGATTCAATCATTGATCCATGAAGTCTACGAGCATCAAATACGCACTCAGCAGTCCGAGCTCAAGCAGCTGCAGTCCCAGATCAATCCTCATTTTTTGTATAACAGTTTTTTTATTTTGTACCAATTAATTGAATTTGAAGATGTGGAAAAAGCCAAGGAGTTTGTAAATTACTTAAGACATTATTTTCAATTCATTACTAGGAACGCCAACTCAGAATTACCGCTATATGAGGAAGTGAGACATGCTGAGGCATATATCAACATTCAATCGATGCGATTTGGAGATCGCATTAAGGTGAAGCTCGATCCAATATCGGAAACCTTTCAAGCGATGAATGTACCGCGTTTGATATTGCAACCTATTATTGAGAATGCGTATATGTACGGACTGGAGTCCAGAGCTTCGGACGGCATTTTGAACATATCGAATAGCGTAGAGGGGGACGTGCTCCAAATACGTTTTGAAGACAACGGCAGATTGTTGACGGATGAGGAGCTATTGCAAATAACTAATAGACTCGGTATGGCGGCTGCATCCGGGATCGAAACGAAAGGGATGGTTAACGTACATCGGCGATTGCAGATTAAATTTGGCTCCCAATCAGGGCTTGAAGCATATAGAAATGAAATGGGTGGGTTAGGCGTGATAATGAGAATTTTCATATTGAAAGGGGATGGTAGATGATGTTGTATTCCATATTAATTGTGGATGACGAGCCGCTGATTTTAAACGGACTGGTTCGATTATGCGAACGTATCACGAACATCGAACTGGATATTCATGCGGCATCTACCTCGCGGGAGGCTCTGGACTGTCTGGAACGACACAAAGTCGATATTGTGCTCTCTGATATACGCATGCCGGGCATGAGTGGACTGGAGCTCCACCAAGAGATTACGAAGCATTGGCCGAAAGCCAAAGTGATTTTTTTAACCGGTTATAGTGATTTTTCCTATATTCAACAAGCTACTCGTCAAGGAAGTGTGGATTATATTCTAAAAATGGAAGGGAATGAGAAAATTGTAGAGTCCATCCTTCGTGCGGCTAAAGAATTAGAAGAGGAGAGGGATATCAACGCCCTTTTAATTTATGCCAAGCAGCAAAATCTGAAAGCTCTTCCATACATGCAGCAGCAATATATGAACGAAATCTTGCAGGGGGATTATAAAGCACTAGATGCTATTCATAAGAAATTCGATGAACTGCACATCGGGCTTTCCGCTGGGTTACCTTGTTTGCTCATGATTGTACGAATTGATGACTGGAGAGACATTCATAGCGCAAAAGACCGGTCGTTATTTTATTATGCGTTCGACAATATTACGAGAGAGTTACTGATGCCCTTAACACTGTCGCTGGCGATGAATTATGAAAAAAATAAGATGGTCTTCTTCCTCCAACCTGCTGATGTCGAATCAGTACCGGAAGCATGGACCCAAACGATCGCTTTCGTCAGAGATAAGCTGAAGGAAATCCAAGAGACATACTTGAGGCTGTTAAAATGCCCCGTCTCTCTTGTACTCGCTGCGGATGTTGTAGAGTGGGCTGCACTTACGCCGAAATTCGATCTACTGAACTTGATGCTCTATAGCGGGCCGGGTATGGTGAAAGAAGTGATTTTGCAAGAACAGCCTAATGAGGTTAATGATAAGGACTCTGCTGCCGAGAGAAGCCTCTCCTCTGTACATTTACATAAAATTGAGTACTTAAAAGCGTGCATCGTAAACGGACATGAGGATTGCTTTTTTGATACGTTGGAGGAGTTGCTGCGGTTTGGCTCTAAAGCGGACTCGTTTCCGAGTGAGATCCAGTTGGAATTATATTTTTTAATCGTTTCGGTATTTTTGCCTCATAGCCTGAAGGAAGCAGTAGGAGACTCTTCGAACGAGAGGGACCTCAGCAAGTTTACACAGATTGAACGATTTGAATCCTGGCACCAGATCAGTGAAGAATTTATGTTGATCGCAAGGAGAATTTTTGATCAAAAACGGACAGGAGTGAATCTGCAAGAACATGAACTGATAAGCACAATTCAAAATTACATTACGAAACATATATCTGGCGATGTGTCGCTGACGAAAATCGGTGAGGTCGTAGGCCGTAATCCTTCCTACTTGTCCAGGCTTTACAAGAAACTGACGTTTCAAGGATTATCGAACTACATAAATGATGTTCGGCTTGAAAAGTCGAAGGTGCTTTTGGAGCAGGATCAACTGAAAGTTCATGAAATTGCAGCGGAGCTTGGTTTATTCTCATCACAATATTTCCATCGTTTTTTCAAAAAGGCTACGAATTTGACGCCTCAAGAATATAGGGAACTCAAAAGAAAGCACAGTGAGTAAATAAAAGATACAAATGTAACAAACGGAAACTAGTTTATGCACACATTCGGACTTTATAATAACGTTGTGGGAGATCTTAGATATGAAAAAAATAAACTTGATATGTTTCTCGCTGTCAATTCTATTATTTTTCACAGTTACATTATCTGGTTGTATTGAAAATGAAACCAAGAACGCCGAATCGGTCGATTCGGTTACGGTCATCAAACGGGAAACAAAAGTAGACCCACAGGGAAAGTATGATCCGTCGATTGATGTCACGGCAGTGAAATTCATTACGCAAGACGTTGTGTATCCCTCAGGCCAGTCGGAGACCCAAAATGCTTGGGAATCTCTTTATAAGGAGATAGGAATTAACCTGAAATACGATTGGATTGTAAAAGGGACCGACGCTCAATATTTGCAGAAGCTAAATGTTTCGATCGTGTCGGGGGATATTCCGGATCTGATGATGGTGAATTCGTCCCAATTGAAACAGCTGGTTGAGGCCAATATGATTGAAGATCTCACGGATGTGTATAAGCAATATGCAGCACCTGCCGTAAAGAACATCTTCGAACAGGATCCGATGGCGTTACAGTCCTCTACTTTTGATGGGAAATTATTTGCCATGCCGAAAACCGAACCAATGATCGGCGCTAAAACGTCGGTGATGTGGTTACGGACAGATTGGATGCAAGCTCTTCATCTTCCAACCCCAACTTCTTGGGAGGATGTGATGAACACTTCGAAATCGTTTACAACAAAGGATCCGGATGGTAACGGCAAGCAGGATACATTCGGTGTGGCTTTGAGCAAAGATGTAGTTAATGGCTATCCCTCCCTGAACGGCTTCTTTAATGCCTATGGTGCTTTCCCGACCATATGGATGGAAGATGATGAAGGGAATCTCGTGTACGGAAGTATTCAGCCTGAGGTCAAAGTCGCGCTTGCACAATTAGCGGAAATGTATAAATCCGGTGAGTTGGACAAGGAATTCGGTATCAAAGATGCCTCCAAAGTGGCGGAATCGATCGTGAATGACCGTGTAGGTCTACTCTTTGGTCCTAGCTGGGCTTCTCAATGGCCGCTTCAGGATAACAAGAAGAAGAACCCTAACGCCGAGTGGAGAGCCTATCCGATCCCATCCGTGAACGGCGGTGATGCTTCGGTTCAGTTGCCTTTTGGAGCAAATTATTACTTTGTTGTCAAAAAAGGCTACGATCATCCCGAAATCGTGGTTAAAATGGCTAATTTATTTATGGAAAAGCTGTATGGCCCTTCTGCGGATTACTTGAAATATGGCGTAGACAGCGAAGGCATTACGGTGGCAAAATTCGCGTTTGTGGATATGGTCGCTCCGGACAAAGATTTGAAGCGGACACAAAATGTATCTGACGCGCTAAAGCAAAGCGATCCATTCCATTTAAATCCAGAGGAAAAGTCTACCTACGATAAGATCATAGCTTTTGGTCAAGGAGATTTGAATTTCTACGGCGAGACATATCAGAACGGTCCCGAAGGAGCAATGATGGTTCTGAAGCAACTGTGGAATAACGGGAAAATTGTATCCGAAGGCTATGGTGGTGCGTTGACTGATACGATGGGAGAGAAGAAAGCCACCTTAGAGAAAATGGAAACCGAAATTTTTACTGAAATTATTTATGGTGCGATTCCTATCGACCAATTCGACAAATTCACTCAGGACTGGCTGAAGTTAGGCGGAGAGCAAATAACGCATGAAGTTAATGCGTGGAAGGCCGCGCAGAACAAATAGTAAAATAACAAACTATATAAATATAAAAAGAGGAGTATGTAACTATGAGAGTAAAAAGAGTAAAATTCAAAAAACACGTGACTATTGCTGCAGCATCCATCTTATCCATTAGTATGATTCTCCCTAACGCTGCGGTCGTACAGGCCGGTGGCGATACTCTCCCTCCCCGCATAGATGAACAAGGCTATAAGGGTAAAAATCAACCCGTTTATCATGGACACAGAAAACAGGATATCCTGGATTGGACTCCTGAAAAAGATGAGTACTATGAATTTATGAGAGCCGAAGTGCCGCTTCAGCAACGAAATGAATCTTTTAAACCAACACAGGCTAATCCTATGTTGGATCAGGAAGTTCAAAGCTTGCTCTTAACAGGTGATTATGGCAACGAGTTTTTTAATCCAACCATTTATAATGATCAATTCGCCCAATATCTATTTAACTTTTGGCAATATGTTGATTATACGGCATCCTGGCATGGTGTAGTGACGAACCCAACACCGGACTCGCTATTTAATCCTGAAGCCGATTGGTGGGAGCGTGAGTATGAGTTTGGTGTGCTGAATATTCCTAACCCGGCGTATACCAATGCCGCTCATAAAAACGGTGTTAAAGCTTTAGGTGCTATTTTCTTCCCAAGAACAGAGCATACGGATGACTTTATTTATAAAGACGAAAATGGACGATTCCCACTCGCGGATAAATTTGTTGAAATGGCTAAGTATTACGGCTTTGACGGCTACTTTGTGAATGCGGAAGAAAAACTTCCTGCCAGCTTTATGCCGGTATATGAAGAGTTTCTTCGTGCCATGACTTCTCAGGGGATTTACGTTCAAGTCTATGCTTCTAATCTTTATGGTCAGGAGAACGAAAGTAAATGGGGTAAAATAGATTACTATAATAAAAACGCGAAGGAATTCAGCAACTGGGTCAAGGACCCTAGCGATGAAACCGTTGCTGCTCATTCTCTGTACATGAATCCGGACCCAAGTAAAGCAATGGTGGACGGTTCCGTGGAAACCATGAAGTCATTAGGTCTAGATCCAAGAAATACAGTGTTTAATACGTTCGAAGCCGGTCAAACAGGGTTTAGCGGCATGCGTGGATCGTTATACAACACTTACGATGAAAACTTGGTGCCTAGAACAGGCATAGCTTCCCTGGGCAGCTCTACGGCCTTTGAGCATTTGGATGAACAGCTCTTTGGTCATTCTGGACCTAATAAATACACAGAAAACAGACGTGGCAACCCCGATTACTACAAATATATTGCGGCAAGAGAAAGAACATGGTATTCAGGTGCAGCTGATGCTCCAACATATGCTGAAGGAAAAGGTACGCTTGATTCAGCTGACATGACTCATGATGAATTGGTTGGTGCAGTTCTAAATGCTACCCCTGACCCTGTTAAAACTGCCAATGATCCAAACCGTGCAATACCAAACGAAGGTAAGGATCTCGAGGGTAAGGATTTTAAGACTTGGCCAGGTCTGGCAGCATTTATCTCGGAAAGATCCGTTATTGACGGTTCAAACTTTAACACCAACTTTAATACCGGACATGGTATGCAGTATTTTGTAGACGGTCAAGTTTCGAATAATCATGAATGGGCAAACATTAATATCCAAGATTACTTGCCAACATGGCAATGGCGCATTGATACAGAAGGCACACGGTTAAATGTAGATTTCGACTATGGAAAGAAATATAGCGCAGGACATGACTATACTCAGGTTGGTGCGTATAATGGCGGCAGTTCTTTAGTAGTCTTCGGTGATCTGGATGCAACGAACTTTGTGAATCTTTACAAGACTAAAATGGATATTAAAAAAACGTCCAAGTTAAACATTACGTATAATAAACCATCTGCTACCGATGCAAGCAGCGTTAAAGTAGGATTGATTTTTGAAGACGCTCCATCCAAAGTGGAATACGTTCAAATTCCAAGTGGTGCTAACAAAATGACCAAGGGATGGGTTCAAAAGAATCTTGACTTGTCCGCTTATGCTGGTAGAACCTTAGCCGCTTTCGGTATGGCATTTACACCGGAAGAAGGTACGATTAAAGATTATCAATTCAATATTGGTGAAATCAAAATTACGGATGGCACTTTGGCTAAGCCTGAAGCTCCAACAGGTTTGAAAATTGATAAATCCTTTGATACTTCCGAAATGTATATTTCATGGGATTTGGAAGACTACAGCAAAGTACAGAAGTACAATGTATATGCGAAATATGATGATGGTCGAGAAGTATACTTGGGCGGAATCTATGACGACACATTTTATATTAAGTCTTTATACGATCCTAAGGGTAATGTAGAAATTAAAGTTACCGCAGTTGGCGCTGACGGAAGTGAAAGTAAGCCAGCCGTGGTTAAAAAGGATTTTAGCAAATCAGTTAAAAACATTGAAACGAAAGAATACGAGGGATCGATTTCCGTATCGTGGAACACACCTTCCTTGAAGCATGAACAGGTAAAAGTAGATGTGAGCTTAAACTATTCACACGATGATGTATATTCTACTACTTTGAAAAAAGGAACGGATTCAGCTAAAATTAAAATTCCTTATACAGATGGAAGTGCGTATACCGTTAGAATCTCGCTTTTGGATGCTAAGGGAAAAGTGATCACTTACACGGATGAAACTAGTGTGTTAATAGATAATAATTCCGATGTATACGAAGGCGTAGCAACCATGAACGGTTCCTATGTTAAATTGTCAGGCCCAACATCCAATGACTGGTGGCATTTGTATGCATGGCAAGATGGCAGACAAATCACCTTTAAGGACGGGAAAGCTTATGCTATAAGAGGTATCGACGATTTAACCAAACTCAAAGTTGAGGGTACTTCTGGCGTAATTAAAGTGGTGCTGGAAGACTTCAGCGGCAATAAGTCTGAGCCGGTGGAAATTCCATTTGGAACCCTAGCCGACAAGTAAGATAAACTTAAAGATTGATTCGGAAGGGCCTGTACTGATATTGTATTCGCCATTCACAACAAAGCCGTCACTCTTAGCAGGGTGGCGGCTTTGTGCTGTCTGTAGGACGATCTTTTTACGGGTTCAGATCACCATGAGCAAATGTGGGTTGGGATTATGTCGAGAGATCGGAGCACTGCTACAAAAAAATTAATAAGGAGAGCCATCAGAATATGAGGGCTCTCCAATTTACAGTTTTACTATCGTATCCTTTAGCGGAACTTCATATAAGTATTAATTGGTCAATCTTAAAAGCTCTTCGCGAAGTCCGAAATAAGCATCATTCCATCCCATCTTCGCATAAAAGCGTAATCCGATCAATCCATTGTAATATTTTGCCCCAATTATTCTTTCCTTAAAATTAGGAATGGAAATGCCAACCTGTTGCTGATAACTCTGGTATTCCTGGATCACATCAAGTTTCCTCAAGTGCCAGTCTAATGTTGCAAGGTCGACAAGAAAATCACCATATTTACCATTAGTGTCGATAATACCGGTTATACGTTGACCATCAGATAAAATATTAAACTGATGAAAATCACCATGAATAAAATACCGATGTGGTTCATTATAGCTGGAATAGGCCAATAAACGGTTATAACATTCATCAAACACATCTTTCTCCAGACAAGAAGTTTTGAATAAGCTGTACCACCCATCCCAGAAGGTGCCCGCCTGATCCTCTGCATTAATAGCAACTACATGTTCCCTCCAAGAATTATATATACCATTCCCGCTCGTATTTATGAATCCATAACCGTGTGTTTTACCTAACTCAACGTGGTTCATCCGAGTTAGAAGTTGAATGACCTCCGGAAGCAATTGGCGTTGTTGCTCAGGAGAGCAACTTGCCAGATTGAGTCCACTGATCTTTTCTGAAATTAGATAGTTAAATGATTTAAATTTACCTAGCCCGAGACAAGAAGGAAACGGGATTCCCTGTGATGTTAAGAGGCCTGAAATAAATCTTTCAGTTTCAAAACTCCCTGCTAAGTTGCTAAATTTAATAACGTATTCCTTATCAAAAACCGAAAAGGAGAATACAGCGCTTAAATTACCCCCTTTTAATGGCGTTACCCCAATCACATTCGAACCAAAATATTTACTCAGCACAACTTCCACTTCCGAAGTTTCCAATGTTGGTTTTTCGTATACAGTCATCTATTCCCATCCTCCCTTATTACAATGTATGCTGATTCTCGTCTTCATTAATTCATAGTTGATGCTGCTGAGAAACGTCTATCAATTCTCCTAAAGCGCTCTAAACCAGGCAACACCGTGGAAAAATAGTTCATTTAAGAAGCTCCCTTCTTAAACAAACATTAGCAACTTTACCAACATCGTTCCCGACAATTCTGATATTTCTTTTGTCGGATCAACAGTAATAAACTTAGTTAGAATAAAGACCCTATACAATAAATACTAATTGTTGAGAGCATTTCTTTGATAGAAGTTATGATAATCAGGGACAGGATGTGTAAGACATGAATTTACTGAAACATATGAACGATGCTTTAACCTGTATTGAGGAGAACCTTGAAAATGATATAGATATGGCTGAAGTAGCAAAAATAGCTCGCTGTTCAGAATTTCACTTCAAAAAAATGTTTTCCTATTTAGCAGGCATTACGTTACTTGAATATGTTAGAAGAAGACGGTTAACCATGGCTGGTTTTGAATTAAAGGGGCAACATATGAAAGTTATCGACGTTGCCATCAAATATGGCTATCATTCACCAGATTCGTTCGCGAAAGCTTTTTATCAATTACATGGTATTAACCCTTCCGAGGTTAATAAAACCGGGAAATCCTTGAAATCTTTTCCGCGCATGACTTTTCAATTAACCATTACCGGAGGAAGCGAATTAAATTATCGAATTGAAAAAAAAGAAGCATTTACAATTGTAGGTATTAAAGAAAGAATCCCTCTCGTTTATAAAGGAGAAAATCCTGCTATAACAGAAATGTTGACGAAAATAACAGGTGACGTTTACTCCAAGCTGAAATTTCTTGCAAATGTTGAACCTCTTGGAGGATATAGTGCTTCATTTAATATTAGGGAAAGAGAAAATGAGGAAAAGGCTGAACTTGATCATCTTATCGGTGTAGCAACAACAAAAAAAGATTTATTAGGTCTGGGTTTTCTTCATGTTGCAGCCTCTACTTGGGCAATTTTCACTGTCCTTGGTAATCCCGCCAACATGCAGGAAGTATGGGGACGAATTTATGCTGAATGGTTTCCTTCATCTGATTATCAAGTTGCAGAAGGTCCTGAAATTCTCTTTACAAATAGTGATACTAATAGTCCAAACTATAAAAGCGAAATTTGGATCCCTGTAGAGAAAAAGTAAACCGTTCCGCTAATAATCAGCAGCTTAGAACATATGTTGAGCATTTCGTGTCCAAGCCCCCGTCCCCCATCCTTTTTTGCACTCGGCTAATATAAGGGATTATAAAATCTGCGGGGTTGTCGGGCACTTTTATTTTTTGAAAGAATCCGACACTACGTAGTCCACTCATGTAGAATGTGTAATATTGATGGTACGAAAGTCAAGCTGAGCCTGATGTGCTATATCCTGAAAAATAACTATTCTTTTATTTTTTGTATTGAGCAGAAGAGACAATATCATGGGACGGGGTAATTAGCTATGTTGTTTGTTGTTACAAAATATCGTAATTCAGTTACAATCTATTGATATATCTTGAATCTTATATAAACATAACCATGCTCATACGTGGCGTACTCCGTCTTTTTTCTTCAACTCGTCTTTTTGCCTCCTCTGCTTTCCCCACTTTGGCGGCGCTTCGTTCTAAATCTCCATTTGAACAAATCTTGACGGATATGGACTATTTCTTCTCATAAATATATTCTTTGCAGATAAATACAGTTCATTGTGATTAATGTCATGGTTAGCAAATAGTGATTTCGATATGATTAAACCATCAAGGAGATGCAAGATTCCTAAGAAGATCACCAAGGAGGAGAAGCCGATGGCTGTTAAAGAAGTCAAATTAGATCGCGAAAGTTCCGCACAAGAGGAAGTGAACAGACTAGTCTCGCAAGCAAGAGCTGCACAGGAAGCATTCCTATCTATGAATCAGGAGCAGATCGACCGGGTTGTCCAATCTATGGCGCTTGCCGGACTGGATAAACATATGATGCTTGCGAAGATGGCAGTTGACGAAACTGGCCGTGGAGTGTATGAAGACAAAATAACGAAAAATATCTTTGCGACGGAATATATTTACCATAGTATCAAGTACAACAAAACAGTTGGTGTAATTGAGGAGAATGCATTCGAAAATTACCGCCTTGTAGCTGAGCCTGTCGGAATAATTGCTGGGGTAACGCCTGTTACAAACCCAACTTCAACTACGATGTTTAAAGCCCTTATTGCAACGAAAACGCGCAATCCGATCATCTTTGCCTTTCATCCATCCGCGCAAAAAAGCAGTGCGGAAGCGGCGAAAACATTACGTGATGCTGCAGTAGCTAACGGCGCACCTGAGCATTGTGTACAGTGGGTAGAAACACCATCTTTGGATGCAACACGACTGCTGATGAATCATCCTGACGTTGCTCTAGTTCTCGCTACAGGCGGATCGGCAATGGTGAAATCGGCTTATAGTACTGGCAAACCGGCGCTTGGGGTCGGCCCAGGCAACGTACCTTGCTTTATTGAAAAGTCCGCGGATATTAAACAAGCGGTAACGGATCTTATCTTATCAAAAACGTTTGATAACGGAATGATATGTGCTTCCGAACAAGCGGTCATCATCGAAGAGGTCATCTACGACCAAGTACGCAAGCTAATGAAGGATAACGGCTGCTATTTCCTAAAGCAAGCCGAGACTGAGGCAGTTTCAAAGCTCGTGATTAATAGTGAAAAGTGTGCAGTCAATGCAGTAATCGTTGGACAGTCAGCAGTTAAAATTGCCGAAATGGCGGGTATTGAAGTTCCTTCAGATACCAAAATTTTAATTGCAGAATTACAAGGCGTCGGAGCTGATTTCCCATTATCGGCAGAGAAACTCAGTCCAGTACTGGCCTGCTATAAAGTGAAGACAGCTGAGCAGGGCATTGAACGCGCAGCGGAGATCGTAGCATTTGGAGGATTAGGCCATTCCTCGGTTATCCATTCGAACAATGATGGAGTTATACATGCTTATGCTAGTCAACTCAAAACTGGCCGTGTCATTGTAAACTCGCCTTCGACGCATGGCGCTATCGGAGATCTGTACAATACAAACTTGCCATCGCTAACGCTTGGCTGCGGCTCTTACGGACACAACTCGACGACTTCGAACGTATCAGCGGTGAATCTGCTGAACATCAAACGCGTCGCTTATCGGACCGTCAATATGCAGTGGTTCAAAATACCGCCTAAAATCTATTTCGAAAAAGGCGCTACGCAATATTTGGAGAAAATGCCTGATATCTCCCGTATTCTGATAGTCACAGATGAGATGATGGTTAAGCTTGGTTATGTAGAGAAGCTTGAATACTATTTGCGGAAGCGATCAACTCCTGTCGCAATTGAAGTGTTCGCTAACGTCGAGCCAGATCCATCCGTTGAAACGGTTGAACGCGGCACAAAAGTAATGGATAGCTTTAAGCCTGACTGTATTATTGCACTAGGCGGCGGTTCACCAATGGATGCGGCGAAAGCAATGTGGCTCTTCTATGAATACCCGGAAACTAGCTTCCATTCGTTGAAACAGAAGTTTCTCGACATTCGCAAGCGGATTTACAAATATCCGCGTTTGGGCGATAAAGCTAAGTTTGTAGCCATTCCGACGACATCGGGTACAGGTTCTGAGGTTACATCTTTTGCGGTCATTACTGACAAGAATGAAGGGCATACCAAATATCCGCTTGCTGATTATGAATTGACACCAGACGTAGCCATCATAGATCCTGAGTTTGTGTACAGTCTTCCGAAGATAGCAGTAGCAGATACTGGAATGGACGTACTTACTCATGCAATTGAATCGTATGTGTCGGTAATGGCGAGTGATTATACAGATGGACTAGCGCTTCATGCGATTCGCCTTGTATTCCAAAACCTGGAGAAATCCTATCATACAGGAGATCCATTAGCTAGGGAGAAGATGCATAATGCTTCCACAATTGCCGGTATGGCTTTTGCAAATGCATTCCTTGGTATCAACCATAGCTTAGCGCATAAGTGGGGTGGTCAATACCATACGGCACATGGTCGTACGAATGCGATACTGTTGCCGCACGTTATTCGATACAACTCACAAAAACCGACAAAATTCACTTCATTCCCTAAATATAGCCACTTCATTGCTGATGAACGTTATGCAGAAATTGCTCGCATCATCGGATTGCCTGCCCGGACAACCGCAGAGGGAGTTAA
Source organism: Paenibacillus sp. J31R122 (assembly GCF_056269185.1). NCBI lineage: Bacteria > Bacillati > Bacillota > Bacilli > Caryophanales > Paenibacillaceae > Paenibacillus > Paenibacillus sp. J31R122. The sequence continues at coordinate 209,146 of NZ_JBWDNM010000003.1, forward strand.
CAGCTTAATTGAAGCGATCCGCAAGCTGAACCAATCTCTCGGTATTCCAGAGAAATTCCAAGACCTAGCAATAGACCCAACCGATTTCGAAGAAAGAGTTGACTATCTTGCCGACCGTGCCTTCGAGGATCAATGTACAACCGCCAATCCGCGTATGCCGCTTGTAACAGAACTTGCGGACGTTTACCGGAATGCATTCTACGGCAAATTCTGACCCTCCGGAAAGGAGTAATACCCATGATATCTGGCGTTATATTGGCAGGTGGCGATCACATTGGTGTCAATGGGCAGAATCGGGCTTTTCTTCAACTAGAAGAACAGACCTTGTTGCAGAAACAAATTCGTGAGATGCAGACCATCTGCAGTGAAATTACGATTGTTACGAATGATCCGAAGCCGTTTCTTCGTTCCGTTGATCGAGATATACGCATTATTACCGATTACTTTGTAGGCAATGGCTTATTAAGCGGCATACATGCAGGACTCGCACTCTCTAAAAATATAGATGTCTGGATACTCGGCTGTCACATGCCTTTTCCGTCAGCTGATGCTGCAAACCTGCTTTTATCTCAGAAGCGTGAAGGTATAGACGCGGTTATCCCTTGGGTGGATGGCCGCGCACACCCTCTGCATGGACTATTTGATCGTTCATGTGTGGATCAGATCGGGGATCAGCTTAGCAGTGGAAATAATGAAGCTTCGGTACTGCTGCATAAGCTCAATTGGCTAAAGATGAGAGAATCCACCTTTAACGAGCATGGAATCGATTGTCGTTTCACCCGAACTATTCATGACGAGAACGATTATTATCGCTTATCTCAGTATCAATCTTGATGTACAAAATGGAGGTGTTAAGTCATGGCTAAGACAGAAAAGGAAATCATGAAGCAGACTGAAACACAAGTGGCATGGCGAGGTTTTACAGCAGGGAACTGGCAGGAAAAGGTCGACGTCCAATCTTTTATTGAAAGAAACATTACTTCATATGAAGGTGACGAAAGCTTCTTAGCAAGCCCAACGGAAAATACCGTAGCGCTGTGGGCACAGGTTAGTGAGCTGCTCAAGGAGGAGCGGGATAGAGGCGGCGTACACGATATTGATGTCAATACAGTATCCAGCATTACGTCGCATGAACCCGGATATATTGATCAGGATAAAGAAAAGATAGTTGGATTGCAAACCGATGCTCCATTGAAACGTGCCGTTCAGCCATTTGGCGGAGTAAGAATGGCAGCTGATGCTTGTGAAGCTTACGGTTATAAGCTATCGCCAGAGATTGAGCGCATATTTACCGAACTGCGGAAAACGCATAACCAAGGTGTTTTCGATGCTTACACGACTGATATGCGCGCTGCGCGTAAAGCCGGCATCATCACAGGTTTGCCAGACGCTTATGGTCGTGGTCGGATTATCGGAGACTATCGCAGAGTTGCACTATATGGTGTTGATCGCCTCGTTAAAGCTAAGAAAGAAGAACTTCTCCAATTAGAAGAAGACGATATGATAGAGAATGTCATATTACTTCGCGAAGAGCTCTCCGAGCAAATACGCAGTCTAGCCGAATTGAAGCAAATGGCTGCTACGTATGGCTGCGATATTGCTGTACCTGCTGCCAATGCGCATGAAGCTGTACAATGGCTATACTTTGCCTATCTTGCCGCAGTTAAGGAACAAAACGGAGCAGCGATGAGTCTTGGACGTGTATCCAGCTTCCTAGACATTTTTATCGAACGTGATCTACAAGAAGGCGCAATAACAGAACACGATGCTCAAGAGCTAGTAGACCATTTTGTTATGAAACTGAGAATTGTGAAATTTCTACGTACGCCAGATTACAATGAGCTGTTCAGCGGAGACCCAACTTGGGTAACTGAAGCTGTCGGCGGCATGGGGCTAAACGGGAAATCATATGTGACGCGCAACTCGTTCCGATTCCTTCATACGCTCTATAATCTCGGACCTGCGCCTGAACCTAACTTGACGATTCTTTGGTCAACAGCGTTGCCAGATAGCTTCAAAAAGTATTGTGCACGCGTCTCGGCCGAAACTAGCTCGATCCAGTACGAAAACGATGATCTTATGCGTCCGCATTTTGGAGACGATTATGGAATTGCATGTTGTGTATCTGCTATGCGTATCGGGAAACAAATGCAATTTTTCGGTGCACGTGCCAATCTTGCTAAAGCATTGCTCTATGCGATAAACGGTGGCGTAGATGAGACACTTGGCATTCAAATCAGTCCGGCTATTAAACCATTAACGTCGGAAGTGCTTGATTATGAAGAAGTGAAGGCAAACTTCGAGATCGTTCAGGATTGGCTTGCAAAGCTGTATATGAATACATTGAACGTCATTCACTACATGCATGATAAGTACTGCTATGAGCGAATTGAAATGGCGCTTCACGACAGAGATATCGTAAGAACGATGGCATGCGGTATAGCAGGATTATCAGTTGTAGCCGATAGCTTAAGCGCCATCCGTTACACGAAAGTTCGTCCTATTCGTAATGAAAAGGGAATTGCGATTGACTTCGAAATCGAAGGTGAATACCCGCAATATGGCAACAATGATGACCGTGTTGACCAAATAGCTATTGGGCTGGTAGAAGGATTTATGGCCCGTCTTCGCACGCATAAGACGTACCGTAATGCGATTCCGACATTGTCAGTGCTTACGATTACTTCAAACGTCGTTTACGGAAAGAAAACGGGAAGTACGCCAGACGGCCGCAAAGCTGGTGAGCCTTTTGCTCCAGGTGCCAACCCTATGCACGGACGTGATCGAAAAGGGGCGCTCGCTTCACTGGCTTCGGTCGCAAAAATTCCTTATGAACACAGCTTGGACGGTATTTCGAATACATTCTCGATCATTCCTAAAGCACTCGGCAAAGAAGACAATGTACGCTACAACAATCTTGCTGCAATGCTGGACGGTTATGCGATAAGCGGCGGTCATCATCTCAATGTCAACGTCTTTAATCGAGAGCAGCTTATGGACGCGATGGAGCATCCAGAAAATTATCCTCAGCTTACGATACGTGTATCGGGTTATGCCGTAAACTTCATTAAGTTGACAAGAGAACAACAAATGGATGTCATTAGCCGCACGTTCCATGGGAAAATCTAACAACTTGAATCTATCATCGAAAGGAGCGTGGCCTGCATGAAAGGTCGCATTCATTCCATGGAAACGTTCGGCACCGTGGACGGCCCCGGTATACGCTTTGTCCTGTTCATGCAGGGATGCGCACTGCAATGCCGGTTTTGCCATAACCCTGACACATGGGATACCGCAACAGGGCGACAAGTAACTGTCGATGAAATCCTCCAGGAGATTGAGCACTATTTACCTTACTACAGGGGTTCTGGCGGGGGGATAACAGTTACAGGAGGAGAACCAACCCTTCAGGCTCCATTCGTCGCTCAACTGTTTAAAGCTTGCAAGGAAAGGTTTGGCTTGCATACAGCATTGGATAGTTCAGGATTTTGCGATACGACTAACGCTAGCGAACTTATCGATTATACAGATCTTGTATTGCTTGATTTGAAGCAAATCAATAAAGAAAAGCATGAGTGGCTTACTACACAGCCTAATGATCGGATACTAACATTCGCCAAATGGTTGTCAGAGCGTAATAAGCCGGCTTGGATCAGGCATGTGCTTATTCCGGGTATTACAGACCAACCTGAGGATTTGATCGCATTAGGTGAATTTATGGGACAGCTTGCTAATGTTGAGAAATTCGAATTACTGCCATATCATCGTATGGGCGTATATAAATGGCAGCAGCTTGGACGGGTTTATGAGCTAGAAGGAGTACCAACGCCCAGCGATCTGGAAGTCGAACGTGCGGGGCAAATAATCGAGGACGCTCGAAAACTTGCGTCATATCGTTCTTAGTTACCGTATTATCTAAGACGCGCAACCATTGCGCGTCTTTTTTTGTGTGCGCCCAGTATGTGCGCTATCTCTAGGGTTAAAGTTCCGAATGGCGAAGGCAATAGTAGCCATAGCTTAAGGCAAGGGTGTCCATCGTGAGGTGGAATCTGAAGGAAGCCGGCGGCTTGTGAAGTCATGTTGAATGTACAGAAGTCAGCAGAAGTCATAGTACGTAGGCTGCTGCAACTACCTGCGGAAGGACTGAATATAAAATAGGAATGGGACAACTTGGCGTTCGAAGATAGGCAACGAAAGGTCGTTTTTTTGTATTGATTTTTCAGCACTCCTGACATGTAGAGTGCCCAATATTGATGGTTCGCAAGGAATAGATGAGATGTGACAGCATCGTTCAATTGTATTGCTTATGGGTAACAGGGGGCTTAGCTCAGCTAGGAGTACACCATTACCTGTTTTACTACTACCAATAGCAATATAGAAGTAAGAAAGTCGACCTTTAGGTCGGCTTTCTTGCTTTTTCAGGATTGCTGGGATGCGTCTAACCTCTGCGACCTGCTTCATCGAATGGGCATCTTCAGAAAGTAAATCAGCAAAGTGAAGTAGCAATGAAGGGGAGAGTCTTGCAATGGACACGCATAGATAAAGTTCTATTTACAAAATTTCTCATGACATGTATAGTTGTATATATGGGTAACCAACCATACAAGTATTCGATTGTTAGATCGGAAAGGCGGTTATTGATGAAAACGACATTAGATGAATCTCAGCCGATCTTTCAGCAGATTGCCCAAATGATTATGGATGAGATTGTAGAAGGACAACTGAAGGAAGGGGAACAAGTACCATCCGAGAATGAATTGTCGCGTTTCTATAACATTAACCGGGCGACTGTCCGAAGAGGTCTTCAGGAATTGGCAGATAAAGGGATTATTTACAAACAACGCGGCATCGGCATGTTTGTGGAGAATGGAGCAAAGCTGCAATTACTAAAGGAACGGCAGAAGCAATATCGTGAAGAATATATTATGCCACTATTAGAAGAAGCGAAAAAAATTGGTTTAAGTGTGCAAGAAGTTGTTCAATTGATCGAGGAGGAGAATGAATGATTCGTGTAAACGAGGTAACTTATTCATATGATAAAGTTTCAGTTCTGCGAGGTATCTCATTCGAAGAGAATGAGCCAGTGATCGCGGGATTATGGGGGCGTAACGGTGCAGGCAAAACAACGCTGATGAGGCTTCTTGCTGGTCATCTACGGCCTGATTGTGGAGCTATTGAAATTAATGGTTCAGCACCGTACGGCAATTCTGCAATTATACAGAATATATGCTATATGCAAGAGGATCATCCGTTTAGTGCGATTTGGAGCGTGCATGACGCACTTCGCTTCGGGCGGTACTTCAACGCCAATTGGGATCAAGCTACCGCGGACAGACTAGTTAAAACCTTCAAACTGGATGAACACAAGAAAATATCCAAGCTGTCAAAAGGGATGAAGTCCGCACTCCAGTTTATTATTGGACTATCAAGCCATGCGAGTGTGACGATACTTGACGAGCCGACGAATGGTTTGGATGCCGCGGTGCGGAAACAAATGTATCAAGCATTAAGAGAAAGCCATGAGGAAACGCCTCGTCTCATTCTGATTTCGACGCATCATATCGAAGAAGTCCAACCACTATGTGATGCATTGATTGTTATGCATAATGGTGGGCTGTTGCTTCATCAACCGATTGAAGACCTTCGCGAGAAAGGAATATGGCTTGCTGGTGAAAAGAATACGATAATGAGCATCGTCAACGATCATAGGGTGCTGGAGCAAACTGCACTTGGGTCAAAAATCAGAGTCATGCTTGATGTTCCATACACGAAGCAGTGGAAGGAACAAGCTCATAATCTTGGATTGTCGATTGACAAAGTAGATTTGCAGGACTACTTGCTGAATATTACAGAAGATACGGAGGTGATTGCATGAGTTCATGGAAGGGTGTATTTCGATTAGTGTTTGAGGAGGTATATTGGTATTATGGAAAGTTATTACTGCTGTTCATAACCATCCCACTAACTATCGTATGGATTATCCTCGCAATTATCTTCAAACTTAATGATACTACAATTGCTGCGATATCAGGGCCAGCGTATTTCTTTATTGCCTTATTCTCAATTATTGGCTTCAAGCAGCTTTTTGCACTTGCAATAGCGTCAGGAAGCACGCGTGTACAATTCATGAAAGTGTTTTACAGCGTAAGTTTGGCTGCAATCTCATTGACCATATTGTGCCTGAATATTTGTCAATATGTGTTGGTGACCGTGTTTAAGCAGTATATGGTTGAAGCGAAAATCCTGCATCCTGCGAGACTATTTCTGCAAGAGTATCAATTTTTCTCTTATTTGTGGGTTGACTTGATGGTCGGTTTTGCTTTATTTGGATTTACTTTTCTCATAAGCGCAATTTTGTACAGGGTGGGATTCACGCGCGTTTTGGTCATGTTCATGTCCGTGACGATCCTCGGTTTATTTCTATATTACGGAAAAATTCTCTCAAGCATATTCAATGGGTATTCGATCGAGATGAATGCCATGGAGGTTGTTACTTTAATTGGGTTCGTGAGTCTGGCTGCTTTATTCGCCACTTATCCGATGATGCGCCATGCGCCATTGCATCCTAGGCCGAAGAAAGGGAGGTGATCGTTGGGAAAAAGAGTCAGGGGTAGCCTAGAACCATCATACAGACCGATTAAAATAGTTTTGTATCGCAAGATTACACTGACGAGTCATGTGGAGTGCTGTGTGTCGGTGGTGAGAAAGTATTGATATAACGGCACTTTTGCAGTATCTCTGATTTTAAGAACCGAAATGACCCGTTGTAGGATCAGGACGTTTGTGAGATTTTCATAGATGATACAGGCCTCGGTAAGGAATATGCTGAAATTGTAGTTAGCCCTAACAATGTTGTGTTCGACGTCTGGGTTACTCATGATAATGAGGACGATCCACTTGCATTCACGCTGGATCACGACTGGGAAACGAAGGGCCTTGTCACCTCAGTTGATGTGGTGGGTGAGAAAAGGATTTACACGCTCACCATTCCATTTCCGAATTTTAAGCAGTATCTCACTCATGGAACGGAGTGGAGAGTGAACTTCTTCCGCATCGATGATGATCGAAGCGGGATGCGGCATTATCAAGCTTGGACTCAGATCGGGATTGCTAACTATCATGTTCCGGATTTGTTTGGTACTTTACGATTTACTGGTGGGTTTTAGAATAGAGATAAGAAGATCTTCAGCTGAGCCCATGTGTGACAAATCTAGGTAAAATCATTCGCGTAGGTTTGAATTATCGTTGACGATCAAGTCAATCGTTAACGGTGAGGTTTGACAGGAGTCGAATACGAGTATAGCTGGAATACCGGGAACATCAATTGATAGCTGAAGCTACTAACGAGGTTTTGGGTTTGAAATTCATTCCAATGATAGTGGCAGAAACATCAGCTTCAGCCGCGAGAGCACCTTCAAAACGACAGAGATGTCGTTTTTTTTATCTTTACGCTCTATCTAAAGTGTTTGACTTCTGTTGTTGGCTGACAGGGGCAGGATGCTTCTATACAGGACAGCTATCCATTAAGAAATACGTTAAATAAGAAATATTAAACGAGAAATTTTCTCTTTTTAAAAAGTGATTTCGCCTTTATTCTTGAGTTAAAACTGATAACTGGCATGGAGAGGAGATAAACATAATTGAAACCAATCATTCAACTATTGCATTTTGGCTATCATCAGGCGATGAGCTGTATTTTCCCTGTTGCGATCTTTGGAACTTTAGCTCTCTCAGGCGTAATAGAGTTACCTTTCATTTATCGATATGATGCCATTCTACTGATACTGCTTGGTGTGCAATACTTTATGTACCGCAGCGGATTAGAGACACGTGATGAAATTAAAGTAATCTGTATATTTCACGTTATTGGTTTGTTGCTGGAATTATATAAGGTATGGATGGGATCATGGGCATATCCTGAGCCTGGCTATACAAAGCTGCTCGGTGTCCCGCTTTATAGCGGATTTATGTATGCAAGTGTAGCAAGCTTTATGTGTCAGGTATGGCGGAGACTACGAATGGACATGACAGACTGGCCTGGGTTTACGCCTTCGGTGCTGCTTGGAGGGGGCATCTATTTAAACTTTTTCACACATCACTTTATTCCCGATTTTCGTTGGTGGCTGACGGCGCTTGTGTTTATTGTCTTCTGGAAAACACGGATTATATTTCGAGTACGGACTACAACTTATCGAATGCATTTAACGCTTGCTTTTATCCTTGTAGGTTTTTTTATCTGGTTAGCGGAGAATATAGCCACATTTTTTGATGCTTGGAAATACCCTGATCAGCAGCAAGCCTGGCAGATGGTTAGTTTCAGTAAGATCAGCTCGTGGTTTCTTCTGGTAATCATTAGTGTCATCATCGTGGCTCAGCTTAAATATGTTAAAGCTGGTCGTACAAAGAACGATTCATGTTCCCTAATTTGAGAACAGCTTAGAAGAATTCGAGTACTTCGTAAGTTGTTTTTTTAGTTGGAGGAATTTTGCTATAGTAGAGTGATTGCTAGATTAATGGATACATGCCTATAATGGAAGTAATCAAATGAGGAATACATGCCAGGATTGCAGAAAGGTTACCGAGCGAATTACGAGGTGCAACTGACTAGATGGTATGATAAGAGACAGGAGAGCTGTGAAAATGAACAATGAGACAATAAACGAGGAAGCAAACAGCAAGCAAACTGCTATGACCGAGGAGAATTGGGCAGAGCTTATAAAGGCTGTCCACCATAATGGCCTCGTTGCTTTAAAAAGGCAGTTTAACGACGTTGAAGGACAAGTGTTGAATTTGGAAGCTTACGGCCCGGTTTTTGTATTTCATGTTAAGGACGAATTGGATAGTGTATATTCCTGCGGTTTTTTTCTACGCGAGTTAATCGCCAGATTCCAATCGGGCAATGATCCTGCAGTGTGGATGGCTTCATTTTTCGTAGATCTTATGGAAATCAAGGGTGGGAAATCCCTTCCACAACCGGCTTCAAGCGAAGACGAGGCTAAAGCGATAATCGACAAAATACTCGTTCCGCAATGTATAAAAGCTGTAAGTGAAGAGTTTGCTCCAGAGCAGGTACATGCGGGTTTAGCGTGGAACGAAAGTCATGGTCCGGTTTTTGAAGCTGGATTTCCAACGATCATAGAAGGAAATAACGTATGCGCGATTCCTTTGCATCTATTGTTAACACATTTGCAGCTGAACCGAGATCCTGGGGAACTGCTGGTTCAAGGTTTGTACGATATTCGAAATGAACACGGCTTGGACTAAAACGCGTGGAAAGACATTTAACGCAACCTGATAAGGGTTGCGTTTTTTTTGAACCAAGACCAGAGTAAGGATTATAAAGAGATAGATTCTCCATCGTCAGGTACTAATATGCTGTTGGAAAGACCCTTCGTGTAGGTTTCCATCCAACCATGAATTAGACTTATTTTTAATCGAATTAAACAAACATGTTAATTATAAGTTATCTATTATAATTAGTAAGTAAATATACGATGTTACTGTAGCATTAATTCAATTTCGACAGAATTTTCACCTAGAAAAGCAAAGATCAGCTTGTATTTTGCGACAGGTGATACGGAACGAGAGACGTTGCTGCGGGACTTCGGAAAACATACGTCAGGAAAAGCCTGCCTCTACATCAACAAAGTAGCAGACATTGATATTGATGTTTTAAAAGCACTAATCAACCAATCTATAAAGTTTCTGAGAGAAACTTACCTAAATAATTGAAGTGGTATATTCCTCTAAACCTGATTTATGTAATAAAAAATCGTGTACTTAGCATAGCAGTGGTATAATAATGCGAAGCAGTTAGACAACGAGAGTTCTCTCTCTACAGAGTTCAAGAAAAGATGTGATGATGCTTTGCTTAGAATAGGATCAAGTATTCAACAAAAAAGCGTTTCTTTATTAAACAAATATTTCACGGGAAACTCAATGGATTACAAACAAGTTTTCGCCATTATTATTCCCATATTTGTGGATTCAGCTTTCATCGTCCTGATAAGTCTAATGAATACAGCGATGATAAGTTCTTCTGGCGTTGCAGCTGTCAGTGCAGTGAGTATGGTAGATTCGATTAATATGTTCATTATTAATCTGTTTGTCGCTATTGCGACAGGCGGTACAGTCATTGTGGCGCAATATAAAGGCAGCGGAAATCAAGAGATGGTATCTAAGGCTGCATCGCAAGCCATTTCCGCGGTAGCAATTGTATCCTTAGTGATCAGTGTTTTCGTTATATTATTTCATACATCCGCTTTAAATCTGCTTTTTGGCAAGGCTGATTCCGATGTATTACACAACGCGAAGATTTTTCTGATAGGCAGTTGTATCTCATATCCGTTTATTGCCATTTATCAAGCTGTGACCGGCGTTCTGAGAGGTGTTGCAGAGACTAAGGCTTGTCTGGTCTTATCGTTAATTTTGAATTTATCTTATTTTGGTTTTAACATTGTACTAATTAAGTTATTTGATATGGGAGTCATTGGACTGTCAATCTCATTGATTCTAGCTAGAGTATTGGGTATGGCTGCTTCATTAATCTATTTGTTGAAATATAATCAGACGCTCCGCTTTAAAATAAGCAATGCACTGCGAGTTAATTTTACAATTTTAAAAAAAATTATGTTCATCGGAATTCCATTTGCAGCGGAGCAAATGTTCTTCAATGGAGGAAAATTATTAACACAAACGTTTATTGTACAATTAGGGACATTAGCCATAACGGTCAATGCGATTAGCAACTCCTTATCGATGCTTTTTCAAATCGGGGGAACTGCACTGAGCGTTGCCGTTGTAACAGTTGTCGGGCAGTGTATCGGGCGAAGAGATATCCAGGATGCAAGGAAATTTATTAAATCCTTTATGGGCCTTTCCACCGTATTTTTCGTGCTGGTAACGGCTATCATATTGCCTTTTTATCCATTGCTAGTCAGTATTTACTCTCCGCCAAAAGAGATTGTCCCTGCGATATTCTCGCTTATATTGCTGATATCGATAGCACAACCTTTCCTGTGGTCATTAAGCTTTGTTATGCCATCAGCATTACGCGCAGCCGGGGATTCAAAATTCACCTCGATCGCATCCTTGCTCTCGATGTGGTTGTTCCGTATCATTCTCGGCTATATTTTGGGAATTACCCTTCAATTTGGTCTGATGGGCGTATGGCTGGCTATGGTCGCTGAATGGGGCATACGCGGATTGATCTTCGCATGGCGATTTAAAGGGGACAAGTGGTATAGACATAAGCTGATATAGGCGTGTATGGAACGGCTTGCGATATAAAACGTCAAATAATCAGAGGCTGTCCCAAAGGTCAATTGACCTTTTGGGACAGCCTCTTTCTGAGGTGCAAAATGGGTGTCGGAAGGCCTTCTAAATCTACTTTACTTAAAACAGCATATCCGTATAGCTTGACTCTCCCCTTGACAGGAGAGTTATACTCGGTAAAGACCAAGGGGAAATAGAACTTCTTAAGCAAGGAGATGTAGTGATGTTTAAAATTAGTGAGTTTTCAAAAATCAGCCAGGTGTCCGTTAAGACGCTTCGTTACTACGACCAGTTGAGCTTGCTCAAGCCGGATCGCACCGACAAATTTACAGGGTATCGGTATTACTCCGCTGAGCAAATGTTTCAACTCAATCGTATTCTAGCTTATAAAGAATTGGGCTTCTCATTAGACCAAATTCGCCAGATGATAGGAGAGCAAATCTCACTCGAACAAATCAGGGGAATGTTTCGGCTAAAGCAAAACGAGATTCAGTCTAACTTGGATAAGGAGCTGGCCAGACTTGCTCAAATCAAGGAACGACTTTGTTTCATCGATAATGAAGGTGAAAACCTGAATTCACACGATATCATTCTGAAGGAGGTTGCTCCTCAACTTGTGCTGTCTTACCGCCATAAATCTTCACATAGGCAAATTCCAGAGCTTTTCCAACAATTGGACGATCAATTAGGGAATTCCATCCAGTCCTCTACACCTCAAATTGTACTTTGGCACGGCTGCGAAGATAGCGAGGATGAGATCGACATCGAAGTAGCTCGTCCGCTGACGCTAGATTTACCGAGCCGTCCTCCCTTTACGGTAAAACGATTGCCGGAAGTTCCGATGATGGCCACGCTTATTCATCTTTGCCGGACGACTAGCCCCTGTACTGCAAGCACGGAATTGGCATTATGGATCGAACGGAACGGATATCGCATTAAGGAGAATGAGCCGCGTCGCGAAATCTGTCTTCCCCATGAAAAATCAAGCGATCCGGAATCTCACGTTGCCGAGGTCCAGATCGCTGTAGAAAGAGCATGACTGAAGATCATAAGGAGAGGAGATTCACCTTTGACGAAACAACACAAGCTGCTGGTCTTCAATTTATTTTTATTAACTTTCGTCTTGGGAACGAGTGAATTTGTTATTGTCGGGCTGCTCACTGAAGTGTCAGATGACTTGAATATCGCCATTTCAACAGCAGGAGCCCTTGTATCGATTTTTGCCATATCGTTTGCAGTAAGTACGCCAATCTTGACGGCTATATTCAGCCGATTTTCCAAGTACCCGTTAATGCTTGCCTTGATCGGGATATTTATTGCAGCCAACATCATAACCGCTTTATCCGAGTCGTACGCACTGCTTGTTGCTTCCAGAATGATCACTGCCGTTGTTACCGGAGTATTGATCGCACTCGCAATGACGGTTGCGAGTGAAACGGTGCCTGCCGACAAAAGGGGGCCGGTTATTTCGATTATATTTGCGGGTTTTACAATAGCAAGCGTAATCGGGGTGCCGCTTGGCACCTATATCGGACAATGGGGCGGTTGGCAAATGGCCTTTTGGTTTACCGCAGTTTTGGGAATTGTTTCTCTAATCGCAAGCTCGGCGACAATACCCAAAGGGCTGAAGGGTACGCAGAGTTCATTGCAAAAGCAAATCGGTTTATTAACCAATCCGCGTATTGTCATCGCATTTTTTATTCCTGCATTAAGTATTGGAGCGACATATACCATTTACACCTATCTAACTCCTCTGCTGCAAGGAGTGCTCTCGGTGCCTAACCGGTATATTAGCCTTGTGTTTTTACTTTATGGTGTTGTTTCCGTCTTCAGTACGTTAATTGGCGGTAAAATAGCGATTCGAAACGGGATAGGAAAGCTGCGGTATGTGTTTCTTATACAAGCTGCCATCCTCACGTCGTTGTATGTTTCCTCTAATTCAATAGTGACGGCATTGATTAGTATATTATTGATTGCTCTTTTTGTTTATACAATGAACTCCACCATGCAATTGTATTTCATTGATTTAGCAGATAAACATTTTCCGTCTGCGAAAGATTTGGCTTCATCGTTGGTTCCTGTATCCGTAAACGTAGGAATCGCGTTTGGATCGGCTCTTGGGGGATTTGTCACGACGAATAAGGGACTCATCGATGTTTCCTGGGTCGGAGGGATCGTTGCGATCACTGCGTCATTGCTGACCTTTTTCAGCTACAGCATGGACCGTAAAGCTATGAGCGGGCATCGCTGAAAACGATGAGGTTAGGGGTTCGATCCCCCTAGTCTCCACCATACATATGATACCAAACACGCCCAACTGGACGTGTTTGTTTGTATTTTAAATTGACAAATTGGAAGTTATTATGTAGATTTTATGACATATGTCTATAGAGGTTTCTCCAACCGCTGCATACGGGCAGCTAGCGATGATAGTAGGTATGGCAACTGTACATTATGAAGCGGGCTGCGATCGTATTATGATAAACAAATCCGTGCTGAGTGACAGCTTTTTCGATTTGAAAACACGCCTTGCAGGAGAAATCCTTCAGAAGTTCATCAATTATCGTGTGAAGGTTGCTTTTATTGGAGATTTTTCTGTGTATCCAAGTCAAAGCCTTAAAGATTTCATCTATGAATGTAATAGCGGAAATGATTTCTTTTTCTTGCCGACCGAACAAGAAGCGATTGAAAAGTTAAGCATGTTGAAGTAGAAGATGGAACGGGAGGAAGATAGGTGATAGAAGCACTGCGTAGTCAGGCTGAGTATCCAATGGTGAAAATTCCTGCTGGTCATATTGATTTAAGGGACGATCGAATAAAGACTGCATGGACGGTAGAGGTGAATTCTTTTTTGCTTGCACCGGTACCTGTCACGAAAGAGTTACTCTACTCAATATTACAAAAGACTGTTGAACCTAATGATGAATCTCAGGCTCCTGCCGTGGATGTCTCATGGGAGGATGCGATCTTATTTTGTAATTTGCTATCTCAGCAATCAGGTCTAAAGGAATATTACTCGATAAGTGATGATGGTGAGAGTGTCGTCTGTAACTGGGGAGCGGCTGGCTATCGTCTTCCTACGGAAGCGGAATGGCAGTATGCGTGTAAAGCAGGAACAACTGGGTATCGGTACGGCGAGCTTGATGGTATAGCTTGGTATCATGAAAACTCTGAAGGCATGGTACATGAGGTAGGTAAAAAGCTGCCAAATGCGTGGGGGCTCTACGATATGTTAGGGAATGTTTGGGAATGGTGTTGGGATTTATACGATGAGAAAGTATATGGCTCCTACAGAGTTTTCCGAGGTGGAAGCTGGGCGGAAGAGGCTAGGGGCTGTGGGTCGACGTGCCGCCGCCGGAGTCACCCTACGTTTCGAATTGATGATCTCGGTTTTCGACTTGCGAGGTCCCTGTAAGGTGGCGACACCCCAAGATAGAAGAGCGAGTTAAATGAACTTCACAATAAAACAAATCAACCACGTCCTCTGGAAGTGGTTGATTTGTTTTATTGATGGTACTGTACGTACTTCGCTAGTGGTTTAATACGTGTTCTCTTTGCTTGTTGAAGGCGACGAAAGCGGCAAATAGCAAAAGTATGATTCCTGTGAATATAAACCCTTCGATTATGTTGAAGGGCAGCCAGCCTAACGTAGAGGAACCGGCAACTACACCTAGAGAGAAGAAGGCGTAGAAGTAACCATATGCTTTCCCGCGCAGCTCAGCTGGAGTAGCTTTAATGAGCATCGTATTGATAGATGGGAACAAGAAGGCGAAGCCTACTCCATATAAACCTAACACGAAATAAAGTGCTATTGTCGTTGTTGATTGGCTAATCAGCAGTTGGCTTATTCCCATTAAGCCAACTCCTATGACCATCGTTATTGATGAAGCGACACGATCGAAAATACGATTAGTAGGAAGTACAAATATTAGAACGGCAATGATTCCAAAAGTACTCATTAAGGTGCCGCTTAATTTGGAATCATATCCAAGAGTTTGAACATGCAAGGGTAATAGATAAGCGATCACGCCTTGTGAGAACATTAAGAAAAAGGCACCGCCATAAGCTTTTATTACATCTGCATTGAAGATCGAGACGGATGATTGATTGACAGCATTGTCCTTCCCTTTTTTCATTATCTTGTACTTTCTGAGAAAAATGGCTGACAGGATACTAAGTGAAAATCCCAATATAGCTACGCAAGTAAAGACGAACGGTACGGAGGTTTTGCTTGCCATTATTCCGCTGAAAGCAGGGCCGATAATAGCGGCTAGTCCCACAAATGTTCCGGTAAAGGCGACTTTTTTTCCATGCTGATCATTGATCGTCGTATTAGCTGAGAATGTAAAAGCAGCTGGAACTATTAACCCGGCGACAAAACCATGTATGAGTCGAACGATTATTAAGAATAAGGGTTGATCAACAAAATGATAAAGCAGCAAAGCAATGCTTGATAAAAGCAATCCGACCATTAATATTTTGAAAGGTCCGACTTTATCAGTCATAATACCGGATAAAATATTGCCAAGCGTATTAGATAACGAATACAGCCCAATGACAAATCCTACAACAAACGAGCTAGCACCGACAGAAGTCGCAAATGTACTCATGACTGGCAGTTGTGAGAATAAATCAAAAAAGGAAAAAAACACAATACTATACACGAGCAGCGCATAGTTAAAAGGCTTCACACTATATTTGGCCTGTGCCTTCTTAAGCTTCCAATCAAGCACAAAGTTGCCAAATGGTATAAAAGCTGCTATTAGTGCTGCAGCAGGCCAAAGAAGGTTCCACTTCACTCGAATGGCAGAATAAAGTATAGCTAGTGCATATAAACAAAAAATACCACCGTGAATACTTCCGACAACCGTTACAGCTTTGTCTATCCCCCAAATATATTTCATGGGCATAGCGATACTTAGTAAAACTAATAATGAAATACCATCTAAAAGTCCTGTTATACGTAAAATGTAAATTGGATGTACACGCACTTGTTATGCTCCTAACTTTTATTTTGAACTGAATACTCTATTCTAACATTTTATTGGGCTAGTAAAACAGGCGGTAATGGAGTGGGAATGCAAAGAGAGACGCGAAAGAGGGGAATAGACACAAATTTGACTCTAATATAAAAAAAACACCGACTCTAGTCGATGTTTTATGCTTCATTTATTTTGCTCTCATCCGATTGTTCCGTGGGTTATGCTCAACTTCCGCGAGCCCCAGCTCCTCCATTAAAGGAGGTATATACATTCCAAATCTGCCGCGCAGCCCCTTTTTCATACCATACCAACCGCCAATGGGATTTTCAGACGAGCGACCCCATGCTTCAACTGTACCTTCTTTTGCCGGTTTCTGCTCATCGGCACTTCCCAGCTCGATCCATTCACCTTGATGCTTGAGCATATTGTGCAGGTCTTCAATACAGCGATAATCATAATGCAGCACTGTTTTCCCAACGGTGCAGACTAAAACCTCTATACCGTTTTTTTCATCTTTATACATTTCGTATTCAGATGTCTGAGGCGGTGTTTTTAACTTCCAAGGATCTTCCTTTGTTCCCTTTACTGAGGACATGTATTTACTCCTTCTTGTTTGTTCTATGTAGATGTAGAGTAATCTTATTTGATTCTTTGACACTTATCAAGCACCAATCAGAAGGCAGATGGATTATGAGATATAGAGGAATTTAAACCTGATCTGCTATTGCTTGACTCGTCGATCCGGACGAGCGTCCCTCAAGGTGCCGGCGATTTTACTGGAAGTAGTCTACTTGACGAACCACGTAGAAGAGACTATTCTACTTGGAGAAGATGGACAAGACCATGCAGCACATGCAATTGTGGACGGTCAGAAACCATATAGGCTTAATAAAACAAAAGGTCTGTCCCTTTCGAGGGACAGACCATATTTTGCGACTATTTGTTTTATGATCAGGTGCCTACTCTTTAACGGCTCCGATGACGATACCTTTAACGAAGAAACGCTGTAGGAACGGATAAACGAGCAAAATTGGTAGAGCACTGATGAAAATTTGTGATGCTCGGAGTGTTCGCTGCGACATGTTGGCAACTACTGCAGGATCAAAGCCAGTTGTACTTCCTTGGACAATGAGGGTTTGCATGAAGCTCGCAAGCGGGAGATTCTCAGATCCCTTCATATAAATAAGTCCGTCGAAGTACGCGTTCCAATGTCCCACCATCGTAAACAAGGAAATCGTTGCAATGGCCGGTAAGGATATAGGCAGATAAATCGATATGAAGCTTCTAAAATGTCCGGCTCCGTCGATAAATGTAGCTTCCTCCAGCTCCTTGGGTACGGTACGAAAGAAATTCAATAGCAGGATAATGTTGTATACCGCAACGAGACCCGGTAAAATCAAAGCGAGCAGGTTGTTCAAAAGGCCAAGCCTCATAATAAGAATGTAGCTTGGA
This sequence comes from Paenibacillus sp. J31R122, assembly GCF_056269185.1. Lineage (NCBI taxonomy): Bacteria > Bacillati > Bacillota > Bacilli > Caryophanales > Paenibacillaceae > Paenibacillus > Paenibacillus sp. J31R122. The sequence continues at coordinate 226,854 of NZ_JBWDNM010000003.1, forward strand.
ATGAGGCCGCCACTGAATAGCATCGTGATGACGAAATACCATAGGTAAACATTTCTGCCTCTGAATATACGATTATCTTTGGAAAGAGCAAACGCTGCCAGAGAGTTCACAGTCAAAGCTAGCGCTGTACCTAGCACGGTACGTTTGACTGATACCCAAAGGGATGTTACAAAGTTTTCATTATCGAACGTCGTAGCGTAAGCTTCTAACGTGAAATCGATTGGCCAGAACGTAACAAGTCCTGCATTGGCGGGAGCAGAGTCACTTAAGGAAACCATCAGTAAGTGATACAACGGTAGAAGACAAACGATGGATACTATTGCAAGCAGGACATAGTTGAACACGCTAAAAATACGGTAAGAAAGCGTTTTGTGATACATAAGCGGTCACCCTTTCAAGTAAAACGGCCTCGCCGTCCGCAGGACGGCGTTGCACGTTTGTATCGAGCGAAAAGATATAATTAAGGACACTCGAGATTGATCTTATTTATTCGTGCTAGTTGTTCTAGAAAATTCGATATCCGGCGAATTTATATGCAAGTCGGTAGGAAATAACGATTAACACTAAACTGATTACCGATTTGAATAGACTGACGGCCGTTGCGAAGCTGAATTGCCCGCCCAGCAAGCCTTGTCGATAAACGAACGTGTCAATGATATCGCCTTGCTGATAAATCATCGGGCTATAAAGGTTAAATACTTGGTCGAAGTTCGCATTCAGCACGTTGCCTAGTGCGAGTGTCGCGACCACAATGATAATCGGTATGAGTGACGGTATTGTGATATAAAAAGTTTGCTTAAGTCGGCTTGCTCCGTCTACTTCTGCCGCTTCGTACATTGCTGGGTTTATCCCGGCAAGCGCAGCAAGGAATATGATTGTGTTAAAGCCGAATTCCTTCCAAACATCACTGAAAATAATCGTAATTCGGAACCAGGTACCGTCGCCCAAGAAGAAAATCGGTTTTATACCGAACACGCTCGTCAGAAACTGGTTAACGATTCCGGTTTGGGAGAGCAAGTCGATTAATATTCCTCCAAGGGTTACCCAGGAAAGAAAGTGAGGCAAGTAGACGAGCGTCTGAATGGATCTTTTGAATCCCATATTCCTGACCTCGTTTAACAACAAGGCGAAGGTGAAGGGGATCAATAAATTCAAAAAAATCTTGGAACAAGCAAATAAGAGTGTGTTCATAGTTATTTTTATGAAGTAGTCATTTTCGAACATGTATCGAAAATGTTTCAGACCGACAAATGGAGAGTCGGCGAATCCGAGTGACGCTTTATAATCCTGAAAAGCCATAATAATGCCCGACATTGGCAAATAGGAAAAAACAAAAACTGACAGTACAGCTGGCAGCACCATAAGATGGAGAATCCACGGCACTTTGTACCCTGTTCTTTTTTTCACTTTTCGGGTGGTGGCCTTGAGATTGATATCTGATGTTGTAGTTTGGTTCATAGCTCTCTCCCGTTCCATAAAATTTCATTTGTATATGAGGTGAAGCCCTGCTATATATAATAACAACACGAACCTACATCGAACTATAAGACATTGTTAGGATCGATAGGGTTTTGTTAGGGACATTTTCTGGGGGGAAGGCAAATGAAGCTGGGCAGAGGCATAAGTTTTGTCAGAAAAAAGATGGGCTTCAAGATGAGCCTGTTCGCGAAAATGAACGGGTTGATCATCATACTATTCATACCGATCATCGTTTTTTTCACATATTCCAACAGCGTCTCATTTCATGTTATCGACAAGGAACTTCAGGCTTCGAATAGTAAGCAGCTCTCATTTCTATCCAGCCAAATTGATTCGCGTATCAATCAAACGATGGATTTCGTGGTGACTTTCTCAAGAGACCCGAACGTTCGCAAATTCAATGGATTAAACATTTGGGACGATCGCTATGACAAAATGCAGACGAGATACGTCATTCAGGAGAAGATGATGCTGCAGTCCGGAATAACGAGCATATGGCCGGTCAAGTTTACTGTCTACTCGCAGTTAAACAAAGAGGCGATATCGAATTATAGCAACATGGTTATCTATGACGATGATTACTTGAAAAGAAATGTCACGGGCAAATGGTCCTATGGCGATGTAGAAGCTGCTAATACGGATCAGCAGAAAGCGTTTCATTGGTTTTATACCGATTCATTAGGGCAGCAGGATGCTCTTAAAGGCAGTAACTTGATCGTACAAGCCAGCTTTTACCATGAAAATATTCAGAATATGCTGGACACGTATAAGGCAGGCGGTAGAGGAGATCCCTTGTTCTATCATAAGGGAGAAACACCGATCTTAAACCGCAGCGCTAGTGAGCAGCTTTCGAATGAGCTTGTTCGTTTTTTGGACGGGAAAAGCTTAGAAGATACGATGCAGGAAGTTGTGGAGCTAGATAACAAACGCTATCTGCTCAGCTCTGTTAAATCAAAATATTTGGATTGGTATTTGGTGGATGTTGTACCGATTGATCAAATTCTGGGACCGTTATCATTCAGTCGCAACTTTTTCTATATGGCGATGGCGCTGCTCTTCGTGGTAGCAATTTCCGCATCGGTACTGCTGTACCGGAATGTACAACGTCCAATCCGTAAGCTGATTCGCGGTCTGCAGAGCGTACAGCGTGGAGATTTCTCTGTACGGATTGATTCTAATGTGAATAATGAGTTTGCGTTTTTGTTCTACCGGTTCAATGATATGTCACAGCAAATCCAAAGCCTGATTGAGAATGTGCTGAACGAGAAGCTAAGGGCCCGGGAAGCGACCTTGAAGCAACTACAGGCTCAGATCAATCCACATTTTTTATACAATTGCATCGGCTATATGATTAATATGGCTCAAATGAAGGATGAAGAGGCTGTCGTTTCGATGGGTCACAATTTGAGCGCGTATTATCGATATATGACTCGAATAGAGCGGCCGACGGCGTCGTTGAACGAAGAAATCCAGTTGATCATTAATTATTTGGATATTCAAAAGCTTCGCAACGGCAGAATTCATTATCATATCTCTATTTCCGATGAGATGCTGAAGCAGCATGTTCCACGTTTGATGCTGCAGCCTATCGTAGAGAATGCCGTTATTCACGGTGTTGGAAAAACCTATTCTTCGGGGGAAATCAGAATTACTGGTGAAATGTCGGACGGCTTCTGCAAGCTCTATATCGATGACGACGGCCCCGGCATGACAGAGGAGCAATTGCAGTCACTCAACCGAAAAATGAAGGGGCCACTGCAGGAAGACATGGGCTATGGTTTCTGGAATACAAATCAGCGGATTATCCATCAATTCGGGGATAAATCACATATTAGCTTCACGAAATCGGATATTGGAGGATTTCGGACTGAAATGGTGTGGGAACTCGCTTCGGCAGAAGTACAGCATCATCATTCCAAACAAGAAGGAGAACGGCCAAATGCAAATGATCATCGTTGATGACGAAGCCCACTGGGTAGATAATCTATCTACGACCAAGCCATGGCACACACTCGGCATCGAACAAGTCCATAAAGCGTATTCCGCACAAGAGGCGCTGCGAATTCTCGAAACTCATCCGATCGATATCGTTATCTCTGATGTTCTAATGCCTGAGATGACGGGGATCGAGCTGATAGGGAAAATTCGCGAGCGTGACAAAAAAATCAAATGCATTATTCTATCCGGCTATTCTGATTTCGAATACACGAAGGAAGCGCTCCGGCACCACGCAGTGGATTATTTACTTAAACCGCCGACTGACAATGAATTGCTCGGAGCGGTAAAGCTGGCTGTTGACCAACTTGAGGCGGAGTGGGGAGAAATAAGCTCCTATGAGCGAATCGAATATACCCTCAGGGAAAATCTCCCTGTTTTGCGAGGACAATTGCTGGTAAACGCTTTGCGCGGAGAGCGTCTTGCTGCAGACGAATGGAGCCGGAAGCTTGAAAGCTACAACTTGCCTATTCGTTTTGGGGAATGCGCGCTGCTGCTGGTTAGAATGGAGGAGGAGTTCGGGCAGTATCGCAATAATGGGCAGCATCTAATGGAGTATGCCATTATAAATATAGCCGAGGAGATTTTTGGTGAATTCGCACATGTATGGGGTGCCAAGGATGAGCATGGCTACCTAGCGTTTCTGCTCCAGTTCAAAGATGAGCTTCAAAGCGTCAGCAATGAAACGAAGCTTGAGAAGTCCGCTATGCAGCTTCAATCGAAAGTAAAGCAGTTTCTGAAAGGATCTCTGTCCATCGTCACGACGGAGCCGTTCCAATTTCCTGATAAGCTTCCGGACCGATATCGTCACGCACTCGACTATTTCAGGCAAATCGTTGGAGAAGAACGGGAATTTGTTATGCGGGCGGGCGATTTGGGGAGTCATGTGTCCCATGGAGCTTTGGATATCATTCACGCTCCGCCTGGCTTGAAGAATCTGCTCGAGGCCGGTCGTTGGGATGCGGCGGAACAGAAGCTGGTAGAGGTATTTGCGGAGTTGGATGAGAAATGGTCCGATTCCTGGGAGCATTGTCTGGAAGCAGGGTATATTATAGCATCATCCTTTACTCATTTTGCTCATCGCAACGGTCATACACTTGTCGGATTGCTGTGCGAAGACATCGAGCCGCTGCAAAGCGGGGAGGTTTTTGCCTCTATCAGCAAGCTACGAAGCTGGTCATTTGGGGCACTAGGCAAGCTGAAGGAAGGCACGTCCAATGATGTCAAAGATATTCGTTCCGTATATGTGAAGAAAATACAGCGATTTGTAGAATCGAACCTGCACCTAGACGTATCGTTGCGCGCGTTGGCAGACCATGTGAACTTACATCCGACACATCTCTCTAAGCTGTACAAGATCGAAACAGGAGAGGGAGTAAGTGATTTCGTTTTCCGTCTTCGGATGGAGACAGCTTGCCACAAACTGAAGACAACAGATAAGAAGGTTTATGAGATCAGCGCGGAGATCGGATATTTGGATCCAGCTTATTTTATCAAAGTTTTTAAGAGACAATTCGGTTCTACACCCCAAGAATATAGGGAAGAAAACTAACAACATGACAGAGTCCTATGGAAACTAAAAAAATCATATAGATGACCTCCTAGACCTGTTGGTAAAGTAACAGTTGTAACAATCTTACACCGTAGGGGGAAATCGAAATGAGTAAATTCAAAAAGGTTTGGATGCCGCTAATCGCCATCATGTTAATCGTGTCGGCTTGCAGCAGCAATACCGGCAACAAAGGAAACGCTGGCGACAAGAGTACGAATAACCCGGCAGCAACTGAAGCAACGAAATCCGAAGCGGATCTCGCATTTGAAAAAGGCAAATACGATCCACCGATTGATATTAGTACGGTTATTATGCCGAAGGAATACACCAAGGGTGAATCGAAGGAAAATAACGTTCATGACCGTTGGATGCTTGAGACACTAGGGATGAAACATAAAGACACTTGGTATCCTGCAGGCGGCGATCAATATAAGCAGCAGCTTCAGCTGGCGCTTACGTCCGGCGAGAAGCTTCCTGACTTTGTCATGGTGCCTACTGATGCAGTGCTGACGAATCAACTAATTGATTCTGGGCAGTTTATTCCAATTGATGAGTTGTTTGAGAAGTATGCAACCCAAGTTTGGAAAGACCATACAGCAAACAATCCTGAGTTGTGGTATCCATTCACGAAGGACGGCAAAAAATGGAACCTTCCGATTATGGAATATACGGACAACGACGATACACTTCTATGGCTTCGTGAAGATTGGATGCAAAAGCTGAAGCTTGAAGCTCCAAAAACAATTGCGGACCTTGAGATCATCATGGACAAGTTCAAGAACGAAAACCCTGACGGACTGGCTGCGAAAGATGTCTATCCGCTTGCAATTTCCTTGAAGAACAATACGAACACATGGATGGGCGGTCTTGACTGGCTGTTCGGAGCATATGGTACTGTTCAAGAGCAATGGAACAAAGACGCAAACGGCAACCTTGAATACGGCTCTGTTAATCCGGGAGCAAAGCAAGCACTTGCTAAGCTTCAGGAATGGCTAGAAAAAGGCTACATTCACCCAGACTCCGCACTATGGGACGAAGGAAAATCAGCTGAGATTTGGACAAAAGGAAACGCTGGCGTATTGCCTGGCGCGAACTGGGTTCCAGACTGGCCAGCTCCAGACTTGTTGAAAAACGTACCAGGTTCACAATACAAAGCATATCCAGTACCTGCTGGACCAGATGGCAAGATGGGTACAAAATGGCAAAATTCAGGCGTTAACAGCAGCTTCATGATTAACAAAGACGCTAAACACCCAGAAGCTATTATTCTTTATTACAACTACCTGCTTGAGAACCTGGCTAACCCAGCTGTAGGCAGCAAGTACGAATTTGGCTTTGCTGAAGGTTATGACTGGGCTATGGTAGATGGCAAACCAACAAGCGACAAAGAAAAAATTGATGGTTTCTTCGACAAGTTCCCGTACATCACTGGTCCTGCTCGTATTCCTAACCTGTATATGTCATCGCTAGTTAAGCTGGCTGACGGCGCGCAGCCGGAAACACCATACGAGAAGCAACAGGCTCAATTCCGCAAACCAGAAAACTGGTATGCAGCGAAGGTTGTTATGTCACAAATAGACATCCGTAAGCAAAATTACTTTACAGGCGCAGCAACGCCTACAATGATCGAAAAATGGAACCTTCTTCGTCAATCCGAGCTAGAAACATTCAATAAAATCATTTATGGCAAATTGCCTGTGGATGCTTTCGACGAATTCGTCAAAAATTGGAATGCAAACGGTGGCGAGCAAGTAACGAAAGAAGTTAATGAATGGTTCCAATCTGTATCACAAAAATAATCATTGATGAATAACAATTTCATCATTGGTAAAACTCCGTCTCTTTAAGTAGAGACGGAGTTTTTTTGTCCATATTTTATTTGCCTTTCCAATCGAAAGTAATCTCAATAACGCCACTTAATTGCTCAAATCGCTCCATAATGGGCATGACTTCCAGATTGTTTTTAAGTCGAATGCTGCAATCAACGGTTAATGTTTTATAGGAGGAGTCTGGCTTATCATGGCGGGTTACTGATACGTTATGAATTTCGAAGCGTTCTTTTTCCATTAATGTTCTCAGATCCTCTAATTTCAGAACATCTTCTTTTAAAATAATTTGCATAGTGCCATCCACGCTCGTCAAAACAAATCGGGTTTCGATTTTACGCATGACAACGGTACAAATAACGACGATTAAGGTGGTTGCGACAGCAGGAACATAAAAGCCCGCGCCAACACTTAAGCCAATACCCGCTACAACCCATAACATCGCTGCTGTCGTAAGACCGGATATGTGATTGGAACGACGCATAATAGCACCAGCTCCAAGAAATCCAATACCGCTAACGACCTGTGCAGACAACCGTGCTGGATCGAAGCGAGCGTTGGGATGATTAATAAGATCGCCGAAGCCATAGATTGAAGTAATCATAATGAGCGATGAACCTACGGATACGAGCAGGTTGGTCTTAAAACCTGCTTGCTTGTTTCGGATCTCACGTTCCCACCCAATAATTCCGCCGAGAGAAGCCGCTATGAGCAATCGAATAATGATAGTGAGCCAATCAATATGGATACTGATCATGAATCTTCACGCCTTTCTTAGCTGTACACCTTTCATGATAAATCAGCTTTAGCTGCAGATTATTATCCAAGATGTACATTAATTCGCTATCTCATAGATGTCATTTACGGAGTTTATGACATAATTGGGTTGGAATTCTGCTTGTAAGACGTCTTCTGGACGAGAAGTGCCTGTTAGAACGAGTGCAGTATGCATACCCGAAACCTTGCCGATATAGATATCGGTTTCTAAACGATCACCGATCATGAGGCAATCCTTGGCCGTTAAGTTAAGCACATTAAGGGCTACATCAGCCATATGCTTGGAAGGCTTTCCTGCAATGTCGTTGATCTTTACTCCTGTCGCACCTTCAATGGCTCCTATTATACTGCCGCAATCGGGTAAGTCGCCGTCTGGCGTTGGACAGGTTCTGTCGGGATTAGTTGCTATCACTTTCGCTCCTCGTTTGATGGCTTGGTAAGCGAAATTCAATTGATCATAGTGAAAATTGCGATCCCATGATAGAACAATTACATCGGTTTCATCTGGGGTGCTTGCAAAAAGGACACCTTCTCTTTCCAACTCATCTTTGAAAATCTGCTCTCCGATAACATATACCTGTTGTCCTTGGTGACGTTCACGCAGTAGACTTAGGGTGACAATGACAGGACTTAAGATTTCGTTTATTGTGACAGGTATGCCGAGGCCATTTAGCTTCTTGACATAATTATGTCTGGAATCTATTGTTTTGTTAGTAAGGAAAAGTACTTTCTTATCATCGGCTAATAGACGATTTACCGTATTCACGGCTCCTTCAATAGCATTTTGCCCCAAATAAATGGTACCGTCCAAATCAAATATATAACCTTTATATTGATTCATTGTTTATTCTCCTTTGATGTGGTTCAATTTTGCTAGAAACTCAAGATAGAGCAGGAGAACCACGATAGATCTTTCAATGATAGAAAGAGTATCATGGTTCTCCTATTCGAATGAAGCTATCCTTGCATTTTAAGTTAGAGAAAGTGTTACTGCAATCGAATAATGATCGGAAGGATATCTTCCATCACGCAGCTTACGATCGACAACGGTTTCTATCATTTCAACATCTGATGTAGTGAATACGTAGTCAATGGGTTGACCCTCAGTACCGCCTTCGAACGCGTGAAATGTACATCCGACAGACTCGTTCAAGATCGAGTAAGCATCAACAAATTGCTCCTGAAGTAATGTAATGGCGATATTGTCTGGATGTGCGTTGAAATCACCCATGAGCAGAACAGGGAGACATTCTTCCCCGCGTAATTGCTGAATACGTGCAATAATCAGCTTGGAGCTTTCTTCCCGAGCCTGTTGTCCTAGATGATCGAAATGAGTATTAAAGATATAGAAGCGGGTTCCAGACTGCTTCTTCATTTCGAAGCAAACCCAAGTGCAAATTCGGGGCAAGCAACTATCCCAGCTCTTGCTGCCAGGCAATTCAGGAGTCTCAGACAACCAAAATTGCCCATGTTTTATAACATTAAGTTCCGCATGCTTATAGTAGATTGCGCAGCATTCGTCTTGCTGTGGTTGACCGCTCTCATAGCCTAGACGTCCTTCACCGATTCGGTTGTAACCAGGCAGTAATTTATCCAAGTCCTCAAGCATTCCGTACTTGCCTTCTTGTGTTCCGAGCAAAGTAGGATTCGACTCTTGAATAAGAGCAGCGGCAGCCTGTAAGCGGTGAGGCCAAGCATTGTCACCGTCGATTGGTATATCAATGCGTAAATTCAAAGTCATCGCAGTCATATTCATGCTGGATATTCTCCTTACTTACCTTTTATTTGATAGAGCCTTCCGTAAGTCCTCCGATAATGTATTTCTGTGTAAAAACATAGAGGATAGTGATCGGCGCCATCGAAAGAGTAAATGCGGCAAATGCCAAGTTATAGTCAAAGCTAACTTCTGACTTGAAGTTGTAAATGAATAATGGCAGTGTCCAGAAATCAGGGTGACGGTTTAGCATAATGAGTGGTAATTGAAAGTCATTCCACAACCATAAGCTATTCAATATGAGAATGGTTGCAACGATCGGAAGCATCAATGGGTAGATGATCCGAATAAAGGTGAGCCAAACACCACAACCATCAATTTTGGAAGCTTGATCGAGCTCTAACGGTATGTTTTTTAGATACCCAACGCAAAGAAAGAGACCCTGTGCAAAGGATAGCGTAACGTACATAATGATAAGGCCGGTTTGATTAAGCAATTCCAAGTTGCCCATATGCTTGTAAATGGGCAGCATGATGGCCTGAAAGGGAACGAATATACCCATTAGAATGAGGGTATAGACCCACTTATAGTAAAGCTTGTTCATATTACGGGAGATCGCATAGGATACCATTGGAATAGCGATTACCATAATAAGAAGAGATACAATAGTAATGAAGGCAGAGTTTTGGAAAATTTGCCAAAAATTAGCTTTGTTAATGACCTGAATGAAATTATCGAAGTATAGGCTGGACGGAGGAGCGAAGAAACTTTTGGTTGTTTCTGCTCTCGATTTCATCGCAATAGCAATCGTTAAGTAGATCGGAGCCAATATGAACAAAGCACCGATCGAAAGGAAAGAATAACTGAGAATATAATACGATTTATGCTTTTTCATTGTTGTCCGACCTCCTTCCTCGATAGCAGCTTGATCTGGATGAATGAAATGAAGCCGATTAGTAGGAATACATAGATTGCCTCTGCGGTACCGTAACCGAATTTCATCTCGCTCATGCCATGTTGATAGATGAGAAATCCAAGTGATTCCGTTGAATTCGATGGTCCACCGTTTGTCATCGCAACGATATAATCGAAGACGGTAAGTCCGCCTTTTATAGCGAGCACGACGTTCACTGTCAACATTGGAATTAAGAAGGGAACTGTAACTGAGAAAAACCGTTGTTTTGAACTGGCACCGTCAATAACAGCTGCTTCCATGAGATCCTTGGGTACGCTTGCGAGACCAGCTATAAAAATGACCATAGGAACAGCAAAGCCTTGCCATATATTCGTTAATGCAACGCCAAAGATGGCTGTATCTTTATGTCCGAGTATATTGCGGGATAACCATTCGATACCAAGTGCTTCTCCAATAGGAGGAAAGAGCGAATAAAAAAATTGATTGAACATCATACCTACAGTAATCATGCTTAATACGGCTGGAAAAAAATAGATGGAACGAAATAATCCACGGAACTTTAATGATTGGCTTAGCAGTAATGCAAGGACTAAAGCGACACCTAATTTACCTATTACAATAATTACGGTATACAGCAGGGTGAACATTAAACCATTCATAAATCGTTTGTCTTGCAAAATAGCAATGTAATTTTTCAGACCAACCCAATCGTAGGATAAGGAGAATCCATCCCAGTTCGTCATACTGTAGTAAAGCCCGATGAAGACAGGGGCCAGAAAGAAGACGGCATATAGCAAGACTGCAGGGATTGTAAGTAGAATAAATGTGATGCCTGGCTTGATGCTTCGTATATTCATAATCGACCTCCATCGTAGAGAAAGGCGGAAAAACCTTGAACGCTTAACGACTGCAAGGTCTTTCCGCCTTTTTGGTCTTCGTTATTGATTGAATTTGTTGAAGAAGATAGTGTCAAGAGCTTTTAAATATTGCTCAACGTCTTTTGTAACGAACATTTCCTGTGTCGCTTTACCTACTTCAGCATTTGTTCCTGGCGGCCATAGACGTTCGATCGTAGGATAGACTTTTCCTGCTGTAATGAGTTCGGTAAGAGAGACGATCTCAGGAAGTCCAGATTCAACTTCTTTAATTCCAGATGGATATCCACCTAATTTCAAGTAGGTCGTTACAGATTCCTTGGATGTCATGAACTCAAGGAACTTTCTTGCTTCAGTTTGATTTTTCCCGTTTTCAGGAAGTCCAATTGCTGTATCAACAGAAACTTGTGTCTTCAAATCTGCAGCATTCACTGTAGGAAGCGGGAATAATTCAAATTTCAGGTCAGGATTTGATTCTTTGATTTCTTTGATCGCCCAAATTCCTGTGAACCACATCGCTGCTTTTCCATTGGCGAATTCACGAAGCGCATCATCATAACCGGTACCCATAAGATCCTTTTGACCGTATTGGCGAAGATCGAGTATGGATTGTGCAAAAGGTTTAAAGTCAGGGTTATCAGTAATATGTGCTTTACCATTCATGACTTCATCCAAAAACTGTTCGATATTTGGCATAGTTTGACCCATTTTGTACACGACCTCCTGACGGATGCCGTTGAAATCTTTATCATGGAAATAGAAAGGAGTAACGCCTTCATTTTTCAGCTTTTCAGCTATTTCGATGAACTCCGCATAAGTAGTCGGAGGCTGTAGATTAAATTTCTCGAAAATTTCCTTATTGTAGTAAACGCCAAGCGTTGCAACTCCAATTGGAACTACGTAATTTTTTCCGTCAATTTTACTTAAATCCGCGATAGCAGGCTGAACGTTGGCCATCAAAGGATCGTTGGTTAAATCCAATACGCGGCCTTCTTTGGCAAGTTGTTGAAACACAGAGTTATGTGGGTAATGGGTAAATATAGGAGGAGCGTCATTTGTTGATACCCGCATCGTCCATACATTCTCTGGATTCGGTACATTGTTCTGCTCTACAGTGATGTTCGGGTTTTCTGCCTCAAATTGCTTGATCAGTTCATTGACCACTTCGGTAGCTTCCGGCTTCATTTGGAAATATTCAATCTTTACCTTCTCGCCACTGGCTCCGGCATTTCCTTTAGAATTGTTGGGTGCGCTTTCAGGAGTGTTACTTGAACATCCTGCAGCTGTCACCATACTTAGGCATACTAGAGCAGCGATTCCGCTCTTTATCAAACTTTTCTTCATTTACACAGCTCCCTTTTTTGTATTGTTACTTGTTGTACGTGTCTCATTGTAGCAAGGAGTTGGCTGATTAAAATAGGAGAGAACTGACCCTCTTAATAGGACAAAACTGCTTAATATTTTGATTATTCTCTTTTTCTCATTCCAATTCAAACAGGTTTTTTTTGTTTCTGTATTTCCCAGGTGTTTCGCCATAACATTTTTTATACATTTGGATAAAGTAAGAGTAATCGTTAAAGCCTACTTCACTTGCAACCTCTGAGACGGAAAGCTCCGTGTAGCTTTCAAGCATTTGCTTGGCCTTCTCCATCCGCACAGAGAGCAAGTAGTTAGCAAAACCCATCCCGCTTTTTCTTTTGAATAGACGGCTCAGATAACTTGGATCTACAAAGTACTTGTTCTTCGCTAAATCCTCTAGCATGATTCGTTGTTTATAGTGAATATCCACTTCTTTTTTTATATTTTCGATAATATCCATTTTGTCTGACACTTGCTTTAATTGCTCACACACGATATGCAGCTTCTTTATTAGCTTCTGCTGTAATTCATGAATAGAAGTATATTCGAATAAGCTGCGCTGCCTAATAAAAGGAACGGTGGCGGACTCCTCGCTGCTGCGATCAATAAGCGTATTCAGGAGATTGACCGTAGCAGCGAACCAATCTTGAATCATATATACTGAAAACCGCTGCTCTGAGGCTGTCTTGATCCAGGTATGAATCATCTCGTCTGCATCTTTTAGTTGATAGCTTACTATTTTACGGTTGAAACGGTCTGTCCATTCCTTAATCAGCTGGGCGTCATAAGTGAAGGTTGTCGATATTTCAGCACTGCTTACAATCTCTCTAGTAGCGGTTATGAGACTTTGCAAGGCCGCGAGCCGTGCTTCCATGTAAGATTCGTCTAAAGCTAGTAAATCCGATGAGGCGGGACTGCTCCCAACGGCAAGGCAGGAACTATCTGGTTCTTTTAGCCATTGCCGTATGATGGTATTACACCCGAAGCGCGGCCCGCTTAGTTGTTGCTTCACAGCATCATGCCTGCAAAGAATCAATATGATTAACAGCTGTTTATGATGCTTATCGCTCGTTACAACAAGATCATAGCCGCTCAGAGACATTTCCTTCTTGAGCCTATCCTTCAGGTATTCGTTTTGCAGAGGGTTTTGCCAAATTACGAACGTCTGATACCACTGAATCTTCTCATCAGTTGCAAATGAGGGAATAGCAGAATTCTTTTCTCCATATAGATAGTTGATTAGAGCTAGTTCTCTTTTAGATTCTGAACTAACTTCAAAACGTTCTTTTATTTGATTAAGTAAGGGATATAATTCCTGCCGATCAATAGGCTTTAGTAAATAATGCTCCACTTTATAACGAATAGCTTCCTTGGCATAAGAGAAGTCGTCATATCCGCTAATGATAATAACAGAGGTTTGTGGATAATGGAGATGAATATAGGCAGATAACTCGATGCCGTCCAATCCAGGCATGCGGATATCTGTAAGAACTAGATCAAGATGGGAGGCTTTGAGCGCCTCTAGTGCATAATTACCGTCTTCCGCCTCCAATACCTGAACCTTGTCGTCCCAGTCAGAAACCATCTGTAAGACGGCTTTTCTAGCAAAAAATTCGTCATCAGCCACTAGAATTTTCAATGTTGTACATCTCCTTGTTGATTGGTATATGAATGGTAATAGAAGTTCCTTTATTTTCACTGCTGGCTACCTGTATCCCATAGCTCTCGCCATAGAAATACTTAATACGAGAATGGACATTGCTAAGTCCAAAGTTGCGCTCTGATTCATTGTTGATGATAGAGTGAGAGTGACTCTCTCCAAAAAGTGCCTTTAATTCATTGAGCTTGTCTTCCTTTATTCCGACACCGTTATCTTGAATACGTATGAAAAGGAAATGTTTTCGCTGCTTGATCGTTAGCCTTAGTGTGCCTTCCCCGCCCTTTGGCTCTAATCCGTGATAAAATGAGTTTTCAATTATCGGTTGGATCAAAAATTTCAAAAGTTTGTAGTTAAGAACCTCTGGGCTTATTTCGTATTCTACGAGGAATTTATTATAGAAACGAATTTGCTGAATTTTGATGTAGTTATCGATCTGCTCTAGCTCTTTCTCTATCGTAACTTCATCCCCATGCTTAATATTGTAGCGATAGATGCTGGATAAGCTCTTAGTCATGATTGAAATCGTATCGATTCGATGAAGCTCGGAAATCGAATGGATCGTATTCAACGTGTTATACAAGAAATGGGGGTTAATCTGAGACTGCAGCATTTTAAGCTCGGCTGTTTTTTGCAGATGACTAGACATTATTTCTGATTCTCTACTCGATTTCAAGCGTTCGATCATCGCGTTATAGCTATTAATAAGTCGTCCAATTTCATCCTCTCGATCACTCCATGGCATGACTTTATACAAATGATCGGTATCTATTGTTTTCATAGAACTACTTAATTTTAGGATAGGGTTAATAAAATAATTATGAAAGAAAAAAGCAAACGTCAACGATGCAATTAAGGCCAATACGCTGAAGAGAACATAATTTAGCGTATTGCTTAAAAAAGTATTGTATATTTGATTAACCGGAATGTATTGTATGATCTTCCATCCGGTTACAGGGTTAATACTTCCGCTAACCATATATAATTGCTTGTTCCACTCCACTTGAGAAATATGATCAGTACCTACGGTTAAATCCTTAAATGGCGTCTGGAGCTGAGCTGTTTCAGGCTCATTGAATTGGTTGATGCGGCCATCAGATTTGTAGATGATTGTATCTTCGGAGAGGACGATTGTACCGAATTTCAAATCCTCTTTTGACGATATGCCACCCAGCATGTTCTCGATAGCATTATAATAAATGTCGATCTTCGCGTAGCCTTCTCTATTATTTCTGGAATTGAGATCAGATAAATAACGTACGATAGATATATGCTCGTTTTTATGCTCCATCGTCCCTGGCCGTAATGGGACAGATACAACAAAATTGCTTGTTTTAAGTTTTTCTTTTCCAATGTCGTGGATTGTGTTCACTATTTCTACGGCTTTTTCTGGTTTGCTACCATAGATATTCCCATTAGGCGCAAGTACAGATATCATAGCAATATTGCCATTGATCAAGACGAACTGCTCCAGAGAGCTATGCATATAATTCGAATCGTCGATTTTTTGCTTATCGAAAGTAGGCTTTGTTTTCTGCATAATGGTGTTCAGCCTGGTCTCCGTTAAATAAAAAAAAGTATTGCGTGAGAGATTATTGATAAAGTCGTCAATCGTGACGTTCGTTCGGGTGTTTAGTTGTGTCAGAATGTCTTCATAATCGGAATTGGTTTGCTTGTACAATTGTAGCCCCGATAGGAATAAAGCCAATATAACGGGAATGACTATAATGATTAGATACGTTAAAACGAGCTTGCTTCGGAACGTTGTCCGATGAAATGGCTTGAATAAATAGCGGTGCAGCATCTGAAATCCTCCTCTAGATTGTCTATCAATGGTGATGCGGCTCACGAAACCGTACACGTAATCATATTTTTCCAAAATAGGTCTCTTTAATATCGCTTATGACAGAATACCATATAAATTGAATTGAATAGGCAGTCGATTGTTAAAAGTTCTTAGTTAAATTTTAGATTCAAATAAGCGAACCTAGGGTTCGTTTTTTTGTTTTTTCTGTTAGTAATGCAAATCGCATAATGTTAGCAGTTCGCATTTACAACGTAACAGTGTTATGTTACGATCATGTCGAGGTGATTTAATGGATAAGGACTTGATTTCAAAAAAGGAGCTGCTGGATTTAACCGGTATTTCGTATGGACAATTGTATCGTTGGAAGCGAAAGAAGCTGATTCCGGATGAGTGGTTTATTCGTAAATCTACATTTACAGGGCAGGAAACCTTTTTTCCTAAACAAAGTATTCTAGCCCGTATCGATAATATTATAAATATGAAGGACGATCTTTCTTTAGATGAACTAGCGGGTAAGTTATCCGATATTTCTTCATTTAAAGGTACTACATTAACGGCTGGAGAAATTGAAGAACGTAACATTGTTTCGTTGGTTACTTTGAAAAAGTTCGGCGAGTTGTCGAGTATGGAAGGAAAACATACTTTCGAACAGCTGGTTCATTTATATACTGTTGATCACCTTCTTAGTAGAGGGGAATTGAGTTTGGATGAAGCAGAGCTGCTCTTTCAAACTTTGAAGGAGAAGGCTGCGAAGTTTGAGGGGAAAAGCTGGGATCTCTTTTTTATCCGGAAAATGGGGGTAACCTCCTTTATTATGGCGCATTCGCCAACTGAATTAGTATTTGACGAAGGTGTCCGACTTGTTGCTAAACTAAGTCATGGAGATTTAATAGAACAATTAAAAGGTAAGCTTTCTTAATGGAGGGAAGGGTTATGGAGAAAAATCAGACGTCGGATTTGATTATAAACGGGGTTAGTGGTGCGGGAGGAGGAACGTACGATAACGTTAATATAGATGGTGTTGGCAACGTCAGTGGCTCAATAGTGACGCGTAATTTTAGAGGGAACGGGCTTATGCATTTGAATGCTGACATTACGGCAGAGGAAATGGAATGTAATGGCAGGATGAAAGTGAAGGGCAATCTGCGATTTGGAAATATGAAGGCTGACGGTATGCTTACAATCGGGGGCGGTCTTAGT
Organism: Paenibacillus sp. J31R122; assembly: GCF_056269185.1. Taxonomy (NCBI): domain Bacteria; kingdom Bacillati; phylum Bacillota; class Bacilli; order Caryophanales; family Paenibacillaceae; genus Paenibacillus; species Paenibacillus sp. J31R122. The sequence continues at coordinate 244,011 of NZ_JBWDNM010000003.1, forward strand.
GGCGAAAGCTGTACACTGAACGGAATGATGAGTATAAAGGGCGATTGTGAGCTTGAGAATTTTACTGGCAGGGGAGGCTTCTCGGTCGGAGGTTTGCTAAGTGCGGGCCAAGTAGAATTCTGCCTCTATGGGCAGGGGAAAGTCGGTGAGATTGGTGTGGAAAGCCTTGTTATCCGGCAAGAGAAGAAGGGTGTCTGGAGTAAGCTCTGGAGCGGCATGATTCCGAAATTAAAATCCGAGCTGCGTGCAGGGGTAATTGAGGGAGATTATATTGACTTGGAATTTACGACTGCGGATATTGTTAGGGGCAATGTCGTAAATATCGGCCAAGGCTGCTCTATTGGACGTGTAGAATATCGATCGAAGCTAACCGTTCACCCTGGTGCGAAAATTGTGAAGGAGGAGAAGTTGAATGACTGAACTGATCCGGACTCAATTGAAAATACTAGGCACGACAACGTCAGCGGGCGGCTTTTATGAAAATGTACACATAACAGGAGAGTGTCAATTTAACGGGGATGTAGATTGCCATAAGCTGAGCTTGACTGGGCAAGCACATATAGCTGGAAGCCTCCGAGCGAAAGATATAAAGATAACAGGCGAATGTATCGTTAATGGCAGCCTTGACGGACTTTCCTTGCGAGGTCGGGGTGAGGTGAAGACAACTGAGGGGCTAAGGATAGATCGGTTAAATTTTTCTGGAAACCTAGATGTAAAGGGTGATTGTGAAGCGGAGGAGCTGCAGCTTTCCGGCGCAGCCAGTGTGGATGGATTGCTGAATGCGGACCGTCTAGTTATAAGTTTGTTCGGTCCTAGCGGTGCCAAGGAGGTTGGCGGCAGCATGATTAAAATCAAACGAAGCAAAGCTGGTAGACTTCTGAAGCTGATGAAGAATACGGAAGTGGCCTTTTTTAATGCTGGATTAATAGAAGGGGACAGTGTGGAGCTCCAGTATACGAAGGCTGATATGGTTAGAGGTGAACATGTAATCGTAGGTACGGATTGTGAAATTGAGATGGTGGAGTACAGAGATACACTGAAGGTCCACAAGAACGCAATTGTGAAGCAACAGGTAAAGCTGTGATTTAAATGTTGATGAAGCATAGATGGCATAGCGTGAGTAATACGAGCAAACTAGATACGAGCATGAAACAAATGCCAAAACCACTGAGAAATCAAGGGTTTTGGCATTTTTGCCGAGATTACAGTTATGATACTTTTGGTCAGTCGACATAAATAGAGTCTTGTAGTAACTTCAGTCTAGTTAGGTATGGAGTCGAAGTGAAAATTAATAACCAAAAAAAGGATATCAAGCGCACAGTCGTATAAGCACTTCGGCTTGCCTTTTTTGTTATAATAGTCATTATGGAAGACCTTCTATAATTGAACGGTTTGGGAAGGAATGAACAATGAACATATTTAAACAATTAAATGAGATGATATTTCATGTCTCCCGCGTCGAGCACATTCTATGTACAGATGAATGGCGGCTGGACTCACATTTTCTATCAACCTATCAAATTATGTTTGTTAATAGAGGTACTGGTACCTTAAGCATTAATGGAGAAACCCATCTAGCTGAGGCGGGCAAAACATTTTTTCTGAAGAAAGGAAAAAAAGTTCAAGCCACATCTAAGCCACTAGAACCGATGGAGTTCTATATGATCTCTTATTCGTACAGGAGTCGGTATCGAACGAACGGAAAATGGCAGTTGTTTAAGGAGGAAGGGATTGAATTTCCGATTGAGGGAGAGGTATATGTCGGGAATCAATTGCAGGTGCTCCGTTTGTTAGAACAATTGTATGAAAGTACAGAAGAACAGGCTGATCTTAGGGAATATCGGCAAACAAGCTTGTTCATGGAATTCATCTACATGGTCATGAAGGAAATTCAAGAACCAACGGATGATTCGATAAAGGGGATGGAGCTTACCTTCGACTACTTGAAAGAGAATTATATGAAAATGACTTCACTTGAGCTTCTATCCCAAATGGCAGGCTATAGCCCGAGTTATTATTCCCGTTTATTTAAGAAGATCAAGGGAGTCAACTTGACATCCTATATCACCAAGCTGCGGATAGAACGCGCTAAAGAATTGTTACTCCTGTCTAATAGTTCTTTCCAGAATATTGCTCAATCGGTAGGGTACAATGAAGAGTCTTATTTTAGCCGAATGTTTAAGAAAGAAACAGGGAACAGCCCAGCTCATTACTTGAGAACGCATCAAAAGAAAATTGCTATTATGCGGCATAGCTTTAACGGTGATCTGTTAGCCTTGGGAGTGACGCCTCATGTATCTGTTCGATTATCAAATTGGAATCATTTTCACCTTAAAGATCAATTGAAAAATTCCCATCTAATTGTGTCCTATGATCCGCATAAACTAGATGACTTGATTCGATTCCAGCCTGACATTATTGTTAGTAATCGTGAATGGGGGGAGCAGAACAAAGACCTATCGCAAATCGCTCCAACGGTTGTTATTTCCTACTGGGAGTCGGAATGGAGAGAGAGATTTCTACAGATTGCGAACATTATGGGGAAACATAAGGAAGCAAAAGCATGGATGCACCGATACGACAAAAAAGCGATACAGGCTAAGGAAGCCTTAAGAGCGGAGATAGGTGATAAAACAGCACTTATACTGAGAATTATTGGCGGTAAGCTACGAGTATATGGAATGGACCGTAATATGGGCTGTGTATTATATCAAGATCTTCAAATAACCCCGCCGCAGGAAGTGAAGGGGATTAATTGGAGAAAAACAATATTAATTGAGGAACTGCCGAAGTATGACGCTGACATTATCTTCATGATGTGTTCATCCAAAGCAGCCGATCAGAAGTTATGGCAGCATGTACAAGAAAGTGTAGAATGGAAACAATCTACAGCGGTACGAAATCATCAATGGTATATGATAGACATGTTTCCATGGATTGATTATTCAGCATTAAGTCATGATCTGATGATTGACAATGTCTTGAACTTGCTCCTTCCCCGATGAAAGTTCTCAAATAACAAAAAGCTTCAAAAAACGGAACAAAATTGTTCATGGTTTAATTGAAGTCTACCGTTTATAATCTGTTAAGCATACAAATGAGAATGATACTCAATACTACTTGAAAGTGTGAGAAGAACAGAAAAGCTTTAGGGGGAGAATGAACGATGTTTGGTATGAAAAAATCAACAGTTTCAATTGTTGTTATTTTGAGTCTTTTATTATTGGCTGGTTGTAATGGGAATAATAAGGAGAGTTCAAGTACGAATGCTGGCAGCACGAATAATTCTAGTGGAACAGTAGCGACACCACAGCCTTCTGATACAGGAAATGCGTCACAAGAGAAGATTATTAAGCACGCATGGGGTGAAACGACGATAAAAGGAACACCAATTAAGATCGTCGCACTGGACTATGCATTTATCGATATGTTAAGTGTTCTTGATATTCAGCCTATCGCTACAGTAGGGATAGGGGAGTCTGGCTTTCCCGATTATCTCGTTGATAAATTAGACGCGTCAAGCATCACCAATGTAGGTCAAGCGAAACAGCCGAATCTGGAAGTACTCACATCCGTGAAGCCTGATCTCATTATCGCGAATCCAGATCGACACGAGATGATTAAGGATCAACTCTCTGATATTGCGCCCACCATTGCTTTTGACGATGACAATTACGAGGAAGTATTGGCTAATCTAAGCCTACTTGCTGATGTGGTTGGCAAAAAAGAACAAGGTGAAAAGGTGAAGCAAAATATTGAGTCCAAAATTAAGCAAGGTATGGAAAAGATGAAGACGGCTCCTAGTGTTTTGGTTGTTGGTGCGTTTGAAGATGAATCAACAGTATGGCTTAAAAATTCATTCGTAGGTTCACTGCTAAGTGGGATTGGAACTAATTATTTGTTTGAAGGTGAAAAGGATAATACGGCTGCCGAAAGTAAAACAGATATTGCTAAACTTAGTCTTGAACGGCTTGGCGAATTTAACCCTGACTATCTCTTTGTTTATGGAGAACCTGAAAAATGGCTGGCAAATCCAATCTATAAAAACTTAAAGTCGGTTAAAGAGAATAAAGCTATTATAGTGAGTCGGGATCTTTGGTCTAAAGGCCGCGGACCACGTGCGGCAGAACTCATAATTGATCAAGCATTGGAAATAATGGCAGGCGATAAATAATATCATACCCGGGAGGTGGAGCAGTGAAACAACTGCATTCGGGCATGCGGGAGCAGACAAAGTCTGCTCCCTATCTGTTCGTAGGATTGTTTGTACTCGTAATTGTTTTAGGAGTTATTGGCACCTTTGCCGGTGTGAAAGGGCTAAATTGGAGTAATTGGTCGGACTTGTTGAATCGAGAAGAATCGAATTTACTGGCCTATAAAGTTTGGGGAGTCCGACTTCCGCGAGTTGTGTTGGCTATCATACTAGGCGCCGGCTTAGCTGTTGCGGGGTGCCTGTTGCAAGGAATAACAAGGAACCCATTAGCTGATCCAGAAATTATAGGTATTAATCAAGGGGCATGCTTTTTTGTTGTTTTATCATTGGTTTTGTTCGGACTGGAGGATGTATCGGTCACAATTCTCATTGCTGGCTTTATCGGTGCTGCTGTGGGAGGGAGTCTTGTTTTTATTTTGTCTCAACGTGGAGGCTATTCAGGAACTCGTCTGTTGCTAGCGGGAGTTTCAATCGCCTTATTCATGGGCTCTTTAACGACTGGATTCTTAATACTTAATGAAGATAGCTTATCCGAAATATTATACTGGATGGCTGGCAAGCTATCAGGAGCCACATGGATAGATGTAAAGCTAAGTCTATTTTGTGTTGTTCCTGGTACTTTGATAGGTTTATTGTTTGCAAAGTCCTTTAATATTTTTTCATTGGGTGAGGATGTGGCTATGGGACTTGGGCAAAATGTGGCTCGCCTCCGCAAATTCGCTTTTTGCATCATTATTGTCATTATAGGCGGAGCGGTAGCCCTTGCAGGCCCAATCGGATTCGTGGGCTTAATGGTTCCCCATATGGTCAGGTCACTAGTTGGGACGGACTATCGAGTCGTGTTTCCTTTATCAGCATTAGCCGGAGCTTGTCTGCTCCTTGCCGCTGATATAGGCGGGCAATGGGTCTTGTATCCTACAGATACACCTGTTGGAATTGTTACTGCACTTTTAGGTACCCCCTTCTTTCTATATCTGATGCGCCGGAAAAAGGGGGATAGTTAAATGAATAATAAAAAACAGCGTTTTAGGCTTACTATTTTTGTAGGAAGTCTACTCTTACTCATATTTATCGTGCTTAGTTTGCGTCTCGGGGCTGTAAACATTCCATTTAGTCAGTTAGTAGAAGAGATTACCCAGAGAGAAGGTATTGTTTTTGATTATCGGCTGCCACGTCTGATTATTGCCAAATGTGTTGGTATCAACATGTCAATAGCCGGTGCCATGCTGCAAGGTGTCACAAGAAATCCTCTTGCCGCACCCGATGTCATCGGGATAACCGCCGGAGGCGGGTTGGCCACGGTCATCCTCATACTGGCATTTCCTCAATTTTCACAAAATATGCTACCTTTCTTCGCGTTTGGCGGTGCAATATGTGCGGGTTTGCTTATTTTCTTATTGGCATATAAAAAAGGAATTAAACCTGATCGCCTTGTGCTTTGCGGAGTCGCTGTGAGCAGTGGCTTACAGGCTCTTATCACATTAATGATTGTGAAGTTTGCCCCAACTGCGGCGCAGGCACTTGTCTGGCTCAAAGGCAGCTTATATGCTCGCACATGGGAGCATGTGGATCTTATATGGCCATGGACAGTTGTAGGCACAATAGCAGCCCTACTGAGTTACCGTCAGTTAAATGTTCTTCTGCTAAGTGAAGATACAGTAGTCGGCTTAGGTTCGAAAATTAATCGGACAAGGCTGATGATGATTATTATCGCAGTTTCGTTAGCTGGGAGTGCGGTGGCGGTTGCTGGTACGATTGGGTTTATCGGTCTAATAATCCCTCATCTCGCAAGATTATTGGTCGGATCTGACTTTCGTCTGAGCTTGCCCACTTCAGCTGTACTAGGGGCAGCTTTAGTTGTTCTTGCCGACACGGTAGGACGTATTGTGATAGCGCCGATAGAAATTCCTGTAGGTATTATTACATCGTTGATCGGTGCCCCGTATTTTGTTTATTTGCTTTTGAGAGGCAGGATATCAGCGAAATAGGAGCCGAAAAAATCGATGAGCCATTCTGCCAGCTGTTTTTGAGCATGGCTTATAAAACGGTCGGAACGATATACTAGCTCTAAATGGCGAAATGGCGTGTGTTCAGTAATAGGAATGGATACGATATCATTGTGATTCGGCAGGCCTTTCAGCATATTTCTAGGCTGAATTGTAGCGCCTATACCGGCACGGACGAGTTGAAGAAGTGAAGTAGCTGTACTTGTTTCCATAACAGTCGTTAAGGAAAACCCTTGCTCTCTGCATACATCCTCTACAAGATCACGTCCAAGAAAGCCTCGAGGATACATGACTATAGGGAGATGTTCTAATTCGTGAAGTTTAATTTCCTTCTTGTCAGCTAGCGGATTTATGGTGGAAGCAAGCAAATGATAAGGTTCCGAACCAAGAGGTACTTGTACTAATCGAGTGTCCGATGTACTTCTTAGTCCAATGCCAATATCCACCTTATTGCCGAGAACCTCTTCTTGGATACGGAGCGTCGAAAAAGCTTGGAGCTGTACAGCAGGAAACTTCTGATGAAAATGAATAAACAAGGGTACTAGCTGGAAATCCAAATCTGAAGGGAGAACACCGAGACGGATAGTTCCTCGTTCTCCTGAAGAGAGCTCAAGTATACTTTTTTTTGCATCCTGCTCTGCTTGAAGCATTTTCCCTCCATGGAGGCGCAGCAGTGACCCAGCTTCTGTTAAAACAATTTTTTTGCCTATTCGGTCAAAAAGCGGCGTTCCAAGTTCGTCCTCAAGTACACGAATCTGTTGGCTTAGCGTTGGCTGACTGATTCCAAGATCATTGGCTGCTTTTGTAAAATGTAGATGCTCACAAACGGCTAAAAAATAATGAATATGTCGAGTGTCCATCGAAATGCCCCTTATTATAATAGATAATTACTATTATAATAATAGAAATGATAGTATTGATCAATGTTTAATCAACCTCTATACTCAAGTTACTTAAATTGAAAAAAATAGAGGAGTGACACAGAAGTCAGATGGGAAAATATTATTTATTACTTGCGATTTTTTTGGCAGCATTGAATTTGAGACCAGCCATTACATCTGTTGCTCCATTACTGGAGACTATACAAACAAGCTTAGGTATGAGTGGCTTAACGGCAAGCTTGTTGACTACGCTTCCTGTATTATGTATGGGTGTGTTTGCTGTTTTGGCGACTACTATTCGTGATCGCTTAGGACTGGAACGCACCATTTTTATAGCTTTAATTCTTATTACGGTTGCAACTGCTTTGCGAGGTGTTGGAAGCTCGGGAGCTATGCTGATTATAACCGCTGTTATCGCAGGGACAGGCATCAGCATAGCTGGACCGTTATTGTCTGGTTTTATTAAAAAATACTTCCCAAAAAATCCAGGTATTGTGAGCGTGTATTCTGTATCGATGACAGTTGGTGCAGGAATAGCTTCGGCGTTTTCCATTCCAATTTATACACGTACGAATCAGAGCCTTTCCCTAACACTTGCATGCTGGTCTGTACTTGGGCTGGTTGCATTGATCATTTGGGCGGGACTTATTAAGCGAAAGGAATTAACTGATCACTCAGCGCGCTCCAAGCTTCCTATTCATAACAAGCGCGCAATGAAAATGACCTTGTTTTTTGGGCTAATGTCGAGTATGTTTTATTCCTTAACAGCTTGGATATCACCAATTGCTCATAACTTTGGTTATAGTAAATCAAGCGCTGCGATGATGCTTACGGTGTTTACAATTGTGCAAATACCGGTAGCCATGACTCTGCCATCGATAGTATCTCGATTTGGCAATCGCAAATTGTTTCTGGTGCTCTGCAGCTTATTTGAACTTGTTGGTATTATAATGCTTTTGCTGCATTTGCCAATGATGCCTGCAGTAATATGCCTTGGCATAGGTGCAGGTGGGTTATTTCCGCTTGCTTTAATGCTGCCGATTGTTGAAACAAAAACAGCTGAGGAAGCTGGCGCATGGTCAGCGATGACGCAAAGTGGCGGATATATCATTGGTGCAATGGGGCCTCTTGTTATTGGCTTGATCTATGACAATATGGGAAGCTTTACACCTGCTCTTGTGACTATGCTCGTTGTAATCCTGGTTATGATCAGTGTGCAGTTACAAATTAACAACAGTGAAGTATCAGAGAAATCCGAGGTTAGAGGCGGATAGACAAATAAATAGGCTGCTTGGAGAAAATTCGAACGAGATTGCAGTCGTTCGGATTTTAACTTTTATCTCTTTCTACATTTTCAAATTTTCTTCACTGTAAGTAGGTATCAATGATTGTTGACAGCAGCTTCAATTTCTAATATATTATATGCATGTGCATGCATTAAGATATTTTCTTAAATGTTTGTGCTCATGAGCATACTGATCTTAGATCTTATATAAAGAGGAGAGATATCGTGAAGGATTTATTTACACCTTATGAAACAATGGGGTTAAAGCTGAAAAATCGTGTGGTTATGCCCCCTATGTGCCAATATTCTGTTAAAAACAAAGACGGAATCGCTACGGATTGGCATTATATACATTATGTGAGTCGAGCAATCGGCGGTGCAGGATTAATTATTATTGAAATGACGGACGTTGAGCCTGACGGTCGTATTTCGGATTTTGATCTCGGAATTTGGTCCGATGATCAGATTCCTGCGCTGGCCAAAATTGTTGAAGCATGCCATTCCTATGGCGCTAAAGTAGGCATTCAAATTGCTCATGCTGGACGCAAGGCCGAAGACGCGGCGGTTCCTGTAGCTCCATCTTCCATTCCATTTAATTCTGAGTCTAAAACTCCAAGGGAGCTGACGACTGAGGAAGTGAAAGAGATGGTCGAGAAATTCCGTTTGGGCGTAGAACGGGCTGTCAAAGCGGGATTTGATGTCATTGAGCTTCATGGAGCGCATGGTTATCTCATTCACCAGTTTCATTCGCCGCTTACAAACCGCAGAACTGATGAGTATGGACAAGATCGAGCTTTATTCGGTAAAGAAGTCATTCATGCCGCAAAAAGTGTAATGCCGACAGATATGCCTTTAATCATGCGTATTTCTGCTAAGGAATATGTAGAGGGCGGATATGACATTAACGAGAGCTTGAAGTTCAGCGAGGTATATAAAGAAGCGGGAGCAGATATTTTCCATATCAGCGCTGGCGGTGAAGGACCTATTGCAGCTGCAGGAAAACCAGGGACACATGCAGCTTATCAAGTGCCGTTAGCACGAGAATATAAACAAAGCCTAAATGTTCCTGTTATTGCGGTCGGAAGATTGGATGAACCAGTGCTTGCCAATGCGGTAATCGGCAATGAGGAAGCTGACCTTGTTGCGGTAGGACGGGGAATGTTGAGAAATCCATATTGGACATTAGAGGCTGCAGTTCAACTTAGTAAAGAAACAGCTATTCCTAAACAATATGGACTTGGATTTCCTAGAAAGAAATAATAAATAATAGTAAAATCGGTGCTGTGTTTGTGCGAGACATGAAAACATAAAGGTATGGTCGTTTATTGATAATGCTAATGTTATAATAACATAAGGAAAGTTCAATAAATTCATCAATAGCTTTATGCTCTGGAGAGGAATTGTAAGATGGTAAATATCCTTAACAATGACCTTATAACGAACTGGTTGACATTATCGCATATACAAATGAACGTATCGAATGAATTAGAAGCTAATTTACAAGAAAAGCATAGCTTGTCTTTAAAAGAATTTTATTTGTTGTTATTTTTGTCTGAGTCACCGGAGAAAAAACTGAAATTGCAAAATTTGGAGTCGATGGTTGGTTTAAGCCAGAGTGCTTTATCTAGGCTAGTTAGCCGATTTGAGGCAAAAGGCTGTGGAGCTTTGCAAAGGCATGCATGCGATAGTGATCGCAGAAGCATCTACACCTCTTTGACACAAATAGGTCAAGACAAGATCGACAGGGCTCAAGAAACCTTTAAAGAAACGTTATTAGCAGCTTTTCCTGAAAATGAAATAGAAAAGCTGCTGCAACAAATGCTTCGTGCAAAACAACAATAGAATTTACCTAATTACTAAATGACCTGTCGCCCGTATTTATTAGGCGGCAGGCTCCATTAGGAGTCAAAAGGATGGACCAAACCACATTCAATGATGTGGTTTTTTTGCGAATAATAATTGTAATTGATAACTCGGAGGAAGGAGCGTATGATAGTTTTTATGTTTTAATTTAGGGGAATCTGACACCAAGGGGTTTTATACATGCAAAAGCTATCGAGGCTGCAAACTTTTCTGCTGCTTGCTTTTTTAATTATCGTTTGGGGAATAAACTGGCCCTTATCAAAATTCGCGTTGACGTATATGCCGCCGGTACTATTCTCAGGTACAAGAACGCTTCTGGGAGGCATTCTACTTTTAATAATCGCTATTCCAAGATATAAAAGCCTGCATTTCAAAGAAACGTGGGCCATTTATCTGATATCCGCACTAGTTAATGTGATTTTGTATTATGGTCTTCAAACGATAGGTCTAGAATATTTACCTGCAGGGCTTTTCTCAGCCATTGTGTTTCTTCAACCAGTACTGGTCGGCATATTTTCATGGATGTGGCTCGGAGAACGGATGAACGGTTTCAAAATTGGGGGACTCATTCTCGGTTTTGCTGGGGTGGGCATCATCTGCAGCGGAGCAGGCGGCTTGTCCGGCCATATTTCTGTCACAGGCATTTTGCTGGCACTGGGATCAGCGCTCAGTTGGGCATTGGGAACGATTTATGTCAAAAAAACAGGCCCACGCGTGGACCCGATCTGGCTAGTTACACTTCAATTACTTATAGGCGGTTTGTTCATGACCGTATTAGGATCGAGTATTGAAAGCTGGTCCGACGTAACTTGGAAGCCAGCTTTTATTTTGACTTTGTTATTTATATCTATATTTGTCATTGCAATCGGATGGTTGGTGTTTTATAAGTTAATGGATTCCGGCGAAGCGAGCAAGGTGGCTTCATTTACTTTTCTAATACCATTAATAGCTATACTGACGGGTACCCTTTTCTTAAATGAGCCATTTACCCTTTCACTACTGATAGGACTCGTGTTCATTCTTCTCAGCATCTTTTTTGTAAACAAGCGGCCTTCTCGTGGGAAATGAGCTACCTATATCTCCAGCCATTGCCGATAACAGGCTGCTGCTGCGCATAATTAAAATTTTGATGCGGCATATGTCCATACGCCTGGTTGTAGTAAGCATGATTAGATTGTGATGGATTGGCTGATGTTTGATTTTGCTCTCTAGTTTGATTGCAATTGAGAGGTGGTCCGATGACCACGGTTTCTGTAATGGGAGCTAGTGTTTCTTTCACTTGTTCCTCATTGAGGCAATACGAATGAGCAAACACACTCGCCGGTGTTAATCGCAACAGGTCAGAACCGCCAATAAATTCAGGAATCGGAGCATCAAATATGGCTAATAAATGGGTATGATCGACGGTAGCAATTTCATAATGCCACCAGCCTTGAGGTACGTTAGCAACTTGACCTGGCTGGATAGGGAAATTGAGAAGCTCTTTCGTAAATGGATTAATCAAAGAAACAACGGCTGCACCTGAAATGCAATAAACCAATTCGCTCGCATTTTGATGGGTATGGGGCTCGATTATATTTCCCGTGCTCAGATAAATATCGAGCAGAGAAACATTACCTAACGTATTTAGTTGGTTGATGGAAAGAACATTAATAAAATTTGAATTATCTTTCTTGAAAAAAGTATTGGTATTCACATCGTACGTAAATTGTACGGATGGTGAGGTATAGTCTATATAAGAAACGGTCACTTTTATTCCCTACCCTTCATTTCAACATAGGCCTTTGACTGATGGGTTATCTTATGTGCCCGATGAAGAGAAAGTGATTGTATTTTAAAGCTCGGTTGGTTCATCCATTTGAAATCTATCGATAACTGGGTCAACGTAATATGCTCACAAGGGGAAGGTGATGGTCTGTGGCAGCGGAGGCAGTGCACCGGATATCCAAGAGCGACATCTTACATTTATCATGCGTTATGCATTTTGTTAGAGGAGGCCTTTTTCCATTATGAGAATATTAGCTGGAATTGATATTGGAGGCACCAAATGCGCGGTAAGTTTGGGCAAGCTGATGAATGCTGAAATAGAGCTAATTGTCAAACGGAGCTTTCCAACACCTTCGACTCCGACAGAAACGATTCACAGGTTGCTGGCTACTTTAGAAGAATTGCTTCAAAGTTATAGCCCGGGCGCCCTTGAAGCCATTGGAATTAGCTGTGGAGGTCCATTGGATAGCAAACGAGGGCTTATACTGTCACCTCCTAATCTTCCGAATTGGGATATGATTGACATCATAGAGCCGTTTAAACAGCAATATCAGGTAACCGTGGGTTTGCAAAATGATGCCAATGCTTGTGCTCTAGCAGAGTGGAAATGGGGGGCAGGCAAAGGTTGCAGCAATATGATATTTCTAACCTTCGGTACGGGCATGGGAGCAGGACTCATATTAGATGGTAAACTATATAGTGGTACGAATGATATGGCTGGTGAAGTAGGCCACATGAGGATGGAAGACACAGGACCTGTTGGTTATGGCAAAGCAGGTTCCTTTGAAGGCTTCTGCAGTGGAGGCGGGATCACTCAGTTAGCGAAAGCTATGACTCAGCAAAGAATCCAAGCGGGTAACCCGCCGTCATTCTGCCGAACCTTACAAGAATTGTCCTTGATCACAGCTCAGAAGGTTGGAGAAGCTGCCCAGCAAGGCGATCCGCTTGCTTTAGAAATTTATGAACGAGTAGGCCGAAAGCTAGGGAGAGGACTCGCTTTATTGGTGGACATTCTTAATCCGGAGCGTATTGTGATTGGCAGTATTTATAGTAGACAGCTACATATTCTAGAGCCAATAGTTATGGAAGAATTGCAACGTGAGGCATTAAGTTATGCCTTGTCTGTATGTCAGGTTGTGCCCGCAGGTCTTAATGAACAAGTAGGGGATTATGCGAGCCTGTCGGTTTCTTTGCATGCCTTGGAAGGCTTGGGCACGGAATAAATCGCTCAAGGCAATAAAGAAGTTATCTTTGGAATTATAGAAGGGCAATCACTTAAGTCTTGAGCAGAACCTTAAGGGATTGCCCTATTAACATTGCTATGTAGATGATGGATTTACAGGATTTGACCAATACGTGGTTGGAAGCTCGGATCTTGAGGATCGTAAAATACCATCTCTCGTTCAAAGTTGCTGCCATAATGGTCAAGCTTCGAAATATCAAGGTCGATTCCGAATCCTGGACGGTGTGGCAAAGCGATTTTACCTTGATTAAAAACAAGAGGTTCACGAAGTAAATCGCCAGTCATAAAGTTGAGGTGGGTATCATTGGCAAAAGGGAAATTCCGCGATGAAGCAACAAAATGCACATTGCCGAGTGTACCGATACCCGTCTCTGCCCAGCTTCCTGTGACACACCAAATACCGGCTTCATTCGCTAAGTCAACGATTTGCTTCGCTTTCAAGATGCCGCCTGCTTCTGATGGGTACACCAAAAAGCATGCGCATGCCCGCTTATCGATTAACCGCAACGCATCCTCGTACGTTGCGCAGCCTTCATCGGCTATAATCGGCACATCGACTGCCCGGCTTACTGCGGCCATACCGTCGACATCATCATAACGAGTTGGTTGCTCAACCATCTGCAAATCATATTTTTCCATCTTGCGAATCGCTTTGATTGCCGTTGGAACGCTCCAGTTTTGATTGGCATCAATACGGATTTTCACGAACGGCCCGACTGCTTCGCGTACGGCTTTCACACGTTTTTCATCCAGATCAATGTCCCGGCCGACCTTCAGCTTCAATTCCGTATATCCCGCAGCAACAAATTTTCGCGCTTCTTCTGCATTATTTTCTGGTGAATCGATAAAGATATAACCTGAAAAAGCCACTTCAGATTTACATTGTCCCCCAAGCAAATTATATGCCGGTGTATTCAATATTTTTCCTCGCAAATCTAGCAGTGCCATCTCGATCCCAGCCAGCCCATAGTAACCGATTTGTTTCCAATTGACACTGTATTGTTCCAATTGGTGCAGTATGGATTCTAATTCCATCGGATCGCGCCCTAGTAAGAAAGGGGTAAACTCTTTATCAACGACGGTTTGAATAACGGGTATTGTAGGCCCTACCGCTTCACCTACACCGATTAAACCTTCGTCCGTCTCAATTTGGACAATAAGAGATGGGGCGCTGTATCTCGTTCCTCCCGACCATTTTTCACCTTTAAAGAAAGGAATCTTAATCGCTTTAGTCTTGACGGCAGTTATTTTCATTTGAGTACCTCCTCGTCATGTTCATTGCTAATTATAATTTTGATTGTTTCATCAGGATGATTGCGGGCAAACACCAAAGCTTCGTTTAATTGATCGAAACCGAAACGATGGGTGATGAGCGCCTTCACATTCACCGTATTGCTGGCCAACATATCGATAACTCGGGGCCATACGTCAGGGGCGTTCGTCGAGCCGAGAAGTCTGAGCTCCTTCATGACTACTGTCTGAATATCGACGCTAATTGGTTTATCCGGTAGTCCGAACAGCAATAATTGCCCTCCAGGCTTTAATGCGTCTATGCTTGCTTGTAACGACGCCTCTGTTCCTGCTGCATCAATTGCAATATCCTGTGTATTCATTAAAGGCAAAGTCTTCGGATCTATTAATCGTATATTCACGCAATGATCCGCACCGAATGATCGACCGAGTGCCAGCCGATTTTCATTCATACCCATCAATGTAACACAATTAACGCCTGCTGCTTTCAACAACTGCACATAATATAAACCCGTCGGTCCATCACCCATTACAATTGCATGTATGCCTAAGCGTATCGTTAATTTATCAATACCGCCTAAGCAGCAGTGCAGCGTCTCCGCTTGAGAAGCTTCTTCGAAGCTAATCGAATCAGGTAATAGATACAGATTAGCCGCGGGGACAGTCAAATATTGCTGCCAGCCTCCTGGATGATGCAGGCCGATTTCACCTGCAGCAAGGCAGCGATGCTTATGTCCCGCACGGCATTGCCCACAGCGTCCACAACTGATTAATGGATCAATGCAGATGCGATCTCCGATGGACCAGCCTGTAACATGCTCGCCAATTCGCACGATGCGGCCAGCTAATTCATGTCCTAATGGGAGTGGGGGAGAACTGAACTTGGCATGACCGCTCAATATATGTAGATCCGTACCACAAATCCCGATCGCTTCAATTCGGATTTCGACTTGGCCGATACCCGGGGGCTCACGATGATTATGTCGCATTTGCACTTCATTTTCCCCTGTCCATTCCCAGATCTTCATATGCTGTTCCATAGATACCCCTCCAGTCATCCAAGCTTGCTGAAGCATTTAAGCTTCATTTCGGTAACAGATGCGATCCACCCATGACAGGATACATTGGGAGATTTCGGAAAGCTTCTGCATACTTTACACCAATGGTCATCCCTCTAATGATAGAGGGTCTAGACAACATTTCGACATAGTCCTCATTGTACATATGCTGCAGCCACTCATCCTGGCTCTTATGGCACTTCATCATCTGACTTTTCAGCTCGAAGCAATCGGAGACATCGACAAACACCTCGGGGTCAAATCCGATCCCGCCGACGTTATCCATAATAAAAACATGGGGGATTTTGCTCATTGGCGGATATTCCGTTTCAATTAGCGGTACGGTTACAGGAATGCGGCAGTCAATAGCAATTTCTCCACTTATTCGGTGATCAGGATGATAATCATTAGAACCGTGGACGATCATGAAATCAGGATTCGCCTTGCGAATGGCATTGATGAATGCTAGTCGTGTCTCGCGATCATGGAAAAGGAACTCATCATCATATCCCATCCAGATGAGATCTGCGCCTATTAATGCCGCAGATGCTTCTGCTTCTTTCTTGCGAATCGCGGCAATTTCTTCACGGCTCAGCGTTGGTGAGCCTACGTTACCATTTGTAGCAATCATAATTGTGACATGGTCGCCTCTTGCTGCACATTTTACTAATGTACCCCCGCACAAGCCTTCGACATCATCGGGATGTGCGCCAATTGCCAATACTCTCATTGTTCATCCTCCACTGATTAAGACGTTCGCAAGAAGATTAAACCATATGAATTTGAATATTGTCAACAATATTTAAATTTTGAGAGAAGATGATAAGTTGTCTTTCTACTGATATCTGATTGTTATTTAGATTTTGTTGACAAAATACAATCATCTCAGTAATGTAAAGACAAAGTGAATTATTAGAATAATGATATTGGGGGGCTAATTGTGACTGGTTTTACTTTTAATCAGCAGACGAGTATCTCTCTACGAGAAAAAGTAACGAACGATATACGGGATGCCATTCTTAAGGGAGAATTAAAGTCCGGGAGTCGGCTAAAGGAAACTGATATTGCCGATCAGATGGGGGTTAGTCGGGGACCTGTTCGGGAAGCGATCCGTCAATTGGAAAGAGAAGGGTTACTGATCACTTATCCGTATCGTGAGACGGTAGTTGCAGATATTGAAGTGGATGAAGTCAAAGACATTCTAATCCCGATTCGACTGCATCTTGAACAGTTCGTGATCAAGAGATATATCGAACAAATGGATACACCCTTTTTCGAACAATTACAACAGGTTGTTGATCGAATGTCGAGCTGCTTTGAGGAAAATCAATTGGATCAGCTGATTGAGCTTGATGTGCAATTTCATGAAATGATTATTAATAGGGCCAATGAAAGAACGGTGCTCATGACGTGGAATAGCATTCTAAATCAAACGCGGCTTCACTTCATCAAGAATGTCGGCTACTACGCTAACAATCGGATCGTTAGGGATCATCAAATCTTGTTGGACAAACTGATGACGAAGGACCTGGATTTGATCTTGTTAGAACTTCAACGCCATCTGGAGGGTGAGGAGTCTTTTCTTTTTTAAAATTATAAGAATTTATAAGTTTCACACTTATAATGACGCTTAAAATTCACCGTAAACGATTGTCCGCCAGAGGACGGCGATAGCCGTTTTTACTTGATGGAACCTATTTGAAAGAACTTGAAGCCCCCGGCGGGGGCTTTTTAATATTAATGTATCTTATATTCGGTGGGGGCTATGGCTTACCAGTGTTGAAACGAATGAAAATGTCTATTTTCACGAAATTGACGTTAATGTTTCTAACTGTTCTATTGCCATTTTAAGCGATGACATTATTAATCAATAAGGGAAACTAGCTCTCTTACTATAACGATAAGAGCGGGGTAAAGTCTAATATAGGCTTTGTCCCGCTCTTTTTCGTCTTATAACTTCTTAAAATTGTTCATATATTGCACTAACTGAGTGAGCGGGATCGTCCTTATTAAGCATCCAAAACGATACCCCAGGATTGACGTGACAAGATTTCCAATAATTTGCTTGACAGATGATAGTGATAACCATTATCATAATAACCGAAAGAGACAATGAAAATCATTATCATTTAAAATGGTAAATGATTATCAAAAACATACATATGCGGAGGGGTAAATTTTGAAAAAGTTATTATTGCTAATGCTTATTGGTGCTTTTAGTGTGATGACGGCATGTTCATCGACCAATACGGCGGAAAATCAGCCTAAAAGCGAGGTGGCAACAAATTCTCCAAGTAATGAAACGAACAAGAGTAACACAGCCGAGAAAACTGACGCTGTATATAGTTTAGAGAACGATGGTGTCGATGAAGCGTTGTTCAAGGAATCGTTGAGTCAATTTCCTTCTACTGTGCCGGAGCGTATTGTTACGACTTCTGTACCATTAACAGAGATGCTCTACTTGCTTGGTGTAACACCTGTTGGCGTGCCAACATCCACTAATCCGATCCCAGCGGATTTCGAGAAAATTGAGCGAATTGGCTCACCGATGGCACCGGATCTTGAAGTTGTTACTAAGCTTGAGCCAGGTTTGATTCTTGGCGCGGAATCACTGCGCAGCACATTAGACAAAAATTTGGAAGGCCTTGAGCTGGAGAAAGCATACTTAAGAACGGAATCATTCGAGGACCTGAAACTAGGCATTAAAGTATTGGGTACTTATTTTAATAAAATCGATGAGATGAACGCTGCATTGACCAAAATCTTGGATAAGGAAAATGAGTTGGTCAAACTAGCTGAAGGCAAGGAACTTCCAAGCGTTATGCTTGTTATCGGAACTTCGGATTCCTTCATGGTAATGAGTGAGCGCTCTTACCTAGGCAGCTTGGTGAAGAAGCTTGGTGCAGACAATATTGCGACGTCCGCACTTAAAGTGACTGAGGCATACTCTCCAATTAATATGGAGAATGTAGTAGCGGCTGATCCAGATATTATTCTTGTACTCGCTTCAGGTGATCATGGTGCGTCAGAAGACAAGTTTAAGAAAGAAGTGGAAAAAAATACCGCATGGACTCAGCTATCCGCATATAAAAACGATAAAATTCATATTTTGGATTACAGTATATTTGGCGTAACCTCTATCATTAATGTGGAGAAGGCTCTGACTGAAATCGCAAATTATTTCTATGAATAGCTAGAGGAGATAGCGTGTGATAAATACATCTCGAAGCAGGCTGATTGTTATTTTAACGTTAGGACTTGCAATCGTTGCCGCGATAATCGCAATTGGACTAGGCAGTGTGCCCATCTCGATACCTGAAATATTAAAAACGTTATTTGGTTCATCATCCAAAGCGGTTAATGCCACAATCATATGGGAAATTCGATTGCCGCGTGTATTACTGGCATTGATCATTGGGGCCAATATAGCGATATCGGGCGCGCTCTTGCAAGCTGTAATGGGTAATCCGCTAGCTGATCCTGGTTTGACGGGCGTGACCAGCGGTGCAGCTGCTTGTGTGCTTGTCATTATGCTGGCAGCACCTGAATATACGCAATTCATTCCGATTGCCGCTTTCGTTGGGGGATTAGTTTCAGCGACTATTGTTTATGCACTAGCATGGAGACGGAATGGCATTTCACCGATTACAATCATCTTATCTGGTGTAGCGGTGAATGCCTTGTGCGGGGGAGTAATTGGATTTCTTACAATTATGTACAGCGATCGACTCCCAGCCGCGGTTCAATGGCTTAACGGCAGTCTGGCAGCGAAAGGAAATATGGCCTTATCAATGGTTTATCCATATGCTATTGTCGGTTGGATTCTATCCATATTCGCCATTCGCAAGGCGAATATTATTCGGCTGGGCGACCAAGTCGCGTCTAATCTAGGCGAGAATGTGAATCGAATTCGTATATTATTGTCGTTATTGGCTGTATTCTTAGCTGCTATCTCTGTAGCGGCTATCGGCATGATTGGATTTGTTGGTCTCATCGTACCGCATATGGCTAGAATGCTGGTTGGTTCTGATTATAAGTACATGCTGCCAATGAGTATGGCGCTTGGAGCGCTTGTTCTGTTGATTGCCGATACGGGGGGGCGTACCTTGTTCTCACCTCTTGATATACCTTCCGGTATACTTATGGCTGTTATCGGGGCACCGTATTTTCTGTACCTAATGAGAAGGAGGGCATTCTAACATGTTTACTGTTGATTCTGTGTCTATACGTTATGAGCAGAAGAGTATCATCAACAACTTCTCCTTCTCCGTTAAACAAGGTGAGATTATGTCTATAATTGGACCGAACGGTTCAGGAAAATCTACTTTGCTCAAAGCAGTATCGCGTCTTATTCCTTATCATACAGGCTCAGTGGTGCTCGATGGTACAAACTTGAAAACAATGACTGCCAAACAAGTTGCTCGTAAAATGTGCATGCTTAGTCAGAAAAACCAAGCGCCGAGTGATATGACCGTGATCGATCTTGTCTCTTACGGTAGATATCCTCATAAAAAATGGTTCGAAAAATTAAATCATGATGACATGGAAATCGTCAGTTGGGCGCTTGATAAGACACATATGACAGACTATAAGGATCGTACGGTCGCTTCTTTGTCCGGTGGTGAATCACAGCGAGCATGGATTGCTATGGCTCTTGCGCAGCGTCCGAAAATTCTGTTGCTAGATGAACCGACGACTTACTTGGACATTTCTCATCAGCATGAAGTACTAGAGCTCGTTAGAGAGCTTAACCAAGATATGGGCATGACCGTTGTGATGGTTCTTCATGATCTTAATCAAGCATCTCGTTACAGTGATAGTGTTGTTGTCGTTCAGGCTGGGGAAAAGGCGATGAGCGGCACACCGAATCAAGTCATGACAACGGATATGATCCGAAAGGTTTATCGGATGGATTCAGAAATTCAATATATTCCTTCTGAGATGAAGCCGCGAATCCATTTATTAAGTACGGTTAGGTAGTTAAATGAAGGTAAGAATATGATTGATGGAGGGTTTATTTTGAAAAAACCAGTTGATTTGGAGAAAAATAAGGAAAATTATTTGAATTTTATCGCGACTCGCAAAATTATTATTTTGAGTCTAATAGGTGATGAAGGCAAGCCATTCATTAGTTATGCGCCGTTCGTTAAGAAAGAAGGCAAGCTCTACATATATATCAGCAAGATCGCCGATCACTATAGATATATGGAAAGCAATGATTTTGTTGATGTGATGCTTATTGCTGACGAGTCCGAAACAAACAATAAGTTTGCAACAGAACGGGTACGTTGGAATTGTACGGCTAGCAATATCGGCAATGATGGACATGAGGATATATTCGAGCTGTTCAATAACGATCACGGTGCGAAAATGATGGATTTGCTGCGCGGACTTGATTTCTCGTTGTTTGAGATGACTCCTGTTGATGGCCGTTATGTTGTAGGATTCGGCATGGCATTTGATCTGGATGTAGATGCGAATAAATTCGAACATGTTGTAATTGATAAGAAGAAAGAAACGGTTTAAAGGAGTGAACCCCGAATGATTTATTCTACAGTGCTGCCGATTTGGCAGGCGATTCAAGAACGTTTCCACAAGACGGTAAAGGCATTGCCTGAACAGGACCTCGGCTTGCAGATTGGTTCGGCGACAATTGAATCTCTAATTCGTCATAGCGCAGAAGTTGAATATATGTTCGCTGATTGGTTTTTTGGTAAGAGTAAACCGGTGGAGGATAATAGGAGCAAAGGTGATGACGCGGCGCTTACTACTAGGATAGAAGAATTAGTTGAGCTGCTGACATCTTCCAACGAAAATTTGCTAGAAGCAATGCGTGCGCTTCCTGAGGATGCATGGCATAAGCCTGTTGAGTCGTCTTTCGGAACATCGACACCATTAGAAGCTATAGGTAGACTAATGTATCACACGGGGATTCACTCCGGGCAAATTTCTCTTATTCAGAAAAATGCTCGCAGTAAAGAAACTCCCCAAACAACAGTATAATATGTCTTTCTTATTAGTAAGTGAATATCTAAGCATTTCGACTCAAGCAAGCTTGAGTCGAAATGCTTTTTTTTGTCTTGGCGTGCAGCATAAAGGTAAAGTTGGCTGTGAAATTAGACCATCCTGTTACGATTAGAAAAATCAAAAATATGATGAAAATGAGCCTAATGAACGGCATTTGTTACTGAAGGAGTGCAGTAGTGTGGGGCAAGTCTTTGACTGTATTTCATACATTCAGCTCTTCTTCAAAAACGCTATATTTGTCCTAGACTGTATTTCATCCAAGCTAATCGGCTGTTCCGCAGACAAAGAGCTTCTAACTACCTATTTGATTGGATCTTTTCCATTCAAACTCATTGGAACATAGAAGTATTCGGTGTTTGAATGGACAATATCCAATCTAATCGCCTCGCCTATCAATCCTTCGCGTCCATTACGTAGTTTTCAATAAGCTTCTCTTAGCCCGCGTTACAATTCGTTTTGTTTCCTTCGTATTTGAATCTTCCAACCATGCATGACAGGTCTGAAGCACCCAGTCAGGATTGGTTTTGCTTGCATCATTTAACCAATTGCCCACAGAATCTTGAACATATTTGATCGGGTCGGATTTTACAGCTTCTAGAAGCGAAATAGCAAGAGAGGGGTTCTCTTTTAAAGCGATAATATGCTTAGACCAGACGCCGTGCGGGCGAATCGATTCAATGGCAAACCTCCTAATGTTGGCATCCTTATCCATCACCCAATCGTTTAACAGAGCAATGGATTGCATGAGGTGGCTGGAAATCGATTCTCTCACGGCCATCCATGCAATTTCACGTACGCCAAAATGGGTATCAGCAGCAAAAGGACGGATGCCTGTCAGTTTAGTTTCTGGAGACAATCGCTGATCAAGCCCAATGATATAGGCAGCCCAGCAGCGGACGCTGTCTGATTGGTGAGTAGCAAGAGCTTCGAAGATTTGGGTTCTTTGCTCATCTGATCTCCGCTCTAGCAGGTTAAGCCACTCCCGAGCAATAGCGGGTATGATTTTCATCATCTTCTTTTCTTTCAAATGATCTAGTCCTGCTTGGAATGAAGCAGACTCGTGCTGTATTCCAAGCTCATCAAACACATTTTGGAGAAGCAGCGCATGATCGACAGCCAGCCATTCTGTCAGATTTACGCTTTGCAGTTTCCCTTTCTGAAGCAGTTGAATTACTTCATTCGGAATGTCGCCAATCTTTTGGGCACCTTTCCGTTGTGTAATGAAATCAGATAGTGCTGCTGTCTTTTCTTTATCCATGAAATACGTTCTCCTCTATATGATGAATTGTAATTATTTTTACAATACTTATATAAGATAAAGAAAGATGTAATGTAGATTACAGTTCGTTGTTTGAGAGAAGATCTCGACGGATATAAATCGTTTTCAAACCTGTTTTAATCATTTTTTCTTCCGTAAGCTTTTTCAAAGCTATCGATACGGACTCTCTTGTTGCGCCAACTAAATTAGCGATTTCTTGATGAGAAAGAGGTAAATCAATCTTGCAATAATCATCCTTACTATCGCTTCCAAATTGATTAGAAAGCTTTAGAATCGTATGCAAAATTTTATCCTGCAGGTTTCCGAGGGCGAGATTTTGAGTTAAACTGCTCATGGATATAATGCGATCACTCATCACTTTTATTAAACTCATCATAAATCGAGGACGTTGAATCATAAAATCTTCAAATCTATCTCTATTCATTAAACAGATGTGGCATTCTTCTAACGTTTCTATATACATATCCCGTGTCCCCAATGAAATGGCATCCATTTCGCCAAACACATTTCCTTCGCTGAGTATATCTAAAGTGAATTGTTTACCATCCGCGTTTAGCTTACATAAGCGAACCTTCCCTACTTTCACATAATAAAGCGCTTCAGAATAGGTTTCCGGAGATTGAATAAACGTGTTTTTTGGGAAAATTGTAATCGAAGTTAATTCATCCATTTCTATTAAGTCCTCCATAGAGAGACTATTTAGTAGATTGAATTGTGATAGGTATAAAATGTTATCCATTTTTCCTCCATGCTGTTGCTCATAATGAATAATTTCTAAGAGTGATCTTTCAATTGATATGCTTTGTAGCACACATTAATTGTATCGAATAAGTAAACTGCTCCAATGATATAAACAAATCCTTCGGTTCCTCGGTTCCATAAAGAGGATACCCAGTCAAAATCTTCACTGCC
Organism: Paenibacillus sp. J31R122; assembly: GCF_056269185.1. Taxonomy (NCBI): domain Bacteria; kingdom Bacillati; phylum Bacillota; class Bacilli; order Caryophanales; family Paenibacillaceae; genus Paenibacillus; species Paenibacillus sp. J31R122. The sequence continues at coordinate 267,796 of NZ_JBWDNM010000003.1, forward strand.
TTGGGCAAGTAAACCATGCTCAACTAATTCATTCAAAAATAGCGAATTCCATATGTCTGGATTCGTAAAAATGATCAGGCCAACAACGAATGAGATGATGTTAATGATGACATGGGAATAAACGAGATTCATAGTCCATCTTCTTGCTATTATTTTCAAGCAATCTCTCAGTATTCCAAGTGCGATTAAAAGCCAGATTAACGGGGAATATCCGCGAAATACAGCTTCATTAAAGAACGGAATAATTGACGATTGTCCTTCATGAAATCTAATAATCCCTAGTAAATGATCGGAAACAGTAAATAGAACTAAAAATAATATAGTGAAAATAATTCCTGTAATAGGCTCGCTGAGCTTAATCTGAGCTTTAGAATGGGGGATTGGCTGAAGCATAGAGGGTTTCCAATCCTTATTGGAGTCTTGGTTGATCTTCGGAGTTTTAACACCTGCATATTCTATAATCCCAAATATGATCGTTACCCAGGCAAAGCCTTGAAGAGTAGCGCTGAACAATGAACCAAGATAATCAATGAACGATTCAAGTACTTGTACTTGTAAGGGATCCAAGAAGAAATCTATCGCGAACACGACAGTAAGCGAGATGATAATGGAAATGATCACAATTTTCAAGACAGTGAAATAGCTGTCATACAATACGGGACTGATCAGATAGCGCTGATTACCTCTGTATTTTGCAGCCAAAGTATTCGGATTCCCTAGCTCAAGTAGAACCTCCTCAATTGCTGAATCGTAGTCACTGCTTTCATGAAGTCGTTGTTCGATCATATCCTCGATTAGGCCTTGCAGCTCTTTCTCGATATCCGCCCGCTGTTGTTGCGGCAATTTGTGGGTAACAGCATAAATATACCTTTTAATCAGTTCCATCTTTTTCTCCTCCGTTATGAGTAATCAAGCCTTCCACGCTCGTGATCATATTTCTCCATTCTTGACATAGTTGAGCGTATACTTCCTCTCCAAAAGGGCTGAGTGAATAATATTTCCGTGGACGGGTATCGTTCGTATCCCATTCGCTTTGTAGAAGCTCTTGTTTCTCTAGTCTGCGCAGCAGTGGATACAAGGTGCCGGGATCAACTGCAATACCTTTCTCCTCGAGTACGGAAACCAATGAATAGCCATACTGTGGCTCAGACAACTGGCTTAATACGCCGATTATAATTGTTCCGCGTCGTAATTCCTGCATTAATCCACTGATTACTTCGTTTGTGTCCTTCATTTTACCAACTCCTGATCGTATTATACTGTATGGCGCACACTATTGTGAATATGATATTAAAAATATTTTATTACTATTATGCTGTTCACGAATTGCCGATTTAAGCTTATAATAGTCAAAACTAGCAAAGGAGAGCCTGATATGTATAATAAATTAGATTTAATTAACCATCTTGATCATGCGGGAATTGATAGGACGGGCACAGTGCTCATGCACTCCTCTATGAAAAGCATAGGAGAAGTAGAGAGTGGGGCTGACACTGTACTCGATGCCTTGTCTGAGTATATGCGAGAAGGATTGCTTGTTTTGCCGACACATACTTGGTCTTATATCAACGCGGAAAACCCGAGATTTTATGTGGAGTCATCACCTTCCTGTGTAGGTATTTTACCCGAGCTGTTTCGGAAACGAGCAGGTGTACTTCGTTCTTGCCATCCGACTCATTCAGTGGCTGCACTAGGTAAGGATGCTGCTTTATTCGTAGCTGGAGGTGAACGCTTCGATACACCTTGTCATCGGGAATCCGCCTGGGGTAAGCTGCTTGATCGAAAGGCAGCCATTCTTCTAGTAGGGGTGGACCTGCGTAGAAATACGTTCATCCACGGTATTGAGGAGTGGGTTGATATTCCGGGAAGATTAACCGACACTCATGAAGAGCTATATACAGTCCTACAAGATGGAACAGAGATGGCTGTGCCGTCTCGCAGACATCATGGTTTGTCATGGTCAGAGCATTTCTGGAAGGTGGAGGTTCTGCTTGAAAAACAAGGAGCGATCACTAAATCCCAATTCGGGGATGCCAATATGTGGGTGTGCGATACAGTGAAGATGACGGATATTATTTCCGGTATGCTGATACATAATCCTGATTTATTTTCGGATAATGAACCGCTGAGTGAATAGTCGAGGAGCTACTGGCTTGACAAAATCCTCTCGTTGTAGACGGTGCAGGCAGTCTCTATGTTGACGAGGCCCAATCGGTTCGACTAATCGACACACCGGAATTCCCTGACATTTATAAACCGACAGCTTCTAATCAAGGTAAAAACCTTGAAGATTTGCGAAATGCTACAGGTATTAAGTGGACTTTCGTAAGTCCAGCTGCTTACGGTTAATAAAGGAATAATAAAGAGAGCTCAAGCTGATAGGTAGCTCAGGAATTCCGACAGAAGTAGTGACTTCAATTGAATTAGACAGATTTTATGATAATGCATTAAGCAAGTGAAGAAAACGTTACATGACGGAGAGTACACTCTTCCCATTAAAAAATACCGATGAGCCATTCATCGGTATTTTTCGTTTGATATTATTTTTTCGTGAAGAAGGTAGCAAATTCTTTCTCTAAATCATCAGCGCTTTCTGAAATGATGAACATGACATAATTACCATTTGTAATAATTTTGTAGTTTTTGGCGATCTCGTATTGGTCTTGAAGATAAGATTCGTATTGCTTCGCGACGTCTTCCGCACGTTTTTTGATCCCGGTTTTTACAGTTGCGATATCTTTTTCTTTTTTAACCTTGAAAATGGCGATCTCGTTGACTTTGATGTTTATCATAGGCGTACGGACCGAAAATTCACTAAGTAAATCCATATCCATATAATAAGCTTCTTTTATCATATCGCTATCCATTTCCGAAAGTGAAGGCTGTTTAACTTCTTCGAGTATTTTGTCCAACATTTCCTTAGCCGACGGCATTACTACCGGTTCAGGATCTTTGGTAGGAGTAGGTTTTTTGGTAGGCTCTGGCTGTTTAGTAGGAACTGGTTTTTTTGTTGCTTCTGGTTTTTTGGTTGATTCCGGTTTCTGGGTAGGAGCAGGTTTTTTGGTAGCCGCTGGCTCTTTAGTAGCTGCTGGTTTCTTGCTTGGTGCTGCTTCTTCACTTGGCGCAGGCGCTTTGGTAGGATCCGGAGCTTGATCACTTGGAGCAGCCTCATCGCTTGGTGCTACTGTTGCTTCAGGACTATTGCTTGGCGTTACATCCGGAGTTGCTGTTGCTTCCGTAGTGGGTGTATTGGTAGCAACTTCCTTATTTCCATTCGATTCTCCGTTGCTGGAGCATGCGCTAAGCAAGTTCCCCAATAAAATAGTAGTTAATAAAATACCCAAAAAACGTTTCTTCATTATGTACATTCTCCTCGTCGGTTATATTTCCCAAAATTAGAGACGCAGCCTTTGTTATAAATGTTGCATTATATTATTTAATCGGAGATTTGAAGTACCTTTAACATCTGTGTCATATCGCATGTAAGATTCGAATAGTAATGCTTATAGTCAAAACTTGTCCGATCTTTAAATAAAATGAATCGATGTAAATAGAGGGGATGGATAATGAATATGGAAGAACAAGCAGCTCCGATTATAGCCATGTTAGGCATAGGGACGGCTGTCCCGAATTATCGAATGGATCAAGCAGATACTTCAAAGCGATTAGTTGAAGCTTTAAGCGGGAATTCTGATTCCGCGCGCTGGGCAAAGCGAATATTTAAACAATGCGGAGTAGAAAACCGCTATACCTGTGAACCTAACCTGCTGGAGTCGGCTGAGACTTGTCGATATTTTCCGAGAATAACGATAGACGGAGTACCTACAACTACTGAACGTATGAAAACCTACAAACGAGAATCGCTTCCATTGGGGCTTAGTGCTGCGACTAAGGCTTTATCGGACAGTGGAGTAGAAGCAGCTGATATTACTCATCTCATCACCGTTAGCTGCACGGGACAATTTCTTCCTGGCATGGACGCAGCTCTAGTAGGTCAACTCGGCTTAGCTGCAACGGTCAACAGAATCCCGCTTAACTTCCTGGGATGTGCCGCTGGGCTCAAGGCTGTATGCTTGTCACGGCAGCTCGTAGCGAGTAATCCATCTGCCAAAGTATTAGTTGTCTGCGTAGAACTATGCACGTTACATATTCAACCCTCCAGCAATCGAGAGGCCTTATATGCTGCTTCATTTTTTGGAGATGGTGCTTCAGCTTGCGTGATTGGTTCTCCATGTGAAAAGCATTTGCCGATTTTTCAATTAGGACATGTCCATTCGGTTCTTCTGCCGGAAGCTGCCAAAGAGATGGTGTGGGAGCTAGGTGAGCATGGGTTTGATCTCTATCTCTCCCCAGAAATACCGAAGCTGATAGGTAAATTCATTCCTGCGGAAATCGAGCGTATGAACAGCGGGGAATTTGGCCATACTGAGCTGGATCTATGGGCCATTCATCCGGGAGGGAAAGGAATTGTTGATATTTTGCAAGAAACTTTCAAGCTAACAGATGAGCAAACGAAACCAAGCCGTACCATTCTTCGTGATTATGGAAATGTATCCTCCGCTACTATATTATTCGTACTTCATGAAATGAGGCAGGAGTTAAGAAACAGCGGTTCTGAATCGAAAAATGGCATAGCGCTAGCATTTGGTCCTGGCCTTACGGCAGAGATGATTCAAATCACTTATATGCCTTCACCTATTATTCAAGAAAAGCTTCTAAGTGGCGCAAGTGTTTAAAAGGTTGAAGAAACGGGCTTTGGAGCCTGAGTTGATGGATGATTTGTCTGTTGGAGGCGAGGAGCTGAGCGTTGCGCTGCGGCATCTTCGAAGGCTTAATCGAATCTTTGGCGCCGCTGGCCCTACTCTGTATGGAATAAGAAGATTATGGATGGAAGCCGGCAAGCCGCAACGGTTTTCGATTATAGATATCGGGTCCGGATCGGGGGATGTAAATAAACGTCTCCTTCGGTGGGCGGATACCAACCAAATCGATTTAAACATTACATTAGTTGATATTACTGAAGAAGCTTGTGAGGAAGCAAAAATTTATTTTAAAAATGAGCCTCGAATCCATGTGCTAAGAAGTGATTTGTTTACACTTCCGGAGACGAGCGCTGATGTTATTACTGGAACACAGTTTGTTCATCATTTTGCAGCGAATGAGCTTCCGGATGTTGTAAACAGCATGCTGAAGGCGTCCCGATTAGGAATTGTCATTAATGATATACATAGGCATTGGATAGCGTGGTCGGCAGTATGGCTTACGGCGAGAATCATATCGAATAACCGATACATCTTGAATGACGGACCTCTGTCCGTAGCGAAAGGCTTTCGCTCGGAAGATTGGAAGCAGTTGAAGGAAGCTTTAAGCTTGCCTCAAATGCGCTATTTTTGGAGACCATTGTTTCGTTATTCAGTCGTCATAGGGAAACCAAAAGGCTAACTCACTAATTGGAGTTGAAGAGGATGAATCCTACCCATGATGTAGCTATTATTGGAGCAGGAATCGCTGGCAGTTGTCTGGCCAAAGCATTGGCGGATAAAGGCTGGTCAACGCTATTGCTCGATCGTCAGCATTTCCCGCGGCATAAGGTGTGCGGAGAGTTTTTTTCTCCGGAATCTAGAAGCATGCTGAACGCATTTGGCTTGCGAGGACTTGTAGAGTCTCTTCATCCTAGCTTAATCAATCAAACACGCTTGATCTCTAGTGAAGGGGATACTTTGGAAATTGCTTTGCCTGGCGTTGGCTTAGGGATGAGTCGTTACGCATTGGATGCCGCCCTGCATCTTGAGGCTGAAAAATCTGGCGTACAGGTATGCACCGCTACTACGGTTACCTCCGTGAATGCAAAGGATAAGGGTTACGAGATTGAAACGAAAAACGGTCAACAAAATAAAACGTTTCATGTGCGTGCTGTGATTGCAGCATGGGGGGCAAATCGCCGATCAGGAATTTTAGGAGGAAGTACTGCTGACTCTGCGGCCGCAAACCGCATGTATATGGGTGTGAAATCCCACTTTACAGGTGTAGATATCGGTCCAACAGTAGAGCTTTATTTTTTTCGCGGCGGCTACTTAGGTATCTCGCCAATTGAGGGTGGACTTGTAAACGTTGCAGCATTGCTGACGCGGAAAGCATTTAGTAACTCGGATAAATCAATACTAGGACTAATTGCAGCCGCTGCCAGTAGAAATCCGAAGCTGCAGCAAAAGCTGGCACATGCTGAAGCGTTGAAGGGGAGCCAAGCTGCTGTCGCGCCGGTTGATTTGAAGCGCAAGCCGATAGCTTGGGATGTAATCGCACACGTGGGGGATGCGGCACAAATGATCGCGCCGTTATGCGGAGATGGGATGTCGATGGCGCTGCGATCTGCTGAGCTATGCGAGCCGCTTGCTCATCGCTATTTAAGCGGTGAAATAACCCTCTCCATGTGGGAAGAGCAATATACGAGGGCACTCCGTAGAGATTTTAACCGTCCATTGCGATGGGGACGGCTGCTGCAAGCATTGTTTAATGTCCCGATTATACCTCGGATGTTGTTAGGCGCAGCACAGGTGATGCCGGATTTAGCCTATAAATTAGTTCAGGCAACTCGACTGAAGGAAACGCATAGTTAGCCTATAGATGAAGAGTGGGCCTGAGATGTTTCTCGGGCCTATTTTTCATGGTGATTTTTGTTAGATTAATATTCATTTTGCACTTAGAGTTTCTTTTTTTGTGATGCTATAATAGATATACGTGAATGCTTACCATATAAAAAGGCACGTAATTGGATCATATCTTTGAGGAGTGTAATCAAAATGGATAATTACCAAATACTATTATTTTATAAATTTGTTCAAATAAATGATTCTGAACGGGTGACAGCTGACCATTTGGCCTATTGCAAGGCTTTAGGAGTTAAGGGCCGAATTCTTATCGCAGAGGAAGGCATAAATGGCACGGTATCTGGAACGGTGGAGCAGACGGAGCAATATATGAGGGATCTTCGCAGCAATCCGTTGTTCTCTGATATTGCCTTTAAGATAGACCCATCGACCGGGCATGCTTTCAAAAAAATGCATGTCAAGCATAGACAGGAAATCGTTACATTGCGTTATAATAAACCACTTAATTATATAGAAAATACTGGACAGCGTTTAGCTCCAAAGCAATTTTATGAGTATTTGCAAAGGGACGATGTTATCGTTATAGACGGTAGAAACGATTATGAATATGATATTGGCCATTTCCGTAATGCAATCAAACCAGAGGTTGAAACATTTAAGGAATTTCCGCAGTGGCTGCTGGATAATTTAAGTGAATACAAGGATAAACCGATTCTTACTTATTGTACGGGCGGTATTCGTTGTGAGAAATTAAGCAGTGTGCTTCTTGATCAAGGCTTTAAGAATGTTTATCAGCTGGATGGCGGTATTGTTACTTATGGCAAAGACCCGGAAGTGCAGGGCAGATTATTCGATGGTAAATGTTATGTATTTGACGATCGGATATCTGTCACCATCAATCAGACGGAAGAAGATCGGATTATAGCAGCCTGCAAGCACTGTAATGAACCTTCCGACCGTTATATTAACTGTACAGATAACGTATGTGATGAACGACATATTTGCTGTGAGAAATGCGAAGAGGAGACCAAAGGGTTCTGTTCAGCGGAATGTGAAGAGGAGCTTAATATTTTGGCAGCCTGTGAGCTGGAAATTTAATTGAAAAACGAAAGGAGTCCCTAGGCTATTGGCTTAGGGACTCCTTTCGTAATATACCAGTCTACTTATTGGTTACTATAGAACTGGGCCGCTTTATCAATGTATTTCTTCCGGTCGTCTGTAAGATCATCTTCGTAATAAACGGCTCCGACTGGACAAGCGGCTTCACAAGCACCGCAATCAATACAAATATCCGCATTAATAAAATATTGATCGTCACCTTCCGCGATACAATCAACTGGGCAAACATCTACGCAATCCGCCATTTTCTCGTTAATACAAGCTTCAGTTATTACAAATCCCATTAGTCCTCACCCTTTATATTATTTTTGTTTGTTACGTAACGTTTAGCTATATATAGTCTATGATTTCGGAAACGGAAAGATTAATGTTTTCTTTGTCCTAAGGTTATACTCCTCTTTACAAACGGACAGAAAATGAGGTGCATTTCTGCACCTCATATGGGGTTTAGGCTGGGCTATGCGGCAGTGTTGAAAAATTATTTTTTTGCAGATTCGTACCGATTTGACACGACATCCCATTGAACAACATGCCAGAACGCGTTGATATAATCCGGACGTTTATTTTGATAGTTTAAATAATAAGCATGCTCCCATATGTCCAGCCCAAGAAGAGGTGTCAAGTTTTCCATTAGAGGACTGTCTTGGTTTGGAGTGCTTGAAATAACGAGCTTTCCACTATTGTCCATACTGAGCCATGCCCAGCCGCTTCCAAATCGAGTAGCTGCTGCTTTATTGAATTGCTCCTTAAACGATTCGAAGCCGCCTAATTCCTGTTCGATAGCTTCAGCTAAATGACCTGCTGGCTTGCCTCCGCCGTTTGGTCCGATTGATTCCCAAAATAAAGTGTGATTTGCATGTCCGCCACCGTTGTTTTGAACGGCAGTGCGGATTTCCGAAGGAATATGATTTAGATCCTGCAGTAAAGCTTCAAGGCTTCTGTTCTGAAGCTCAGGATAATTTGCAAGCGCCGCGTTTAAGTTTGTTATATAAGCGTTATGATGGCGATCATGGTGAATCATCATCGTTTGCTCGTCAATATGTGGTTCAAGTGCATTGTTCGCGTAAGGTAAAGCCGGTAATTGATGTGTCATAATTGATTCCTCCTAAAAATAGATGTTTAAGTTCTAATTACATCGTACACCAGATTTCATACTTAATCAATATAAATGTATAAATAGTATATAATATTGGACTAAAGGATTAATGTCAGTTCTTTCTGAATTTGTTGTTTTATTTTCTCGATGCATTTATCCAACGTTTTCCCGAATATTCTTTTCCCATTGACGAGTGCAAAGGGAGCGACGGTACAAAGGCCACAACAATTTAAACACTCCATTTGGATCACTGAAACGAGGGGAGAGGTATCTTCAATTTCGGCTAGATAGATGTCCTTTAAAGCATTTAAATTGCATATTTCAACTAGAATTACACCGATGTTAAACACACTCCTAACAGAAGTGATTAGTTGCTCTTCACAAGTGATTAATCACATTTCTTGCGGGTACCTTGAAACGTTGCTGTTCTAAAGCTTGCCCCGCAGCCGCAAGTGGCTTTTGCATTCGGATTATCAATTGTAAACCCGCCTGTCATTCCTTGCTCGATGTAGTCAATCTTCAAGCCGTGTAAATAGGGTTCGCTGCGTGTGTCCCATACCACCTTAAAACCCTCGTTTTGCATGGAGCTATCTTCTTGCAAAAGGGTATCATCCAGTTTAATTTGATAGGATAAACCGCTGCAGCCCCCATCTTCAATGCCTACCCTTAAAAATGTGTTTGCGATCTCAGCATCAGAAATCATTTGAGATATAATCGATTCTGCAGCTTTGCTTATTTCTATCATCACTAATACACCTCTCTATATAAAATTAAGTATAAATGTAAGAAATAAATTTGATTTATTATATTTAGTATATATAATTGTATATAAAAGATCAATTGTAATTTTGGGACGGGGGTAGAGACATAAATTTTAGAAAATGATATTATTGCAGTATTCATTATGAGCTTGTGGGGCATAAATTGATATGTATTGGAAGGTGAATATAGATGACAACTATAGATCAAGGACAGCTTTCGACGAGGGAATTCATTCTCCAGCTTATTAAAACGAAAGGTGACTTAACAACCAAGGACCTTACCGAAGAGCTAGGAATAACGGTTATGGCTGTTAGACGGCACATTCAATCGTTAGAGAGGGATAACCTTATAGCATCAAAGACGATTAGACAATCAATGGGCAGACCAACAGCTGTTTATTACTTAACCGAGCATGCTGAGGGTTTTTTTCCTAAAAAATATCAGACATTAACACTTGAGTTATTAGATGAGATTACGGAAAACTTTGGCGAGTCGGCTCTAGAACAGCTCTTTGAAGGACGAAAAAATAAAATGGTAAAGAAATACGATGCAAGCATGCAGGATAAAGACTTATCTGAGCGAGTCTCAACACTTGCAGATATTCAGAACGAGAATGGTTATATGGTCGAGGTAGAGAAGATTAATGATGATGAGTTTTTATTAAAGGAACACAATTGTCCGATTGAACAAGTCGCTTCGAAATATCAGCATGCTTGCCAGTGCGAATTGCAATTGTTTGAATCTGTGCTTGGAGATGCTAAAGTTGAGCGTACCGAGTGTCTTGCCTCTGATGGACAGAGATGTACGTATTCGATTAAAAAAATAAAAAAACAGTGAGGCGTCTAAAAGACATCTCACTGTTTTTTTATTTTTACCGTAGAGGACTTCGTTAATCGTTTACGTTTAAAGCTTCATATTACTGCTATGGCCAGGTGATAGCTTTGCAGTTGGATCTATATATACTTTAGCATTATTTATTGCAGTGGGAGCCTCTCCGAATCCGACAGCTATGAGCTTCAATTTACCTGGATAGCTTGTAATATCGCCGGCTGCGAAAATTCCCGGAATATTGGTCTCCATTCGGGTGTCAACGACAATGGAACCATTTTGAATCTCTAATCCCCATTCTGAAATGGGTCCAAGTGAAGAGACAAAACCAAAGTTTACGATCAGAGCATCGCATTCGATTTCTCGTGTCTCACCAGACTTATTAAATGTGATTGTGATTTTCTCAATTTGCTCATCACCATGCAGCTCGGTGATCTCTGCGGGAGTTACTACATTAACTTTCGATTTCATAAGATTTTCTACGCTATGCTCATGTGCGCGAAACTTGTCTCGTCTGTGAATAAGCTTCACTTCTTTTGCTATAGGCTCAAGCATAAGAGCCCAATCTACAGCAGAATCGCCGCCGCCATTTATAATAACCCGCTTACCTGCATATAAGCTTAAGTCATTTATAAAGTAATCAAGGTTTTTTTTCTCAAAACGACTCGCATTAGACAACTCTAATCGACGAGGCTCGAATGCGCCAATGCCACCAGTTATAATGACCGACTTACTGTAATGTGTAGCTTTATTCGTGATGATTTCGAAATGATGCTCATCTTTTTTGATCACTTGCTGAACCATTTCCTCCAGACAAACCTGCACTGGAAACTGGTTCATCTGTATATTTAAATTTTCGATGAGTTGCTGCGCGGTTACTTTAGGAAATCCAGCAACATCATAGATATATTTTTCGGGGTAAAGAGCCGTAAGCTGCCCGCCAAGCTGTGGCATACTATCAATAATTTTAGCACTTGCCTGACGCATTCCTGCATAAAATGCAGCAAACATACCGGCTGGACCACCGCCGATTATGGTAATGTCTGTAAATTGATCTAGTTGTTCAGCATTCACTAGAAGTTCTCTCCTTTGATTACTATATATTTTATATATTTATATATAATATTATACTGTATAACTTACCTTATATTCAAGCTTGTGTCAAAGAGGATTGCAAACCCCGATTGCTGCTTAGCTCAGAGCAGCTATTTTAAATTGTTTGCAAAAAAAACCAAAAGTTCGCATTTGGGATGAAGAGCATTCATTTGGAAAATAGTAAGTGTAGAGGCAAAGGAGGAAGGTAAGAAACGATGCACGTATACAAAATATGGACTATAAAAGTAATTGTTATTTTTGCCGTCATTTTTATGTCAGGAGTTCCACTTCTAGAAGCAGGATCAGAACCGAATAAAGAGGTAGTGTCTTTTTTGAACAAATTATATAAAGGACGAGCTGATTTAATAAGCCAAACTAATAAAGAACATATCGAGATGTTCTATTTGCTTGATCATTCGGCGAGTCGCTACGCATTGCGTCAAGAGCTACATAGAAACCAATATATCCATGCTTGGGGAGAACAAAGAGGAATTAATTTCGTAGAAGCAGTGAGCGATATTCGAATTACTCGTATCAAGATTGAAGGAAACACGGCACAGGTGTCGCTGGTTCAATCATTAAAGCTTAGTTATGTCTATTTGAATAAAATATTACCCCCTCAATCGTTCGGTATTGGCACCCGACATGCGCTCACTTTAAAAAAAATGAAGGGTGAATGGTATCTTTATAAAGAATGGTATTTGGACCCCCTTGATGAGAATTCGAAATTGATACCAGTTACTGCATCAGGATTTGCTCCATCTGCCAAATATAAAAAGGAAGTTCCTGTCGGAAATAAATACAATCGTACACGAGCGGTCGCTTTTGCCAATAAATATGCGGGAATTGCATGGGGGGCAGGAAATAATCATCGCTACAACCCCAAATATATGGACTATACAAGTAAGGGTGGTGATTGCACCAACTTTGCTTCTCAGGTGATCGGTGATCAGGATGAAGGCGGCGGCTTGCAAATGTCAGGCGGCTGGCGTTATTTCTATTCGGTAGGGGGCAGTAAGTCGTGGGTGCAGACTGATGGATTTAAAAACTACTTGCTCCGTTCGGGATATGGAAAGGTCATTGTCCAAGGCTTATTTACTGAGATCGTCAATCCAACTAAGAAATATCCGAATGGCGCCATTTCAGAACTATTGCCTGGTGATTTAATTGCGTATGTGCTTCACGGCGATGTTGATCATTTCTCAATTGTGACTGGTTTTGACGAAAATGGCTATCCGTTAGTCAATTCTCATACAGCTGACCGATACCGAGTGCCTTTTGATCTTGGGTGGGACAAGCATACTGGTTACATTCTTATTCATATGAATGATTAATCAGCAAGCATATCAGCCTCTATGGGACATACCTAAATCCTTTTTATCATAGAATAAAAAGGACAGGTTGTTAGTCAACTAGGGGTGAGGCAATGAAGCTGCCGCTTTTGTTCAAACAAACGGCGTTACGAACTAGCGCTATTTTTATAGTGAAAGTGATTGGTTTATTTGGAAGGATATCTTTAACGAGGTTGGTTGGAGCTGAAGGGGTAGGGATGTACCAATTGGTATATTCCTACTATGGCTTCGTACTCATGGTTATAACTGGAGGGTTTCCAACCGTATTAGCTATGTTCACGGCGAAAAATGCTGTGAAAGGCTGGATTTGGTTCAAAATTATATCTACAGTAATAATCATTTTTGGCGGAGTCATTAGTTTTTGTTCTTTCTGGTTCGCGTCCGATATTGCCAATATGCTAGGAAATCCTAAGTTAGATTTTGCTATCCGCTGCTTGGCGCCCGCGCTATTTGCAGTACCCTTGCTTAGTTTGCTGCGAGGATATTTGCAAGGTCTGGAAAACTACGGGATGATTGCTGTTTCGGAATTAATTGAACAAGCAGTCCGTGTAGCATCTATGCTAATACTCGTTGTACTCTTTTTGCATAAAGGTTCTCCGATTGCTGTGGGCGGCGGTATTCTTGGCACTTTTATTGGTGCTTTATTAGCTTTCTTCGCATTAATCTTATTTTTTGTATTTTCAAGCAGAAAAGAAAAAGAGGTCTCTGATGATCGGGGAGACTCGTCTATGAAGACGAGTCGTTCTGTTTTGTTGTGGTTTTTCCACTCCTCACTGATCATCGCATTCACACGAATGCTTGTCCCCCTTTCAGATTTTTTTGATGCCATTGTTATACCGAACCGGTTACAGGCAGCAGGGCATACTGCTTCAGAAGCAACCGCTATGTTTGGTGTCATTACCGGTATGGCGGTCATTGTTGTCTATATGCCAACCATAGTCACAGCTGCATTGTCTCATACGGTGACCATTAAAATCGTTACCGATTGGCGAGAACAACGAAATGATCTGTTTTATCTACGAATGCGAAAAGCGCTTGAACTCGGATGGGTTTGGGGATGTACGTCTGGAATGTTTCTCTTGGTGTATGGGTCGGAGCTTTCTAAACTTATTTTCGGTACGGAGGAAGCGGCAGCGCCAATACGCTATCTGGCAATTATACCGCTATTGGTCGGCTTAAGAGAATTAACGACAAGTATGCTATGGGCGCAGGATCGCAAGAAAGTACCGCTTGCAGGACTCATTACCGGTATTTGTGTGTCTGCTTTATCACATTACTTTCTTGTCCGTATTCCCGGTTTTGGATATGCAGGGGCAGCCATAGGCATACTCGCTTTAGAATTTGTAGCAGTTGTATGGAATTTATGTGCCCTAAGGCAGGGATGGGCTTATATATTTCGTCTTAAGTTGGTATTGATGGATGTCATTAGTATTGCATGTGCCATTCTTTTAGTAACTACATTTTTCATTTTTCCTATAATAAATGACTTACCCGAAATAATAAAATCCTATTTAGGAATGATTATGTTCAGTGGAGCAGCCGGATTATATATACTTGTACGCCTCTTTTACAATTATAAATCATAGCGCAACTAACAATGCAGCTCATGGATCAATTAGGTTGTACAATACATAAAGCCAATAGCCCCAGAGCCCGTATGAGTTGTGATGACTGGAGTAGCTGGACGAATTTGGACATTTGTGGATGTAATCCGGCCAATTTCCTCGCGAAGCCGTTCCGCTACCGGCAGATTATCCGCATGAGAAATTCCGATTTCGGTAACTTCTTTCCCTAGAATGTCCTGCTCAAACCGCTCCATCAGTCTTTTTATAATTTGGGATGAGGTACGCACTTTAGCGAACGGTGTATACACGCCTTCCTCAATAATTGCAATTGGTTTAATGCTTAGAATGGTGCTTATCCAGCCTTTTGCCTTTCCAATTCGTCCCCCCTTGACCAAATTATCGAGCGTTTCTACGACGACAAACAAAGTCGTACGATTACGAATATCTTTTAAGCGGTCAACAATCTGCTCTGTCGAACAGCCTTTCTGCGCCATTTTTGCTGCTTCTATAACTTGAAAGCCAAGTGCTTGTGAAATCATTTGTGAATCAATGACAATTACGTTGCTTGAAGACATCTCAGCAGCTGCATAAGCCGATGCATACGTTCCGCTCATACCGCTAGTCATATGAATAGAAATAATCGTGTCTCCATCTTTCCCGAGACGGTCATAGGCTTCTACAAATACACCTACGGCTGGCTGTGATGTTTTCGGAAGCTCTTCGGAGCTTTTCATTTTATGAATAAATTCAATAGGTTCAATCGTCACATTGTCTTCATAGGTCTCCCCATCCACATATATAGTTAACGGGATAACCTCTACTTGATATTTTGCTAGTATGTCCTTCGGCAAGTCTGTGGTGGAATCTGTTACTATCCTTATACCAGGCATATGTTAGTCTCCTTAGTTGCTATTTTAAACCACCAATACTGATGCCGCATTTACTGGCCCTTCATATAGTTTACTACGTTAAGTATGAGAGATTCAAATTCTGCATGTATAACCTGACATAACGAGCGTCAAATCGAGTTCATCTGGTATCTCACTTATAAGAAGGAATAGCACCCTTGTTTTTTGTTCAAAAAAAAGTGGTGAACCGCCGATCTGTTACATACAGTTGAAATAGTACATATTCGATTTTATTGTATTTTTTCTAGAAAGGTGGTCGCGGTCAGATGGTCATCTCAAGTTTGCATGATTTTCTGAAGGTATTCGGCTTGCCGATTTCTATGAGCCTAATTGGTGGTCTAATTGGTCATTTCGTCAAAAATGGCATAATCGAATTACCGAAACTTGTCATAGAATATGATGAGGAAGAAATTATATTATCAACAAATTGGTTTGTTAGGAGCTTCCAACGCGTGTACTACTTTTTGATCTTTCTTATAGGACTTCGATATAAACGAAATGCGAAGAAGAAAATTTTTATTGACCTCGGTTTTCTTGGAGATCTTCTAATTGCAATTGGAACGGGGATTGTTGCAAAAACGGCTCTATCCATGGCGAAGACTGACGATGATTTTGCTGTAATCAGCAGCTCCTTATTGGCTGGATATGCAGGCTTATCCTATTTGAAAGGAAAGCAGAACATCGATCTTGCGAATAGTGTCCCAGAAGAAATAGTTGAGTCAAATCCAAAAGCACCGCTGCCATAGCGTGGAATTCTTTAGCCGAGGTGCGTATAATATCGAAACTATATGGGGAGGGGAGATTATATGGCCAAAATAACGGTCAAAGTGACCGCTGAAGAAATGCAGGAGCTGAAAATGCTTGCCGAAATTGTAAAAAATCCTCAGCTTGCTATGTCAGAGCGCCGAATTGCCAAGACACAGTATGAGAGCATTATTAATTATGCTAAGAAATTAAATCGCGGCATTATCTCCTCGGTATAATGAAATTATATGATTATTCACGCTACTCTACATAGAGTAGTTTTTTTGTATAACTGACAACTAATATTGCTTAAATGTGGCGTTTTAAAAGGCACGGAACTCAAATTCCATGTCTTTTTTCTTGTTTAAGGAACCTGCTTTCAAAAAAATAACAAACGGCGGAGAGCTATGGATTTCTAATCCATAGCTTAAATCCTAAACTTATATTGGATGAAAAAGGATGATATGAGTCAGAATTTATATACGTGGTGAGGTTATATTAGGTCATGGGGAAAAAATAATAATAACGGAGGTTTAACATTGAAAAAACTTGTATCCGTAGTTCTTTCCACATGTCTATTCCTAAGTATTGCATCAGCAGTATCTGCTGCACCTACTGAACACGAGAAAAAAATGCACGCTAAAAGCGCGCATGAAATGAAAGCGCACGAGAAGAAAGCCCATGAGAAAAAAATGCACGCTAAAAGCGCACATGAAAAGAAGCTTCACGCCAAAAGCGTACATGAAAAGAAGCTCCACGCTAAAATCGCAAAAGATAAAAAGAAATTAAAAGCTCTTGAAGAAACTCCTAAAATGCCAAAAACAGGCTTTGGCGGAGCAAGTAATTAAAGAAGGAGAGGGGAAACCCTCTTCTCTTTTCTAATAATATGATGAATAAAAATGTGTTACTACTTTTGGTGATGTCTGTCGTTCTTTTATGCAGCGGATGTAATGATAAAGAACAAATTATACAGAGTAGACAAGTGCCACAGCAGAAGATACTAAACACGCCAACTCCAGTTCATCGTGTTCCAGATCAACGTGTTCCAGAAAAACATGAACCTAGTCAAATTAAAAAAAATGTATTCACGCCAGTAAAAATAATAATTCCATCAATTAATATTGATGCTGTAGTTGAACCGGTTGGAATATTGAAAAACGGTCAAATGGGTGTTCCTGGTAATACGAAGCGAGTGGGAATATTAATTCCAGGCACAAAAGCTGGAGATATCGGAAATGTTGTGATGGCGGGGCATGTAGATAATCATACTGGCTCTGCAGTATTTTATCATTTAAAAAAAATGAAGGTTGGAAATCAAGTTATTGTAATGGATAAAAAGGGACAGAAATTGGTCTATATCGTAGAAAATATTGAATCATACCCAACATCGGATGCGCCGTTAAAGAAAATATTTGGAAAGTCGGATGAAGCGCATTTGAATCTAATTACTTGTTCTGGGAATTTTAATAAGGAAAAAAGGGAATATGAGCAAAGATTAGTTGTGTTCACACATTTATCATCTATATAATTTCCTCCGTGCAGTATTTCATTGTTCTGCACGGAGGGGATTTTGAATGATAATTTAAACGGGAAGCGAAATGACATTTCTAGGATAGCTGAAATTATCTCGAAAGCAGGATGTTTCGTTATCATATATGGATTGCGATAGACGATGGGATATTTCAAAAATCGGGAGCTTTGGATTGACATGAATGGCTGATCCATAAAAAGAGCAGCTCTCGAAGTTGAAATCCAAGCTTGTAATAATAATGACGCAATCGGTAAAGGTACAACCTACAAAACTAAATCCATCAAATGTAATGGTTTCATTCGTGAAGTGCTGGTTAATAATTTGTTCCATTTTTTCACTCCTATTCATTGTTGAAGGACACTGGAAAACTATCTTATCAAATAAGCTTTGCAGTGTTTGTCACAACTTGAATTAGGAACTGATTATTTATCGACAAACAATTCTTCTATAGATCACTATTATGGCAATTCAATCGTTACTTCTCGCTTACTAGCCGACGAACGCAGCACGCCATCGATAATCGCTTGGTTGTATAGTATTTCTGCACCCGGAATAGGAGCAGGACGCTTGTCGCGAATAGCTGCTACAAAGTCCATCACTTTCTCGTCAAACAAGTTTTTTCCGTGCTGAATGACTGGAATAATAGATTCCACATGCTGATTAACAACGTCATTATAAAGTGTCATGCTGCCTACGCTGCCATCCCATACGCCGCTCCACGGTCCAGTGCCGGCAGGAGTAACTTTCAAGCCTCCATCCGTTCCTAAAAACATAGTCGCGCCAAGAGTATCCATATGCATCGCCCAGCTTATTTTGTAGTTTAAGACAATGTCGCCTTCCAGCCGTATCATGGCTACCCCAAAGTCTTCGACGTCAAAGTTCGAAGCATCACTGAAGTATTTAGGATTAGTTCCGAAATGATTGGACGTATAAGCCGATACAGTGAGCGGCTTAGGGTTTCCAAGCGCGTGCAGCGCCATATCAAGTGAGTAGCAGCCGATATCGGCCATGGCACCTGCTCCTGCAAGCTCCTTGCGGACAAAAGTACCGCCGGGGATGCCTCTGCGTCTTCCGCCACCCGTCTCCACGAAATATACTTTGCCAAGCTTACCTGAATCCACAATATTTTTAATTAATTTCATATTGGGGTCATATCTCGGCTGAAAGCCGACGGACAGCATTTTGCCGCTGATTTGAGCTGCTTCGACCATTTCAATGGATTGCTGGAACGTAACGGACATTGGCTTCTCAACTAGTACATGCTTGCCGGCATTTAGAGCGTTGACAGCCGTCTCATGATGGGCAAAGTTTGGTGTACAAATGCTTACGCCGTCAATGTCCAGCTCCAACAACTGCTTATGATCCTCAAATGCTTTGGCATTTGGAAGCTGTTCTTGATTAATAAAGTCGAGCGCTTTTCCAGGAATGCTATCTGCAATCGCAACGATTTCAACATTTGGCATTTTTTTATAAGCGGAAACATGAGCTCTTGCGATTCCTCCGCTTCCAATTATTCCAATTTTTATCATGTTAGTCATTAAGATAACCCCTTTGCATATTGATAGTTTTAATGTAGCACAGGGCAAAGAAGCTTGAAATACTGGAAAAAGGACAATTGACTATAATATTATGACATAATCAGCGCAAAAATTAAGCTATAAACTATGAATTTGTCGATAAACAGTCGGAGTCATGCCTTCGTGCTCCATAAACCGCTTATTAAAATAACTTACACTTGGATAACCGACATCCGCTGCAATTTGACCAATATTGGCTTCCTTGCGCTCGAGCAGCCATTGCTTAGCCATTTGCAAACGACAGCGTGTGATGAAATCCATAGGAGTCATTTCCATAACACTGCGAAATAATTTGCAGAAATAGTAAGTACTAACGCCTGCACGCTTAGCCCACTGCTCTAAAATAAAGGGCTGTGCTGCTTCTTGCTGCATGATAGGAAGCAATTCCATAATGCGGTTGCCGGAAGTAATGGATTTACTGGTTGATAATGGAATAGCCTGCTCGATAAATATGGCTAGCAATGCATAGGTAAGCGTAGATAATTTTGTTGGATGCAGCATGCGGTGCGTCTCTGTTTCCACCAGAAGCTCTTCATGCGCGTTTTCCCAGTCAGCAGTCTGACGAAGTGTCCAGAGCTGGCTCTTATGAAGTCCTCTTTCAATCATATAATCTTGCAAGCCATTGCCATAGAAATGAAACCAACGTACGTTCCAAGGATCATCCTCACTGCTGTAATAATGCTGTCGTTGCAATGGAAAGTATAGTACAGCGTCCCCGGTCTCTAAGGTATGAACTTCACCGTCATATTCGACGTACCCTTTGCCAGAAGTCACATAATGAATGTTAAAATTGTTTAATGAGCCGGCCGTTCTCAACACGGCATGATTAGGTTGGTTTTGGTAAAAGCCAACGGATTCCGGGAAGCAGAATAACGGTGTATGCGGCAAAGTTACAAGTACGCTTTGTCTTTGCAAGATTGATCACCTCGGATGACAATATTGTTTCAATTAACTACAAAATAATATTATTTTAATTTTATTGTTAAACTCTTATAATCGCAATATAGTCATAAAATAAATTTCGAGGTGATTATAGCATGACAGCAAAAAAGTTAAAATGGGGCATCCTTGGCTGTGCGAGTATAGCAAGAGGTGCCGTGATTCCCGGAGTACATCTTTCTGAATTAAATGAAGTAGCAGCCATCGCAAGCCGAGATATTGAAAAAGCCAAAAAAACGGCTGATGAGCTCAACATTCCTGTAGCATATGGAAGCTATGAAGCTATATTAGAGGATGATTCCATAGACGTCGTCTATATTCCGCTCCCAAATCATTTACATAGAGAGTGGACGATTCGTGCCGCTGAAGCTGGAAAGCATATTTTATGCGAGAAGCCGCTTGCTTTAACAGCGAAAGAAGCCTCAGAGATGGAAGATGCATGTGCGAAAGCAGGAGTACTGTTGCAAGAAGCATTTATGTACCGCCATCATCCGCGTTATCAAATGATAAAAGATGTCATAGCTTCAGGTGAAATTGGTGAGCTCCGCGGCATACGCAGCGCTTTCACTTTCAATAATGCAGGCCATAAAGAAAATGTCAGATACCGTAAGGATTGGGGCGGTGGCTCTATTTACGATGTCGGCTGTTATCCAATTAATGTAGCTCGTCTATTGTTAGACAAAGAGCCTGAGGCAGTTACGGTTCAAGCTTTGTTCTCGCCGGAGCATGATGATGTCGATATGATGGCAACAGGCTTAATCGAGTTTGAGAACTCGATTTCACTTTCCTTTGATTGCGGGATGTGGGCAGCTTACCGGAACCCATTAGAGGTGCTTGGAACAGGCGGAATTATTGAAGTGCCTTCCGCATTTGTTTGTTCTCCTGACAGCGGTAACTTCTTCGTGCACGCAAATGAGAGTAGAGAAGTTGAGGTTCCACATGTAAACCAATATACGGAGCAAGCTGATTATTTAGCAAGAGCAATCATACAAGGAACGCCGCTGACATTTGGTGCTTCGGATGGCGTGAAAAATATGAAAGTAATTGATGCATGTCTACTCTCTGCGCGCGAACACAGTAGAATTGTTCTATAAATTAAATCGAGGAGGCTGTTTCTATGGAATATATTCAAATAAAAGGTTTGGATAAACCAGTATCACGATTAATGAAAGGCTCGGATTATTTTTTTCATGATAGTTATGAGAAGGCCGCGACAAATTTAGATGCTTTCATTGCTATTGGCGGCAATTCGATAGACTCCGCTTATATATATTGCGGCGGGCAAAGTGAAGAGGTTATTGGACGTTATATGAAGGAACGCGGCAATAGAGAGCAAATGGTCATTTTGACAAAAGGTGCTCACCATAATCATAATGGACCGCGTGTTAACGCAGAGGCGATTAGAGAGGAGCTTGCAGTAAGCTTGGAGCGGTTGCAGACAGATTATATTGATCTATACGCACTGCATCGCGATGATCCAAACACTGCAGTCAGCGTCATTATTGATGCACTCAATGAGCATGTGGAATCCGGTGCTGTTAGAGCGATAGGTGTGTCCAACTGGAGCTGGCAGAGGATTCAAGCGGCGAATGAATACGCGGAAGCGAATGGACTTGTCGGCTTCACGTTCAGCAGTCCTAACTTAAGCTTGGCTAAGCCGAATGAGCCATTCTGGGAAGGTTGTGTGTCTGCTGATGAAGAGACCTGTGCTTGGCATGAGGAGAGTCAGCTACCACTGCTTTCATGGTCTTCACAGGCTAGAGGGTTTTTCACAGGAAGATTTACACCTGAAATTCGTGATAATGCTGATCTTGTCCGCGTATTCTATAATGATGCGAACTGGGAGCGGCTTGAGAGAGCGCGTCAGCTCGCTGCCACGAAGCAAGTAAGCGCGATACAAATCGCCCTTGCTTATGTAATAAATCAGCCGTTCCCTACTTGTGCTATAATCGGTGCTCAGAGCATTGAGGAGCTTAGATCATGCGATGAAGGATCACTTATTCAATTGACGAAAGAAGAACGTGAATGGCTGGACTTAACCTCTGAAAAGGTAGTTTAAAAATAACGAAAGAAAAGGTCTTGGTACTCTACAAAAGTAGAGAATCAAGACCTTTTCGTTTACTGCAAAAATACAAGTATTGCATATAAGCCAGGTACGCGAGGGAAAGTTCACCCACAAGCGCTTTTGTGTCCTCTGCCTTATATGCTAAGCCTCAGTAGTTTCATTTTTTACATAATGACCGAATGAGGAGTACAAGTGCCCCTCAATTTAGTCAATGAGCAAAAAACCTCAAAATGGCTACTTGAACGATCTGCTACCTGCTTAAGCTAAACGTGAAAGTGGATATGAGACGCTGCGATCGGTTATATTAGCAAAGGAGTACATAGGATTGAATTGACTATATTTAATATATTATGTATCATTACTTACGTAAAGTAACTGCCCAATCAATTGAGATAAACATTACTTATAATACTAGTGATGATAGAGAGATTTTCTTAAGGAGGAGTAATGGATGAGTAAAAGCGACCAAGCAGATAAAAGAAACGAAGTTGAATTTGAATTTGGCATATATACACTTGGCGATCTTTCAACCAATTATCAAACCGGACAAGCAATGGGTGCTAGCCAGCGTATGCAGGAGGTTATTGATGCGGCGAAGCTCGCTGATGAGGCAGGTCTAGACATTTTCGGAGTGGGGGAGCATCATCGGCTCGATTTTGCTATTTCGTCACCGCCAGTTGTATTAGCAGCTATCGCGGGAGTAACGAAACGAATCCGATTGACTAGTGCGACGACAGTGCTCGGAACTTCAGATCCGGTAAGGGTATTTCAGGATTTCGCTACCTTGGATTTGCTGTCTGATGGACGCGCGGAAATTATCGCTGGACGAGGAGCGTATTTGGAATCCTTTCCGTTGTTTGGATACGAATTATCTGATTATAAACAACTATTCGCTGAGAAGATTAACCTGCTGCAGCAGCTAAATGATAACGAACGGATGACATGGAGTGGTCAATTCCGTTCAACATTAACAGATGCTGAGATTGCGCCGCGTCCGGTGCAGCGGCAATTACCTATTTGGGTTGGTGTTGGTGGAACGATAGAAAGCGCGGAGCTTGCGGGGGCCATGGGAGCTGGAATGACGCTCGCTATTCTGGGGGGTGATCCGCAGCGCTTCAAGCCGCTTGTCGACGCCTATAAAAATGCGGGAGCAGCGGCAGGACACAAGAAAGAGCATCTTAAGGTAGCTATTACTAGCCATGGCTATATTGCGGATACATCTCAACAAGCACGAAATGAGTACTTCCCGTATTACGCGCATTATGTTTCGGAATTCATGGGGGGAAAGGAACGCGGAGCACCATTGACGCGAAATCAATTTGAACAGCTGGCAGCTTCTAATACAGCGTTGGCAGTTGGAAGCTCGCAGGAGATTATTGAGAAAATTCTCGCCCAACATGAGCATTTCGGTCATAACCGTTATATGGCCCAATTTGATATTGGCGGAGTTCCCTTCTCCAAGGTGGCTGCATCAATTGAAAGGTTGGCTGTGGATGTAGCTCCCGTTGTACGCCGCGAGTTGAATAAGAAGGCACGAGTGACTGCAGGTTCATAAACGAAACATGTAAAAGTTAGCTACAGACAAGTGTAAAGGCTGTCGCCGTCCTCTTCGGCAAAAGCATTCGTTTCGCAAAGATTGATAAGTTCATTTATACGTATGAATCTATAAAATTGTTATATATGGAAAGAGTCATGGTTGGGGAGGATTAACACGGTTCCCTGACACATGGCTTTTTTTATATGTGTAAATAGAGCAATGCAAATCTATAAATACGTAGCCTATTGGTCTGTGAAGGTGGTACAATAATTAACAATTCGCATCTAGAGTTCAAAGCTGCATCAGGGAAACAGCAGTACAAACTACATAGAGGATAGGTGAATTACAAATGAGTAATCAGCAAAAAACGATTTTGTTCCAGGGCGATTCTATTACAGATGGCGGTCGCGGAAGGAATGATGGACCCAATTACAACCTTGGACACAGCTACGCTTGTCTTATCGCGAGTAAGCTTGGGAATCAATTAGCCGAGAGTACTCCGCAAATCATCAATAGAGGGATAAGCGGCGACCGAGTCTCCGACCTCTATGCGCGTTGGAATGAAGACGCTATCAGTTTGAAGCCAGACTTGATCAGTATTCTTATTGGAGTTAATGATGCTTGGAGATTTATGAGTAATTTGCCGTCTGGCGCTACGGATCGTTTTGAACGAGCTTATAGAAATTTGCTGCAAGAAACAAAGGAAGTTTTACCAGATGCAAAACTCGTATTATGCGAGCCATTCATATTAGAAACAGGTGCTACTGTAGAGAGATGGGAAGAATGGCGGTTCCAGCTTGATAAATATAGTCGTATCGTTCAACAATTGACGAAAGAATACGATGCGGTATTCGTTCCACTGCAGGGTGCATTCAACCGTTCACTGGAGCGTGCCGAAGCGAGCTATTGGCTATGGGATGGCGTTCATCCGACACCTGCTGGACATGATCTGATCGCTGGGGAATGGCTTGCAGCTGTAGAGAAAAGCAAAATTCTAATTTAGATGGAAGGATGATGAGCATGATTGTCTACGAGAGAGAGGATACATTTGTACTGATCGCGCAGCATGATCATGCCCGGATATCTGGCGATCTTATTTCAGCTTGGAGCAGCAGCTTATTTGCTGGAAATGAACGATTGGAAGAGTTAATCTATGCAGCATATGAGCATGACAGCAGTTGGATCGAGCTTGATCGATTGCCCTTGTGGAATGATGCCGCGAACTGTCCGTTCTCATTTCGTAATTTTCCCGGAAATATTCGGTTTTTCTTTTACTCGAAGGGTCTGGATAAAGTTCAGGAAACGAGCGAATATGCTGCGCTGCTTGGAAGCATCTTGTATACAACGCTTGCAGAAAAATTTAGAAATGAAGATACAATACCTTTCGTGAATCGTGAGTTTGCAAGACAGAGTGAGATTATAGAGCGATTGAATGTGAATGTGAAGCTGCTGCAAAAGCATGTTAAGGCACTTCTACTTTGTGACGAGCTATCCTTATTCGTATGTATGGAGCGGCCAGGAACCCCAAGAAGTCAATATGAATGGTTCACTAACGGATTTCCTTTCTGGTTTGGTCAAAGTGAGCAATCAGCTTTAATTGCAGACTGGAAGGATACCAGGACGATTGAATTAGATCCGTTTCCATTCGTGCGGAGCATCGAAACGACGTTGTTCTATAAAGAAGTGAAAAAGTCTGATATAGCGAGTTTTGGTATTGCGGCAGCGTACCAGAGAGAAGAGCGACGTGAATGCCAGCTGCTGTTTCAAGCGAAAAGTATTTAGTATTTCAAATTAATGCTGCAACGCAAAGACACCGTCCTAAAAGCACAGCTTGCTGTGTTAGGATGGTGTCTTTTCTAATCTATTTGTACTTAGGAGTTTGATTTGAATAACGTCGCGATAGAGCCGCCTTCGGTAATGATCTTAATTGCATTAGCCAGCAAAGGGGACATCGGCAAAATGACAAATTTATCGGAATGCTCTTTATTGAGCGCAATTGTATCCGTAATGACAACCTCGCGAATATTTGGATGGTCCAGCTTCTCGACCGCATTTTCCGAGAACAATCCATGCGTTGCACATATGTAAGCGTCATACGCGCCTTTTTTCTTAAGCGCCTCTACGACATTTACAATGGTACTGCCTGTGTCGATTAAATCCTCAATAATGATCGGTGTCATGTCCTTGACATCACCGATAATATGAGTGATTTCGGATTGGTTGTGAGCAGGGCGGTTTTTGATCATAATCGCGAATGGACAATTCAATCGACCCGCTAATTTTTCTGCGGTAGTAGCGCGGCCGGCATCGGGGGATACTACGACCGGGTTCTTAATATTTTTTGCACGTAAGTAATCGATGATTAAATCGAGCGCGGTCAGATGATCAACCGGAATATCGAAAAAACCTTGTATCGGATCGGCGTGCAAATCTACGGTAATAATACGATTCGCTCCAACAGTTGTTAGAACATCAGCGACAAGCTTAGCTGAAATCGGTTCCCGCGGCGCCGATTTTCTTTCTTGACGAGCATAGCCGTAGTAGGGCATAACAATGTTTACTGTTCTGGCTGATGCGCGTTTAGCAGCATCGATCATAATGAGCAGCTCTATTAGATGTTCGTTGACGGGGTGAGATAACGCCTGAACAATAAAAACGTCGCATGTTCGAATTGACTCTTGATAGGATACATGGATTTCACCGCTCTGATGTCTTGAAATTGCAGCATCCCCTAGTGGAACATCCAGCTCTTTGCATAGCTGTTCCGCTAACGATCTGTTCGATGAACCTGAAAATACTTTAATCTTTTGCATTTGTTCCTCCTGACGAAACAGTATTCTACAACCCATCATATCAAACTGAGCATATAAGGACAAATGAACAGAGCAAATAAATTAGTCAAGTCATTTAATCTTATTTTTATCTAGTCGTTTGAAAGTGTATAATGTCTCCATATGGGGAGGGGTAGCATGTCCCGAGAGATACGTACTAATGAGCTGTCAGCGTTAAAGGAAATAGCCGAAATGCTGAATAGCACGAACAATATGGACCAGATGTTAAACGATGTTCTAGTCAAGCTGCTCCAGGTGACGGACTTTACAACAGGCTGGATTTTTATAATTGACGATGATGGAGAAAATACATGCGCTGCCACACAAAATCTGCCACCTGCATTAAGCGCTAATAATCAGGCTATCATGTGCGGTTCTCTGTGCTGGTGCGTTGAAAGTTATAAGCAAAATAAATTGCATAAAGCCGTTAATATTGTTGAATGCTCAAGAATTACATACGCGCTCACTCAGCATAGCAATTCGGATACTGAGGGTGTATCGCATCACGCGACAGTTTCACTCCAAGCTGGAAAGGATCAATTTGGGCTGCTAAACGTAGCGCAAGCAGGGAAAACCCATTTTTCCGAGGAGGAACTGGCTTTGCTCCAAGCCGTCGCTTATCAGATCGGAACGACAATTAAGCGAATACGTCTCTATCAAGCGCAGGAGCAGAATGCGATTCATTATGCGAAGCTAGGTGATGTCATTCAACAAATAAACGCGATTCAGCATATTAACCGATTGCCTCTCAAAGCAGTGAAATATATCGGAGACGCATTCCATTGGCCGCATGTGTCATTGTTTATATATGAACAGCAGCAGCTGTCACTTCGTGCTCATTACACGAATAACAATGTCAAAAAAGAGTGGCAGCTGCTCGATATCGATCAAGCAGGGCTCGTAAGTACCGCATTCCGTGAAAACAAGCTAGTCATGATTTCGGATAGTTGCAAGGTGCAATCCCCTTCGATATTGTCAATCGGCATTCCGCCCTTCGAGTCTGCGGTTGCTATTCCGCTTAGAATTAGAAGTCGTCCGATCGGGGTTTTATTTATTAGCAGCCCTGTGAGAAAGCAGTTTGATGAATATAATGAAGATTTCATGTATTCTCTCGGCGATCATTTTACGTTAAGCATTGAAAATTTAAGAGTTTACGAGCAGCGGCAAGAGCTTGCACGAATGGAAGAACGTAATCGCATGGCGCGAGACTTGCATGATTCTGTTATTCAGAAGGTGTTTTCATTGTCTTTTCTGGCGAAAGGGGCAGAGACGATGCTGGCCGGTAAGGAGCTGACCGTCGAGCGTTCGCTTCAGGAAATTCAGCAATTGTCACAGGATGCGTTGAAGGAGATGCGCACGCTTATTTGGCAGCTTCGCCCGGCAGGCTTAGAGCATGGATTGTTAACAGCGCTAAAGAAATATGGACATAGTATGGACTTAATTGTAAATGAACATGCAGAAGGGGTTAAAGAGCTGCCTCGCGCTATAGAGGAGGCTTTCTGGCGAATTGGACAAGAAGCCTTAAATAATGTGAAGAAGCATGCCGGTACGAAAGCCGTTCACATACATTTAGTAAAAGCAGACACGTATGCATGCTTGGAAATTACCGATAAAGGTAATGGGTTTTCTGTTGAGAAGCGTAGAGGGAAGCTAACTATGGGTATGCTCTCTATGCGGGAGCGAGCTGAAACGCTCGGTGGTGAATTGCTAATCAAAGGTGGAAAAGGGAAGCCGACGATTGTAAAGGCAACGATACCTTACGAGCAAGACCCAGAAATGTGTAAAGAGGAAGAGGAATAGCAGTGGCGATAAAAATATTATTAGTGGATGATCACCAAATCGTGTTAAAAGGTCTCTCGTTCTTTCTAAGCATGCAGCCAGACTTTGAACTGGTCGGCGAGGCTCACGATGGGCGGGAAGCTGTAGAAAAAGCGGCTGAGCTGCACCCCGATATTATACTGATGGATTTAAATATGCCCAATATGGATGGGATCGAAGCTAGCCGAATCATAGCCGAGCAAAACCCAGAGATCAAGATATTGGTGCTGACGAGCTTCTCCGATCGGAGTCATATTATTCCGGCTTTACAAACTGGCGCGATTGGCTACATGCTAAAGGATGTCGAACCGGATCAGTTAGCTGAAGCCATTCGCAGCGCCTATAAAGGGAATATTCAGCTTCATCGAGACATTGCAACAGCTCTATTTTCGCATTTGGCACCTGTGTCAGAGGTGGAGGTTGAGGGAGTTCATACGAGCGAGGGATCATTAGCTGATCTGACACCGAGGGAGCTGGAGGTTCTTCAGTTAATAACAAAGGGGATGAGCAACAAAGCTATCGCTCTTTCATTAACGGTTGCGGAGAAAACGGTGAAAACGCATGTAAGCAGCATTTTGAGTAAATTAAATGTGGTCGACCGTACACAAGCGGCTTTATATGCGGTTCAGGCTTTGAAAATGAATTGAATAAATTGACTAAGACGATAGTCGTAAGACTAGCCTCCGTCCAAGGAGTTATTATTTAGTCTGTTTTTCAGTCTATATACCGATGCTCTCTCATTGATAACTTTATATAATAAAGAAGCTTACTAAAAGTGAAGTATACATCATGGAGGGAAAAAATAATGAGTACTGTATTATTTGTTAAAGCGAATGATAGAGGAGAGCAAGCAGTTAGTGTAAAACTATATCAAGCTTTTCTTGACAGCTACAAAAAAAGTCATCCTGAGGATACAATTACGGAGCTAGATTTGTTCCAAGAGGAACTTCCTTATATGAATGCGAACATGATTAACGGTAAGTTTAAAGCAGCTAAAGGCTATGATCTAACAGCTGAAGAGCAAGCGGCAGCTGATGTAGCAGGCAAATATATCGATCAATTCCTAGCTGCAGACAAAGTTGTATTTGGCTTCCCGCTTTGGAACCTAACAATTCCGGCTGTACTGCATACCTATATCGACTATATTTACGAAGCAGGAAAAACTTTTAAGTATACACCTGAGGGTCCGGTCGGTCTAATTCCTGATAAAAAAGTAGCACTTCTCAACGCTCGCGGCGGTATTTATTCAGAAGGTCCAGCTGCTGGAGCAGAAATGTCATACAATTATATCAAAAACATTATGAGCTTCTTCGGAGTAACACAATTCGAGAGCATCATCGTCGAAGGTCACAATCAGCTTCCGGATCAAGCGGAAACTCTTATTGCAACAGGTGTTCAACAAGCTGAAAAAGCGGCTGTTGGTTTCTAAATAAATGATATAGCTTTTTAATAAAGGAAGAGGCAGCCCATAATCTGTGGGCTGCCTCTTTCTGTCGACTTCAAGTAATTGATAAAAATTAATCGTTGACTTTTGAAGCTGAAAAATGGTTTTATTATATAGACCGATCGTTATAATTTTGAGGTGAGCAAATGTCAGAAAAGCAAAAATCTCGTCAAGCTATACTGGAGACTGCATCCAAGCTTTTTTTCACACAGGGCTATCATGCTACCGGGCTAAGTCAAATTATTAAAGAGAGTGATTGTCCCAAGGGATCCTTGTATTATTATTTTCCGCAAGGCAAAGAGGAGCTTGCACTAGAGTGCATCGCTAGTGTTAAAGATTTCGTTGTCGAGAAATGGATAAGTAAATTTAATCAATTTGATGATCCTGCCGATGCGGTACAGTCCTTTACTCAGGATTTGGCTGATGATGTGGAAAGATCTGACTATCAGGGCTTTATGCCGCATAGCTTTTGGCTGGCGGTTGAGACGTCATCAATAAGTGAAAAGCTCAGAAAGGCAGGCCAGGATGTATTTTATGCTTGGCAAGCGGTCATATCGGAACGATTGCTGCAAACAGGGATGGAAGCTAATCGTGCGATGGAGATAGGTAATGTGATTGTGTCACTGCTTGAAGGAGCGCTAATACTTGCTCAGACGCATAAGGACAAGCAGCCGCTAGTAACCGCATCAAAGTGTATGCCTTATTTAATTAATAAGTGTCCTACTCTTTGAGAAGTTATGAATAGATAAAGACATCAGGAGAGTGGAGATTTTGCAAGCAGCTATGCAGGGATCGCAAGTAAAAGAAGGACAGAAGTATAAAGTAATGCCGATAATGATTTCATTGCTAATAAGCGGTTTCATCGGATTGTTCAGTGAAACGGCGTTAAATGTAGCATTAAGTGATTTGATTGAAATATTTAATATTACAGCACCAACTGTGCAATGGTTAACTACTGGATATTTGTTGACGCTTGGTATTCTAGTACCAATTTCGGGATTATTATTGCAATGGTTTACTACTAGGCAGTTGTTTATAACCTCGCTTATTTTTTCCGTGATCGGAACGTTAGTAGCCGCGTTGGCGCCAAGTTTTGAAGTGCTTTTGGCAGCCCGTATTATTCAAGCAGTTGGTACTGCGCTTTTACTGCCTCTTATGTTCAATACCATTCTCATTATTTTCCCAGCGGAGAAACGCGGAGCTGCGATGGGCATTATTGGACTCGTTATAATGGTGGCACCAGCGATTGGACCGACAATGGCCGGACTTCTTATTGAAAACCTCAGCTGGCATTGGATTTTTTGGCTGTCACTGCCTTTCTTAGTTACTGCTTTATTATTCGGTGCTGTCTATATGCAAAATGTATCAACGATTACAAAGCCGAAAATTGATCTTTTCTCCATTTTATTTTCAACTCTGGGCTTTGGCGGAATCGTATTTGCATTTAGCAGTGCTGGTGAAAGTGAAGGCGGCTGGGGGAGCAGTAAGGTTGTGCTATCCATGATTATTGGTCTATTGGCACTCCTTATTTTTGCTATTCGTCAATTGAAAATGAAACAGCCGATGATGAATCTGCGTGCTTTCAAATACCCGATGTTTGTCGTTGGAACATTGATGGTGTTTATTTGTATGATGGTTATCCTGTCATCGATGCTTGTGTTACCGATGTATCTGATTAAGGGGCTTGGTTTATCCTCTCTTACAGCAGGCTTGATCATGCTTCCCGGTGGTTTGATAAATGGCATTTTGTCTCCTGTCATGGGTGGACTATTCGATAAATATGGTCCAAAATGGCTTGTTATTCCTGGACTCATTATTGTAGCTGCCGTACTTTGGTTTTTCTCAGGAATTACAACGGCATCGACAATCGCATTAATTATTGTATTGCACTCGTGCCTAATGATAGGTATATCAATGGTTTGGATGCCTTCTCAAACGAATGGTCTCAATCAATTGCCGCGTGAGCTTTATCCAGACGGTACAGCTATTATGAATACATTGCAGCAGGTAGCCGGTGCCATTGGTACGGCAGTTGCTGTAAGTATTATGACTGCGGGTACGACCAGCTATATGAAAGGCGTAGCCAATCCGGTTGATCCAGCTAATGCTCCGCTTGCTTTGACAGCAGGTATTCAGAACGCTTTTATATTTGCAATGGTTGTTGCAATAGTTGGTCTGATTGTCGCTTTCTTTATCAAGCGAGTTAACGTTAAATAATGGTACAATAGAAGAAAAGCTTGAGGGGACGGAAGCGGGAGCGTTGAAAGGAATACGTCCCGCAATGGCTGATGGGCGACATTGAACCAATACTATATAAGCAATGCTCTTACTGTAAGGAAAGTAAGGCTGTTTCCGATTTTTTACGTCGAACAGGGCGGAGATCGAGTCCAGGCGCACGTCGTGGGGCGTGCAGGGATTGCCGGAAGAAGAAAATGATTACCGGTGTTAATGAGACACAGGCGGTGGCTTTGGAACCAAAGGCTTCACGTGGACGAGCCTCAGTAATGGTGAAGAAGCAGCAACAACTCACAACGTCAACTGCTCAAATGCCCGATGATTCCGTATATTTGAGGACGACACGTCAAGGTATGATTTGGATGCGAGGGCGTACGGACAAGGGAAGAAGATGGCATCAAGAGATCGAATTGGAGCTGGCGGTTACGCTTGTGAAGGAACGGGCAGCAGTCCTTGTTAACCGCCATACCATCCGCCGTTTGTTTAGTAACAAGGATTTCAGACAGTATATATTGGATCGGGATAATCATACTTGTTATTTTTGCGGCGAGCCTGGCGATACGATAGATCATATGCTTCCGCGAGCGAAGGGCGGACATACGACTCCAATCAATTGTGTTTGTGCTTGCAATGCATGCAATCAATCAAAGGCAGATAAGGATTTAAATACGTTTATGAATAGATAATAAAAAACGCTTGTGACCATTATTTCGGTCATCAAGCGTTTTTTTTGTTATTAAAGATTAACGTAGATTTGGAATATCTACTTCGGGGTTGACGTCAGCCTCGTAGTCGATTCCATCTGTTTCAAAGCCGAACAGCTGGAAGAATTCGCGGCGGTAGCCTTCAAGATCAGATAAATTATAAACATTATCTGTAGAAAGCTCAGTCCAAACCTTGGCAACCTCAGCTTGAATTTCTGGTCTCATCTCCCAATCGTCTACACGAATAAGACCCTTCTCGTCAACTGCAGCATTACCTGCGCCATATAGACGTTCGGAGAACAAACGGTACATTTGCTCGATACAGCCCTCGTGAATGCCCTTTTCTTTCATGACCTTATATAGAGCGGAGATATAGAGAGGAACGACCGGAATAGCTGAGCTTGATTGTGTAACTAGCGCTTTATTAACTGACACGAATGCTCGTCCACCGTGAGCGCCTAGCTGTTCATTCAGACGGTGTGCCGTTGCTTCGAGATCGTTTTTCGCCGCGCCGATTGTACCTTCACGGTATACAGCATGGGTTATTTCCGGGCCGATATAGGAATAAGCGACAGCTGTCGCGCCTTTAGCCAGCACGCCGGCTTTCTCCAGCTCATCCATCCACATTTGCCAATCTTCGCCGCCCATAACAGCAATAGTCTGACGAAGCTCGTCTTCCGTTGCGGGCTCAATTGTAGCTTGTGAAACTTCGCCGCTATGGAAGTTAACCGTTTTGTTAGTGTAGGTTCCGCCTAGTGGTTTGATGACAGAAGAGAATGTCTCTCCGGTCTTAGGGTGCGTACGACGCGGCGAAGCCACGCTGTAAACGACAAGATCTATCGTTCCAAGCTCTGCGCGAATCAGATCAATTGTCTTAGCCTTAATTTCATCAGAAAACGCGTCGCCTACGATGCTGTATGATTTACGCCCAGCTTCTGCTGCTGCCTTTTCAAATGCCGCTGAATTGTACCAGCCGGCAGATGCTGTACGAGCACCTTCAGCCGCTTTGTCAAAGTATACGCCAATTGTATTAGCGCCTGCAGCGAAGGAAGAGACGATTCGTGAAGCTAATCCGTAGCCGGTAGAAGCCCCGATGACAAGAACGTTGCGAGGTCCTTCGATTGCCGGTTTGCCATTTACGTAATCGATTTGACGTTGTACTTGCAGTGCGCAGCCTTCTGGATGCGCCGTTGTACAAATAAAGCCACGAGTCTTTGGTTGAATAATCATATTGGAATATTCCTTTCTTTAGTGGAATTCATCATTCATAGTATGTAGCGGACTAACTCTATTACATTTTACCGATTTTCATTCATAAAGGGAAGGTACAGCTATAAAAAACAGACATTTTATTAAAAAATACAAAAAGCGCCGAGACAGTTGAGTAACTGCCTCGGCGCTTATTATGAAGGATTAACGACGTCCTGCGAATTGCTGTTCAGCAATTTGAACCAATCTGCGAGTAATGGAGCCGCCAATGGACCCCATATCACGTGTAGTCATATTACCGTAGTAACCGTCTTGCGGAAGTTGAATGCCCAGCTCTTGAGCGATCTCGAATTTTAATTGCTCTAATGCTGCGCGAGCTTGTGGTACAAGAAGTTGATTTCTTCGGTTTGCCATCTTTTCTCATCCTCCTTCTTGACCCTATTATGTCAAATTACGTTTTGGTTTATTCGCTAATTCCACCTAAATTTACCGAAGTTTTTTTTACTCTTTGCATGCTAGAATGGTTAGACGGAAGTGGGCGGTCAAATGTTTATGAAACCAATGCAAATGATGAGGCATAACAAGCCTTTTAATGATGAACGGTATATATACGAACCAATTATAGATGGACATCGGCTGTTGTTATCTTTTATTAGTAACCGGGCTCGTTTATATACGAAACATAATAATGATGTAACTCGGCAATATCCGGAATTGCTCAGGATACCCGTTAAGCAGTCTGTTGATGTGATTTTCGATGGTGAGGTCGCATACTTGAATCCGATCACAGGGAAAATGGAATTTAAAACATTGATTGAACGATTTAGAATGAAGAAGGAACCTAAGATTCGTGAAGGTGCAGCTCAATTGCCTGTACGTTACTATGTTTTTGATATTCTTTATTATGATGGAATAGATTTGCGCCAGAGACCGTTAATTGAGCGCAAGCAGCTGCTGGATGAGGTTATAGACACAAATCCTTTTTTTCATAAAATGCCATTCATTGAGGAAGAAGGGTATTCCTTATTCAAGCTCATAAAAAAACTGCGTCTCGAAGGTGTCGCATGTAAACGAAAGGATAGTCTCTACACAGAGGGACGAAGTGAGCATTGGTTGAAGGTCGCTAATGAGGATTACAGGAATGATCGACCAGGGTATTGTGGCTAACATGGTGGTCAGCATTAAGGTTTAAGCAGCAACAGGGACTCCTACGGCTGACCCCTTATTTGCTATGTCCGCTAACTTATTTGAAAAGTCCGTACCTTATTTGCTATTTGAAGATAGTTTCAGTATTTGAAATTAAATGAGGCCGCAAATGGGTTAGCAGCGATTTAGTGTCAAGGGATGAACCTAATTACTAGGTTAACTCGATTCGGATCTGCTTTGGGGTGGATTAGGTGCAATATCTGAAACTAAATCATCTCTATCTCGATTATGACTCTCATTAGTTTCACTATGTAGAACTAATTTGTATTGGCTTCAAGCCGGATGATGAATAAGTACTTTCATGGTGATATTTATCGTAACGCCAAACAAAGGGAGAGTCATAACGAATGCTAGGTAATCATTTGCGGTTTCAGATACGTTATACTGATTAATTATCAAGCATGCGGTAAGAAAAAAAAGAAGCAGCTTTCGTATATACGAGAGCTGCTTCTTTACTCTTACCTATCGGTGTAATGAGCTTACATCACAAATGATGGTAGTGTAGCCGTTTAAGCTTGATTCACTTATTTAGTGACTCGACGAGCCGTTACGTATTTACTTTTCCAGTAGCTGGAATTCATACTCGTAATACTGACACCTTTGCTGCTCGAGCTATGAATGATCTGGTTATTTCCCGCATAAACCGCTACGTGACTAATAGATTTACCGTTTGTATTGTAGAACACTAAATCACCCGTGCTTAAAGATCCCTTGTCAACCTTCTTGCCTACTGTAGCTTGCGCTGAGGAAGTGCGAGGAAGATTTACATCAATCGCTTTAAATA
Source organism: Paenibacillus sp. J31R122 (assembly GCF_056269185.1). Classification (NCBI taxonomy): domain Bacteria; kingdom Bacillati; phylum Bacillota; class Bacilli; order Caryophanales; family Paenibacillaceae; genus Paenibacillus; species Paenibacillus sp. J31R122. Next base: position 303,753 of record NZ_JBWDNM010000003.1, read on the forward strand.
TATATTGTGTGAATGAAGAACAATCAAAAGCGTATGTAACGCCTGCTGGTGCACCGAACTTATATGGCGTACCTAAAAAGGTTTTGCCTGTGGATATTAGACTTAAGGTTTGTGGTGTTGCTGCGTGCGCTTGCTCTGCTGATGGTCCAAATGTGAATGCCGACAATACGATCGCGCTACATATGCCTGCTTTGGCAATTGATTTCATTAGGTTAGTTTTTCTCATGCTGTCAGGATGTCCCTCCGCGTTTCGTTTTATAAATATGACTATAACATACTTATAAAACAGCTATTTTCGCGTATGAGAACGAAAAGTACAGTATGACAGGGGAAATAAGCATTTATGAGAAAAAAATGAAAAAATATTAATGTATTTGGGCTTGCATTGCCAATTACGGCATATTTACCCCTCTAATAGCTACGAGCAGTGTATACCATTGCTCTCTTGTCAGCATTTCGGATTGCCGTACAGCATCCTTGCAAGCGATAATACGCTCTGGATTTACGGTGCCGATCACAGGCTGAATGCGGGCAGGATGCTTCATTAACCAACCTAGCACAATAGCTTCTGGAGTCGTTTCATTTTCCTCCGCATATCGCTTCACAAGAGCTGCCGTTTTGATTTCAGCTTCACTAGCATTTGCGGATAGTTTACCGGAAAATCTGCCTTGGGCGAGCGGCCCCCATGCCTGAATCTGAATGTTTTCCATTTGCATGAACTCCATAAGTCCTTCGGCAAAGTTATCAGTAAGACCAGCCTTCTGATTCACATGTATGCCTTGATTAACCCAGTCGTGACGTAGCAGACTCATCTCGAGCTGATTAACGACAATCGGATCCGGCAAAGAACGCTGCAGGAAGCGGATTTGTCCCTGGCTCATGTTAGATACGCCGAAATTACGTACTTTACCTGAAAGCTTCAGCTTTGTGAATGCTTCTGCAACTTCATCTGGCTCCATTAAAGGATCAGGACGGTGCAGCAATAGCACGTCCAAATATTCCGTTCCAAGACGGTTAAGAATACCGTCCACCGAGTTTAAAATATGTTCCTTAGAAAAATCAAACCGACCTGGAATATCACCTTCTGCAAATCGAATGCCGCATTTGGACTGAATAATGATTTGCTCACGCAGCTTAGGCTGATTTTTTAGGACTTGACCAAATACGGATTCTGCTTTCCCTGCCGTATAAATGTCCGCGTGATCGTACATAGTAATTCCAATTGATAGTGCTGCCTCAACGGCGCTCTCCGCTTGATGAACATGTTCCTTAGTATAGTTGACACTGCGATCCCAGCTTCCGCCGAGACCCATGCAGCCAAGTGCTAAACGGCTGTTTGATATTCCGCGACGCTCAAGTGGCATTGTTCTCATGATTAACCCTCCGTGAATGTTTAACTTCTTCTGACGGATACTATTATACCTCTCTATTGCTTTTCATATAAGCACTGAAAAAAAGTTCACTAACTACCCTTGAGGGGAATTCTACTATCTTTTTCGATAGAGATGGCCCAATTAATTGCATGCGTTTCATAATGATGCTACATTTTAGGAGATACTATTAAAAACAATCCTTAGGAGGACGAAACCTTGGCATTGATTACTTGTAACTTTTTCTCTGAAGCATTGGGATTTAGCACGTCTATGACCGTTATATTGCCGCAGCAAACTTCGACTCAAATTGGCTTGAAAAATAGCAGCACACGCAAGCTGCATCCTACGCTTTATCTATTACATGGGTTATCTGATGATGATACGATATGGTCTCGTAGAACATCTATCGAAAGATATGTAGCTGAGCTGGGATTAGCAGTCATTATGCCGAATGTTCATAAGAGCTTCTATACAGATATGGAATACGGTGATAAATATTGGACTTTCCTTACGGAGGAGCTTCCAGCAATCGCACGCTCCTTCTTTCCTCTATCAGACGATCGCGAAGATAATTTTGTTGCAGGCTTGTCGATGGGAGGATATGGTGCTTTCAAATGGGCGCTTCGGCATCCAGATCGTTTTGCCGCAGCATGCAGCTTGTCTGGGGCGTTAGATATGGTCGGTCATACCAAACGTACGGATAATGCGCTTGGAAGTCGATTGTACCAGCTTATATATGGAGATAAACAACTCGAGGGATCAGATGATGACCTGATTCATGTGCTAAAGAAGCAATCAAAGCTTGATTTGCCAAAGCCGGAGCTATTCCAGTGCTGTGGAACCGAAGACTTCTTGTACGAAGACAATATCGTATTTCGAGATGCTTGTCTGGAAGCGGGATATCCACTTACCTATGTAGAAGGACCGGGAACTCATGAATGGGGATACTGGGATACTCACATTCAGCTTTTCTTGCAGAGCTTGCAGTTGAAGCATGAATAATAGGTAGTAACACCGCAAATTGTACTATTTCTAATATGAAGTAGAAGATTGAAGCTATTCTATGAAATTGATAATGAGGCAGTCTCACTAGCGAAAGCTGTGAGCCTGCCTTTTTTTGTTGCGTAATTTGCAGCTTACATCTCAACAGGGATCGTTGTGACAGCGTTATCAATTCAGTGTAATGTGACTGGAAATCGGTGGATTGTTGTCTGTTTTTACCTTCCTCTGGACTCTATACTGAACATGAGAGACAGAGTAGAACTTTAGGAGGGGATGAAATTGAGACTATGGCATAACGTCTGGAAACAGAGAATGCTTTTTCTGTTCATGCTGCCTGGCGCGGTTGCAGTGTTTTTGTTCGCATATGCGCCGATGCTTGGATTAGTCATAGCGTTTCAAGATTATCATGTAACGGACGGTTTTTTTGGCGGAGAATTTGTTGGGTTGGAGCATTTTCAAGCTTTTTTGATGGATTCTGAGTTTTTCAACGCACTTCGCAATACTCTCTTTATTGGAGGGCTGATGTTATTGTTTGGATTTCCTGCGCCAATTCTGTTAGCCCTTATGATCGATGCGGTCGGAAATACGAAAGTCAAGAGAGTGATGCAGTCCATAACTTATTTACCACATTTCATTACATGGGTGTTTATTTCCAGCTTAGTATATCGGCTGCTGGAAACGGAGAGCGGAATCGTTAATCTGATCCTGATGAAGCTAGGCTTTTCATCTATCCATTTCATGCAAAATCCAGATTATTTCTGGGCTATTCTCATAATCACCTCAATCTGGCAGAGCGTGGGATGGAATACTATTATTTATTTGGCAGCGATTACTAGTATCGATCCTGAGCTGCACAGTGCCGCTATGGTGGACGGAGCTAATCGCTTTCAGAGAATGATCTCGATAACGATACCATGTATACTGCCTACGATCGCGATATTATTCGTTCTATCATTAGGCTCGCTGTTTACGGTTAATTTCGAAGCAGTATTCAACCTGATGAACGGATTTGTCCAGTCTAAGGCTGACGTCATTGATACCTATATTTACCGCACGGGTGTACAAATGGCTGAGTTTTCATATGCAACGGCAATTGGATTTGCCCGCTCGCTAATCACCGCTACACTAGTCGTGATCGGTTATATCATCTCGAATAGAATCAATGATACAAGATTGCTGTAATAGGAGGATAAGGAATGGAAACCTACTCACGGGGAGAGAAAATGTTTTCGATAATAAACTATATGTTACTGGCCGTACTATGCTTGGTCATGATCTATCCATTTTTATATGTGTTTCTATATTCCATAAGCGACAGTGTGGCCTCATCGGCAAGAACCTTGACCTTATACCCTGTGAAGCCGACATTATACAATTACAAGGTCGTGCTGACGAATAGCGGTATATTGAACGCTTTTTTTATCTCTGTCGCACGTACGGTTATAGGAACGATTGCCCATGTAATCGTTACTACGATGGTTGCTTATGCGTTATCTAAGCGATATTTGATTGCGAGAAAGACGTTTTTGACTTATTTTATGATTCCAATGTTTTTCAGTGGAGGGTTGCTTCCATTTTATGTGGTTGTCGTAAAGCTGGGGCTTACCAATAGCTTCTGGGTTTATATTCTTCCTGCGCTGTTCAGCACATTTAATATGCTGCTAGCTAAAGTGTTTTTTGACCAAATACCGAAGTCGATGGAGGAATCGGCTGCAATTGACGGTGCGGGAGAGGCAAAAATTTTTTTCCAAATAATACTACCGTCAAGCTTGCCCATATTAGCGACACTTTCCATATTTGCCGGCGTTGCACATTGGAATTCATGGTTTGATGCACTGCTGTTCGTGACCAAGCAGGACTTATTGCCGGTGCAGACATTACTGTACAAAATCATTCTTGAATCGCAGGCGACGACGGTGGAACAAATTATGAGGATGTCGCAGAACGGTAACGAATCATCTATTTCTTCGGAAGCAATTAAAATGACAACCTTAATGGTATCGACATTGCCTATTCTATTCATATATCCTTTTATGCAACGTTACTTTGTCAAAGGCATGATGCTGGGGGCAGTGAAGGGCTAAAGCTGTCATAGGGTTAAGGTATTGCCGGTTTCTTTCATAAGAACCGTTGATATAGACAAAAAAATCAATCAGGAGGTCATCATTAATGAAGTTAAAACGTATTGTTGCTCTTGCTTTGTCTGTTATGCTAACGCTTTCAATTTTAGCTGCTTGTTCAAAAGGTGGCAACGAAAATGAGAAACCGGAACAAACTGCAGCTCCAGTGGAAAGCAGTAAGATGGAAGACGATGAGAAAGTGGAAGAACTGTTGGAGTACACCTTTCTCGATACGATCCATCCAACGGCTCCGCTCGGCTATAACAATCCTAATGATGTCGTAACACCGGAAGTAGAGAAAATGTTCAATATTAAAGTAAAGGATGTCATCTTCTCCGCTGGAACCAGTCCGGTTGAAAGAATCAATATGCTCATTGCTGCGAACAATTTACCGGATGTTGTGTTGGCTGACAATCCTAATCTATCTGTATTGTACGCAACCGGTGCTTTCGAGGATTTGACTCCGTACAAGGATTTGCTGGTTCATACAGATAAATTCGTATCCGATACAGGCTGGAATATGCTCACCCAAAATGAAAAGCTGATTGCTCTGCCAACCAATGCCATGGCGGATCAGTCTAATCCAGAAGTGAAAGCGTTAATGGAAGGTGATATTCATTACCGGTCGCCGTTCGCTCAAAACCTTTTCGTGAGAGAAGATATTTTGACAAAGCTGGGCTATTCGTTCAAAAAGGTGGCGGATCTTCAAGCCGAGCTGGATGCCACTCCCCGCCAGCTCACCTATGACGATTTAGTCTTGGAACCTGCAATTGACACGCCTGAGAAGTTTGAGAAGCTGTTGTATGACATTAAGGCTCTTGATTTAAAGGAGAATGGAAAATCGGTTATTCCATTGGAGCTTCCGGATTGGGGCGCCTATCACTTAAGTCAAATCTATGCGCCGAATGGCGGTTATTATGCTAATCCAGGCACGGGCGAAGTAACGGGTTGGATCAATAACCCTTACATGAAAGAGTATTATTCTCGACTTCATCAATGGTTCAAGGATGGCGTTCTAGACAAGGATTATCTCATTCAAAAGCCGGAACAGCTTCAGGAGAAAACGGCTTCAGGTCGAGTAGCCGTAACATTCTTTACCCCTGACTTTAATGCGGCTCGTCAAAATCTGAAAGCAATTAATCCCGAATATGAACTTCGTCCCATTCCATGGCCAAAGTCGCAGTATGAGCTGGAAACTGGAAATCCTTCCTATATCGACGCAGCTTATCCCGCTGGCTTCTCTAATATTCTGATTAAGAAAGGCTTTAAAGACGTTCCTCGCCTGTTGAAATATTTCGATTGGTTTCAGACGGAAGAAGCGATGGAGCTAACGGCTTGGGGTCCGGAAAGTGCAGGGCTCTATGAAGAAATCGATGGCAAACGTGTGTTCAAAGACAAGGAGCTTATGGCGTCCCTTGATGGCGATGCGACGTCCCCTAATGGACGCAACGCTGAATATTACGGAATTAACAATTCAAGCAAGGCGTTTCTGACAGTGCCTGCAACCTTCTATAACAACAAGCTATATCGCAAGTCACCGCCAAAATTCGATGCTTGGGGAGATTTACGAGCAACTGCAGGGAAGAGCAAGCTAAGCCCTGATGGTACTGTGCTTCCATCTAGCGGCGTTAATTCGAATAAAACCTCTCAATATTATTGGAATACATTCCGTACAACAAAAACCGCTCAATTACTCATTTCGAAAAATGGGGATGAATTCAATAAAATGTGGGATGAGCTGGTGAAGGATTTTAACGAAAAAGGCGAGTACGATGCGGGAATCGAAGAAATGAAGCCCTTCTTTAAAATTTCACTTGGAAAATAACAGGGAACAGAGGTTGTTGAGATGAAACTAGGTGTCATTGGGTATGGAAAACGTATTTCAGAAGTCATCCAAGAAATAAAAGCCATAGAATCGGGTTGCAGAGTGACGGCCATTACAGATGTACGTCATAGTGAAATTAAGGAAGGGCTCGATTCTCATGAATTGGAAAACATCCGATTCTACGAGTCTCCTGAAGAGATGCTGGAGAATGGTCCTTATGATGGTATCTTGATTGGCACTAGATGCTCACTTCACACCGAAATGGCGATGAAGGCTATACCGACAGGGATTCCAGTGTATTTAGAGAAACCGGTTGCGACCAATCTTGAAGATTTGAACCGATTACGGCAGCTAGAAGAGAAATGGGGAAACAATGTTGTTGTTTCCTTCCCTCTTCGCCATACCCCTCTAGTGCAATTGGCAAAGGAGATTATTGACTCCGGAAAAATCGGAACAGTGGAGCATGTTCAGGCGGTCAACAACGTTACGTACGGGGGGGTGTATTTTCAACATTGGTATAGAGATGAAGCAGAAACGGGCGGAATGTTTCTACAAAAAGCGACTCATGATTTTGATTACATCAATTACTTAGTGGATTCGCGGCCTGTTAGAATTAGCGCAATGACCTCCAAACAAATATTCAAAGGAACCAAACCGGCTGGATTGCAATGCAGCGACTGCGAAGAGCAACAGAGCTGCCCCGACAGCACGGTCCGTTTCAGCAAAGATCATGTCATGTCCACATGGAAGTATTGCTGCTTCGCGGAAGATACGGGAAATGAAGATTCCGGCAGTGCACTTATTGGTTATGAATCCGGCATGCACGTATCCTATTCACAGAACTTTTTCGTTCGCAATCAGGCGGGGAGTCGAGGGGCAAGACTTGCGGGGTATAAAGGAACAATCGAATTTGATTGGTGCACTGATCTGCTGAAGGTGTATATGCACCATACATCGAGAGTTGAAACCTATCAAATGAACACAAGCCATATTTCACATGGAGGGGGGGATGCGGCGCTAGCACAAAATTTCATTGCGCTAATGGAAGGAAGGGCTGTTTCCGGAACTCCCCTGCAGGAAGGAACACTAAGCGCTCAATTATGCCTGAAAGCTAGAGAGTCTGCCCGGACGGGAACATTTCAGCTAATAGATTGACCACCACTGAGAAGGAAGGGATGGATGTAATGAGAAACAGAAGAGGAAAACCTTTGTTGATACTGCTTCTGGTTTCTGTATTAGCGATTTCTTTCATGCATGGGTCATCGATGAAGCGGGTTCATGCCAATTCGGCAACTCCTCAAGTAGGTATATGGTACAGCACATGGTACGCCAAAAAGGGAGCCTATTTTTGGTCGGAATTTCTTGGAGCGAACTCATCTAATCAGTTGTTAGGGGATGCCAATGGCGACGGTAAAGCGGATGCGGTAATCTTCAACAATTCTAATGGCACGTGGTCCGTCGCGTTATCGAACGGGGACGGATTCAATGCGGCTGCTACATGGATAATGGGGCATGGGACCGGCTCTAAAAGCCAGTTTGTAGAGGATCTCAATGGTGATGGTAAATCAGATTCCATTGTCTACTTCCAAGAAGACGGAAGCTGGTGGGTGGCGCTATCAAATGGAAACAGTTTCGGCTCTTATACAAGATGGAACATGGGACATGGGGTAGGCTCTGATAAACAAATGATGGGTGACGTGAATGGTGATGGGAAATCCGATTCCATCGTTTACTTCGCCAATAGCGGAGATTGGTGGGTATCTCTTTCCAATGGGGGAGGATTCAGCAGCGCAAGCAAGTGGATCACAGGACATGGTGTGGGCTCCAAAAGCCAGCTTATTGCTGATGTAAACGGCGATGGGAGTGATGATTCCATCGTGTTTTTCAACCAAACTGGGAGCTGGTGGGTAGCGTTGTCGAATGGAGCCAATGGATTTTTGGGTTATTCCCAATGGAAGATCGGTTTTGGTTCCGGCTCCTCTTCTCAACTGGTTAATGATACGGACGGAGACGGGAAGGCAGATGCTGTTGTCTTTTTTGATAACAGTAGTCCTAATGGAAATTGGCATAGAGCGTTATCAAGTGGTAACTCTTTTGTTGCTGGACAGGAGTGGAAGCTTCGCCACGGCAATGGCTCTTCTCGAAGATGGTTGGCAGATATTTATGGAACTGGAAAAGCAGCGCCAATAGCCTTCTATTTCAATACGGGCTTATGGAAAGCAATGCCTGCTGACGACTATTATTTCAAGCCAAACCTGCTGAACACATGGGAAGGGGGATTGCTGCCGAGCGGAAGACCCATTAAGTATTTGCCGCGAACCAATGGAAGCTACACGACTTATGACAGTGCTGATCCAGCCGTCATTGACGAGCACCTTGCCATGCTTTCAGAAGCGAAAATCGACTTTCTTATTCTGGATGAGACAAACGGAATCAATGTAGACAACGGCTACATTAAAGAAAGGGCTGCAGTACTAGCCAGTAGAATCGCTCTATGGAATGCCAATAGCAACAATCGTCCTATAAGGTACGCGATAGCCATCGGGGCCATGCAAAGCAGCCATCTTCCTGCAACGATGGAGGATGAAAGCGCTATTGTATGGGATGAATTCGCCAATCATCCTCTTTATGGCGGGCAGGAGAATTACTATCATCTCAATGGCAAACCGTTGATTGTATCCTATGCGGAGTATGGGGACCGGACGCAATGGGAGCAATGGAACGGTGTCAAAACGGAATCGAATCACTTTACCGTGAGATGGATTCAGGGAAAAGTACCGTGGGAAGCTGGTTCTTCGTTTGAAGGTACACCACCGGCGAACGATTACGGATTATACCTGGGATGGAGTTATCCGCAAGGGTCGATGGCTAATCCTGATGCTATGGTTGTCATGCCAGGACAAAATAATAATGTCGGCTATACCGTTTCCAGAACGTATAACGGTATACGAGGCGGGTTCTATAGCCAAATGGGATGGAATCGCGTGCTTCAAGAGGATCCCGGCATGGTAGTTATTAATTCTTTTAATGAGTTTGCAGAAGAGACAGCTGTTCAACCGGCAGATACGAGCCTGCTTGAATCTCCAAGCGAGAAGTGGCTGGATGCCTTGGGTCATCTTAACCCCGACTTGTATTGGAATTTAACCAAGCAATACATTAACGATTGGCTCGCAATGCAATAGTCGCAACGCAATGATTTTATATGCAGGAACAATATGAATGGAGGTAACGTTATTATGAAAAAAGTAATGATCTCTTTCTTGTGCATTATGATTTCTTTTTGCGCCAGCGTTGCTGCAGCTCCGAAGCAGCCTGAGAAGCACGCCTTTCCGAAAGTAGGTAAAAAAGGTGGTTTAAATTCGCAGATCGGGATTTGGTACACCGTGTGGTGGGACGACAAAGCGCCTTATGTGGACCATTGGCAGGATTGGACGCGATACAAGCCTGTATTGGGGGACTATGCATCAGACGATCCTACAATCATTCGAACTCACATGGAATGGATTAAGCAAGCAGGCATTGATTATATCATTTTGGATGATACAAACAGTCATTTTGCCGATGGAGGAAATATTGCGCAAAACATAGAGGCTATATTTGATGTTGTTGAAAGCATGCCGGAGGGAACCGCTCCAAAAATTTGCTTCGCGATTGGAGCGGGTCAATATGCTGGCAACAGTGTGGAGGCGCATATGACGGAGGTTAACTTGATTTACGATGATTATGCGCATAGACCTTCTTATTATCAATGGAAAGGAAAACCTCTTCTAATTGATTACACGACCCGGAATTGGTTTTATCAATGGGATGACGACCGTTTCACCGTTCGATGGGCGACAGGCTCAACATCTGAAGGTGCGAATGTTGCTCCGGATACCGGTTTATGGGGATGGGTGTTTGATCAGTATGTTCCCAATAAAGAGGTGGTAGGCGTCATGCCAGGCTGGGATACGGCCCATGTGGGAAGAGGAACGGTTCCCATTGATCGGGAGAACGGCAAACTCTACGTTGATTTATGGACGGAAGCGGTGAAACGCAATCCGGAAATGATCGTGATCGCCTCCTTCAATGATCATGGGGAAGAAACAGGGATTGAAGCGATTGTTCCCCGTAATGGAAACGTGTTGCCTTGGGTAGATGCTCATGGAAATCCGACACCGGATTGGTACCAGCAAATTACGCAAGGCTATGCAAGCTTGAAACAGGGTTTCCTGGAGGGTTTCTATTACTCCTTGGAAGGCAGTGAAGAGTTATTCCAATACGAGAACGGAGAAATGGTAAGACGATATGAAGCTCCTCATCATAAGCCTGTCATTGTAGTGCCAGAACAATATTTTACGGGGAAGCCTTATAAGGATGAGAAGAAGCCAAAGGATTCAAAGCTCGCGATCGATGTGTTTCAAACCTGGGTCGAAGACTTCAAGGGTCAAAATGACAGCTGGAGCTACAGAACGCTGCTGGACAACGGGGAAACGACATCATCCCTGACAAATGGAGCCGAGTTTCATGATATTACAAAGGGAGCTTTAATGCCGATGTTTGAACAGATGCCGAAGGGGGCACTGAGAACTGAACGCAAAGGGTTCAAAGTTCACCCCGCTTGGATGAATACAGTGGGCTGGTCAGAGGGTTCGGTTGACTTGACGCTGCCGAAATCTAACAAGCTGTACTTGACTTATTATCCAGGAAAAGTGAGGCCGGAAAGTGATGGCGTTACGCTGTCAGTCTCTGTAAATGGGCAAGAAATTGCTTATCAATGGATAACTGGCGAGGCTGGATGGAAGGATCAAGTGAAAATTGATTTGGCGGCCTATTCCGGAAAATCTGTAAAGCTATCCTTTAAGGTAGGATGGGGAAGAGAAGAATTGGGGGATAGCGCTACAACAGCTTTCGACGCTTTCTTGATCGGTGATCCACAAATTAGGACGAAATAATAACGAGAGTTAAGCTGGCAATGATTTCTCCATTCGCTTTATTTGGACTGGAGAAATTATTGCCCCTTTTTACTATGAGAGGAGAGTGGTGAAGCTATTGAATAAGCTTCTGATCACTACTGAGATCAAAAACTATGGCGGGGCTGCAACCTTGTTTCTAAATGGCGAGCCGCGCTGCGTCAATGCCTATATCACCTATTTGAATGAGCATGCCTGTTATGAGGATTTTGCCGTGCAAGGCATTCATATGTATTCCATTCCGGTATATCTTGCTGGCAGAGGAATAAATTCGGATACAGGAATTGGTCCTTTCCGCAAAGGGCTGTGGGATCAACCTGATGAAATGGATTTTGGACCATTGGAAAGTGATGTCATACAGCTGCTCCAGGCAGATCCAGAAGCACTGATCTTCCCTCGCATTCACCTGGATATGCCGGAATGGTGGGAGGATAAATACCCTGATGAGCTGAATCAGCTGTCGAATGGGATAACAAGGAGGCAGTCCTTCTCCTCACTTCGTTGGCGGGAGGATGCGGGCGAGGCATTGCTTCAAATTATTGAATATTTACATGTTTTCCATTCTTCCCATATCATCGGTTATCAGCTTTGTGCCGGTGGGACAGAAGAGTGGGCTTATCACGGCTGGCCGAATGCGGATTACGGAACAGCTGCTGAACGATCGTTCAATGAATGGCTGAACCGGAAATATGACGTGGGAGTCTCGAATACGTGCAGTATCACTGCAGCTAGAGCAGAAGACATAAAAGAATCGAAAGATGTGTTTCTTGATCCAACACAGGACAAGAATAGGATTGACTTTCGACTTTTTTTGAACGAGGCAGTTTCGGAGTCTATTTTCTATTTCAGCAGACTTGTTAAAAATGCTGTTCAAAACCGATTAATTGTGGGCGTTTTTTACGGTTATGCTATGGAAATTACTGATCCAAGAGCTGGCCATCATGATATGAGGCGGTTATTGAGAGAGACATCTATTGATTTTTTTTGCAGTCCCAACAGCTATTTGGGAGTTAGAAGACCGGGTATTGACTGGCCTTTTATGACGGCTGCAGGTTCTATTCAGCTTCACGGCAAGATGCTGTGGATGGAGTGCGACACCCGAACCCATCTGACTACCCCGTTAAAGGTGGCTAGGCCGTCTATATGTCCACCGGGCAAGTATGAAGGCGGGGTATGGGAAGGACCTGACAAGCTTGAAACATCGATTTCATTATTGATAAAAAATTTCGGCCGCTGCTTGACCTCAGGAGTAGGGCAGTGGTGGTTCGATATGTGGGGGGGATGGTATGCTGATCCTGCGATTATGAACCTTATGCAACATTTCCAAAGACTAGGCGAGCAATCCCTAAGTTATAGCGACCGAGGCTCTAATGCTAAAATAGCAGTAATTATTGACGAGAAAGCATATGCCCAATTGAGACCGGAAACTAGCTTGGCGAATTCTTGGACTTATATGCAACGTATGGGTCTGGGGTTGTTAGGCGCACCATATGACATCTATGATGTTGATGATCTCTGTAAACTCAACCAGAAATCTTACAAGTTGTTTCTTTTTCTTAACGTAATCCACCATACTGAGAGTTTGTTTGATGAAGTGAATGCAATTATCGAACAAGGAGGGAGTATCTGCTGGACATATTGTCCGGGTATTGTGACGAATAATCAATCCGCTATTGACATTGAATCCATAAGCAGATTAACTGGATTTAGATTAAAATCGATAGTAACGAACCATCTCTGTGCAGCTGTAGAATACGCTCCGGGTGATTGGTTCCATATAGAGACTCCGAACTCTGAGCCTGAACTTGTATGCTACGGCTTGAACAAGCCTATCAGCCCAATCATAGTAATTGATGATCCTGAGGCCGTTCAACTGGGAAAACTTCAAAATACGGCGTATTGCGGTCTTGCCGTAAAGAGCAAAGAAGAGGGTAATGTCTATTACTCTTCCGCACCTGATTTGCCTTCCGGGTTACTTCGTGCGATTGCTCAAAGAGAAGGTGTACACATTTATTCGCATACGGACGATGTTGTTCACGCAAATGCCCATTTTCTGTGCATTCACGCGGCAAGTAAGGGGGACAAAATACTGTATTTGCCATTAATTTGTGATGTACGCGATGCCTTTACGGGTGTGACTATAGCCAAAGCAGCCGAACGATTCATTGTACATCTAGCTAAGCATGAAACGAAACTGTACCAGCTGCTTCCACACCACTCCTGATAGGGGGATGTATATGCCACCGTTTAAGCTGTTGATTGTTGATGATTTTTTTGTAGAGAGAGAGAACGTTAAAGACATTGTGGAGGGTTCTTCGTTGGATCTGGTTGTAATGGCGGAAACGAGCAACGGTTATGAGGCGCTGGAAGCCATTGAACGTGAGCGCCCAGATTTTATACTGACTGATATCGAGATGCCCTTTATGGATGGTTTGGAATTGGCAGAACAGATCAAGCTGCGGTATCCCGAAATCCATATTATCTTTTTTACCTTTTACAACAAATTCGAATATGCGAAACAAGCGATTCATCTTGGCGCATCTTCATTTATTCTAAAGCCAATCGTAGAAGATGAACTGATTGCAGAGCTGGGACATATCATTGAGGCAAGGAAAAAACACTGTCTGTTGGAGGAAGAAGAGAAGCGGCTAATGAATCTATTAAATGAAAGCTTGCCGCTTCTTGTTCAGAAGCTGACAAGAGACTTGTTCTATGGAACGTTCCGCGAGCAGGAGGAGCAGTCCATTTGGGAGAAGCTCTCGTTCTACTCCATTCCTTTGATGGAAGGTCACTATGTGGTTATGGCGGCAGAGATTGATAGGATCGAGCAAACCTTTGCCAATGATTCGGTTGAGTACCGGGAGATGCGATTGCTGCAATTTTCTCAATGGATGGAAGACATTCTGTGCGATTCTGCTTGTATATGGTGCGGAACTGCAGATGGGAAGTGGGCGATTCTGTTGTCTTATCCTCTTGGAATAACAATGGAGAAGCTATTGGATCAAAGCTATCAGACCGCGGAAAGAGTCATTAACAGATTTGAAGTAGAGGATATAAGTTTGTCTATAGGAGTGAGCAATTCTGTCAATTTGCTAAGCTTGGTGCCCGTCAAGTACGAGCAAGCCCAAAGAGCATTATCACATAAGTTCAATATCGGTTATGGTCGAATGATCAGTATTAACGATGTTGAAGATTGGAATGAAATGGATAACGATAACGATGAGGATATTTTGGGCTGTATCCGTAACGACTTGAAAGCGCTGTTTTTGAGCGGAGAAGTTGGAAAGGCCGAATTATATGTAGAACGTTGGTTTTACACGAAACGAAAAATAACTCCTGAATCTGCAGGCAACTTGTGCTTCGCGACGGTTCTCTATTGCCAAGAGTTGCTTAAAGAATGGAATCCGGAGCTTTCTGCGGAATTTAGCAATGCCTCCATTCAATGGGATTCATCTATTCGCTGTGAAAGCATTGGGGATACCAAAGATAAGCTGACAACTTATCTGAATTTTGCCTTAAGTCTGATACAAGCAAAGAGGGGTTCACAAGCTGGCAATATCGTCGCCAAGGTGAAAGCGTACATTAGAGAGCATTATCAGGAGCCGTTAACCGTCAAACAAATTTCAGATTTTCTTCACTATAGTCCTAATTATGTGAACTCGCTGTTCAAGCAGGAAACAGGAGGGACGTTATTAGAGTATATTACTTGTACCCGTGTAGAAGCCGCGAAACAGCTCCTGACGGAAACGGATCGGAAGGTGTACGATATAACCATTGCAGTAGGTTATAGCCATGAAACTTATTTCCGAAATATATTCCGACAATATACTGGCCTTACTCCGAAAGAATACCGGGATAAAGTCAATCAAAAGCAAGCGTAGAGGAAGGGAGCCGACCATATTGATAAATCAATGGTATATATGGTTCCAAAATCTGAGTTTGAAACAAAAGCTCATTGTAATGTTTGCACCATTAGTTTGTTTGATTGTTCTTTGTTCAGGTCTGATTATTTATCATATATCCAAAAACCGAGTGGAGAACATGAGCAGGATGCTGCTGCTGCAAAATCTGAAACAAACGGGAGCGCTGGTTGATTATAAGCTGGATTCCTATCTACTCAAGTCTAAAATTATTTTCGCTAACACGTCTTTGCAATCTCTCTTGATGGAGCAGTATGGCGACTTCTATAGTCTGTATAACACTTACAATCAAGTGAACAAAGTGCTTGAGCCAGTCTTGAGCGAGATGACCTATTCCTCGTCTACCTTTTCTTCCGAAGGCAATAAATTGCTTAATGTGACGATGTATATTCATAATGATACATTGTCAAAGGAGGGAGGTTTGCTTAGAAGTATGAAAGCAATCGAGAATGAAGTGTGGCTTCAGCAGTTGAGACAAGCTTCAGATAAATATGGCTGGCGTTGGCTGTACGAAGAAAGCGGGCACCGGTATATCTCCATTGATCATATCCTTATGTCTTTCAAAGAATTGCAGGAGCTAGGTGTTTTAACGATTAATATTCCAGAAGAAGTGTTTTTGAAATTGTTACAGCAAAACAATGAAGACTCGCAAGCGGATTGGATTATGTTCAACGATTCACATGAAGCCATTCGGAGCAGCACAAATTCATTGTGGACTAAGGAAGTGATGGATGACATATTAAGCGATGCTGATCACGAAGATAAAGTGGAAAAACGTATCATAAACAATCAACCTTATTTAATGGCATCGATAGAATCAGAAGTAACGGATTGGCGGATAGCTGCCTTATTGCCGTATAGTATGGTTACTGATCAATTGAAGCCGATTGGACTGGTGGTTTCCGTCATTTTGTCGGTAAGTCTACTTCTATGTCTCTTAGCAATCATTTTCATCGCACACTTGACAACAAGACGATTAAATAAGATTACCCGAAAAATGTATCGCATGAAAACCAATTGGAATGAACCTTTGCCTATTATTTCTGGAAATGATGATATCGGTCAGCTTGATAGTACGTTCAACGAACTAATCGGGGCATTGAAAGACATGACCGATGAGCGTGTGCAATTGCAGCTGCAGAAATCGACGCTGCAAGTTGAGCTGCTGCAGGCACAAATTAATCCCCACTTGTTGTACAATACGTTGGCAACGGTGCGGTGGAAAGCGAAAAAAGCGGGAGCAGTTGAGATTAGCAACGTTACGGAAGCGTTAATTCGGTTCTTTAAGCATTTCCTGAATAAAGGAGAGAATCAAACGACGATTGGCCGGGAGATAGAGATGATTCAAGAATATACTAAAATTCTTAAATTCACATACAATATTGAGTTCGAAGTAATCTTTGATGTGGAAACAGATATATTATCCTTTAAAGTACCCCATCTTTTGCTGCAGCCGATTGTAGAGAATGCCGTCGTTCATGGACTTCGCCCTAAGAGTAAACCGGGAAAGCTTACAATAAAAGGCAGAGTTAGCGAGAGTGGTATAAGATTTGAAATTGAGGACGACGGAATTGGAATGACGCAAGAGAAGACTGATAGATTAAATAATGGCGAGCAAAAAAACGAGGTCTACTCGGGCTATGGCATTATGAATGTCAGGAAAAGAATCCTTTTGAGCTGGGGATCTCAATATGGTGTTACAATTCATAGTGTGCAAAGTATCGGAACGAAGGTGGAATTGTATATACCCCATATTTCATCATCATGAGCTATGATCAGGTTAATAGTTTGAAAATAAAAAAAGGGTAGTTCAAGCCGATCTGCATAGATCTGCTGAACAACCCTTTTTTATTGAAGACTAAAAGCTTATTCGTATTTCGGCAGCCAATCACCATGTGCTTCGATCAAGTCATCACACATCGATACGATGTCATCCATCGAAAGCTCTGCGGATGTATGTGGATCAAGCATAGCAGCATGGTAGATATGATCGCGTTTACGAGTCATAGCCGCTTCGATCGTAAGTAATTGCGTATTGATGTTAGTACGGTTTAGTGCCGCCAGCTGAGGTGGCAAATCTCCGACATAGGTTGGTGAAATGCCGCTAGCGTCAACGAGACATGGCACTTCTACGCAAGCTTCCTTCGGCAGGTTCGTGATTAAGCCTGTATTCATAACGTTGCCGCCGATCTTGAACGGATTGTTGGTTTCCATCGCTTCCAAAATATAAGAAGCATATTCATGACTGCGGCAGTGCTCTAAATTGCGGTCATTAACGAGCGAATCACGCATCGTTTTCCAGCCTTCAATTTGATTGATACAGCGGCGTGGATATTCATCCAGCGGGATATTAAAGCGCTCGATTAGGTCTGGATAATTACGTTTTATAAAGTACGGATGGTACTCCGCGTTATGCTCGGACGATTCAGTAATATAGTATCCGAATTTCAGCATCAGCTCAAAACGAACCATATCATGATGCTTTTCTTTCTGCTTCTCGATAGCGCGACGTTTAATTTCAGGATAAAGGTCAACACCGTCTTTGCTTGCTTCAAGCAGCCAAGCCATGTGGTTGATGCCCGCAATTTTATATTTAACATCGGTAGGATCCATACCTAGGTTTTTGAACAATTCTGGCAAGCATACTTGTACACTATGACAAAGGCCGACTGTTTTAACTCCACCGTAGGTGTTCATGACATTTGTTAAAACAGCCATTGGATTCGTATAGTTCAGGAATTGAGCGTCTGGACATACCTCGTTAATGTCTCTAGCAAAATCCATCATGACAGGAATGGTGCGCAAGTTTCGGAAAAGACCGCCGATACCAACTGTGTCGGCAATGGTTTGGCGTAAGCCGTATTTTTTTGGGATTTCAAAATCGGTAATCGTGCACGGATCATAGCCGCCTACTTGTATAGCATTAATGACGTATTTTGCGCCGCGCAATGCTTCCTTACGATCAGTAAAAGCTTTAATCTGACAAGTGCTTCCGCTAGTCTGCTTCATGTTGAGCAGCATTTTCTCTGAATCGTTAAGGCGAACGGGATCAATGTCAAATAAAGCGATTTCGAAGCCCTGCAACGCTGGAGTCTGCATAACGTCGCCGAGTATGTTCTTTGCAAATACGGTACTTCCTGCTCCGATAAATGTAATTTTAGACATGTATAATAGCCTCCTGTAACTTTGTGATGACACCTTTAGTATATAGAGAGGGCAAAGAAATGAATATGGAAAGAACGAATCAATATATGGAGAAATGTTGCATCATTTAGTATGATAAAGTGAAGGATTTGATAGGAGGCTTAGAGTTGGAACAGCATCTTAGTTTTACGGTAAATGTTAATGCAGCACCCTTAAAAGGGGAGATGTCGGTATTGTTTAGCGGTAAGGCCCAACCGGTTATGGGACATTTCATTGGTCCAGCTGTTCACGATTATTATTTGATACATATTGTATTGGATGGGGAAGGCGTTTTTGAAACCTTAGGAGAAAGTTATCAATGCGGAGCTGGAGATGCTTTCATTATATTCCCGGATATTCTCGTTAAGTATGAAGCAAGCATGAGTAATCCTTGGCAATATATGTGGGTAGGCTTCTCAGGAGAACTCGTTGAGACCTCTTTATCTTCCATAGGCATAACGCCGGATAGAGCCTATATACAAGGCTGCTCGTTGCATAAGATGAACCGCTTATTTCGGAGTTTGAACACTAGCTTGAAGCGGACGGATTTTCCCGCGCTTGGTAACATGGAGGCTTCTGCCTGGCTGAGAATGATTTTTTACGAGCTCGGGCTGGTGCATCAAAAGGAAGCTGAGGTGGGGACTATGCTGCCGTCGCGCTCCTTTCGCCAAATTGATCAAGCGATTCGCCTGCTTTCCTTGCAGTATGGAAAGCAGCTGTCAATAGAAGAGATTGCGAGAAGCTTAGGCTATCATCGTGCGCATTTAACTAGATTATTTAAAGAGGCGACGGGCTTGTCGCCGATGAAATACTTGCTTAAAGTGAGAATGAAAAAGGCAGAGGAGCTGCTTGAAGGCGATCTAACCGTCGCTCAGGTAGCGGCCTCGGTTGGCTATAATGACCCGTTGTTTTTCACGAAGCAATTTCGTAAATGGAATGGTCTATCGCCTACTGAGTTTAGGAGGAAATCAAATCATTAACCGATTTGCGGATAATGAGGTCTGCGGGTAAAACAATCTTCTTCCATGGCAAAGCAGTATCACGTTCTTGAATACGTTCCACCAGCATTTGCATACCCATGTAGCCGAATTGATAGGCTTGCTGTGCAGCTACTGTCAGAAATGGCTCAACCTCGGAATAAGGGCCTAAATCATCAAAGCATACAAGAGACATGTCAGCCGGTACCTGTATATTGCGATCGCGCAGCAGCTTCAGAACTTCCACAGCGAGCACGTTGTTGCCAGCTACAATGGCTGTTGGTGGCGGGTCAAGCTGATCAAGCCACTGTTCCATTTCGGTTAGGTCCTTCACAGGGCCGAAGCTTGTTTCGAATACATAATGATCATTGTACGACAGGTCATTAAGTTTCAGTCCTTCTTGGTAGCCCTGCAGTCTTAAGCGGGCACTGGAAACAGACGGAGATCCATTCACCATCGCAATACGGCGGTGGCCTTGAGAGACAAGGTGCTCAACGAGACGTCGAGCGCCTTCTTTGCTGTCTCCAAGCACGATGTCGCATTCGATGCCAGGTACTTCACGGTCAAGTAGGACAAAAGGCACATTATGCTTGCGAAGCGATTCCAAATGTGGAAGAGAAGGATCGCCTGTAGGCGCAACAAGGACACCATCTACGCGTGCTGTCAGAATTGTCGTCACATAGTCAGATTCCTTATCGAGATTCTCATCACTGTTTCCGAACAGCAGTCGATATCCCGATTTTATTGCCGCGTCTTCGGCGCCGCGGGCAAGTGTTGTATAGAAAGGGTTCATAATATCGGTGATGAGCAGAAATAAAAGCTTGGTCTGCTGCAGGACAAGACTTCTGGCGGTTTGGTTTGGAACATAGTTCAATTCTTCCATAACTCGTTTTACTTTAGTTCTTGTTTTCTCGCTAATTTTTCCAGTGTTATTGATAACTCTGGAGACGGTCATTGCGGATACGCTTGCTTTGGCCGCAATATCATATATGGTTACCATTCTAATGTCTCCTTATTGAATATCCTTGAATCTACTATACAGAAAAGTTGCCATTGACAGCAACCCTTATTCTTGTTATTTTGAGGTTATCGGTAACATTATTATATCATATTGGAGGTTTTTTTATTATGACGGATACAAACTTACGTTTTCAATCAGGCTTTCCTAAGATCGGCATACGTCCAACAATTGATGGCAGACGCAAAGGGGTTCGAGAATCATTAGAAGAACAAACAATGAATATGGCAATCGCAACAGCAAAGCTTTTATCAGAAAATTTGCGATATCCAAACGGCGAGCCTGTAGAGTGTGTCATTGCGGATAGCTGTATCGGAGGGGTTTCCGAAGCTGCTGCATGCGCGGATAAATTTGCGAAATCGGGTGTGGGTGTATCGATAACTGTAACACCATGCTGGTGTTATGGTACGGAAACGATGGACATGGACCCTTCCATTCCGAAAGCAGTATGGGGCTTTAACGGTACGGAACGTCCAGGAGCAGTTTATTTGGCTGCCGTACTATCTGGCTATGCGCAAAAAGGTCTTCCGGCATTTGGTATTTACGGCGAGCATGTTCAGGATGCAGGTGACACTTCCATACCATTTGATGTGAAAGATAAGCTGATTGGATTTGCAAAAGCGGGACTTGCAGTTGCTTACATGCGCGGCAAATCATATCTGTCAATGGGATCAGTATCTATGGGTATTGCCGGCTCGATCGTAAACGATGCTTTTTTCCAAGAGTTCCTTGGCATGCGTACGGAATATATTGATATGACTGAGTTTGTCCGTCGTATGGAAGAAAATATTTATGACACGGTTGAGTATGAGAAAGCGCTATCTTGGGTGAAAGAGAACTGCATCGAAGGAGCAGATAACAATCCAGAAAGCATCCAGACATCTAGAGAGCGCAAGGATCAAGATTGGGAAACGGTTGTGAAAATGACACAAATCGCTCGCGATCTTATGGTTGGCAATCCGCGTCTTGCTGAGCTTGGCTTTGGCGAAGAAGCAGGCGGCCATAACGCGATTGTATCTGGATTCCAAGGCCAGCGTCAATGGACAGACCATTTTCCAAACGGCGACTTTATGGAAGCCATTCTGAATTCTTCCTTTGACTGGAACGGAATTCGTGCCCCTTATATTGTAGCTACGGAAAATGATAGCTTGAACGGCGCAGTTATGTTGTTTGGCTACTTGCTTACTAATACAGCTCAAATATTCGCAGACGTGCGTACATATTGGAGCCCAGAATCAGTAGAACGCGTTACGGGACATAAGCTGGCAGGCGCGGCAGAAAACGGCATACTTCATCTCATTAATTCCGGTCCAGCTACACTTGACGGTACTGGCGAGCAAACAAAAGACGGTCAACCAGCTATGAAGCCGTTCTGGGAAATTTCTGAAGCAGAAGCTCAGCAATGCTTGGATGCAACCTCATGGAGACCGGCATCTGTAGAATATTTCCGCGGCGGCGGCTATTCCTCCGATTATTTATCTCGTGGAGGCATGCCAATGACGATGTCTCGTATAAATCTTGTCAAAGGAATCGGTCCAGTCCTGCAAATCGCGGAAGGCTACTCTGTTGAGCTGCCGGATGAAGTGCACGATATGCTAGACAAGCGTACAGATTCGACTTGGCCAACCACATGGTTTGCCCCGACGATAACTGGCGAAGGAGCATTCCACTCTGTATATGAAGTAATGGACAATTGGGGCGCTAATCATGGATCGATCAGCTTCGGACATATCGGCGGCGATCTTATTACACTTGCTTCGATGCTGCGTATTCCAGTTAGTATGCACAACGTACCGGACGAGCGCGTATTCCGTCCGCGTGCTTGGGGGCTTTTCGGTACTTCTAATGCTGAGAGCGCAGACTATCGTGCTTGCCAAAACTTTGGACCTATCTATAAATAATTAAGAAGAAACGAATTCGTCGAAGGGTTCCTATATTTTGAATGAAACGGCCGTTTATCCGCCTGCACTTAGTCTATAGACGGTGGCAGGCGGATAGCTGACGTATACGATCATAAATGGAGGTATTTTCATGAGCAGCATGGATATTCGTAATGAGCTGTGCAAATATGCGCGCAAGACAGTAGTAAATAAATTAGTAGTTGGACCTGGCGGCAACATTAGCGCTAAATATGAAGGTAAAATGTATCTTTCCCCAAGCGGTTTCGCGCTTGATGAGGTAGAGCCGCATCAATGGGTAGAGGTTGATATTGAAACGGGTGAAATTACAGATATCGGTCTTCGTCCATCGTCTGAGGTGCTGATGCATTTGTATGCTTATCGGGCAAATCCAAATATTGGAGCTATTGTTCATACGCATCCGCCATATTGCATCGCATTTACATTGGTTGAGCAGGAGCTTCCGATTATGTTCCCTGATCAAGCGGCACTTGTAGGCAAGACTGTATACGTTCCGTACGTGCTCCCAACGACGGATAAGCTTGCTGATGCCTACGTTGAAAAATGCAATGAAGCAAGCTCCGTTCTACTAGGTAATCATGGACTTGTAACTTCAGGCCGTAATTTGCGTGAAGCTTATTACCGGACTGAGGTTGTCGAAGAAAGCACAAAAATCTTTTTGATCGCCAAAGCGATTCGTGAGCCAAAGGTGCTTACAAAGGAAGAGTTCGAAGAAATCGCATCGCTCGAAAGTGAAGCTTATCGCATAGAATTATTGCAAAAAATGAAGTAATAGGCTGTCGCTGATCAAAGCGCGTCTGTTCTGAGAAAGGAGCTCAAGATGACGAAGCTTGCAACCGTACTCGCATTTGATTTAGGAGCCAGCAGCGGCAGAGCGTTAATCGGTGAGCTGATGTTTGGCAATGATAGTGAACAGCCGAAGCTGCAGGTGACGGAAATTCATCGCTTTCCAAATCAGCCGATTTCTGTCGGTGGTCATTTGCACTGGGATATTTTGCGCCTGCTGCAGGAGTTGAAATTCGCGATCCGCAAAGCATTTCAAGAAGGCTATTCACCGCAAACGTTTGGCATTGACACTTGGGGTGTTGACTTCGGGCTGATTGATTCGAATGGCGAGCTTCTTGGCAATCCCTATCATTATCGCGACCCGCAAACGGAAGGTATTATTGAAGAACTTAATCAGTTAATCGGCAAGGACAGTCTGTACGAGCAAGGCGGTCTGCAGTTTATGCCGTTTAATACGATTAATCAGCTATATGCAATGAAGAAGGCGGACTCGCCTAAGCTTGCAGCCGCCAGCACGCTGCTGCTTACGCCTGATTTACTGGCCTATTTCCTTACTGGTGAGAAGGTATGCGAGTTTACGATGGCGACTACTACACAGTTGTTTGAGCCGAATGAGCAGAGATGGAATGAATCACTTATGAAGAAGCTCGGTATTCCAACCAAGCTATTCATTGATCCGATTCATCCTGGAACGCGTTTTGGCCGCTTAACACCGGCGGTTTGTGCGGAGCTTGAGGTTCCGGCAATCGAAGCCGTTGCAGTTGGAACACATGATACAGAATCAGCTATTGCCGCCGTACCTGCAATTAATGATGAAGAATTCGCTTATTTGGTTTGCGGAACTTGGTCACTGCTTGGCACAGAGCTTGCGCAACCACTCGTTACGCCGGAGGCGATGGCGCTTGATTTCTCCAATGAAGGTGGGGTTGGAGGAACCTATCAGCTGCTCAAAAATATAATGGGCCTATGGATTTTGCAGGAATGCAAGCGAGAATGGGATGAGCAGGGCAATGTAATTCCTTTCTCTGAGCTTGTTAAATTAGCTGAAGATGCACAGCCTTTCCGCAGCTTTATTCATCCGGATGATCCATCCTTTTATGCACCTTCAGGAATGATCGCGCGAGTACAAGCATTTTGCCGAGAAACATCGCAGCCAGTTCCGGAATCCGTTGGCGAAGTAGTGCGCTGTGTATTGGAAAGCTTAGCGCTGCGCTACCGTCAGGCACTGATTCAAATGGAAGAGTTGACTGGACAAACATACGGCGGCTTGCATATGGTCGGTGGCGGAATTCAGAATCAGCTGCTTTGTCAGCTTACGGCTAATGCGATTGGTCGTCCTGTATGGGCAGGTCCGGTTGAAGCTAGCGCGATTGGGAACATGCTGATGCAGCTAGTAGCCTTGGAAGAGTGCTCTGATCTGCAAGCGGCTCGTCAGCTCGTAGCAGCATCGTTTCCAATTGAAAGGTATGATCCATCGCAGCCGAATGATTGGCTTGCTGCTTATGCGGCATTCGAGAAGCTAGCGATTAAGAACTAGTTGAAGAAGCTGTGTCGCTACAAGAACGAGAATAGCTGAACGAATGAAGGGGTGTGGTATAGATGTTAATGGGTATTTCGAAGCTAATATCACCGGAGCTGCTTAAAGTATTAAGTGAAATGGGACATAGTGATGAAATTGTATTGGCGGACGGTAATTTTCCGGCAGCCAGCCATGCTCAGCGGCTTATCCGTTGTGATGGGCACAACGTGCCGGAAATACTTGATGCTATATTACAGCTATTTCCACTCGATCAATATGTGGAGAAGCCAGTTTCGTTAATGCAGGTTGCTTTAGGCGATACGGTAGAAACACCAATTTGGGACAATTACCGTTCTATAGTTCAGGAACGTACAGGTCTCACCGATGCGTTCGAGGAGGTTGAGCGCTTTGCGTTCTACGAACGGGCTAAGCAGGCATACGCTGTCATAGCTACAAGTGAAAGTGCGTTATACGCCAATCTAATTTTGAAGAAGGGCGTTATTTCTTAAAGCTAGCAGATGACGTTATAAAATAGAGTAGTCTCTTGTACACAGGTACCCTTAGACTGGACAACTGAAAAAAGGTGTTCAGGCTGTGGGTACCTTTTTGTATACAAAAAAGCAGTTTATCGAATCGATAAAAAATCGATGAAGCAGTCCGAGCAGACAGTTTCCTCCATTAAATTCATCCTTCACCGGCACAGGAAACTTAAAATGAATCATATGACTATACACTTACTCACGCTCTACTTAATATTGTAGAGTATATCGTTTAAAACTCTAGACTGAGCAAAAGGGGGTTGATATTTTGCGAATTTATCTTGATCGCTTTCCCTTTGGAAAAACAAAAGCAGTAACCATGAGTTACGATGACGGGACAATACATGATCGAGTAATGGTAAATTTATTAAACAAATATTCGATTCGCGGTACATTTTATTTGCCCTCTAGTCATCTGGACAAAACAGATCGTCTTAAATCTTCCGAAATCAAGTCACTTTTTGCGAAACATGAAGTAGGAGTTCATTCTCATAATCATGTTCGTATGGAGCATATTCCACCAGAAATGGCAGTGACGGAAATGATTAAATCAAGAACAATTTTGGAGAGGTTGATAGGCTATCCGATCATTGGAATGGCGTATCCTTATGGATCGTATGATGAAACCGTAATTGAAATGATCAAGCCCCTTGGCATTCGCTTTGCTCGTACGACTGCAAATCATAAAAATTTTACTTTACCAAAAGATTATTTTACATGGTCTCCGACATGCAAGGATTTGGATGATTTAGAGGATATAGGACAAAAATTTCTGGACTACAAAAAAGAAGGTACACCCGCACTCTTGCATGTTTGGGGGCATAGCAGAGATATCGATGAGGGAAATAAGTGGGACTCAATCGAGAGCTTCTGTAAACTTGTTGGAAAGAACAACGAAATATGGTATGCAAGCAATGGAGACATTTATTACTATGTAAAAGCAATAAAGAGTCTTATATTTTCCTTCTCAGGAAAAATCATTTACAATCCATCTGCAATTTCCGTTTGGATTAGTGTAGACGGCAGCGCTATTGAAATAAGATCCGGTCAGACGATTAAACTCTGAACAAAGGGGGGGATTTAATTTTGAGCAGCCCATTTTCTTTTGACCCTTCTTTGCCTATTGTAAATGTTGATTTCAAATTAAAAGACCACCACTGTAGTGCATGTGAAGATTGTCATCGGTATATTAATAGCTCCTTACTAGGCGAAGACCAGTACATTGGCAAAGGAAAACCTTTAAATACAATTACGGGATATATTGACCTTCGGAATTTATCTTATGAAAATTACATTGAGAAAATAAAGAAAAGATATACCTCTTCCGCTTTGCGTGATGCCAGAAAAGCTGATAAGCAGGGTTATGTTTGTAAACCGTTTATCAGAAAAGTTTTTATACCCGACATTGTTGAGATTAATCACTCTAAAGAGGTTCGGGGTGGCGTTCCTATGCAGGGATGGTATACCCGATCTTTAGAAGAGATGGGTGGACCACCGAAAAAATATCAAGAATTTGTTTTACCAGATTGTACAATCCATTATGTTATATTTTGGGGGATATTTGCCCCTATACTAGGTTATAAACAAGGTAACGTGACAACGAATGAAAAGTTACTTGCTTATGCTAATATACGGAGAATTGGAACTATAATCAATTATTCACAATTCGTGGGTCATGGCGATTATTTAAAGTACGGTATAATGTATCGTCTCCATTTAGCCATTATGGAATGGGTGTCCAAAGCAGATCATCCATATTCTAATGCTCTAGAGTGTATCATTCATGGGAAATACTATAGTGGAGGAGACGGGCGTGTATTATGGAGAAAGAAACTTTTATTTGAACCAGCCTACCTCATTACTTCTTGACACCGGTCTAAGTTAAGAAAAAGTTGCAGGAATATATGGATATAAAGTTAAACAGAAGAGGCATGGTCAAAGTTGGACCATGCCTCATCTATTTATAGGACGCCTCATGAAACTATGAAAATTATTTTGAATTTAACTCTGAACAAAAGGGTGATTTAATTTGAGTAACCAATCTTTTGACCCATCCCTGCCTATTGTAAATGTTGATTTCAAATTAAAAGACCATCACTGTAATGCATGTGAAGATTGTCAGCGGTATATTAATAGCACCTTACTAGGCGATGACCTGTACATTGGCAAAGGAAAACCTCCAAATACGATTACGGGATATATTGACCTTCGGAATTTTTCTTATGAAAATTATACTGAAACAATGAAGAAACAATTTACCACTTTAAAGAATGCAAGAAAAGCCGATAAACAAGGCTATGTCTGTAAGCCGTTTATTAGAAGAGTGTTTACACCTGATATTGTTGAAATTAATCACTCTAAAGAGGTTCGGAGTGGTGGTCCTATGCGGGGATGGTATCTTCGCACTTTAGAAGAGATGGGCGGACCACCGAAAAAATATCAAGAATTTGTATTACCTGATTGTCCCATCCATTATGCTGTTTATTGGGGGGTGTTTGCCCCTATACACGGTTATAAACAGGGCGATGTTATAACTAATGAAAAGCTACTTGCTTTTGCTTATATACGACGCATTGGAGATCTCCTAGCTTACTCGCAATTCATTGGTCATGGCGATTATTTAAAGTACGGTATTACGTTCCGCCTGCATTTGGCGATAATGGAATGGTTGTCTAAAGTAGATAATCCGCATTCAAATGGTCTAGAGAGTTTCATGCAAAGTGCCTTTTATGATGGAGGGGACGGGCGAATATTATGGAGAAAGAAACTTTTATTTGAACCTGCCTACTTCATTACTACTTGACTACTTGACACCGATCTAAGTTAAGAAAAAGTCGATGAAATATATGGATATAAAGTTAAATAGAAGAGGCATGGTCAAGTTGGACCATGCCTCTTCTATTTATAGGACGCCTCATGAAACTATGAAAAAGGTTATTTTGATTTTTTCGAAAAGTCAGTAATGTATTTTATAAATTGTTGTGCTCGAACTCGATTGGTGTGATGAGTGTGAATAAATTCAAACCCGTTATTGGTAATTTCTTCGCGTTCTTTTTCATGCTGAGCATAATACATTGCTTTTTCGTAAAAATCATCTTCATTACAGGCCACAAAGTTAATTCCATCTTTAAATCCTAATTCTAAAATATCAGGATTAGGCTTTGCTAACAGTAACGTTCTGCAACCGGGAGCTTCAAAAAATTTAAATACGGGATATTCGAATTCTCCTCCACAGGTAAAGAAAGTTTCAGAACGGTTTAACTCGCGGCCATAGTTTTCGTTTACTAAAAGATCATCTGATGGAGTAGGATGGTGACCAGGATGTGGTCGAAAAACAAAACCATCATTTTTTTGCATTTTTTCTAATACCGCTTCCCTGAAAGAATAACGGCCCTTTGGAGGTAATCGTTTTGGGGGATTTAATATATCATCATAAAAAACTTGCCCCATAAGAAGGAATTTTATGTCCTTTGTTAACCTCCAATCCTTTATAATATGGGGATTAATGGAGAAGGGAAGCCATCTAAATCTCTTTCGGTAGTCGGGGTATACTTCTAAAAACTGCTTCTTAGAAGACGCAAAAATTAAATTAATTTTATTTTTTTTAAAGTACCGCCTTCTCGTCTCCTCAGAAAAATGTATATCTATGACAAAACACCCTTTTGGAATTTTGATCTTATTAAGCCCCGTTATATCTGGTGCATACCTATTTTTCCAAGCAATATCATAATGAAAAATAAAGTCAGGTTTAAAATTTATTTTTTTGATTATATCTCTGATATCTCCATCCTCATGCCAATACAAGCAATCTGCGAATTCTTCTATAGCAGAAATGATATCGAATTTTTGCTTATGCTTAGGATAGGTCGCCAAAGGTTTTATAAGGATCAGAATTTTTAGTCTTCGCACTATATCTACTCCTATCTTTTAATTTTCATATTGAATAACCGAGTTTTGGAATTCCTAAATTAATGTCTATATATGTATATGAAGATATGCATATTGAGCCATAGTGAAAATACCTAAAACCAAAAAAATGTGTAAATCGTTGGACCGTCGAGCCACAATCCGCTCATCTCACCGAGTCTATTTTTTAAAATCGAGTGAGTAGCCGTCTCACTGCTAAGGGTGTTTACATATTTTATTTAAAAAGTTATCTCCACTGCATGCATGATAGTAAGTTTACTTAATCATGATCGTAAGCTTTGTAAATTCGGAGGTGTTCTTGTGGTGGGCGACAATAGTCCAATAATTAAGTTTGGATTAGTAGGGTGCGGAAGAATCGCTAAAAAACACGTGGAAGCAATAAAAAACATAGATAATGCAGCACTTGTAGCCATTTGTGACATTAATGCTGAACGAGCAAAAGAATACGGAGAAAAACTTGGATTACCTTTTTATACAGATTATCATGAAATGTTAACAAATCACGAAATCGATGTTGTTACTATACTCACACCTAGTGGTCTACATGCAAAGCATATTATCGATATTGTAAAGAACTATCAAAAACATATCGTATGTGAAAAGCCAATGGCAATTAGATTACAAGATGCAGATGAAATCATTCGAATTTGCGATCAAAACAAAGTGAAGTTCTTTGTTGTTATGCAGAATAGATTTAATTTACCAGTACAGCAATTAAAACAAGCTTTAGATGACGGAAGATTTGGCGAGTTGGTGCTAGGCACTGTTCGGGTAAGGTGGAGAAGAACACAACAATACTATGATGCAGATGCGTGGAGAGGAACATGGGAGCACGATGGAGGATGTTTAACTAATCAAGGATCTCATTATATAGATTTATTATTGTGGATGCTAGGGGACCCAGTTGAAGTATCGGGGAAAATATCTACTCGATTGCATAATATCGAAGTCGAAGATACAGCTGTGGCAATTATTAAATTTGCGAGCGGTGCATTAGGAATTATCGAAGCGACAACGGCTGCTAGTCCAATAGATTTGGAAGGTTCCATTTCTGTACTTGGTGAAAAAGGAACTGTTGTGGTTGGTGGCATTGCCTTAAATGAAATGAAGACATGGGTATTTGAAAACAGTCAAGAAAAAGATGTAGCTATGTTAACTCAATTTAATGAGAATTCTCAGGATGTTTACGGATTTGGGCACAAAAGATATTTAGAACATGTAATTGATTGCTTAAATAATAATACAAAAGCTTTGGTTGATGGAATCGAAGGAAGGAAGTCTTTAGAACTCCTTCACGCTATTTATGAGTCAGCTGAGACGGGCAAAACGATTAGCTTAAAATTTGAACCACGAAAGTCCAAACTTGGTGGTTCATTTGAGTAATTACAAAGTATATGAAAATGTTCAGTTGGGTAACAACGTGCAAATAGAAGATTATGTAGTGATTGGTAAACCACCAATAGGCAAAAGAGAAGGGGAATTATTAACAATTATCGGGGATAATGCCATTATTAGATCTCATACTGTTATCTACGCTGGCAATATTATAGGTAGTCATTTTCAAACGGGGCATTTTGTAATGATAAGGGAAAATAATGTAATTGGTAATAATGTCCGTATAGGTACAGCTGCAAATATAGAACATCACATAAAAATAGATAATTATGTGAATATTCATTCTCAAGCATTTATCCCGGAGTTCTCTATTCTTAAAGAAAGTTGTTGGATTGGACCCAATGTTGTATTAACTAATGCTAAGTATCCAAAGGCTCCCGATGCAAAAGAAACTCTCCTAGCACCAATTATTGAAAAGAATGCAAAAATAGGAGCGAATTCGACAATTTTACCTGGCATTACTATAGGCTGTAATTCACTAATTGGAGCGGGAACTGTAGTTGTAAAAGATGTGCCAGCAGGGAAAGTGGTAGTTGGAAATCCAGGAAAAATTATTGGAGATATTGATGACATACGAAATTATTGATGAGGAGACTAGTCCAATGGAAGTTCCTTTTATGGACTTAAAAGGTTGTTTTTATGATATTCGTGATGAAGTAATGGATAAAATGAGGAACTTGATAGATAACACAAGTTTTATTGGCGGAGAAGAAGTAATGAGATTTGAAGAGGAATTTGCCCAATTTTGTAATGTGAAATACGTTATTGGTTGTGGAAATGGGACAGATGCGTTAACAATTGCTTTAAAAGCATTAGGTATAGGTTATGGAGACGTAGTAATTACTGTTCCCAATACGTTTATAGCTACTGCTGAAGCGATTACAGCTGTAGGTGCAAAGGTAGATTTTGTAGACGTAAATGAAGATACGTACACCATGTGTCCTCAAAAACTTAAGGAACACCTGGAAAAAAAAGCATCAACTCAAAATATTAAAGCTGTAATTCCTGTACATCTATATGGTCAGATGTCAGATATGGAAGAAATCATGAAAATAGCAAAGGAGTATGATTTAAAAGTAGTTGAGGATGCAGCACAAGCACACGGAGCTACATTGAATGGTAAAAGTCCAGGAGAATATGGAGATATAGCAACTTATTCATTCTTTCCAGGAAAAAACTTAGGAGCATTTGGTGATGCAGGTGCAGTTGTAACGAATAATCAACAATTAGCCCAAACAATAAGAATGCTCGCTAACCATGGAAGAATAGAAAAATATACGCATGAAATGGAGGGATATAATAGTCGACTGGATACAATTCAAGCCGCTGTTTTAAGAATCAAGTTAAAGTATCTCAACAAATGGACAGATATGCGAATCCAAAACGCAAAATATTATAATCGATTCCTGGAAGATAATGGAGTAGTAACACCAACAATTCATGAAAAGTGGAGGCATGTATTTCATCTATATGTTATTAGGATGCCTAACAGAGATAGTATAATA
Organism: Paenibacillus sp. J31R122; assembly: GCF_056269185.1. Taxonomy (NCBI): domain Bacteria; kingdom Bacillati; phylum Bacillota; class Bacilli; order Caryophanales; family Paenibacillaceae; genus Paenibacillus; species Paenibacillus sp. J31R122. Next base: position 335,713 of record NZ_JBWDNM010000003.1, read on the forward strand.
ACAGATTTGAAACAAAAAGGAATTTCCTCAGGAATACACTATCCAACACCACTCCATTTACAACCTGCTTTTTTTTATTTGGGTTATAAAAAAGGAGATTTTCCAATTACAGAGAGGGTTAGTGAAGAAATCATTAGTCTTCCTATGTGGCCAGAACTAACGAAAGAGACAGTTGAAGAAATTTGTAATGAAATCAAATTAAATAGACATAGTCCTAGTTCTTTGTAAGTCCGTAAAGGCTTGATCGGAGGTGTAGAATGAGTAATCGGTTAAACATTTTAATTTTGATAAAACCGTTCTGGGTTTTGTATCCAAAGCACCAACATAAATTTGATATGATTTCAGCGATTGAAGATTTTGCTGATATTTGCTATTGGTATGAGGACGGCAATATTCTAGAAATACTGCGTTCTATTCCGTTCAAGCCTGATTTTATCTTACATTACGATGTAGCTTGGAGGAATAGGTATGCTCCAAATATAGTGGGTTTTGACAAAGTCAATATCCCAAAAGGATGTTACCTAATCGATATACACTATGATAAGAAGAAACGATATAAATACTTTGAGAAAAATAACTTTGATTTAATTTTTTCTGCAACAAAGTATCCTTTTTTACAAACGTTTCCTGAGTATTGCTATAAACATAGATGGTGGCCATTTGCCATTAATCAAGAAATAATTAAAGATTGGAATTCACCGAAAAATATTACATTTCTTCTTTTAGGCCAAGTATATTACGAAGATAAAAATAACCCCCCAATAAGATTGCCTCCAAAAGGACGGTATACATTCAGAGAAGCGGTTTTGGAAAAAATGAAAGATGTAAATGGGTTTAAGTTCTTCCCGCATCCAGGTCATTATATATCGTTTTCAGATGATCTGCTAATAAATAAAAAATATGCTGAAATGTTAAATCGCTCAGAAATTTTTTTCACTTGCGGCGGAGAATTCAATTATGCCGTGGCTAAATTTTTGGAAGCGCCTGGTTGTCGATCTTTACTGTTAGCAAAACCTAATAAAGACTTTTTGGAGTTAGGTTTTAAGGATGGAATACATTTTGTTTCATGTAACGAGACTGATTTTTTTGACAAGGCATTGTATTATGCTGAGAATAAGGTAGAACAAAGACATATTGCAGACAAGGGATTTGAATTAGTTCAAATGTTTCATAATACCAGTGTTAGGGCTGAGCAATTTATTAACTACATTGAAGACTATCTACTATGCGATTATAGGGAAATGTAATAACTAAACACGTTTCAGACGCCGTATACGCGTTTTGAAACGTGTTTTTTTTCTGCTAGAAATGCTTATTCTTATTTAGTTCGAGCCTCTGAAGGAGTCATCCCTTTATATTGCTTGTATAGCTTCGTAAAATAATTCGGATTATCGCACCCGACTGTACGGGAGATTTCGGATATCGTGTGACTGCTGTCTCGAAGCAAGCGTTCCGCTTCGTTCATGCGGCAGACGTTTACATATTCGATGAACGTTCGTCCCGTTAGTTTTTTGAACAGCTTGCAAAAGTGGTAGGGGTTTAAGCTTACCTGCTTGGCTGCTTGCTCGATTGTTATCTTATTACTGAAATTCGTTTCGATTTGTTGGATAAGCTGTTTAAACCGATCACGATTCGCGAAATAAGTTTCAACTGGTTTATCTGCAAGCTGATGCGGCATAAAGGTACGAGCGAGCAGAGTGAACAAAGTATATAGTTTGGACTTCACGACAAGCTGATAGGCTGCTGGTTTGGCGGATAGTTCTTCTATCGTTTCATGGAGTAAGGAATAGTAGGCTAAGCAAGCTTCGTCGTGATCTGCGGGTTTTACTGGAAATCGCATACGCCCCTCTAAGAAGGGTGCAACGTATTGTGAGTGTACTGGGTCATGCACGTAGTCGTTGAACAGTGAAGCATTTAAGACAACACAGTCGTAATGGACTTCTTCTTGATGTAGGGCATATCCAACATGTAAGCCGCCTGCTGGAACAATAATAACTTCACCGGCATTGAGGACATAGGGACGGCTATCTATGTGAAACACCGCATTTCCTTTCCTCAACAAGATGATTTCAAAATGCTCATGCCAATGTAAGTGCATAATGCACTCGTTTGGCTTCCTTTGGGGCCAGCGATTTTGGAACAACTGAAAAGGGTATGCTTTTTGCTCTAAGCGAGTATTTTCCCTAAGCTCTTTGGGGTAGGTCACAAGCAGAACTCCTTTCACAATATTCGACTAGTAATGCGCAAGATTGTATAGAGTAATAAGCAATATTCGCAGTTATAATGGTGTTTATACTTAAACTATAAGCCAATATAGGAGTGATATACAACAATGAATAACAAATTGCGAATTGGAACATTAGTAGGCGGCGGTGATGCGCTGAATGTAATCCCGAATATTGTGAAGCATGGTTTTGAATCGTTTAATTTAACCTTTTGGCAGACAACAGGTGAAACGGATTTGGCAGAGACGGCGAAGAAGATTCGAGCGCTTGCAGATGAGCATGATTTTGTTGTGCCGGCAGTTAGTATTTTCGGAAACCCGTTAACGGGAGAAGGGAATAATGCGGATACACTTGCAAGCTGGGAGCGCCTGATCGATCATGCACATTTGTTTGGCGCTACTATTGTATCCGGTTTCACAGGACGTTTGACAGGCCAGTCTATTGACCAATCGATTCCGAAATTTAAAGAGGTGTTTGGGGAACTAGCGCGCAGAGCGGAAGATCGCGGTGTTAGACTTGCGTTCGAGAATTGCGACATGGGTGGAACATGGGAAACAGGCGATTGGAATATCGCTCACAATCCAACGGCATGGGAAATGATGTTTGATGCTGTGCCGGCGGACAATATCGGACTTGAGTGGGAGCCGTGTCATCAGATGGTCAGTCTAATTGATCCGATTCCACAGCTGCGTAAATGGGCACATAAAGTGTTCCATGTTCACGGAAAGGATGCAACCATTGCCTGGGATATAGTTAAGGAGTATGGTATTCATGGTCCAAAGCCGTTCGTGTGGCACCGTACGCCTGGTTTTGGCGATAGTAACTGGACGGACATTATCACTATTTTAAGGCAACATGATTATAAAGGTACAATTGATATCGAAGGCTGGCATGATCCGGTATACAAAGGCGAGCTTGAAATGACTGGCCAAGTGCATGCTCTGAATTATTTAAAGCGCTGTCGCGGCGGCGATTTTATTCCCATGTAAGAAAGGGCTTGCCCATCCATAAAAAAAGAACAGAGAAGGCGAGGCTTGATCCAGATGACGATCAAATATCAAGTAATAGTTGCAGGCTGCGGCGGAATGGCAAATACATGGGTGGATTATGCGAAGGGTAGAAGCGATACGGAAATAGTGGGGCTTGTCGATATTAAGATAGAGTTTGCACAGGCAATGGCCGAGCGGAAAGAGCTGTATTGTCCAGTCTATACGGATTTACAGCAGGCGATAGACGAAACGAACGCAAATGTCGTATTTGACATTACTGTTCCGGCAAGTCATTGCACAATTCGCAGTATCGCAATGCGCTCCGGATGCCATGTATTTGGGGAGAAGCCGTTAGCGGAATCGATGAGTGACTGTATGGATATTGTACATATCTCCAATGATACGGGGAAAACGCATGCTGTTATGCAAAACCGTCGATATGATCCCAATATTCGCGCGTTGCAAGAGCTTGTTTCTGGAGGCAAGATTGGGCGTGTTGGTTTCATTGGTGCAGATTTCTTCCTAGGTGCTCATTTTGGAGGATTTCGTGATGTGATGGAAAGTCCGTTGTTGCTGGATATGGCGATTCATACTTTTGATCAAGCGCGGTTTATTAGTGGAGCTAATCCGGTTTCAGTCTATTGTCAGGAATTCAACCCGCCTGGTTCATGGTATGCCGGAAACGCAAACGCTGTATGTATCTTTGAAATGTCAGACGGCTCGATATTTAATTATCGCGGTTCGTGGTGCGCCGAAGGTGCGAATACGTCTTGGGAATCTGCATGGCGTGTGACGGGTGAGATTGGGACTGCCATTTGGGATGGGCATAAGGAGGTTTATGCGGAGGTTGTCGCTGCAGACAATCAGACAGGTAATTTCATTAGCGATCAGGTTCGTATAGAGGGTCAACCTCATGAAATGAAAAGCACAGGCCACTTTGGTTGTCTGGACGAAATGTTTGATGCCCTTGAAGCGGGTCGAAAGCCAGAAACGGATTGCAGTGACAATATATATAGTATGGCTATGGTGCTGGCAGCGCTTGAGAGTAATAAAACGGGCCGGAAAGTAAACATTTCTGACTTTATGAAGGAAGCTTCTGAACGTTGATTTGTCAGTTGCAGTTGTGCTCCAATAACGAAATGAGATGAAAACAAAAGCAGCCAATCAGTAAAACATTACTGTGGCTGCTTTTTTTCATTTCTACATAACCACCGCGAAACAAGCTTCGTCGCCTAGGAGGACAACAGCCGTTTACGTTTGCATGTCTAGAGTGATCTAAAAATTAAAGTTGTCGGGATCTGGGCCGAAACGTTTATTAAGGTTAAGTGCACTGATTTGCGACATTTCTTCCTTTGTTAACGTGAAATCAAATATGTCTGCATTCTCTTTCTGACGGGCAGGATTAGTCGATTTTGGAATCGTGACAACCTCGTTCTGCAAGTCCCAGCGAAGAACGACCTGGGCAGGTGATTTGCCATACTTAGCACCGATGTCTGCAAGCACACTATGATCTAGGTTTCCTTGCATTAGTGGACTCCAAGCCATAAGCTGAATTTTATTCTTTTTGGAAAAGGCATGAAGCTCTTCCTGTGTGAGAAGCGGGTGATACTCTACTTGATTGACCATAGGAACAATCTCGCCTGCCTCAATAATGTCCTGCAAATGATGAATCTGAAAATTACTTACACCGATAGCCCGAACGAGGCCGTCTTTATAAAGCTTCTCAAGCGCTCGCCATGTATCCAAATATTTACCTTTAACCGGCCAGTGAATAAGTAGTAGATCAACGACATCGACACCGAGCTTTTTTCTGCTTTCTTCGAATGCGATAAGCGTAGATTCATAGCCCTGATTAGCGTTCCAAATTTTTGTCGTAATAAAAATTTCATCACGAGCGATGCCGCTGTTGCGAATGCCGGCTCCAACGCCAGTTTCATTATTGTAAGCTGCTGCAGTATCAATACTTCGATATCCGGATTCAATGGCAGTGGCCACGGTTTGCTCAGCTTCACCGTCATCCTTAACCTTCCACACGCCAAGGCCAAACCATGGCATTTTTACTCCATTGCTTAATAGTGTATATTCTGTTAGTGCTTTAGTCATTGATGATTGCCTCCTGAATTAAAGTGAAAGCTCTAAAATAGCTTTGACATCATGTTTTTCTAAACGTTTGAATGAGCCAATAGCGCCGTAACGAACAGCTTCCTCAGCCATACGATCAAGCTTTTCATCGCCAATTCCGAAATCAGCTAGCCGTGCTTCAGCACCAATACGAGTAAAGAAATCTCTAGTTGCTTGAATGCCGGCAAGGGCGATCTCTTGATCGGTTTTACCCGCCGGATCAATACCCCAAACGCGCTGTGCATATTGAACAAAACGATCCATACGTTCTTGGTATACGTATTTCATCCAATTTGGAAAAATGACAGCGAGTCCCGCGCCGTGTGGAATATCATAGATCGCGCTCACCTCGTGCTCAATGCCGTGCGAGGCCCAGTCATTTTCCATACCGACGCTGATTTGCCCACCGTTAAGCGCCATCGTTCCGCACCACATCAGGTTGGCGCGAGCGGCCGCGTCATTTGGATTCTCAAGAGTGATTTCTACATTTTCGATAACGGTTTGCAGGATTGATTCACAGAAGCGTTCTTGCAGTGGCGTATTCTGTGTTAGGCTGAAATATTGCTCGAAAACATGAGACATAATGTCAACGGAACCGTTGACCGTTTGATTGCGAGGCACTGTATAAGTCAATGTAGGATCAAGTATTGAAAACTTTGGATAAGTATGAGAGCTGCCAAAGGCGCGCTTTAGATTTTCCTCCCAGTTCGTTACAACCGATGCGCCGTTCATTTCTGAACCGGTTGCCGCTAGCGTGAGAATAGTACCAATTGGAAGAGCTTTCTGGACGACTGCTTTGTTCGTGAAGAAATCCCAAACATCACCTTCGTATGGAACACCGGCAGCTATAGCTTTCGATGCGTCGATAACACTTCCGCCTCCAACTGCTAGAATGAAATCGATGCTATGCGCACGGCAAAGCTCGATTCCTTTGTTTACTGTAGATAGACGAGGATTCGGTTCAATATTTGGAAGCTCGTGGACGGTAATTCCGGCATCATTTAAATGTTTAATTGTTTTATCGTACAAGCCTGACTTTTTAATACTGGTAGATCCATACACAAGTAAGATCGTTTTTCCGTACTTTGAAGCTAACTGACCAATTTGATCGACAGAACCTTCGCCGAACACGATATGGGTGGGGTTGTGAAATTGAAATGAGTTCATTCTATACAATACCTCCTGCGCATATTGCGAATTAGATAACTAAAAAGGTAACTAAATGTCTTTCGAGTTACGTACACGCCGCTAATTTTAGTTAAAATGTAGGCGTGTGTCAAGTTTTATGAATTTATTAGTTGATATGTTAACTTTTTAGTTATATAGTGGGTGGGTATCGAAAGATTTATAAGGGTGGTCATAATGGAAATTGAAGTAAGCAGTCAAAATATGAGATTTCTTGAATGTTTCTCATCGCATACTAGGGTGAAAATAATAGAACTGCTCAATATTCAGCCGATGAATATCAAAAGCTTGTCTGAAGCACTAGACATAAAGTCTCCTATTGTAACGAGACATATTCATATGCTTGAGGAAGCCGGGATCGTGCGCAGCGAGAGTGTTGCCGGCAAAAGGGGCATGCAAAAGATATGCCATTTGCAGCTAGCGCATGCAAAGCTACTATTTAAAACTACGCCAGTTGTCATGGATGAATCCAATCGTTATGTTGTGTCGCTACCTGTGGGGCATTATTCGTCCTATCAAATTATGCCGACCTGCGGACTTGCATCAGATACTCAGATGATTGGCATGTGTGACGATCCACGTTATTTTGCTGATCCTGAGCATGTTAGAGCTAAAGTGTTGTGGTTTGGATCCGGTTTTGTACAATATCGGATTCCTAATTATATGGTTAACAACGAAATGGCTGATTCATTGGAAATCTCTTTGGAGATTTGTTCGGAAACACCTTGTAATATAGATCATATGCCTTCTGATATCGATTTTGCAATAAATGGTGTTCATGTGGGAACATGGACTTATCCTGGTGATTTCGGAAGCACAAGGGGACAATATACACCGGAATGGTGGCATAAAAACATTCAGCATGGTCTTATGAAGATGATTCGGATTAACAAACAGGGTTCATACATCGATGGTGTTCAAGTATCTAATATAACGATAGAACAGCTGGATTTAGCCTATGATAAAGAAATTTTGTTCAAAATAGCATGCAATGAATCGGCCAAAAACCGCGGAGGCGTCACCCTTTTCGGCAAAGGCTTTGGAAATTACAATCAAGATATTGAAGTAACGCTGCGATGTCAGTGAAGCAATAGTATGGTATAGAAGTCATCAATAGAAAAGAAATCATCAATAGAATTCATCACATAGAAGACTACAACTGTCCTTAAAGCAGATCATTCTGCTTTAAGGGCAGTTTTTTTGTCATAATAAAAGAAATCGGATTTCCGTTTATCTTTGAATTAAATGTATTCAAAGATAAACAAATATGATATGATCGATTCAAACAAATACAAAACATCATTCGGAGGTATTTTCATGGTACAAAGTTTGTGGGATAAGTCGAAAGCATCGCAATTAGAAGGCGGATTGAATGAACTCGTATACCGTTCTAACATTATTGGTACTGATCGTCGGGTTTGCAACTTCGGTGGAGGCAATACATCTAGCAAAACAGTAGTTAAGGATTTCCGTGGGCGCGATGTTGAGGTAATGTATGTGAAAGGCAGCGGCTCGGATCTTGCCTCAATGAAAGCGGGCAATTTCACAGGCTTGCGAATGGATGATATTCGTCCATTATTTGAACGTAATGAAATGCCTGATGAAGAGATGGTCGCTTATTTAGTAAATTGTATGATTGACTCTAAGCATCCGCGTGCTTCGATTGAAACGCTGTTGCATGCGTTCCTTCCATTTAAGCATGTGGATCACACGCATCCGGATTCCATCATAAGCTTGTGCTGTGCCGATAACGGAAAAGCGCTTGCGAAAGAAATTTTCGGAGATCGCTTTGTATGGGTTCCTTACGTACGTCCAGGTTTCAATCTGTCTAAAATGATTGCTGAGGGCGTGCTTGCTAACCCGAACGCTGAGTTAGTGTTGATGGAGAAGCATGGTCTTGTTACTTGGGGTGAAACGTCAGAGGAATGCTACGCGCAAACGATCAAAATTATTTCCGAAGCAGAGGCGTTTATTGAAGCGCGTTTCGACGAGGGTTCACTATTTGGTGGCGTGAAGCATGAAGTTCTAGCTGCAGACGTTCGTAAAAGTGTTGCTGCTGCAGTTATGCCAACGATTCGCGGTGCTGTAAGTGATGCGAAGAAAATGATTTTGACTTTTGATGACGAGGCTGACGTTCTTTCATTCGTAAGCGGTCAAGATTCACCGCAATTGTCACAAGTAGGTGCTGCTTGTCCGGATCACCTCGTACACACCAAGGTAGTTCCACTCTTTATTGATTGGACTCCTAACACTGAGGATATCGATGGTCTTAAAGAAAAACTTATTGCAGGAATCTCTGCTTACAAAGAACAATATAAAGCTTACTTTGATCGCAATAAAAACGAAGGCGACGTTATGTTCGAGGCTGCGCCGCGTGTTATTCTTATTCCAGGTATTGGTATGATCAACACGGGCAAGAGCTGGGCTATGGCTCAAGTAAGCGGTGCTCTATACCACCGTGCTATCGCAGTTATGCGCGGCGCAACAGCACTTGGTGATTTTGTATCATTGAGCGAAAATGAATCATACAACGTGGAATATTGGCCGCTTGAGCTTTACAAGCTGTCGCTTGCTCCTGCAGAAACGGAGTTTTCTCGCAAGATCGCTTTCATTACAGGCGGAGCCGGCGGAATTGGCAGTGAAACAGCTCGTCGCCTTGTATCCGAAGGTGCGCATGTCGTGTTAGCGGACTTGAATCTTGAAGGTGCTCAGAAGGTAGCAGCTGATATTAATGATAAATACGGTGATTTCCGTGCTATAGCAGTGAAAATGGATGTAACGTCCGAGGAGCAGATTGCTGCAGCATACGCAGAAACAGCTTTGACTTACGGTGGTGTCGACATTATCGTCAACAATGCGGGTCTTGCTACTTCGAGTCCATTCGATGAGACTACACTTAAAGAATGGAACCTGAACATGAACGTGCTTGGAACAGGATATTTCCTTGTTGCTCGCGAAGCATTTAAACTAATGAAACAACAAAGCATCGGTGGGAATATGGTTTTCATCGGCTCTAAAAACTCCATCTTTGCAGGCAAAAACGTTACTGCATATAGCTCAGCAAAAGCTCTTGAAGCACATTTGGCACGCTGTATTGCAACGGAAGGCGGCGAGTTCGGTATTCGCGTGAATACGATTCTGCCTGACGCTATTTTGCAAGGATCGGCGATTTGGAACGGCAACTGGCGTAATGAGCGTGCAGCAGCATACGGTATTGAGCCAGACCAGTTGGAAGAGCTCTACCGCAAGCGTACGACTTTGCTTGTTAATATTTATCCGCGTGACATTGCGGAAGGAATTGCATTCTTCGCATCTTCCAAAGCAGATAAAACAACAGGATGCATGTTGACAATCGATGGCGGAGTACCTGCAGCTTTCACTAGATAAATAAGGAGAGTGCGGCATGATTCGAGCGCGTGGTGAGAAAGATTGGTATATACCGGATGGTTATATTCCACCGGATAGCACGGGTGCTTTAACGAGCCACGAATCCGTCTGCGTATTGAACTGTTCATCCGAAGAAGCACTTATTCGCTTTACTATTTATTTTGAAGATCGCGAACCGATTGAAGATATTATAGTAGTCGTGCCAGGCAGACGTACGAAGCATATACGCACTAGTTCTTTAATGAAGGAGGGAGCATCGATACCAATCGGTGTTCCTTACGCCATTGAGGTGCAAAGCGATATTCCGATTATAGTCCAGTACAGCAGGCTTGATTCGACACAGGCAGAGAACACGCTTATGTCGACGATTGCTTATCCGTTGAAATAATCCATTTTATTTATGAAAGGGTGTTCACGATGACTGACCGCGCATATGCTTTTTTCGAAGAGCAGCAGCAAGCTAGAGGTATTAATATCAATGAGGTTAAGGAAAGTCTGAAATCATTAAAAATAGAAACTCCATCATGGGGTTACGGTGATTCCGGCACGCGCTTTAAAGTGTTCCAGAAGGAAGGCGTGCCTCGCAACCCGTTTGAGAAATTTGAGGATGCCGCACAGGTTCATAATCTGACAGGTATTGCTCCTTCCGTTGCCATCCACATTCCTTGGGATAAGGTTGACGATTATGGCAAACTGAAAAGCCATGCGGAAGGTCTCGGACTGACCATTGGTGCCGTTAATCCAAACCTTTTTCAAGATGAAGACTATATGCTTGGAAGCGTTACAAATGCAGATGCTGCCATTCGCCGCAAAGCAACGGATCACCTGCTAGAGTGTGTAGACATTGCGAAGGAAACTGGATCACGTGAATTTAGCTTATGGTTTGCTGACGGTACGAACTATCCAGGCCAAGGTGATATTCGCAAACGTAAAGCTTGGATGAATGAAGCGCTTGCTGAAATGTATAATGCAATGACTCCAGAAATGCGTATGCTTATTGAATACAAATGCTTTGAGCCAGCATTCTATCATACTGATCTAGCGGATTGGGGTATGGCTTTCAACTTGGCTCAGAAGCTCGGACCACAGGCAGAAGTGCTTGTTGATACGGGACACCATTTACCGGGTGCAAATATCGAGCATATCGTTGCTTATTTAATCGATGAGAAACGTCTTGGCGGTTTCCATTTCAATAGCCGTAAATATGCGGATGATGATCTGATTGTCGGTTCTGTTAATCCTTATGAGCTATTTTTGATTTTCTATCAAATCTTGAGCGCAGCGGGCGATGCGGATGCTGCCATCCGTAAAAACGTTGCTGATATCACATATATGATTGACCAATCACATAACATCGAACAAAAAATTCCAGCGATGCTGCGTTCCGTACTAAACGTACAAACGCAATTTGCTAAAGCGCTCCTCATTAACCATGCCGAGGTAGCCGATGCAGCAGGGCGCAATGATGTGCTCGGCGCTGAGGATGCGGTTCGCCGTGCCTTCGAATTTGATGTAACACCACTTCTTCATGCAATCCGTGAAGAGCAAGGCCTTCCGCTTGATCCGATGAAAGCTTATTTGAATAGCAGTTATGGCAAAGGCATATTAGTGAGAGGCAAGGGCGGTGCCAGCTGGTGACCATTCTTGCTTACGATCTGGGGGCGAGCAGCGGAAGAGCGCTGCTCGGCCGGCTTGTAGACGGTAAGATTGAGGTTGAGGAGCTGCATCGTTTTTCCAATGATCCTGTACAGGTCGGCAATCAGCTTCAGTGGGACATCTTAAGGCTGTTTCATGAGCTAAAGCAAGGATTGCTAAAGGCAAAGCACCAGGATATTAAACTGAAGAGTCTTGCGATTGATTCTTGGGCCGTTGATTTTGGTATTATTGGAAGAAATGGTGAGCTGCTGGGCAATCCTTACCATTACCGCGACCAGCATACGAATGGTGTCATGGATAGCGTCATAGAGGAGTTATCTGCTAACGAAATATTTGGTCGAACGGGCATTCAATTTTTACCGTTTAATACTATTTATCAGCTTGCTGCATTAAAGCAGGCTGATTCACCGTTATTACGGGAAGCGAAGCACTTTCTGATGATACCTGATTTGCTGCGTTACTTTTTAACAGGGGAAATGCATAATGAATTTTCAAATGCGACGACAACGCAGTTGTTCAACCCGATCAAAGGAACTTGGGATGACAAGCTGATTCAGGCGATCGGTCTGTCGCCAGACTTATTTGGACAAATTGTTCAGCCAGGTGCAAGTGTCGGTCAATTGCGCGTTTCTTTATGTGAGGAGCTTGGCATTGACAGTGTTCCTGTATATGCGGTAGCTGAGCATGACACGGGTTCAGCAGTTGTTGCTGTACCTGCACTTGATCGGTCATTTGCCTATTTAAGCTGCGGTACGTGGTCACTTATGGGAACAGAGGTAAATGAGCCTGTCATTAGTGAGCTAGCGCAGCAGTTAAACTTCACAAATGAGGGCGGTGCGTACGGTACGTATCGTTTGCTTAAAAATATAATGGGTCTATGGATTTTACAGGAGTGTAGACGTTCATGGGAGCGAGAAGGAATTTCATACTCTTTCCCCGAATTAGTTAAGTTGGCCGATGAGGCTAAGCCATTTGCTGCATTCATTGATCCAGATGATCCATTATTTCTGCATCCGGGAGGTATGCCTGAACGCGTTGGTGAGTACTGCTTTCGTACAGGGCAAGAAGTACCTGGGGATGTTGGAGCAATCGTTCGTTGTGTGCTGGAAAGCCTTGCGCTCAAATATCGATATGTGCTGGAGCTTACTGAGCAGTTGTCCAGCAACTCGTTCAATGGGCTGCATATGGTAGGCGGCGGCATCCAGAATACGTTGCTATGTCAATGGACTTCAAATGCGATTGGCAAACCAGTATGGGCAGGACCGGTAGAGGGAAGCGCGATCGGCAATATGGTTGTCCAATGGATTGCGTCAGGCGAGTTGTCTGATATATGGGAAGCACGTAAAGTTATTCGCGAATCATTCCCTGTTGAGGTATATGAGCCAGAGGATCAAGAGGCATGGGAGATCGCGTACAAATCTTTTAAAGCAAAGACAGGAATCGCATAAGCTGCGAATTCAAATAAAGGTTAGGAAGAGGTAAGGTATGCTGGCAGCGGAACGTTATGACAAAATTGTACAGCTGGTTAATGAGAGAGGGAGTATCCGAGTGACAGAGCTCAGTGAGCTCTGCCAGGTTACGGAGGAAACGATTCGGCGTGACCTTGATCGCCTAGAGCAAGCCGGTCGTTTGCGACGCTCGCATGGCGGTGCAGTAAGCGTAAAGGATCAGCAGCCGGAAATTCCGTACTTCGAGCGCGAAATAACTCGTGCAGATGAGAAGAAGCGGATTGCTCAGGCTGCTATAAAGCTGATCCAGCCGAAGGATCGTATCCTACTGGATGCAAGTACTACAGCTTGGTATATGGCTGCCAGTATGCCTGACATTCCTTTAACCGTGCTCACTAATTCAATAAAAGTTGCTATGGAGCTCAGCAGCAAGGAGAAGATCGAGGTTATTTCAACCGGTGGGATACTTGCTGCACGATCACTTTCTTATGTGGGTCCTCTGGCTGAACGCTCACTTGATGCTTATCACGTGGATAAAGCATTTTTCTCTTGTAAGGGCGTGCATCTTGAACGAGGCATAAGTGAATCGAATGAACTGCAGGCACGAATTAAGCATAAAATGGTCGGTATGGCCGATGAAGTTATCTTACTTGCGGATTCCAGTAAGTTTGGCTTACAAGCCTTTACACATGTTGCCGATTTGAGTGCTATCGATCACATCATTACCGACTCTTACTTGCAAAGTGAGCTTCATTCACAGCTGCAAGAACGGCAAATTACGGTGACTACGGTTTAATAAGAATTACAGATAGGGATGGAAATCGTGATATAGATATAGATGGTGTTTGTTTTAGCGGCAGTTAGCATTACAGCACCATCTTTATAAGTAAGCTATATTTAGATTAATATGAGCTGTTCTATATTTTTTTTTGTTTAAACTTGTCTGACAACCTGATAAAATGGGGTAAAAAAGGCTGAGAGGGGTGCCGAAATGAAAGTTTCTTTATTTATTACCTGTTTGAGTGATGCGCTGTTTCCGCGTGTTGGCGAAGCTATGGTGCGATTACTCGCGAAGTATGGTGTATCACTGCAATTTCCGACTGTACAAACCTGCTGCGGTCAGCCAGCGTTCAACAGCGGTTATTGGAAGGATGCTAGAGAATCAGCTAAAACGATATTGGATGCTTTTGAGGATTGCGACTTCGTTATTTCCCCATCTGGCTCCTGCACCGGAATGATTCATCATTATCCTAAATTATTTGAGGACGATCCAGTTATGTTGAAGAAGGCGATTAGTCTTCAGAACAAGTCGTATGAATTTACGCAATTTCTTGTTCAAGTTCTTGGAGTAACCGATGTTGGCGCATCGTTTTCGCATAAGGTTACCTATCATCCATCCTGTCATGGCAGCCGGATATTAGGGGTTAAGGATGAGCCGTTAGCGCTTTTACAAAATGTGAAAGGGCTAGAGCTCGTTCCTTTGCCTTTCGCTGAGGATTGCTGCGGCTTTGGCGGTACCTTTGCTGTGAAAATGGCGGATATCTCCGGGGCTATGGTTACAGAAAAGGTGGATCATGTGCTGGAGACGGAAGCCGAGGTGCTTGTTGGACTCGATATGGCATGCCTTCTTAATATTGCTGGCAACTTGCACTATCGGAATGAGCCAGTTCGCGTCATGCATCTAGCGGAACTGCTCTACGAAGGGGTGAAGTAAGCATGAGTACGGGACAGAAAGCAAAGGGCAAAGCTACGGTAAAGGCAAGAGCAGATCTAGCGCTTAATGATGAATTTCTGCGCAAAGCAGTACGGTTCACAACGGAACGTCTTCGTAATGGGAAGAAAAAAGCGACGGAGGAACATGGCAACTGGGATGATTGGCGTGAGAGGGGCAAGCAAATTCGGCTTCATACCATTGCTCATCTTGATTATTATTTGAATTTGTTTGTCGATAATGCTCGTGCGAACGGCGTACACATCCATTTTGCAAATACGGGTGAGGAAGCCGTAGCGCTTACACTGGATATCGCAGAGCATGCGAAAGCGAAGTCGGTTGTGAAATCAAAGTCGATGGTTACGGAGGAGCTTCATCTTAACCATGCTCTAGAGTCTATCGGCGTTGAAGCAGTGGAAACAGACTTAGGCGAATACATTATTCAGTTAGCTGGAGAAATGCCGTCTCATATCGTAATTCCTGCTATACACAAAAACAGGTATCAGATCGCTGACCTTTTGTCCAAGGAAGCGGGTTATACTTTGCCGCCGGATACGACTGCGCTTGCAGGCTTCGTTCGGAAGAAGCTGCGGGAGAAATTTTTGGATGCAGAGATCGGAATGACGGGCTGCAACTTTGCGATTGCAGAGACTGGCTCAATTGTATTATTCGAAAATGAAGGCAATGCTCGTATGGTCAGCACCGTACCAAAAACACAAATTACATTGATGGGAATGGAGCGTATTATTCCTTCCTGGTCCGATCTTGAAGTAATGGCTACTCTGCTTCCTCGCTCGGCTACCGGACAGAAGCTGACGATGTATATGTCGGGGATAACCGGTCCGCGTCGTTCTGAGGATGCGGATGGTCCAGATGAAATGCATATTATTATTGTTGATAACGGCCGTTCGTTGCAGCTTGGCGATCCTGAATTCCAAGAGCTGCTCAACTGCATTCGCTGCGGTGCTTGCTTGAATGCTTGTCCGGTTTATCGTCATATCGGCGGTCACGCATACGGCAGCACTTACAGCGGTCCTATTGGGGCCGTTCTAACACCATCTTTGAACAAAAATATAGCCGAATGGGACGATGTCGCCAATGCATCCAGCCTATGTGGTGCTTGTTATGAGGCCTGCCCGGTCAAAATACCACTGCATGACATGCTCGTTTACCTACGTCGCCGCAAGGTGGAGAGCGGTAACGGAAGCAAGCTGGAATCGATCGGCATGCAGGGCTTTTCCACAATTATGGGCAACTCGTCTCGTTTTGGAGGGGTGCTTAGATTAGGCAAGCTTGGTCAGAAGCTCGTTGTCCGAAGCGGAGTCATCAAGACAAAGCTTGGACCGCTCAAAGGCTGGAATACGTACCGGGTAACACCTAGTTTACCGAAAGAATCGTTCCGTGACCGTTGGGATACTTTGGATCAGGAGCTAAAGCAGGGATTGAAGCAAATGGAGCCATCTATGCAAAATCGGATGGAAGAGCTCGTTCGAAAGCGCAAGGAAGATGAGAAGCAGGGTAAAGGAGGGCATGGACATGGCTGACACACATAAGCAGTGGCTAGATAAGCTTGAGGCGGATTCTCGCAAGAAGCAGGAGCATTTTATGAATGATATTGCTTCCAAGCTGAAACATCCGAGAATGGTTAAGAAACCACAGCATCCGTTCCGTGGCGCGCCTGATTTCTGGAATGCCCTCGAATGGCCAATGCAGGAGAGAATAGATCAGTTCACAGCTAACTTCGTATCCGTAGGCGGTCATGTATCGCGTCTTGAGTCAATGGAGCAAGCTAAGCAGTTTATTGTCCAGAAAGCGGAGGAAATGAGTGCGAAATATGTGATTCGTCAAGATCAGCCCGAGCTGGACGCGCTTGATTTGGAAGGAGCGTTAGCTGATTCCAAAGTGTCGGTATGGAACAGTGATCCTGAGCAATACTGGCGGGCACGCGCGGCAGAAGCAGATTTCGGTATAGTCATAGCCGATCATGCGGTTGCCTACACGGGATCAGTTACTGTTTTATCAGCTAGTAATAAAGGTCGTTCTGTCAGCTTGCTGCCAACCGTACTATTTATTATTATTCCGGTTGAACGGATGAAAACCAGACTGGGCGAGGTGCTTGTGACGTTCGACGAAGCGGGTCGCGAGCAGCTGCCAGCCGGCATTCATTTTATTACAGGACCGAGCCGCTCCTCCGACATCGAGAATGACTTAACAATCGGCGTTCACGGTCCGGGAATCGTGTATGCGCTGCTTGTTGGATGAGGATTAGTTTAAGGAGTAAGTTTGCCTCTGCAAACTTGGGGGTATGCTTACGAAGTGAGTTTGCATCTGCAAGCTTGGGGATTATGCTTAGGAAGTAGGTTTGCTTTTGTAAACTTAGGGATTATGCTTATGAAGTAAGATTGCATATGCAAACTTTAGGATTATGCTTAGGAAGTAGGTTTGCATTCGCAAGCTTTGGGGGTGAAGCAAATGTCATTACTTGATGTAGTGAAGCTGTCAAAACGCAATCATTACGAGGTAATTACGGAACAGGTGAAGCAGCTCATCATAGATGGAAAGCTGAAGGTTGGCGATAAGCTGCCTTCGACCAAAGAGATGTCGGAACAGTTTGGGGTCGGACGCTCTACCACCCGTGAAGCGCTAAGCGCACTAAAAGCGATGGGTATGATTGAAATTCGTCAAGGCGGCGGTTGTCGTGTCATCCGAAGTGCTCCAGTCGAAGTTGAGCTACCCGAGCTTCAGTCACTCCGAATGAACCGCGACACCGTATTTGAACTGCTTGAGGCGAGGGAATCACTCGAGGTTTCTAATGCGGCAATCGCCGCTATGAAGCGAACGGATGAAGATTTAATTGTCCTGCGCCGCTTAATTGAAGAAATGAAGAACTCCGTTGGAAATGATGCCGAAGGAGAACGGACTGATCTTCTGTTTCATTTGACGCTGGCTAAGTCGACACATAATACGATTATGGTCCGATTGTTCGAATCCATTATGAATCATATCGAAACGGCCATTCACGATATTCGGAAGGTTGAGCTGTATGCAAACACATCGGTCGCTGAACGGCTGTATGAGGAGCATTCCGCAATTTTTGATGCGATAGAACAACAGGATGAACCGCTGGCGGCCGAACGAATGAAACATCATTTGCAGCATATTGAGTCTATTGTAAGGAAACATATAGGCAGTATATAAGTGAGAAAATGTCCCCTCCTTATGATTCTAAAAGGGGTAGCAGACTTGTTATTTACCAAAAAAGACAGCGAATATCGCTGTCTTTTTTAATTGTTGTTTAACTGCCCATTTATCTAGCACTGCCACTTCGAAGGGATTATCATTTTTTTGTCATGAAGACATGCTAGAGCTTGCATAACTAATGGAGGTAGAAGATACTAATAGAGCTTCAAATCTGAGGATCGAAGATACTGATAAAACTTAAAATCTATAACTGAGAAGTTTTGAAGTTACTGATAAAGCTGAAAAGCTGGGAGATGTCGAAGTTACTGAAGTGGCTCACTAATTAGTGAGGTAAATCTCATTAAATTGATGGTATAACGGCTGCATCAATGTGATAGTGAAGTAAACCTCATTCCCCATGAGCTTTTGTTCATGGGGAATGAGGTTTACTTCATTGTTTGTTTAATTGTTACTTACTCAACCAGTGAAACAGTGAGGATAGACTCACTATTATAGAGGATTACCTCACAAAGCTAAGTGATAAGGATACGTTTATATAATAGATGTGTGTGTATGACCATGAGGAAGCAAGCGAAGTATGCGAATGCGAGTGTGTTGAAGAGGAAGCAAGTGAAGTATGCGACTGCGAGTGTGTTTTGATGAGGAAGCAAGCGAAGTATGCGAATGCGAGTGTGTTGAAGAGGAAGCAAGCGAATTATGCGAATGCGAGTGTGTTGAAGAGGAAGCAAGCGAAGTATGCGAATGCGAGTGTGTTGAAGAGGAAGCAAGCGAAGTATGCGAAAGCGAGTGTGTTGAAGAGGAAGCAAGCGAAGTATGCGTATGCGAGTGTGTTGAAGAGGAAGCAAGCGAAGTATGCGAATGCGAGTGTGTTGAAGAGGAAGCAAGCGAAGTATGCGAATGCGAGTGTGTTGAAGAGGAAGCAAGTGAAGTATGCGAATGCGAGTGTGTTGAAGAGGAAGCAAGTGAAGTATGCGAATGCGAGTGTGTTGAAGAGGAAGCAAGTGAAGTATACGAATGCGAGTATGGCAATGCGTCGGGGGAGCTAATTCCAATATTTTTCCAATGGGTACCCGACATCTCTGAATTTTAGTATAATAAATGAATAATTGATTATTAGAGGCTTATAATTGGAGGCTGACAAATGGGTTTATTTTCTTTTCTAAAAGGTCAATTTATTGAGGTCATCGAATGGCTGGACGATACAGGCTCTATGGTTTATCGTTTTCCAGTTTATGATAATGCGATCAAGATGGGCGCCAAACTAATTGTGCGTGAATCGCAAGTAGCGATATTCGTAAATGAGGGCAAGATTGCTGATATATATGGACCCGGAACCTTTACATTAAGT
Organism: Paenibacillus sp. J31R122; assembly: GCF_056269185.1. NCBI lineage: Bacteria > Bacillati > Bacillota > Bacilli > Caryophanales > Paenibacillaceae > Paenibacillus > Paenibacillus sp. J31R122. Next base: position 354,984 of record NZ_JBWDNM010000003.1, read on the forward strand.
ACGCAAAACATGCCGCTTCTAACAGCGCTGAAAGCTTGGCCGCATGCGTTTAACTCCCCTTTTAAGGCGGATGTTTACTTTGTCAGTATGACAAACTTTACAAATTTAAGATGGGGAACGACTAACCCATTCCTGTTGCGTGACGCTGAATTTGGAGTAGTTCGACTAAAGGGCTTCGGTACCTATTCGATCCGAGTGGGGCAGCCTGATTTGTTCCTTAAAGAGTTATTTGGTACACGCAGCGAATTTAAGGCAGATCAAATTTCGGATCAGTTAAAATCCATTATCGTTACCGGTATTAGCGATCTCATCGGTGAATCCAAAATTCCTGTGATGGACCTAGCTTCCTCCTACGAGGAATTAAGCGCCAGTGCTAGAGAACGTCTGCAGTCTCATTTACAGGGGATGGGACTTTCCTTGACGTCCCTGATGATTGAGAATCTGTCGCTGCCACCTGAGGTGGAGCAGATGATTGACCGAAAGTCATCTATGAACATTGCCGGTAATTTGGATCAGTATATGAAATTTCAGACTGCGGAGGCAATCCGTGAAGCGGCGAATAATCAAGGGTCCGGTGATGCTGGCACAGGTGTAGGTCTGGGCGCTGGCATGGCAATGGGACAGATGATGAGCCAAATGATGAATAAGCCTGCCGAGTCACAAGCGGGAAGCGGAGACCGTGCGAATGATAGGGGAGCGAATTCAAACGCTGGAAAACGTTTTTGCTCAGAATGCGGCGTGCCTCTAGCGGAAAATGCAAAGTTCTGCTCAAGCTGCGGCACTAAGGTATAGGAGATGACGATGGAAGCATCCGCGCCAAAGACGCCTATTACATTCCCTTGCTCGGGTTGTGGCGGTCAAATGTTTTTTCATTCCGAGGGACAGAACCTGAAATGCCAATATTGCGGCAAAGAGGAATTAATCGAGGATTCCAAGCAGCGTCCGATTGAGTATAATCTTGATTTGTCCGATTCTGATACTAATCTGGGGACAATGACCGATTGGGGCTTTCGCAAGCAGACGATCCACTGCGAGAACTGTGGCGGGGAGAGTTTTATTCCTGAACTGGAAACGTCAACGTTGTGTGCTTTTTGCGGATCGCCAAAGGTGCTTAGACAAGAGGATAAGGCGAGCATTCGACCAGAAACAATTATTCCATTTCTTATCACGATGGAACAGGCGGTTAATTCCTTTAAGCTCTGGAAGAAGAAGCGCTGGTTCGTTCCCAATGCATTCAAAAAAGGAAATATCGTATCTCGTCTAACGGGTGTATACATTCCCTATTGGACATTTGATTCTCAGACGGCTTCAGTGTATACGGCGCAAAGAGGGGATTATCATTATCGAACGGAAACGAGAACTCGTGTCGTCAATGGAAAAACTGAAACCTATACAACGCAGGTTAGGTATACGGTATGGCATAACGTAGGCGGCGGACATGATCGTTTCTTTGATGATATTCTGATTCCAGCGTCTGCCCGATATGATGAAGATATGCTCGAGAAGCTAGGTAATTTCAATCTAAAGCAGCTTAAAGAATATAAACCGGAATATTTGAGCGGTTTTGCTGCGGAGAGATATTCGATCTCTCGCAAGGACGGCTGGCGGTCAGCTGGCCAGAAAATCGATGAAGCGGTTCGCAGTGACATTATTCGCAAGATTGGCGGGGATGAGGTGAGGGCGCTTCATATTCGCACACAGTATGACAATAACACCTATAAGCATATTTTACTGCCCTTATGGAACGCCAATTATTCGTATCGCAACAAGCCCTATCGCTACATGGTGAACGGTCAGACGGGGCTTGTATCTGGAGCTGTTCCTCGCAGCCCTTGGAAAATTTCATTTTTCGTGCTGTCCTGTCTCATTGCAGCTGCAGTGATCGTGTTTTTTGTCATGCAAAATAACTGATCCTATTCCCATCTTCTACTTTCCCAGTTCCATTATATTGGATCTGGGATTTTTCATAGGACTGAGGTTGGGAGAATGAGATCCTTATAGAGGAGGAGTTTATTAGTGTATAACTTTGATGAGCCGAGCGGATTTGGAGGGTTCCTAAGGGAAATGCCCATCTTTTTCAAAATATTCGGAGGGTTTGTTGTAACGCTTGTTATAGGAGTTTTTCTGTATGTCATTATAAAGGGTTTAAGCACTTGGACTTCTAACAATGCAGCATCGTTGCAAACTCAGAACTGTAAGGTTGTTGATAAGAGAACCGAGGTATGGGGCGGATCTGGCGATTCAAGTACTTCTACCAATTACTATATAACGTTTGAATTTGCGGATCATTCACGGGTGGAGCTACCTGTGAACACGAATCATTTTGGTATAATAGTTGTCGGTGATCAGGGAGAGTTAACCTTTCAAGGAACAAGATTTAAGGGGTTTAAGCGATTACCGATAAGCTAGGTGTGGGTTACGATCGCAAATTGTCGATTTCAAAAATCCATGCAAAAAAACTGGTTCGTTCCATAACGAACGGAACGACCAGGCTTTTTTTGAATGACCTATGATTGCAACATTCTCTCTATCTTCGTGACTCCATCACCAATCAGAATTGAATAACGATCATCTGATGACTTAGCAGCTTTGGCAACGAATAAGAGACGACTCCATCTTTATAAACGAATGGCAGCTGCTCAAGCTGTGGAGCTAAATACACATTGCTAACTTCCTTATCTGTGCGTACTTCATTGCGGATGTCGTAGAGCGGGATGATGTCTTCAATAATCTCAACGGACTCGCCACGACATACAGGTGAGGCATACAGCAAATGATGCACGAGGCGGTTTTGACCATCTTGACTTTGAAGGGTTGTCACCCCTTGAGCTGGAAGTGTTGTAATTAGCGTCTTAAGGTCTGCAAGCAATCTATCCAGCGCATATAGTACGATGTCGAGCAGCATCAGACTACCTTTTTGGGCGTAGTCTTCGAACAGGTAGGATTTCTGAATGCTAGATCTCGTCTTCCTTGGACGAGGTAGCCTCCATTATGGAATATGGTAATATCTGGTTTAAATCGTTGGACAGCCGCGTTGGTTCGATCTGTATAAGGTGCATACGTCTGTTCCCACAGCGTATACATCTCCGATTTATCCATTGGGTTAATCCCTTGTTCCTGGGCCGACCTAATACAGTTCTGACAATAGCATTCAGACACACCTACGATATCAAAGAAGATGCCGTCAGCGTCATACTGTTGAACGACTTGCTCTGTTTGGGCAACAAGCAAGTCCAAATACGGTGAATTAAAGCAAAACTGATGATAACCAGCGGACATGAAATCGGGCGCCCAAGTGGTTGATTCATTTGCTCTTCTTAAAAGCCATTCTGGATGAAGGCGGGCAAGCTTCTCATCAAGACCTGCGGATATATAAACCGGTGTCTTAACGCCAATTTCATGAGCGGCCTCAATTTGCGCTCCAAGTCGGGTCTGCTGTCGGCATTGATGAATTAAATTACTTTATCCGTCTTTTCCGAAAGGAGAAAGGAGTGACACCTGCAGCCTATCGTCGTCAGCGGCAGGGTTATACATAAAGGTTTTATTACTGGCCCCCGTTAACCAACGTCACTTCTTTATTGAAAATAACCTTGGTATTCCCTCCATATGGATTAACAATCGATGCTTGGATAACAGCCGTTCCACTTGCTATTGCATTCGAGATTTCTATGGTTCCATTTTTTTTCACTATGACATGATCGTCGCCAGATACTTTCGACCAGTTCAAAGCAAAAGAAGGAATCTCGACGCCGAAAAGTTTGAGTGAGTATTTATGCTTCTTGCCATTGGCCGTTATTTTTACCTCTGCTGTTGCTTCAGAACGGGCATATGCGACAATAAATGCGTTAATGGCGGGTTCGTCATACAATAGCTTTTGTTGAATGTTTTGTGCCGTTGCCATTAGGTCTTTAGGTGTAATGTTTAGTTTGTTTAATAATAAGCTGAATTTATACTCATCTGTTTTAACAAGCATTTGATTCAAAGCTTCGAACAATATAAGTTTTGTCTTCTGTTTGTTCCCAAGCAGTTGGATAAACTCTCTTGGAGATTTTTTTGAGAGAATATCTGTTACCGTGCCCTCGATGCCTTTGTGACTCTCGCCGTCCCCGAATAGAAATAATAAGAGATCATCGGTCGTAATGTTCTCCACACCACCCGCTTCTCCAAATTCCTTCAGCATCATCAGTAATTGTGGATTCGTTCGTAACTCCTCCAATTGAGAGGCTTGTGGATCGTATTCGAATGAACCGATTGCCTTGAAAATATGAAACAGACTGCCCTTTAGCAGCACTTGATCAGCAGATTCAGGCAGCTTTACGCTAATTTTATCCCATACTGGATCAAGCAGTGTATGGTCGTTCGAGTAGTTCAGCTTCATGACTTCTTCACGCAGCTTACTTACATTCTGTTTATCCTCCGAATCGCTAGACCTAAATGCAGCATAAAGCTTGTTAAGCCGTTCCAAATACTGACTAGACGTCCTAATCGTTGTAGATGGACCATCAGATGTCCAATTGCCGTTAGGGAGCTGCGCTTCTATTTTAAACGTATATAAGGTATCCGTTTGTAGATTCGTTACTTCATAAGTGTGGGTGGTATTGCTCACTGAATCTATTGCGTCTCCGTTACTATATATCCGGTAACCTAAGCTACCTTCTGCTGATGGCCAGGATAGCGTAAGAGAGTTTCGTTTGATATTCTCTGCCTCTAAGAGACTTCCTTCTGGCCATACGGGTTTCTGGATTGTGAAGCTGCTTGAGTATTCACTTGAACCTCCGTATAAATTCGTGGCAATGATTTCAAGAGAATGATAACCGTCCTGTAATTCCAGGGTTGCTGCGGTCATCGTCTCCGTTTGCCTGTTGTAGCTGTTCTGAACCTTTTGACCATCGACTTTAACTGTAATTACGCCATAGAAAAATCCAAAAGGTCTATCCGTTATTTTGGCCGAGATAATCAGCTGGTCTGACGTCAGTATTTCTAAGCTGCTCGGATATACGTCCGAAATAACCGGAGGGTCGATCCGCAAAGGCGTTTCAATAAATTCATAGGGTCCATCTGTCGTCCAACCGCCATCAGGGAACTCAGCTTGCACTTGAAAGCCGTAAGTGGTAGCAGGGTTCAGCTCTGTTACATGATACGAGTTTACATTTCCATCCACCGTACCTATTAGCCTCTGGTCGGCATATATCCGATAGCTCTTGCTTCCTTCCGCAGGAGACCACGATAAAGTAAGCGAATTCCACTTAATATTTGATGCGGTTATACGGCTACCGTCTGGCCACAAGGATGTTTTAACGTAGAAGGTCCCTGAATATTCTGATAGGTTGCCGGCTTTGTCCGTGGCGCGGATTTTATAAGAGTGGGGACCGTTCTTCAAATCATAAATATAAGTAAAAACGGATCCGTGCATATAATTTACTTCAAGTGGACGGTCATCAATCAAAAATTCGTATGAGCTAAGTCCTAATCCGTCATCCCTAATACCCGCGGATATGCGTGTCTTTGTCTCTGAAATAAGATGGCCATCTGCAGGGTATACATTTGAGATGATTGGCGGTGTAATATCTGCTTTCAATATGACGTGAACACTTATAGTGACTGAATTTCCCACTGTATCGAAAGCGGTGATGATAACATCTTTTTCTCCTATGGGCAAGGATTCAAGATTCATGTTTCCTTTCCAGCATGTTGTGCTCATACTGCATGAATCGAGATTTAAGGTGAGTTGTTCAACCTGCGCGGTAACTTTTGCGATAGGGTACCTCGTAAAGGAGACGTGAACACCTAAGTACATCTGGTCACCAACTATTGTCCTGTCTTCCAGATAGGAAAGGGTAATTTCCATATGGTTTGTTAATGCTGTTGAACTAGGGATTTCTTCTTGTGCGTGAGCAGTAAGTGGCAATGAAATCAAAACTAGCAATCCAAAAAAGATGAAAAACGGTATGGTCGAGCGATTTTTTTTCATAAATACCTCCATATTCCTTATTTTGATATTTTTAATAGTTATTCAATTCGCGTATAATATATCATTTTGGTTTGCTTTATGAATATAGTTCTTGAGTAATGAAGGTACTATAAAAGTTAGAACTGTTGTCACTTAGGAGGATTAGCTACGATGGGGATAACAAAAAGTCGTTCAGAATTGTTCGGAACTAGGGGGGGCTAAAGTTGCTCATAAGAAAGTTTTTGAGTGCTTATTTTACTTCGTGGATCATGATATTTATGACTAGCTTTTCATTTGTTTCCTACCCTGCACCGGGGGAAGAAGTGAATTGGCATGCGGCTTCAGACTTTGCAAGCTGGACGTTTGTCATCTCGATGTATGTTGTTCCGAGTACTTTTATTTATGGTATTCTTGTATCTTTACTTCTTGAGAAGGCAGCGATTAGGCTGAAGATTTCAGGACCGACAGAATGGCTGCTATCGGGATTTCTACATGTTTTCTTCGGTGTTTTCTTCGGTATCGTCCTTCAAGCCTCTCTATTTAGTATTATGGGTGGCACAGCGGCTATTCTCTTCTTCTTGTTAGATCGCTTGTTCCTCTGGATAGGGCCCCGAATGAGTAAAGGAAAGGTTATTACCTTCATCGGAATGCCCCTACTGCTATTTACTGTACTTATTATTTCGATACAAGTAAACGCACCGCCAAAACCGCCCTTTACCGCTGAGGATGCTTTGCAATTTGCTACTGCGAGAGATGGCACGGTCACCGATTTATTTCCTGATGGAATTGGAAAAATCCAGCTTGAAGTAGAAGGCTATCAAGTCGAGAGGGAAACCGCGATTGAACTAACCGATTATAAGGAGCGTTATCTGGTTCATTTTATCGAGCGTTGGCGAAAAGGGGAGGAAACGGGTGAACAACGGTTGAGTTATGATTTGACTCGGGGCTCGTTGACTCTACATGAAGAAGTTGGGCCCGATATTCCTTACCGGAGATGAGTTGATTCACTTTTTGGAATGAGAAGAATGGTAGGAACTACTCAACTATATATGTTAACTTATTTTTGTGATAGAATGGTTGACATATGAGTTGATTTACAGGTAAGGAGACATTTTGAACATGACAATCCGATTGCGAGGCCATCATTTACTATGCTTGCTAGGTTATAGGGGTATGGGATACTCAGCTGAATTTTGTGCCAATATGACGCTTATCTATGAAACGCTTAGGACGATGCCGGAGACCGAGGTGGAAATCGTTGCTGGGCCGGATGACATTTGTGTGAAGTATCCAACAGATAAAACGAATCACTGCAACGGAACCGTTCATCATGTGGATGATGCGGTTTTGGTGAGGCTGGGACTAAAGGCTGGTGCTCGCGGCAGCTGGCAAGAGATATGCAGCGAAATAGCAGACAAGATCGTACCAGCTGATATTAGCCATTTATGTGCGACCTGCCCGTGGGAATCGTATGGAGTATGTCAAGATGGCGTTTTGCATGTGGTTGAGGGAAGACCGCTTCCGGCGGTTAAAGCATGAAGTAGCGTAAGTCGTACACATCTACAATTCAGGCAACAAAAATAGGTCTGCACAAGGTCATATAATGACCGTTAGTGCAGACCTTTTCAAATATTTATTTCTCGATTGTCTCTAAATATTTCTTTATGAAGGCGATCGCATTTTCAGGGTTTTTGGCATCTCCGCGAATACCGATAATCATGTCCGTCTTATATAGAGGAAGATCATCGACAAGCCTACTCGTACTTAAATCAATACCATAAACATGCTCAGTTGTATCCTCTTCCGTCTTAAGCTTCATCAAAAGCTCGTCCTTCAGCAAAGGCTTTAATTCACCTTCAACCGCTTCATCCATACTTGTTAGAACGCCCTGCACACCGATCCATTTGAAAATATCGCGGTCCATAATATACACATCTGGATGCTCTGTGGCTAAAATAAGGACTGCTTTTTGCAAATAAGCAAATTGAGACTGCTCATCCGGTGGAACAAATGTTAACGTTGATGCAAATCTTTTCCATTCGGGAAACGCTGCCAAAAGGGCCTTTTCAATAGGCTCATCTTCAGGAGTGCCTTCCTCCAACATGTAATTACCCATAAGCGACACATTTAGATCGATAGGAGGCAAGCTAGCAAGTCGCGCCTGTTCTTCCCGGTAATCGACGAAGCTAATAATTCCATAAATAATGAGTGCTACTGCTGCAATGGCGCCAATTGTATGAAACTTGTAATAACGCCAAAAATGATCCATCTTCTGTGCTTGTCCAGCCATCTTCTTGTATTTTCCGTATTCTTGTTCGTTAAACGCATCGGTCAGCTTTCGATCCTCATACTCTAAAATAAGTCGATAGGCTTTCGTGATTTCCCCAAAAGAGTCCACTGCTTCTTCTGAGTCTTGCGGCTTCGTTTTGGTGCGCGCTTGACGCATTAATAGCGTATAACGTTTTTCTACTTCTTCTTTCGCTGCAAACTCCTGCAACCCCATAGTCTCATAGGCTTGTTTCAATTCGTCCACCATGTCACCTCGATTAGTAAGTAGCTCCTGAATGATTCCTATCTATTAGTATACGGAATTCTGCGACTAACGCAAATTTACAATTTCATATCTAGTAAACGCTCACAATGAATTGCTCATTATAAGCTACGTTAATCGAACAGGTATCCAATTCCTGTGTAGTGACTCTAATAGTGTGATGAAGAATCCCCTAGTATGGGGGTTCTTTGTGTTATATATTTAGAGTGTCTGATTTTTGTGCAAAATAGATGTTATATAGGCTTTCATAATGAGCGTAATTTGATTCTTACAAGCAGTTAGTAGAAAAATGCAAGAGAGCGGTTTAAGTGGACGACTACAGCTTCGAAACGACTGTGCGAGCTGGGGTTAACACCGCCCAACCTATATTTTAAAAGTATTTAAATTGGTTGGTTGCTAACAATAACTAGAACAACAGAGCTGATAAGTGAGGGAATAGGAATGTTTGATCCAACAGTGTTTGACAACTTTAAAGTAGCTTTAGAAAATCAGATTTATGATTTGGATAACTTGGATCGTAGGCTGGATGTTACAAACCGAATAGATAGGCTCGAAATGGCTGTTATGTCTCGAGAGTTTGTGCTTCAATTTAAGCTTCCTGACCGTAAAGAGGTGTTTGCTGAGGTTTTGCTAACAGCTTCATTGAAGGATCTGGCTATGGAAATATTAGAGCAGCCAGGAGAGAAGCCTGCCTGTTCATTGGGGTTGCGCTTCTCTATGCAGCTAGTCAATGTGGCTGTGCAGTGTGAGAAAGTCGAACGAATAATGATGCGTATATGGAGTCCCGAGCTTCCACCAATCCAAACGATAAGCCACGTATACGGTGCTGAAAGTCCAGTCTATTTAAATACGATAGAGCTAAGCTTTAACCGTAAAATCAGTGAGGATCAGATGGACGACATCGAGGAGCTAGTTGAACATATGCTTCAAACACTTCAAGAATTAAATGAAATAATGGATTAAGTGTCTCGGTTATGCTATAGTACGGAAGAACAACTGAAGAAGAAAGTCCGGTGCCTCATCGTGAGATGAACACGGCTGCCGGGAGAGGTTCGCGAACTCCCTCTATAAAAAACTATGTAAAAACGATGGCCCGTCAGGAGGCATCGTCGTTTTTGCGTTCGGCGCGAAGCGGGCACACCGCTTCGCGCCGTTTCTTTGGTTTTTTTAACGCAAGATGAAGGAATTCGGGTGATCTCTGTCTTCTCGGAACATAAGAGAGGGAGATGCAGCATGAAGAAAGACAAAGCAGTCGTTGTTTTCAGCGGCGGTCAAGACAGCACGACCTGTCTCTATTGGGCAAGGGAGCGCTTCGAGGAGGTTGAGGCTGTAACCTTCAACTATGGACAGCGTCATAAGCTGGAGCTTGAGTGTGCAGCAGATATAGCGAAAGAGTTGAATGTTAAGCATCACATTTTAGATATGTCCTTGCTTAATCAATTAGCTCCAAACGCTCTTACAAGGGATGATATCGCCATAGAGCAGAAGGAAGGGGAGCTTCCATCGACGGTCGTAGACGGTCGGAATCAGCTGTTTCTTACTTTTGCCGCAGTGCTCGCCAAGCAAATTGGAGCGAAGCATATCGTAACGGGAGTTTGCGAGACGGATTTCAGCGGATACCCGGACTGCAGGGATGTTTTTGTGAAATCGTTAAATGTTACGTTGAATTTATCGATGGACTATCCGTTTGTTATCGACACTCCACTGATGTGGCTTAACAAAGCGGAGACATGGGAGCTCGCAGATAAGCTTGGAGCATTTGATTTTGTTCGGGAACGGACTTTGACTTGCTATAACGGAATTATTGCGGATGGCTGCGGCGATTGCCCTGCCTGTTTGCTTCGGAAAAAAGGGCTGGATGAATATTTAGCTGAACGACGTGTACGGAGTGCGATTATATGATGATGCAGCAAATGTATCCCGCAGCTAATCACTCGTTCCAATATGAGCTTAACAAGGATTTTCACTTCGCTGCTGCTCACTACGTTCCAGCCGAAGAAGCGGGCAAGTGCAAGCAGATGCATGGTCATACGTACTATGCGAACGTTACAGTAGCCGGAGATGAACTGGATTCTGCGGGGTTCTTGGTGAATTTCGCTATTATTAAGCAGCTCATTCATGATCGATTTGACCATACGGTTCTTAATGATGATGCCGAGAGCTTTAGCGACCTGGATGCAGACCGTTTTCCGACAACAGAAGTAGTTGCCCGTACGATTTGTGAGATTATTCAGAAGCATCTGGATGGTACGATCAATCATCCGCAATGTGTTCAGGTTTACTTGCGTGAAACGCCGACGAGCTATTGTATCTACCGACCTAAACCAAAGGTGGGCCTGCATGATGAGCGCTAGAAAAATTCCCGTCATGGAAATATTCGGACCTACAGTGCAAGGGGAAGGCATGGTAATAGGACGGAAGACGATGTTCGTGCGGACAGCTGGCTGTGATTATAGCTGCTCTTGGTGCGATTCCGCGTTTACTTGGGACGGAAGCGGCAAAGAAGATATTCGCCAACTGACGGCGCTTGAAATTATAGAACAATTGAAACAAATTGGTGGCAATACGTTCGAGCATGTAACCATTTCCGGCGGAAACCCAGCGCTGCTGCTACAATTGAGTGAGTTAATTAATGAATTGCATAAGCAAAACATTAGCGTTGCGCTGGAGACACAGGGCAGCCGCTGGCAAAAATGGTTTTGGAACATTGATGAATTAACGTTGTCTCCAAAGCCTCCAAGCTCTGGCATGACGACCAATTGGGAAGTGCTCGACGATATTGTCAGCAAATTAATGCAGAAATCACGCAGCTTTTGTATGAAAGTTGTCGTGTTTGATGAATTAGACTTGGAATATGCCACTTTCGTACATTTACGTTATCCGCAGATCCCGTTTTATTTGCAGGCGGGGAACGGCAATCTTCAGGAAGCGGAGCCAAAGCATATGCTCCCTTATTTAGTGGAGCGCTATGAATGGTTAATAGATAAAGTTATGCCAGACCCTGACTTGAAGCGGGTTCATGTATTGCCTCAACTTCATACATGGGTTTGGGGCAATAAGAAGGGTGTATGAGAGTGCGTGTAATAGGAAGGGCGGAAACCAACATGAATGGAAGAAGTAAGGAACAACTAGACGGCGTAACGCTGCTCGGCAATCAAGGGGTGGAGTATCTTTTTAACTACTCGCCTGACATTTTGGAGTCATTCGATAACAAACATCCGAACCGTGATTATTTTGTAAAATTTAATTGTCCAGAGTTTACAAGCCTATGTCCAATTACGGGTCAGCCCGATTTTGCGACGATATACATTTCTTATATCCCAGATTGTAAAATGGTAGAGAGTAAGTCGCTCAAACTATATTTGTTCAGCTTCCGCAATCATGGCGATTTCCATGAGGACTGCATGAATATCATCATGAACGACCTCATCGAATTGATGGACCCTCGTTATATTGAAGTATGGGGAAAATTCACTCCGCGTGGCGGCATTTCGATCGACCCTTACTGCAATTGGGGGCGACCGGGCACCAAATATGAGCAGATGGCGGAGCATCGCCTCATGAACCATGACTTGTATCCGGAGAAGGTTGATAATCGTTAGTTGGGGTATAGGTAGTAGGGCAGGATATGGGTCAAGATTAGGGTTAGTTTATAGAAGGAACATAGCATGAATACCACAGGAATACAGAAGGATTACAGCAGGAATAATGCGGGAATAGAAATAGGGCAAGTATATAGCAGCATGTGCAGACCGCCTTCTTTGGATAGGCGGTCTGTTTTTTGATGGATATAATTTGAATTGATTAGCAGATACAAAAGATTGAGGATTAGCAGATACAAAAGATTGAGGATTAGCTGATACAAAAGATTGATGCTGAGTATAAAGGAGTAAGCCCAACCTACCGGAATTTATTATCGGATTCATATGATGTCGAAGGCTTGTTCGTAGCAGCTTAGTGTTGGGAACAGTGGAAGGAGTGGCAGCTAATTGAGTCTTCGACCTTTACTGAAGGTAACTCACTATTTAATGAGGATAATCTCACTAATATCAAGGGTTCGGGATACAATGTTCGGTAGAATGAGGTAAACCTCACTCCCCATGAAGCTAACTTCATCACGAGTGAGGTTTGCCTCACTATGTGTAAAGCCGAAAAATAGCTGCATAGAAATTAGTGAATCTAACCTCACAATTATTGAGTTTCTCCTCACAGTAAGAAGGTTTTTGTATAATTATGGGGGACTGATGATTAAATGATCAGTTTGTGATGCTAGTAAGATCGGATATGAAATTTAAATACACTAATACGTCCAATAAGGAGTGATCATCGGTTATGTTTTGTGAACATGTCAAGTCAAACTTTACATGGACCAACCCCACAACCCATCTCACTCACTCCTGCTTCTTAATCTCCGCTGATAAGCAAAATGATTTGTCGGGCCGTGCCCGGCGCCGATTCCGAGCTGATCCTCGATCGCCGCTTGGATGAAGAGTTTGGCAGTCTGTATTGCCTCCATGACGGTTCTGCCGCGAGCAAGCTCGGCGGTGATGGCGGCGGAGTAGGTGCATCCCGTGCCATGAGTATGTCTAGTTGCGATTCGTTTGCTCTCGATATAACTGAAGTTTACTCCATCGTAGATTAGATCGACGATTGGTTCTGACTCCGCAGCGTGGCCACCCTTTATAATGACATAACGTGAGCCCATTTGGATCATACGTTTGGCTGCTTCTTCTCGGTCTCTAAACGTACGGATCGCCATCCTTGCAAGCAGTTCCGCCTCTGGAATATTGGGCGTAGTTACGAGTGCGAGTGGCATCAGTTGCTGAACGAGAGCTTGCAGTGCTTCCTGCTGCAGTAGGGAAGAGCCTCCTTTGGCTACCATGACCGGGTCTATAATCAGATTAGTCCAGCCGTACTGATCTACTTTGGCGGCGACGATTCGAATGATTTCTCCGTTAAATAACATGCCGGTCTTTACTGCGTCAGGCTGTAAATCCGAGCCGATGGAGTCAAGCTGCTCGCTAATTGCTTCATATTCAAGCGGATACACTCCTTGTACGCCCAATGTATTCTGTGCGGTGACCGCTGTTATAACAGACATGCCGTATGTACCAAGCTCCTGGAAGGTTTTCAAATCTGCCTGAATGCCCGCGCCGCCGCCGCTGTCTGAGCCGGCTATCGTCAATGCTTTGTATACGTTCATCGTTTATTCTCCTCCTTAGTAATCCTCCCTAGTATTTTTCCCTAGTTGATAAATGCATCCTCAGCCTTAATATCCGCAGGTAGCAATTCGTTAGCAACCAGCCACTCTCGTACTTTTTCCCATGAAGCAGCATCCTGATGACCAAAAGGTTGATCTTCTGCATCCATCAGCGGCAGTAAAATGTCTAGGCTCTTCGTTTCGATTTCCTTATCGAGCGGCGACGTCTGATCTTCATGCTCGAACAAAATAGTCAATGCCTGCTCCTTATTTTGTTGAACATATTGCTGTCCCTCGGTGATGGCTTGGATGAACTTTTCAAATATAGCCTGTTTATCCTTCACCCCTTGATCACTAGCAACGAGCACGAGCTCGTAATAATCTGGCACGCCATAGTCAGTAGGGCTCAAAGCTGTCATCGGATAACCTTCTTTTTCAAGAAGCAATTGCTCGTGATTAATAAATCCGCCTATGATTGCATCTACATTCTTAGTTGAAATAGCTGGGATGAAGCCAAAGCCTACGTCTATCATATGGACATTGTCAGCGTCCCCGCCATCATGCTTAATCATTGTTCTCATCATCGCTTCATACAGGGGAATGGAGGAGTAGCCAACTTTTTTGCCTGTTAAATCTTTAGGTGATTTAATTGCTCCGTCTTGCGGTACCATCAAATGATTGAGCGGATGTCTAACGATTGCAGCAATCGATTTTACAGGTATATTTTCGCCGCGTGCCATAAGTATTTGAGGCTGATAGCTTAGCGCCAGGTCGATTTTACCTGCGGCTACAAGCTTCAAAGCATCGTTGGTATCCGCAGGCATTTGTATGTCGACCTCTAAGCCTTGCTTCGCGAAATACCCGTTTTTTTGCGCAGCGTATAGGAAGGAATGCACAGCGTTCGGATACCAGTCCAGCATAATGCTCAGCTTTTGCAACGGCTGCTCCACTGTGGGAGCGGTAGATGCGGCTGCTTGTTTATTGCCCGAATTATTCGTATTCAAACCGCCACAGCCACTTATTAGAAGCATTAAGGCCGCAAGCAGCAATGGTAATAGCTTTTTAATATTCGATTTGCTTCCGGATTTTATATGTAAATGGACTCTTGATTTCATTCTTAATTGCATTTTCACCATATTTAATTGCTTTTTCATTTCCGATTGCCTCTTCTCATAAATAGTATTTTTTCTAGTAGTACCATACTTAGAAACAGGATGACACCCATCAATGACAGCAAGAAAACGGATGCGAACATCGAATCGGTATTCAGATTGCTGGACATGCGGCGACTGTAGTAGCCTAAGCCTGCGCTTCCTCCAAGCCATTCGCCGATAGTAGCGCCTACCACGCAATAGACGATAGACAGCTTAAGACCGGAGAAGAAGGAGGGCAGTGCGATAGGGACCTGGATTTTGCGAAAAATATCCCACCGATTCGCCCCTATCGTCAATAGTAGCTCCCTGTAATCCTTATCTCCGTGGCATAGCCCATCATATGTGCTGACTACAATGGGGAAGAAGGCGGTCAGAAACACAACAGCGACTTTACTCCAGATGGTATAGCCGAACCACATAATGAAGATGGGTGAAATCGCAATAAGCGGGATCGTTTGACTAATGACGATCAAAGGGTAAAGCGCCTTCTCAAGCGTTCGGAAAGTTTGCATGCCCACAGCAAGAGCCACACCACCGATAACAGATAAAAAAAAGCCAAAAGCAACCTCTCTAAGCGTAACGAGCAAATGTTTGCCCAGCAAAAGTTCGCGATCCTCAATTAGCGCACGCCCAATGGATAAAGGAGCGGGTATAATAAAGGACGGGACCCAGCCAAGTCGAACGATCAATTCCCAAGCTAACAAGAAGAAAAACGATAGCGCTATAAATAGTCCGTAGTTACCTAGCCATGTATTAGATTGTTGTTTGCGCATATAGCCTTCGCTCCAAATCTTGTCTCAGCTGTATAAACTGCGGTTCGTAGTTAATCTCAAAGTGTCTGGGTCTGGGCAAATTGACTTGAATTTCTTGAACGCCTTGCTCAGCTTCATTTGACAGCATATAAATACGATCGCTAAGTAGAATGGCTTCTTCCAGATCATGTGTAATGAACAAAACGGTTTTCTTCATGTCTCCCCAAAGAGCTAACAGCCATTTATGCATCTCTCGCTTGGTCATCGCATCTAACGCACCAAAGGGCTCATCGAGCAGCATCAGCTCTTGACCGGTAATTAGCGTCCTTAGAAATGCGACACGCTGCCGCATTCCCCCTGACAATTGATCGGGATAGAGCTGCTCGCAGCCAGCTAAGCCAAAGCGTTCCAGCGTTGCTCGAATTTCTGCGGTCTTTTCTTGTTTGTTGACCTTTGCGATCTCTAAGGGAAGCAAACAGTTTTCAAGGACGGTCCTCCACGGCAGCAATAAATCCTTTTGAGGCATGTAGGCGATTTTACCGAGACGGTTGGAGATTCGTTGTCCGTTAAAAAGAATTTCCCCATGCGTAGGCTCTAGTAACCCTGCCAGCATCTTGAATAATGTACTTTTGCCAGAGCCGCTTGCTCCAATAACAGAAACGAATTCACCCATGCGAACGTCCATGGAAATCCCGGACAATAAAGGATGTTCGTAAGCGGGCGAAAAAGAGAAAGTCAGTTTTCTCAGCGATAATAGGGCAGTAATAAACAAACCTCCTTCAAAGCTCGCGAAGCAGATTCACTTCGTAAGCAGGTATGTAAACAAATAAAAACCCACCCATTTCCGAAGGAAACGAGTGGGTCAAAAAATTCAGTCAGGCTAACGCCGATGAATGAAAGTCTTGTTCCACTTCCCTCCGCTGGAATGATCCAGATCAGGTTCCAAGGGTCCAGAGCGGATGCTCCATCTCAGTCGTTAGACTCCCCTAGTGAAATAAATAGAAGATATTTGATTTGTTTTTTCAATACTATAGCATACACTGGAGATATGTAAATCATAATTATTTGAGAAGGCGTTGAAATAGATGAAAAATCTGCTCGTTACCGGCTATCGTGCCCATGAGCTTAATATTTTTAATGAGAAGCATAAAGGCATTGTATATATCAAAAAAGCGCTCACCAGCAAGCTGATTCCATTAATAGAAGAGGGCTTGGAATGGGTTATTACACCCGGTCAATATGGGGTGGATTTGTGGGCTTGTGAGGTCGTTATCGAGCTCAAGAAATCGTATCCGCAGTTGAGGCTGTCGATTTTATCTGCATACAGCAACCCTGACGAGAAATGGAAGGACGATAAAAAGGAATTTTATCAGCAAATTTTAAAAGGGGTCGATTATTACGCTGCCGTAAGCAAGCAGCCGTATGATGGGGTTTGGCAGTTCACCGCCAGGGACGAGTTGTTATTTCGCAAAACCGATGGGATTGTTCTCGTTTATGATGAAGATGCGGGCGAAGGCAGTCCACGTTTTTTTAAAGAAAAGGCATTGAAGAAGCAGCAAGCGGACGGTTATCTATATATCAATATTAGCTCGGAGGACATTCAAAGCATTGCTGATGATGAGGGTTTCCATGAGATGGAGTAGTCAGCAACAACCGGGAATATGAGAGAGGGAGAGTCGTATTTTCTTGATGTTTTAATTCGAATCTATGAAAATAATTTTGTGAAAATATTATTGTTGACACAAAGGATTTTGAGTTGTTATAATAATCCAAATTACATAAATCCGATTAAAACCGTCGGAATAAATTTGATGGAGGTATTGTTCATGTCAAAATCAGTTGCTACGTATACCAAGCTTCTAACAGCACTCCTCTTATCCTTTTCTATCGTATTTGCGCAATCGGCTGCTTACGCGGCTTCTCCAGCACCTGTTGCAGCAACTATTGCTGAATCGCAAGAAGATGGGGTAGCGCAGTATAAGCAATTTTTGCAAGAGAAGCATGGCGTTAATCTTACAGGAACGATTACGAAAGGCCAGTTTATAGATGCTGTAGCTGACATACTTGGTTACGAGCCTACAGGTAAAGAGGTTGCTTTTACTGATGTGAAGGGGAGCGACGCATTGTTTCCAGCTGCTGCTGCTCTATATGAGAATGGTATTCTATCAGGACCTGCTATACAGGGAGACGGACAACTAACGAATGTGGTTGCCATTTCTATTGCAGTAAGAGCGGCTGATCTTAAAGAGCTGGCTTACACTTATCCTACTGCAAAGGTTAATAAAGCGCTTAGCGCACTTCATGTAAACGGAAGCACACTAGGTACTAAGGTGGCTCAGGAGTTGGCGCTTGCCGTTGATACGGGTCTTTTGCCAGCAGAATTTTATACGAACTTCAAACCAAAGGACATTGCGAGCGAGCAGTTGATCAACACGCTTCTAGGTAAAGTTCTTATTACAAAAGGTCTTTACAAGCAATACATCGGCTACGTTAACGATGCTGATATTTATTCAAAGCTGAAAAGCGCTTACGAAAATTCCGATATTATTGATGCGCCAAATCTGCAAAAGCTTGTTAATACGGCATTGGAGCAGCAGCTGATTACCGGCTACAGCTTGAAGGATTCCCGCTTTGAGCCTAACTTTATTCCATCACTTTCGCTTGTTTACGGACATTCCGATTATAAGCATGCTGTACAGCTAATTGGATTGCTGAGAAGTGAAGGGCTAAATGCGAAAGTACAATTCGAGCCTAAAACATCCGCTTTCGTGCATTTGGCAGAGTGGGGAGATCCAGGTCCGAACGTTGTACAAATCGCTAACGGTAACTATATCGCTTACGCGAAAGAATACGATCTAGAATTTGAATTTAAGACAGCTGCAGATAAAGCTGCTTTCGACAGCGTTATCGAAAGCTATGCAAAGAAAAACGAGGATGGTCAAGCTGGTCTGATCGCTAGCTCATGGTGGCAGCCGCTCTATTATTCTTCAACGGAATTAAAGGGTTATGAAATTATTACAAACAACTTTATTTCCGATGAAGACAGCCCTTATACAGTAAATCCTTTCTCACTCAACGAGGATTCTGCCAAAGTGGTAGCAGGATTGAAAGCCATCGACCCTGATGTTACGATTACGCCAACACAATTTTGGGTGGATAAGCCTTTCTTCAGATATTTGCATGGTGAGTCTAAGTAAATGATTGGTTAAGTAGATAATCGTTTAAGAGAATAATAGCCTAAGAGAGCTTAAGAGAATAATAGCTTAAGTGAATAGTGTAACCAGAACAACATAACCAGAACAGCCTAACTAGAACAGACTAACTAGAACAGACTAACTAGAACAACCATAACCAGAACAACCTAACTAGAACAGCCCAACCATGAACAGATGGTTTGGGCTGTTTTTTTCTGATATGTGCAGCAGATATACGGTTATATTTGCTTAGTGTGATATATTGAAACTAGTTGCTTAACGCTACTCGTAGTCGAGCCGATAATTTCAATTTGTGAACCTAAATGAGTTTTTTTGCATGGTTTCCTCAGAAAGAAGCTATCTAGTCTCAAGAACTGAAACTAATACAAGGTTTATTGAGTTGAAGTCTAAATTAATTTCAGAAACTGAAACTAAATTAGATTTAGGCGAGAGTCAGCCGTTTTCAAATAAGGAGTAAAGGTTTTGTGGAATAGAGGTATGTCCCAGACGATTAAAGAAGTTCGTTCTCACTCTCATTCATAAATCGGAGGTGCCCAAATGAACCAAATGAACCAAATGACAGCCAGCGCGCAAAAGCTGGAAGCTTGGTTAAGGCAGCATGCAGATCCAGCAAAGGCTGAGCCGATGAAAGCATACCTGCGCAATCAATTTGACTTTTTAGGAATAAAGTCGCCTGAGCGAACGCAGCTTTTGCGTGAGTTCTGGAAGCAGAACGAAGTGCCGAAGGGCGACGAGCTGCTTCTAACTGCTGCACAGCTGTGGGAACTGCCGGAACGTGAATTTCACTACGCGGCCATGGCTCTGCTTGAGAAATATAAGAAGCACGCCGAGCCTGCCTATATTGATGTGCTGGAAGGAATGGTTACGTCTAACTCTTGGTGGGATACGGTCGATTTTTTGGCGCCTCATCTAATCGGGTATCATTTCTCCAAATACCCAGCGCTTATTCCTGTCTATACGGAACGCTGGGTCCATTCAGATAATCTGTGGCTTCGTCGTTCTGCTATTTTGTATCAGCTCAAGTATAAACAAAGCACCGACACGGTTCGATTGTTTGAATTCATTAGTCGTTTAAAAGATGATCCTGATTTTTTTATTCGCAAAGCGATAGGCTGGTCGCTTAGAGAGTATGCCAAAACCGATTCAACCGTTGTGCGGCAATTTGTAGCGGAAACCGCTCTATCGCCTCTTAGCAGGAAAGAGGCGATGAAGCATCTGACTAATTAGATTTCTTTTTTATTGAAATAGATAAGTCCGCCTGCAAAAAATACGATAAAGCTTCCTACTATCGTAATAAATAAGCTCTCAAGCGGCAGTGTGAGCGCGCCAAACTTCTCTGTACTGAATGCAAGCATGACTAAACTCGGTTGAGCCCACGGATAAAAGGGACCATATGTCGCAGAATTGATGACCAGCATATTTGGAACGGTCAGCATGACATTGATCGCAAGCGGTGCCGCGAAGCTGCTCCAGCTGATGGATACCCACAATTGCAGGGCAGCGAGCGGCAAGCATGCGATCCAGCCGCCGATAGCGCTAGTAAGCAGAGTTTCCCATGATACCTCTGTTATCCCTTGATAGGCGGAAGCTAGCAATACAGCTCCAACGAATAATAGCTGCGTGACCGCAAGCAGCATGGCAACCCATGTGAATTTGGCTAAATACAACGCCGTTCGAGAGATAGGCAGCGTAAGCAACTGCTTCCAGCCTCCTCCGCTATGTTCATAGCGGCATATGAATGCTGAGAAAATACCGGTTAATATAGGCAGGAACAGCATGGCATGAAAGGAACCCATCGAAGATAGCAAAATGAGATATTGTATATCCTCTTGTCCAGGCTGAAAGGAAATCATCATACCGAGCAGCATCGCCAGCAAAGGACTGATCGGGACGAGCAGCCAGATGAATGATTTGGAAAGCTTCAGCTGTTCTGAGGCAAGTACTCTAAAAAATGTTCCCATCTTAGCTCACATCCTTTCGCTCGAAGTGAAGCGCACCAAGCAGCAGAATGACGGCTCCGAACAGTAGACCGCCTCCGATGAACCACTTCGGGTCAGATCCGAGGTAGGCCAAAGCAGGCCAACTAATGGGAATCCATTCCGTCAATGATAGTGAGAACATAGAGGTAAGTGAGATAACAACGCCTAGTGTAATAGGGAGGGCTTGATTCTTAAAGGTCATACAGAGCCACAATGACAAGGCTAGCACCGGCAAGGAAGCGGCAAATGGATAAAAGCTGAGTCGCAAAAGATCGCCAAGCGGAAAATCTGTTCCGAACTTCAATAAAAGTCCAAGCGCCAATGTGCCAACGGCCAGAAGAACGCAGGAAAAGGTGAGCAAAAGGACGCTAAGCGCAAATTTGGCGCCAAATACAGCGGTTCTCGAGATAGGCAGCGCAAGCAGCTGCTTCCATGAGCTGGTATGATGCTCTACATTAGCAAGCAGCGAACAAACAAGTGTGATCCCTAGAAACAGTGAAATCGGAACGAACATAAAAATATTTTCAAGCAATACTCCCCATAAATCGTCCGCGTATTTAGTCGTCATATAATCATAGCGAATCCCGAAATTGAGAGCCTGCATGGCAAGCAGTCCGACTGGTCCCAGGATGACAAGAAACCATATTCCTTTCCCGCGTATTTTCACAAAATCGGCGGCTAGCGCTCTTCCCATCATAGCCGTTTTCCCTCCTCGACAATTTGGAGGAAGAGATCCTCAAGCGACTTTCTCTTTTCTTCGACACGATAGATAGAATGATTGTGTTCCACCAAGTTTTTCACAATGCGAGCCACTGTCGCATCATCTGTATGCTCTAATATAATGGCCGATTCCGTAAGAGCGGCACCTACTCCTTGCTCACGCAAAGCACCAACTGCCCGAAGCGGTTCAGACACTTGAAGTGAAATCGTTCCTTTTGCTTGTTGATGCAAGTTAGAAATTGTATCCTGAAACACCATCTCGCCTTGACGAATAATGCCGACTGTTCCTGCCATCTGCTCTACCTCGCTGAGCAAATGACTAGAGATAAGAATGGTTATACCATGCTGCTTCGGCATGCTTTTAATTAACTCGCGAATTTCTAAAATACCGGAAGGATCGAGTCCGTTCGTTGGTTCATCCAGTATGAGCAGCTCAGGGCTTCCTAGCAGAGCACTTGCAATGCCAAGCCGCTGCTTCATACCAAGGGAATAGCCTTTAACCGGACGGCGAGCTTCCTTTGTCAACCCGACTATTTCAAGCACCTCAGCCATTTTTTGCTTCGGGGCATCAATGATTTTGCGGATAGCTTCCAAATTATCTACGGCTGTCAGATGGCCGTAATAGGAAGGATATTCAACGAGCGAGCCTACCTTGCGTAATATGGCAAGCTTCTCCTTTTTCAGCGATTTGCCAAAAAGGTTAACCGTTCCTTTCGACGGCTTAATTAAACCAAGCAGCATACGTATCGTCGTTGTTTTACCAGCGCCGTTCGGTCCTAGAAAGCCATAAATATCTCCTTTTGCTATTTTTAAATTCAGATTGGAAACGGCAAAGCGTCCTTTGTATGATTTGCTAAGCCCTTTCGTTTCGATAATCCAATCATTCACGTTAATCACCTCGATAACAACAATAGCGCTCGAAGGTTAAAACAAAAGGGCGGCTTGTTTAAATTTTGTTTAAAAAATCAGATTCAACAGACTTTGGGTTAATAAAGATGCGAGTTCCATGCTCAGAGGATTCCGTTCGCCATTCGAGTCCCATCTCACGAATTAAATGCTCTACGATAGCTAGCCCGATGCCAGCTCCTCTTTCAGCGAGGGATGAATCAAGTCCGTCACCGTGATCGATAATGACAAGAGCGGTGTTTTCATTACACTGCTCCAAGGCTATGCCTATATATTTCCCGTTACGAGCATGCCGTACGACATTTTGAAACAGGTTGTCAAGAATGCGGCGAAAGCCTTGCTTATCCACGGTCCATACCAATGGCTGCTCCCGTATATCTACATCTACTTCAATGCCTTCCTTTTCCCACACGGGAAACCACTCGGCTGCGCTTTCTCTTACAAGCCGCAGCACATCCTGCTGTTCGAGCTTAAGCGGATACCGTCCGCTCGTCATCAGTGTGTAGGAGAGCAGATTTTCAATTAAGCGGTCCAAATTGACGATTTTATTTTCCATTTGTACAATAGATTGCTGTCCGAGATCACTTATTTCTTCCTTCCGCAAGGAATAGAGGTGGCTGTTCAATACGGTTAGCGGAGTACGCAAGTCATGCGACAAATTAGAAATCAGACGCTTGCGAAGTTGTTCCTCCTCACGCTCCCGCTGTTGACTTTCCCTTAACTGATCAACCATCTCGTTAAACGCTGCCTCAAGCTGTCCAATCTCATCTTGCTTCTTCTGCATAATCGGCATCGGAAGGCCATTTAAGCCATGCAGCGTCATAGCCGATTGCAGCCTCATAAGACGTTTTCGTATCTGCCTGAAAAATAACAGAGAGATGATAATGAAGATAGCAAACATTACAAATATAAAAGCAAGGTAAAAGGGCGTACCCGTCCCAAGCGGCCCTTGCATTTGGATCAGCGACCGTGGCATTTGAAGCACCATGAAGCTAGGGCCGCTATTATTTTCTCCGATAAAAGCAAGCACCGTAAAAGGGTCGTTATCGACGTTCTCCTTCATAAATTGAATAGCCTCGACGTGCGTCCAATGAGCTGGGAGTCCCGCTTGCGGAGGAAGCTGCAGCTGTGTATTTCCAGCAGCATTTACCCAGAAAACGGACGCTTCAGGATACTTCTTCGCGAGCTCATTCAGCTTTTGATCGACTTGATCCGGAGCAGCGTCACCGAGCAATGCGGCTTCTTGATGCCACGATATTTCTATTTGATTGGAGTTTCCATACTTTAGACCGATAGGCTCTTCCTTTTGAATGGCAGTCCCTGTAATCAAATACAACACGCTTGCTAGCGGGAAAATAACCGGTATAAACAGAAAGGCAAACAAAATGATCAGCAGGTAACGCGACATTAAGGAATGATGAAACTTGGTGCTTCTCTTAAACAGCTTCTTCTTCATGCTCGTACCCTGTAACCGATTCCGCGTACGGTTTCGATCACTTCTGGAGCTGCGGGATCGCGCTCAATTTTCTCTCGCAAATAACGAATATGAACCATTAATGTTTTGTCGCCCTCTAGGTAAGGCTCCTTCCAAACGGCTTCATAGATTTGTTCCTTTGTTAAAATTTGTCCGAGATGGCGCAGCAGGTAAGTGAATATTTGAAATTGCTTGCCAGTCAAAGCTATTTCCACCCCTGTTTCGCTGTTTTCAATTCGATTCTCCTTCTCGAAAACAAGCAGATGCTTGATAGCTGTTGGCTCGGATGTATACGCGGGGAAACGGCGCAGCAGCACCTCGATTCGAGCAGTAAGCTCGTCGGGATGAAACGGCTTCGTCAAATAATCATCCGCGAACTGCAAGCCCTGAAGCTTATCGTCGATTGATGTACGGGCTGACAGCATGAGGATGGGGAGGCTGGAATCTGTTTTTTTCAAACGCTGCCCTACAGTAAAGCCATCCAGACCCGGCAGCATGACATCAAGAATGACAAGATTGCAGCCGATTGCCTCTTCAAGCGCTCGTTCGCCGCTGCGCAGCCATTTTACTTCAAAGCCCTTCTCCGTCAAATGCTGACAAACAAAGCTTCCAATTTCTTGATCGTCTTCAATGTATAGAAGTGTTTCACTCATATTTTTTTTACAACCCTTTCCATTTATTCTGAATTAAATGAATCGTTTATCAGATAATTTTATATTTAACATACACTACGAGCAATGGAGAGGTAAATAAAAGATGCATCGATAAGAATGGTTTATGTGATTATTAGGGATAATTATACAGGTTATAAAAGGGTAGTCATTTAAAAAAGTTATATATTTTATCTGCTTATTCGGCTAATATATACTAAAGTTTTGCAACAAGAGAAGGAGCTTCCATGAGAAAACGCAAAGGATTTAAGCTTCGGGAGGTGCTAGGCTTACTAGTATTTGTTTCCGTCCTATTAACAGCGTTTGTAAGCGGTTATTTTGCATGGAAAACGAATAAAGATTCCTTAACCGCAGGTTACCTCGAAAGCAATTATCAATATGCTAAAAAACTGTCCTCCAATACAAGCGAATTACTGAAAATTATGCGTAACAATATAGACTTTATTGCAGAAATGGCTGGAGATAAACAGCTTTCTCAAAAGGAGCTAGACATCTGGTATGAAGCAAATGAGCAATATTTTAACTCGATCTTTATCGTCGATGCCGCTAGAAAAGTACAGGCCGTCAGCTCTAACGTTAAAGGCGTTACTATTGGTACTCAGCTAAAGTCTGAGGCTTCACATCAGGCAGTAGAGCTTAGAAGACATCTGATCTCTGAGCCCTACATAGGAGCAACAGGTAGACTCATTATTCAAGTTTCTTCGCCGATCCTGAACGTAAAAGGGGATTACCTCGGTTATGTGGGCGGCACTATTTATTTGGAAGAGAGCAATGTGTTAAGCAGGCATTTAATTGAGCATTTTTATGGTAATGGATCATATGTATATGTTGCAGATAAGCATGGTCACCTTATCTTTCATCCGGACAAGGAGCGTCTACGAGAGATTATTACGGGTAATGAAGTGATTAATCGAGCTGTTTCCGGCCATAGCGGATCGCAGAAGATCATTAATTCAAGAGGAGATTCTTTTTTTGCGGGGTATGCTTACGAGACTATAAGCGGCTGGGGTATCGTAGCGCAGACACCTACCTCGATTTTGGACGAGCCTTTAAAGAAGCTAATCAAAAATATTTTGATACAGTCATTACCTTTATTTATCATTATCTTGCTTGCGGCAGGCTATGTATCTTATATAATATCGAAACCCCTCTACGTATTAGCCAAATTTTCGGAAGAAGCCATTCTGTCAAACAAAGCTGTTCGTTCCAAAATTCCGAAGACAAGCTCTCTTATTTATGAGGTAAGACAACTTACACATAACATTGATAATCATCTCAGTCTGCTGAAAAAAGAGATTCAATTGGATGGGCTAACTGGACTTGCTAATCGGAAATCGTTTGACCTAACCATAAATGAATGGTTGGAGGACGATTTAACATTCTCGCTTATACTTCTGGATATCGACCATTTCAAAAAGATTAATGACGAGTTCGGGCATGTGGTTGGAGATGAAGTTCTGAAGTATACAGCAGAGCAATTACGCGCCTTCTCAAGTGATGAAGATTTATGCTTCCGATATGGTGGAGAGGAATTTGGTGTTCTAATAAGGTTTGGAGACATACAGGCTGCAGCTAGGACGGCGGAACGGTTGAGAAAAGAGATTGCCCACACGATAAGCCCTATAGGGAAGCCTATCTATGTATCAATTGGAGTTTCTCACTACGATGGTCGAGGATCTGGCGTCAAGGAGATTATTGAACGGGCCGACAAAGCTCTTTATCAATCCAAGGCAGAGGGTAGAAATCGGACGACCGTCTGTTATGGCGAGAAAGACCTGTAATCTACAAATACAAACAGCCATAATCCCAATGGAGATTATGGCTGTTTGTTGTTATGGTTTGAAATTTTGAAAATTAATGAACAATGAACGAAATATTATCCGCAATTGGCTTTTGCTTGTTGAGATCCTGGTAGATTTCCGCACCAAGAGCGGAGAGCTTAACGCTAGCTTGCTTGCCCGCATCTAGGCCGTATAGACGTAATGTAATGATATTGCCTTGCTGGGTTGCGGATGTCTGAGTTAACTTGTTACCATTCACAAATACATCAAAAGCATTCACAGGGGTGCCAGTGACATCCTCGCTTAAAGTGATGAAGAGTAGGTTGGACCATGCTTCAATTGATGAAATGAATGGACGGGCATTATCAAGATCCACACCTCTGAACTGGACTGTTCCGCGGCCAGAAGAAATATCGAGCTGCTTCCCTTGAAGGTCCGTAATGCGACCACTGTCTTCGTTATAGGTTAATTTATAGACCTTATCGGAACGAAGAGGCGCTGTAGCAGCAGGATGCAGTCGCACCACTACTTTCATGTGGTCCTCTGATACATAGGAGCTGGAGTAAATGCCTTTTGCCAGGTTCACATTTGTGCGATCCGTTTCGTTGTAGAGCTGGTAAACATCTTGATCGGCTTCCGCTACAGGCTCAGTAAATTCGATTTCGAAAGTGTAGCGATCTTTGGAGACAACCGATTTAATTCTAGGAGCCTCATTGTTCAGATTGCTTCCTTGGAACGAAACCCGGTAAGCATCTGAGCTATCTGTCGTTTTTAATCCGTTCCAGCCAGCCGCATCCGTAATGCCGCCATAAAAGCTCATTCGGTATGTTTTGCCGGCTTCTAGTGCAGTATCTAAATTAAGTGTTACTTGTGTGACGACTTTATTTTTGTCATTTAATTGATCTGATAGGATTCTCACTGTACGCTCTTGATCGTCCGACAGTAAAAATGAAGTAAAGCTGACATTTTTGACCGGCTCACTAAAATAAACGGTTACCGCTGTACTATTGACGGCCACAATTTTGGTTACATAAGGATTGCTATTCGATTGGTCCATACCGGCAAAGCGTCTTCTGTTATCATCGTTTGATGTTTTTAACCCTGCCAAGCCCGTAAGCATAGCCTCGTAAACATGCCCCTGCGTGAATATAGTCGAGGTTGTATTATCTGTCCTCGAGAATTGAATACGAAGCGCGCGATCATCGCCTTGTACCGCTGATGTGTAATAACGCAAACCAGACATTGAGACGGAAGAGCCATTGTCTGAAATGATGTCAAGTCTAAGCTCGGAGAGACTGACTCCCGCTAAGCTGCGGTTGAAATAGAGAATCGCCTCATTCTCACTTATTGCGCTAATGGATTGTAGAATGAGGGGGACGATTGCTTTAGTGCTCTCTCCTGCGAATGAGTATTTCGTTCCCGCGGCGATAGCATTGCCATCTCTATCGGTAATGCCATTTACGGTCAACGTATATACTTTCCCAGCTGTTTGTTCTGCTGTCATTAGCGTTACGGTTTTGTCGTTGTCATTGTATACAGCCCTTGATGGATTTCCCAATCCACCGTCAAATACGTAATTTTGTCTCTTCTCAGCGTTGCTTTTATTCAAAGCTTCGTTGTAGGAGAGGACAATTTTGTTTGGACCTATTACCATTTGGGAGATCACCGGAACCGAATTGTCGACAACTGATCCGAAATAAAGGTCGCTTCTTGGATCCATCACATTTCCAGTCTGGTCTTTTACATTTTTTACTGTAAGCGTGTAAACGGTAGCGACGGTCTGCTTGCCCGTTGTAATGATAACCGTTCTGTTGTCAGACGAGAGGGATATGGCGCTAATACTTAAGTCTTTATTAAATTTGTAATTAGCTTTGTTTTCAGCCGAGCCTTTGTCTACTGCTTCGCTGAATACTAGCATGATTTTGGCGTCTGCACCGATCAAGCTTGACGTTATAAATGGCTTAACCGTATCTCGCAAGGCTACTCTATACACCCATGTATTACCGTCAACTTTTAACCGATATATGCCGCCATCCGTTTGCATCTCGGTTGTAATTGTCACTCGTTTACCATCTTGACTAAGCAGAGCATATAAGACGCCGACTGCTTTTCCTTTCTCGGTTTCTACACTAAATAAATCTGTGGACACCGAATTGATGGCTGTGCGGAGGTCAATCTGCACGGTGTAATTCGAGGTGGCATTTACAGAAAGAATGTCCAGCTTCGGCCGCTCTGGATTTTCGGTTGGATTCATGTCAATGAAAACAGAGTAAGCGGCATGAACCAGCTGTGATCGCAGCGCGTTTTTTTGGTAATCAGATTGTTCATTAATCCAACCTTTATTCAACGCTACTCCGACACTTGGCTTTGCCCAGGAGGATACTTTTCCGTATACCGTTTTTGAAGCGGACCCAGCTGCGCCATAAGCCCTAACAAGGACAACGGCAAGCTGTTCGACAGTAACGTTGGAGGAAGGAGCGAATTTACCGTTACCTGTTCCATTCATTAGTCCTGCCTTCGTTACAGCTTGGATTTCGCCGTACGACCATCTTGTCTTAAGTACGTCGTTGTAGGAGGGAGTGGCCTTTTCCTTCTTCAATTCCCATAGCCTGAACAATACGGTCGCGAATTGCTCACGTGTCATGGATGAATTTAGCTGTGAGCTTCCATCTGCGAATCCGGTGAAAATACCTTGCTTAACTAAAAAATTGTACTTCTCTTGCGTGCTGAGGCTGCTGGCTTGCGCGACTGCAAGCGGCAGGCTGCCAAACAGCAAAAAAACAGTCAACATTACGATCAGATACCTTCGGATGGTGAATCCCTCCCTAATAGTTATGAGCAGCAGAAGCTTACGCTTTTTGGCTTCGATTCCTTGCTTAGCCTCATAACGTATAAATACCGTTCAAAGTTACAGTTTGTCGCGGGGAGTGAGAAAATTTTTTTTTGAGCTTATCCGGATCAATCGCAAACTAACCTGGCGAAAGGGCTGGAAAAGTGCAAACCGGGAAAACCGGACGAGCCAAACAAGCCGAACAAGCCGAACAAGCCCGGACAAGGTTCTAAACTAGTCCCCCTTAAAGCTGTATGTTCAAAACCGAGCTAATAGAATCAGTGGGTCAGTCTTGACGGGTTCCCGATGATCAGTCAGGCCCAAAAGCGAGGAAACAGACCAAAAAAGTGTCACAAAAGAAGCTGTTAGCGTGAAAACGAACGTACAGCTGCAGTTTTTCGATTTTTTCGAGTTGAGAATGGTCTTTAAGATCGAAAATCGAGCTTACAGTCCAAAAAATGACGAGAAATGAAGCTGTAAGCGTAAAAAACGAGCTTACAGCCACAGTTTTTCGATTTTTTCGAGATGAGGCTGGTTTGTAAGATCGAAAATCGAGCTTACAGACCAAAAAGTGGCGAGAAATGAAGCTGTAAGCGTGAAAAACGTGCTTATAGAATGAGAGGGTCGGTATAGACGGGTTTCGGAAATTTTGTATCATCGCAAACTAAGCTTATAGGTCCTTACCAACCAGTTAAAGATGCTCGAAGTAAAGAGAGTGAGGGGGGAGTGTTTAAGTGTGTTGATGTGATCGAGGTAATAATGCAAGTAATGCAAGAAATGTAAGAGATGCAAGAGATGCAAATGATGTAAGTTGGCAAGCCGCCCCTTTCCTATACCAGTCATACCGCATATAATGAAGGGGAATCATTTTTTTAGGAGGAATCAACTATGTCCATAAGTAAAGCGAAGAAGGCAAGGCAGAAGCTGTCGCAGCAAGGCCGGATGTCACCCGAGGCATTAAGAGGAAGCTGGCAGGGGATCAACCCATCCATAAGATGCACCCCTACATTGAAGGAGAAACAAGCGAAACTAAATAGCAAGCATAAAAGGAGTCACGCCAACTATAGCGATGATTCCTTTTTGTTTTTATATGCCTTAAAAATATAGGTTTTACTATCACCTTAATCTCAGTATACGCGTCGCTTTTGAATTTCTTAAATCCACTATGTTACACTAAATAAGTAACTCATTACAAAATATTAAATCACATTAACAATGATCGGAGCTGATGCATCCTGTTAAAGCTTTTTCGAATCCTAAAGCCTTACTGGCTAATGATTGCGTTTGTCTTGATTCTCGTTTTCCTACAATCGCTATCCGAGCTTTACTTGCCAACATTGATGGCCGACATCGTGAACAAAGGCATTATTGGAGAAGACAACGCCTATATTTTACGGATTGGCGGGCTCATGCTGCTTGTTACAGCTGCGGGAGTAGTATTTTCTATTGCTGCCAGCTATTATTCGTCAACGATTGCGGCAGGCTTCGGCAAACGCATCCGCAGCAAATTGTTTGCTCATGTGGAACACTTCTCTCTACACGAGTTTGACAAAATTGGGACAGCGTCGCTGATTACACGAACGACTAACGATGTGACTCAGGTGCAGCAGGTGCTTATTATGATGCTGCGGATGATGGTCATGGCCCCGATGATGTGTATTGGCGGAATTATTATGGCGGTCAATAAGGATGCTACTTTGTCACTCATCTTTGTTGTCGTTATTCCGGTGTTGGCAGGAACCATTATTTTGATTGCTTCTAAAGGGGTAGTGCTGTTCAAAGCGATGCAAATTAAGATCGACAAGCTTAATTTAGTGCTCCGTGAAGGACTAACAGGCATCCGAGTGATTCGATCATTTAATCGAACAGGCTTTGAGCAGCGTCGATTTCGTAGCGCGAATAAAGATTTGACAGACACCGCTATAAAAGTAAATAAAATAATGGCTTTCATGATGCCCGTTATGATGCTTATTCTGAATTTTTCGAGCGTTGCGATTCTTTGGTTCGGATCAATTCGCATTAGCAATAACGATATGCAAATTGGTGATTTAATGGCTTTTCTCCAATATGCAATGCAAATTTTGTTCTCGCTTATGATGGTGGCGATGATGTTTATTATGGTGCCCCGGGCATCGGTGTCCGCCGTCCGTATTAATGAAGTGCTTGATATGAAACCTGATATTCAAGACTTAAAGGATGCGGTTCATCCAAGCAGAAGCGGAGGAGCGGTAGAATTCCGTGATGTGACATTCAGCTATCCAGGTGCGGAGAAGCCGGCGTTATCAGCGATTTCGTTCACTGCCTTGTCGGGAGAGACGACAGCGATTATTGGCGGGACAGGGTCTGGCAAGTCTACGCTTGTCAATCTTATCCCCCGCTTCTACGATATTCAATCCGGGAAAGTGTTGATTGATGGTCTGGATGTACGAAGCCACACGCAGCAAGCTCTCAGGTCAAAGATTGGTTACGTTCCGCAGCAATCGGTCTTATTTACGGGAACGATCAGCGATAATATCAAATACGGCAAAGAGGATGCATCTGAAGAAGAGGTGCGTCATGCGGCGGAAATCGCACAAGCTTCAGCATTTATTGCAGAAATGCCCGATGGCTTTGATTCTATTATTGCTCAAGGAGGTACAAATGTTTCGGGCGGACAGAAGCAGCGTCTTTCCATCGCGCGCGCGCTTGTGCGTAAACCGGACATTTATATTTTTGACGACAGCTTCTCAGCTCTGGACTTCAAAACCGATGCTCTCCTGCGAGCAGCATTAAAGGAAGAAACGCTGAACGCCGCGGTTCTCATAGTAGCTCAGCGAGTAAGCACGGTCATTCATGCCGATAAAATAATAGTGCTCGATGAGGGTGTCGTTGCAGGTATTGGCACGCATAGCGAGCTGATGCAAACCTGCGAGGTTTACCGTGAAATCGTATCGTCGCAGCTGTCAGAGGAGGAAATCGCATGAGTGAACGTTCACAGGACAAAAATCCGCAGGGAATGGGCGGCGGGTCTCGTCCCGGACATCCTGGCAGAGGCCCAATGGGGCCCGGAGCGGGGCCGATGGGCGCACTGGGCATGCCTGTTCAGAAGGCGAAGGATTTTAAGGGAACGCTGCGTCGTTTGCTGACTTATTTAAAGCCGCAGCGTACAAAGCTGATTGTTGTCATATTAATGGCTGTTCTAAGTACGGTATTTTCCATTGTTAGCCCTAAGCTTATGGGTAACGCAACGACTGAAATATTTGAAGGCATTTTGGGCAGCGGCGTCAATTTTGACGCTATTATGCGGATTGTACTTATTTTGATCGGTCTGTATTTGCTTAGCTCGCTATTTTCCTACGTTCAGCAGTATGTGATGGCAGGAGTAGCTCAGAAAACCGTTTATGTACTGCGCAACGATGTAAACGAGAAGCTGGAACGGCTGCCCTTATCGTTCTTTGATTCTCGCACGCATGGAGAAATATTGAGCAGAACGGTTAATGATGTCGATAATATTAGCAATACGCTGCAGCAAAGCTTAACGCAGCTTATTACGT
This sequence comes from Paenibacillus sp. J31R122, assembly GCF_056269185.1. Lineage (NCBI taxonomy): Bacteria > Bacillati > Bacillota > Bacilli > Caryophanales > Paenibacillaceae > Paenibacillus > Paenibacillus sp. J31R122. The sequence goes on from NZ_JBWDNM010000003.1 coordinate 387,700, forward strand.
CAGTTGTTACACTTATAGGCGTGATCATTATGATGCTGACGATTAGTCCGCTTTTAACCTTAATTTTGCTATTAACTCTGCCATTAAGCTTCTTCGTGATCAAGGCAATTGCTTCGCGGTCACAAGGTTATTTCAAAGGGCAGCAGGCGGAGCTTGGAAAGCTGAACGGCCATGTTGAAGAGATGTACACGGGACATAAAATTATTAAAGCGTTTGGGCATGAGCGTAAATCAATCGATGCGTTTGACGAGATTAATGAAAGGCTGTATCATTCGGGACGAAAAGCTCAGTTTATTTCTGGTGTTATGATGCCGTTAATGTCGTTCATCAACAACATCGGCTATGTGCTTATTAGTGTCGTGGGCGGTATTCTAGTTACACGTCAAGCAATCAAGATCGGTGATATCCAAGCCTTCATCCAATATGCGCGGCAATTTTCGCAGCCGCTGACGCAAACGGCAAATATTGCGAACATTATACAGTCCACAATCGCATCAGCTGAGCGGGTGTTCGAGCTGCTTGATGAGCATGAAGAGTCAGCAGATGCTAGCGGACAGGAGGCAGTAACCCTTGCTTCGCCGCAAGGAAACGTCCGCTTCGATCACGTTAAGTTCGGCTACAAAGAGGATGTTGCTCTTATTGGAGATATGAGCATTGACGTGAAGAAAGGTCAGATGGTTGCTATCGTAGGTCCGACCGGTGCTGGCAAAACGACGCTCATTAATCTGCTAATGCGCTTCTATGAAATACAAGAGGGAAGCATTACAATTGATGGAGTTAATATTACGCGATTGCCTAGGGGCGACCTGCGTATGCTATTTGGAATGGTGCTTCAGGATACGTGGCTGTTTAATGGAACGATTCGTGAAAATATAGCATATGGACGCGAAGGTGCGACGGAAGCTGAAATAATCGAAGCGGCGCAAGCCGCGCATGCAGATCATTTTATACGGACTTTGCCAGAGGGCTACGAAACCGTTCTGAACGAGGAAGCATCGAACATCTCGCAAGGGCAAAAGCAACTGCTGACGATTGCGCGCGCGATTCTTGCGGATCCCGCGATACTTATTCTTGATGAAGCGACAAGTAGTGTCGATACACGTACAGAGCTGCAAATTCAGAAGGCGATGGCAAAGCTCATGGAAGGAAGAACGAGCTTTGTTATCGCGCATCGGTTATCAACGATAAAAGATGCTGATATCATTCTCGTGATGAACCATGGCGATGTGATTGAAAAGGGTAGCCACGAGGAGTTGCTCGCTAAAGGCGGTTTTTATGCGGATCTGTATAATAGTCAGTTTTCTGACGAGGCGAATTCAGTCGCATAAGCTTTAAACATATCGGCATTAGGGATTAGATATGCGCATGGTTATAGAAGGTTAAGATTTATGGTCTTATCTCATTCAAACAGGGAATACAAGCCTGATTTGATTGTGATAAGACCATTTTTTTTGTTCGTCTTAAATTTTTAAATTATAGACTTCTTCGCAGCCCGTTTAATAGAAATATGCGATGTGGCGAGCATTGTCATTATTTTGGGTTGGACATTGATTATATTTCAGGAATCACTGCTTCTCTAAAGGAAGGAAAGGGATTCGTAAAATAATTGAGGTGCTCAAGGACAAAAAATAAAGGGTTAACAACAGATAGTTGTTATTTTACTTGCATGAAAGTACGGCTTCTGGCTATAATAAGAACAGATGTTCTTATTGGAGGGGTGGCTATGGCCGCTAAGGAGGAAGAAGTTCGCGGAGGAGTAAGGACGGCTAAGCATCCGCCGATTCAGACAGAGGATGAGCTGGAGCTTGTAAAACGTTATGTGCTTCTAGGTATTGTGATGCGTATTTTGGATCATGATATACGTGTTATAGGTACGACATCAATTAAGCTTCCGCGTTTATATGAATCGATGCTTCGCGGTATTCAGGATCGCGTACTGTTGGATCTGGCAGCCATTAGACGACAGTTTCGTGAGACCGGCATTAAAGTGTATGAAGAGAAGCGGGAGCCGGATGGTTTGCACGCACAATATGTATGCCGCGGCTACCATCATCGTTTTTTTATGCTGTGGGGGTTTGTGAAAGCTGAGTCTGAACGAGTGCTTAAAAAGTATTTGTCCAGCTAAAAGCATAATTGTTCATGGTTTTGTCAAATTAACAAAAAAATTTTTCCTTTTTCTGAAGTTTAAGGTTGAGAACTTCGGACGATCTTAGGTAATATAAGAGGTAGACATTATGATCGTAAAGGGGAGCATGTAGCAATGCACAAATGGATTATGTTTGTTTTATTTACAGCGGCTTCGCTTCTGGGCGTATATCTGCTCACATTCGGCCTGCCTCCTAAGCCAGTTGACGAGTCTGCCGCGTTGCCAGAAGGCACTGTAATGGTTAAGCTCGTTGCATCTTCAACTGACTTTAAGTTTAATGAAGATGTGTACAAAGTTAAGGTTGGAGAGAAAGTAATAATGAAGCTTGAGAATAAGCTGGGCATTCATGGAGCTAATATTGATGAGCTTCAAGTTGCACTTACTAACGACAATCCTGAAACGAATTTAGAATTCGACAAGCCTGGCGAGTATGAGATCTATTGCTCGGTTCCATGTGGTCAAGGACATACTACAATGAAAGCAAAGCTAGTTGTTGAAGCGGCGTAACTTAGTAATAATGCTAAGCTTTGTGAAATGAGAAAGGAGCCGAGAGGCTCCTTTTTGTTGAAATTACTAACGTAATACGATGGTGTAACGCAGTAGTTTCCCTCATCATCGAGGGTTGCTGTATGGAGATTGCTTAGGTTATTATGTGACAATAGGATAAAAGTCATGCGATAAAATCAGAGGAGGAAATTTTAATGATTACTCATATCGTTTGTTTTAAGCTGAAGGATGGAAGCGCGGAGAATGTGGCACAAACAGCCCAGGTGCTAAAAGATATGGAAGGTAAAATTGAAGTACTGAAATCGATCGAGGTTGGCGTTGATGTTCTACATTCGGAACGTTCTTACGATATTGCGCTCATTACGAAATTCGAATCGATGGAAGCGTTAGATGAATACCAAGTACATCCTGTTCATAAAAAAGTAATCGAGCATATGCTGCAAGTTCGCGAAGCTTCAATCAGCGTCGATTTTGTAAGCTGAGAGGAACGGTAAAGGTTCATGAGAGACGTTTATGAAATTTTTACTTATTTGCTGGTCATTATATTCAGCAGCATTATTATGGTGGCATGGCTTAAACGTAAGGCAAAAAAAAAGAAGCAAGGCTGAAAGCAGGCGACTAACCCATGTATTATGTGAATCGCGAACAAATTGCTGTGCGTTTAGGAGCGATGCCTGACATCGCGCTCGCACTAAAAAAACTCGCTGACAATTGGCAGGGCAGTATGATGGAAGGCTTGGCGCAAGAGAGAGCTCTTCATCTTGCTATTGAGACAGTAACGGATGTAGGCAGCTTTTTAATTGACGGCTTTCTGATGCGGGATGCCAGCAGCTATGAGGATATCATTGAAATTACAGGAGCAGAAGGCGCATTTCCAGCGTATATGCTGGAGCCGTTAACGGAACTCGTAAGGCTGCGGAAGCCTATTGTACAGGATTATTTTGATTGGCCAAGAGGTGAACTTCACCCGCTTTCTACCGTGCTGTCAGAGCTGCTGCCTGCGTTTAAAGAGGCGGTTGAGCTTTACATAGAGCGCGAGCTGAAATAAAAGATTAGTGTATGTATTTTTGTGTAAATTAAGAGAAGCGTACTTCAGCTGTTTGCGCTTGTTGATTTACGAATTCGTCATAATACGTTACAATGGCGCTATCAAGCCTGCAGAGGTGGTGAAGGGTTGAAGCGAAGCGGAACGTTGCGCGTTACTGGGTTTAATGCGGGAACGCAGGGCGATATATCAACACGCGAGCGTATTTTGATGCTGCTTAAGACAGGCGGCAGAATGAATGCTAGTGATCTGTCGGACGAGCTTGGATTGACAGAGATGGCGATAAGACGGCATATGTATGCGTTGGAGAGCGAAGGAAGCGTTAAAATCGTATCCGTTCGCCAAGCGATGGGAAGACCGCTACATGCTTACGAGCTTACGGCTGAGGCGGACGAGCTGTTTCCTAAAAACTATCATTCGCTTACGCTCGATTTGCTTGATGAGCTTGCGGATGACCCACTTACTGCTGCGTTAATCGATCGGATGTTTGAGGGGCGCAAACAAAAGCTTCTCGAACGCTATGAACCAAGAATGGCTGGCAAAAGCTTAGAGCAGAAAATAAACGAGCTTGCATCAATTCAGAATGCTGGCGGCTATATGGTTGATGTAGAGCGTCAAAGCGATGGGAACTTTATGCTTTATGAATACAATTGTCCTATTGCTCAAGTGGCTGGAAGGTATCAGCAAGCTTGCAAATGTGAGCTGTTACTATTTCAGGAGTTGCTTAACGTGTCAGTCGAGCGTACAGAGTGCTTGGCCAAGGGCGGAGGCAAATGCAGCTACCGTATTGGATAAATAAATAAAATCAAAAGCGAGACTGCCTTGTAGGGTTGGAATATAACCTGCGGCAGTCTCTTTTTGTGTTTTTTTGTGTCATGACAAGCCCATGTTGCTTATACTGTCATTACGCAAGTGGGCATTCGTCTAGATGAGCATATTGGCTGCCCTGCATTTGATTCGGAGGAGGGACTAGGACATGGTTGTAATATGGAGCGTTGCGGTTGCCGCTGCTGCTTTTGTCGTATTGGCAGCGGGCATGTTGATTGCCTTGCGAACAGCTTTAAGCAAACTAGAGCGTGTGCAATCATCAGCAGAGGAAATCCAGCAGGATATCCATAAGCTTGCTTTGGAGCTGGGTGGACTTGTGCAGCCGACAGAAGAGACCATTCGTACTGTCCATCGCCAGCTGCAATCGGCTAATCGATTGTTTGAAGCGGCGGAGCAGATCGGGGATGCGATTGCGCATACAACGTCTGCGGCCGTGCAAATTACATCTGTACTGTCCGAATCCGCAGCGCATCACGCGAAGCGCGCTGCCACGAAGCGCCAAGCCACAGATGCGCTGGAATGGGCTGAGCTTGGAATGGCTGCTTGGGAGCTTTGGCAGTCCAGTCGCAAACAGGCGGAGCCGGATGGCGGGGAAGCGTAGCAAGCAATTCTCTTCGCTAGCGCAATCCGAATCAAAGAGCAGAGACGAAGGGCACTCTAAGAACGAAGGGAGCTACTATCATGTCAAAAGGTAAGCAAACAAAAGGATTTTTGCTCGGAGCATTAGCCGGAGGTATCGTCGGCTCGATAACAGCGTTGCTCTTAGCGCCGAAGGCAGGCAAGGAGCTGCGTCAGGATATATCGGTCGGAGCACATAAGATTAGCGAGTCGACAGTCAAAGTTGCCGATCAGGTGGCTGACACAACAGGACGTATAGCCAAGCAAATTGGCGGTCAAGCGGTGCAAATTGCAGGTAAAACAAGGCAGGCAGCCGGAACGGTCGTTAGCAGTGTTAGAAGCCTTGGCAGTAAAGCGAATAAATCGGCAGAAGTTACTTCAGAATCAACTGAGTTAATTGCTGAAGCAACCATTGATGGTGAGCTGGAAGCCAATGCTCTAGAAGCAGTTGAAGCTGGGGAAACGGAAGCGGCAGCAACGAAAGAACTGTAGAAAAAGCACGTATTCATTATAAAAAAAGCACGTATTCACTATAAAATAGCAAGTATTAACTATAAAATAGCAAGTATTAACAATAAAAAAGCAAGTATTCACTATAAAAAAAGCGCGTATTCAAAATAAAAAGAGCCGAGTGCTGCTATTGAAGCCGCTCGGCTCTTTTACGTGTTCAGCGTTCAACATAGATGATCATCCGCTGCCATATATGCTATCTATGCCCGCGTAGGTTCAAATTTTGCAACTAAATGAGAACGTAAAAGGGTGAGCTGCGATTTAGTTTCAGGAGATGCACTTAATTGCTGGGTTAGCTCCGTCCGCCCCCCCCTTTTCGGTGATTTAACTTAATATTCTGAAACTAATGCATATCTAATTCGATAATGGCGCTCACTAGTTTCACAATTTGGAACTAATTTAATATTGCCTCCAAGTCGCCAGATTTAGATGTCATTTATGAAGATTTCAGATTAACAAATAAAGGGACACTCGTGCACACTGTAAGGGATATTCGCGTACACTCATTTCTAATTACCACACACCCATTTACCGTAAAGCCATTTACCACACAGCAACTTACCACACACCCTATCACCACACAACGATTATTCCACTTTGCGATATCTTATATTGGTTAATCAACCGGTTTAGTTTGAGGTATTATTTAGTGATTACCAGCGGCTTTTTCATCTAGTCCCAATATTGAAGCATACATAAATTTGCGTTAAGATGTATTAGGTACATTTGGATGTGAAAATTCATATGCTATTCTGACTTGATTTACTATACTTTGTTTAAGAAAGCGGTGTGTTTGTGCAGCAACCGATTGCGATACTAGACTCCGGCGTGGGTGGCCTTACCGTTGCCAAGGAAATCATGCGCCAACTGCCGCGAGAGAAAATTATTTACTTTGGAGATACCGCTCGAACGCCATATGGCCCGCGCTCATCTGAAGAAGTGATGCGATTTACAAGAGAAATTGTAGATTATTTAATTCAGTTTCGGCCGAAAATGATTGTTATAGCATGTAACACGGCGACTGCCGTTGCTCTTGATGATATTCGTTCCAGAGTTTCAGTACCGGTTGTCGGCGTTATCAATCCCGGCGCTCGTGCAGCGATTGGTAGAACGGTGACAGGCTGTATTGGTGTAATTGGTACGGAGGGCACGATTAAGAGCGGCGCTTATGCCAATGCGCTGCGAGAGTTAACCCCTCATGTTCAGGTTGTTAGTCAAGCGTGTCCGCAATTCGTACCGCTTGTTGAGAGTGGCAATTTCCAATCAACGGAAACGTATAACACGGTAAGAGATTCAATTGGTCATCTGCGCAGCTATCCGATTGATACATTAATACTCGGATGCACGCATTATCCATTTCTTGCGGATACAATCTCAGAGGTAATGGGGCTAAATGTTACACTGATAAGCTCGGCGGATGAAACAGCTCGTGAGATCAGTACGATATTGCAAGATAAACGAGACCTCTCGAAGGGTGATGAGGTACCCGTGCATCAGTTTTTCTGCAGCGGTGAGTCTCATATGTTCAAGTCTATTGCCCAAAGTTGGCTGAATGAGCAGATTGATCTGACTCCTGTTGTATGGCAAGTGCCTAATATTCATTAATCCATTATGAAGAAGAAGACGACGACCGCAAGGTTATCGGCTTCTTTTTTTACTTCATAGTACAAGCGAAGTACCGCATAGCATGTTAGAAACAAACTCAGACAGTTGGAGGCGATCGTCATGTATTCGGTACAAACATACAGCTACTATGATATGGTGGAGGGCTGCAGACAGCTAGCAGACAGATATCCATTTGTAGCCGTACATATTATTGGCGAGAGTGTAATGGGTAAGCCATTACTTGCGCTGCGCTGCGGCACCGGTTCGCGTAAAATTCATATGAATGCGTCCTTTCACGCGAATGAGTGGATCACTTCCGCTTTACTCATGCGCTTTGTTGCGGATTTATCAGCTGCCTATAGTAACGGTGAACAATTGGCTGGTCAATCGGTGGATGAGCTTTGCAGTGAGGTAACGCTGTGGGCTGTCCCAATGGTCAACCCCGATGGGGTTGAGCTTGTGCAGCGGGGATTGGAGCAAGGACATCCGTGCTACAGTTTATTGCAACTATGGAATGGAGCTTCAGAGCAGTTCAGCGGATGGAAGGCGAATATAAGAGGCGTAGATTTGAACGATCAGTTTCCTGCTTACTGGGAAGAGGAATGTAAGCGCAGAGGCGTAGAGGGGCCTGGTCCGCGCGACTATCCTGGACCTTATCCACTCAGTGAGCCAGAAGCATTTGCAATGGCTCATCTCACTGAGACGATAGGCTTCGATGCCATCGTAGCACTGCATACGCAAGGGAGGGAAATCTATTGGAACTACCGTGATTATGAGCCGGCAGAAGCGGAGCGGCTGGCGGGTAGGCTCGGGCAATTGAGCGGCTATAAACCAGTGAAGCTTACGGGAAGTGATGCCGGATACAAGGATTGGTTCATTAAGCAATTTAGGAGGCCGGGATTTACAATAGAGGCGGGATATGGTGAAAATCCACTGCCAATGAGTCAATTTGATGCGATTTATATGGAGCTGCAGCCCTTATTATTGGAGTCTCTGAGGATCAAACGTCAATCGCCAACAGTAGGCGATTGACGTTTTCTTATGGTATAATGCTGCCAAAGGTCAGCAAAGGAGGAGCTTTCTCATGCGTAAATTACTGTCGTTGCGCTATTGGCAGCAAGTGTTTGTCCGTGTGTTTCGCTTGTTGAGGTCGAAGGATGTAGCATTGGCGGACAAGCTGCTGTTTACGCTGCCAGTCTTTCTATACTGGGTTCTGCCCGATGTGATGCCTTTTTTGCCGGTAGATGATATTGCGGTTACGATGTTCATTTCAACTTGGTTTGCTCGAAGAATGGAGAGTAAGTATAATATAAAATAATGACAATTGCCAAACGGCATATGGATAAGAGGAGTTGGATAAATGATGAATTGCAAAATTTCCAAAAACGCGGCTAAGATGTTAAAAGTAGAACTGGACAAGCCTGAAAACGAAGGCAAGAAGCTGCGTGTATACGTGACGCATTCACATGGTGATCATGCTCATTACGGCATGGGTATCGACGAGGCTACAGAGAAAGACATCGTTGTAACGACAGATAAGGAAATCGATGTTATTTTGGAGCAAGGAAATGAGTTTTTGGACGGCATTCGCATTGATTATTTTTATGTGCCTGAAGAAGGCTTTGCAATAACGAATCCATCCAGGGGCAACCACGGAGACCACTAACCTCTACTAGCAACCTGTTGAATAGGAAGATGAATAATGGCTAACGATATTCGAGTTTGTGATAAATGCAAACATATGAAGATGAAGACGATAGTGCCTAAGCTGCAGCAGCTGGCACCTGACACTGATGTGAAAGTAGGATGCAAATCTTATTGCGGTCCTTGTGCCCGTTACGCATTTATATTTATTAACGGTCGTTATGTGAAGGCGACATCCGAGGACGAGGCAATCGAGAAAATTCTTCCTTTTGTGAAGAAATAAGCAAACATACATTTCAGCATAATTAGATTCAGACGCAGCATGACCCAACGACTATAATAATCGTTGGGTTTTTGTATACGGCCTGGAAGGAGCGTAGGATGGATATAACGACACCGCAATTGCTGTATCATGGCACGACTAGCAATACGGTACATTCGTTTCAGCAAAAGCTGCTGAACGCGCCATATTGGCGACCAGGCAAAGACTTTGGAGAAGGTTTCTATACAACAATCTCAATTGCTCAAGCGCGTAAATGGTCGCACAAATCAGCGAAGGAGTCATGGGATGGCGGTCGTCCTTGTGTACTCGTTGTTGAGCTTGCATCTGTACCGTCTTATGTAGAGCCCTTATTATTTCTCTCCGACTCTCAGGCGTGGGCTACATTTATTTATGGTCACCGCAAAGCGAGCGTGAAGGGGGAAGACCCGTGCGCTGTGCATCCGGATATTATAATAGGCCCGATGGCAGACAATGATACTGGAAAAATCGTACATAAAGCAGTACAATTAAATAAAGATGAACGTTGGTTTTATGAACAGATCACGATATCTCGCAAGGGCAGAAAGCTTGACCCGCTGCGCTTAGGCAATCAGGTTGTCTTTTGCTCAGAACAATGGGAATCACATCTCAGGCTTGTAGGATATCATATCTATATGGGAGGCAGGTGGATGTATCATGACAGTCAAGACGCAGGTCAGACTCAGCTTGTATGAACGGGGCATCGTAGAGGCTCTCACCGCTGAATATAGCTATACAGCAGGTGAGGCTAGGCAACTGGTTGTATCGTATATAGAGGTCGTGCGAAAGCTTGGCGGCTATGACAATAGTGTTCATTACGCCCAGCTTCTCGATCGGGCAAATCGCAAGGAGTTTACGCCATCTCAATGGCTGGAACATATCCGTACTATCGAGCGAGGCGAACTGAGAGATAGCGGTATTGGTGAAGAAGAACGTGAATATTTGCAAACGAAGTAATGAACGAAGATAAAAATGACATTCAAACTGATAGGGTTTGAGATGTCATTTTTTGTTTATTTTGAAAGAGATCGCAAGCAAACCAAATATATATCGGGGGTAATCAATGATTATATATCCGTTATTAAAAGTAGGAGCAACAATAGGCGTGACAGCACCATCATCCGGAGTGAAGGCGGACCGGCATGACCTGGTTCAGCTCGCATGCAGCCGTTTGGAGGAAAGAGGGTTTCAAGTTATTTGCGGTAATACGGTATGGACACAAGATAAAGCAAAGTCTGCCTCTGCAAAAGCTCGCGCTGAGGAGTTTAATAAGATGATGGGTGATGATAAGGTCGATCTAATCATTCCTCCTTGGGGCGGGGAATTGTTGATTGAAATGGTTGAGTATATTGATTTTAATCAAATAAAGAGTAAATGGGTACTCGGCTATTCGGATATCAGCGTGTTGCTGCTGGCAATTACTTTAAAAACAGGACTGGCTACTGCTCATGGTATGTGTTTCATTGATTTAAGAGGACAATTCGTGGATGAGACAACCGCGATGTGGCAATCTGTCTTGTCCACTCCAGCAGGGGGCGCTATCCTTCAACAATCCTCATTAAATTATCAAAAAGAATGGAAGCGCGATGACTCCTCATCAAGCGTTTTCCATTTAACGGAGCCAACATATTGGAATACGGTATCAAAAAAGGATATGGAACTAAATGGTCGATTGCTAGGTGGATGTATAGATGTCATTAGACATTTGATCGGAACACCTTATGGTGATCTCGAGCATTTTCAAAAGCAATGTATTAATAATGAGCCTATCGTATGGTATTTAGAAAATTGTGAGCTGAATACGGCGGATATTCGCAGGTCATTGATTCAAATGAAATATGCGGGATGGTTTAACAATTGCTCAGGCATTATGTTTGGAAGAAGTGCAGTTAATGAGCCATTTGACAATTACACGATTGAAGATGTGTATAGTGAGCTTTCTGTGGAGCTTCAGATTCCCATTGCTTACAATATAGATTGCGGCCATGTGCCTCCACAAATGACATTTATAAATGGGGCATATGCTGAAATAGAAATAGCAGACGGCAAAGGGTCAGTTAGGCAATATTTTAAACACTAGCTGCTTGCTAGAAAACAAAATAGGAACGGAGGAGCTTCAGTTGGACAAGCATTATCAATCATATAACCTGTCTATCCGCTATTATACAATCGGTTTAGCTATTGCTCTTTTCTTTATAATTGCTGCAGAACTCATATGGCTGCCTGCTCCGCTTCGAACAAGCAGTGGCATGCAATGGATTGAGATGATTGATCGATTATTTTATCTGCTGGCACTTGTACCGTTATGTTGGGCGTTAGGCGCAGGGCTTGGGCTTTGGAAGCAATGGAGGGGACAACAAGTCTGTCGGTCACTCCAGCAGCAGAGCGAGCGGCTGAACGAGTCAATGCCAAAAGAAAGAGAGAGAGCAATCGAAGTTGATAAGGTGTGGAATTCACGTGGGGCAAAGCTGCTGCTGGGGTTGATGCAGCTGATACGTCTGGGCATTATTGTGCTCAGCGTTGCAGGGGCATCATTGGTGTTGTTTGCTCCCGAGCGATTGTTTCTACTGCTCGTATTAATTGGGGCTGCTGCTGTGCTCATGCTTGCAGATATGCTGCTTAGCGAAGCTCTCAATTGGCCTCGTGAGGTTAGTAACCGAATGAGAAAGGTACATCCAACAAAGCAGAGAGATATTGAAGTGGTCAAAAGGGGAAAAGAGGAAGAGCAGAAGTTAATCGGTCATAGGATTGGATCTGGTGCGAGGCATAAACGGCTGCTTCACCTACCTATACGAAGTGGAGGCATTCTGCTCGTTACTGCAGCACTGCTGCTGGGACTGCTTTATCCGACAGGCTATCGCGTTACATATCCAGGAATGACACTGAATATGAATCGCTATGCGCATGTCGAAGGAGGAGGCAGCAGCGGCGAAGTGAACGGCGTACTTGTATTTGATAGACCAGCTGTAGCTGCTGACTGGCTTTATGCAAAAATATTTCCGCTCTATACATTCGAGAAAATTCCGGAGGATGAGCCTCCGCTCACAGAATCATACACGCAGGTCGTCATGATGAAGAGAGATGCGAATAGTGTAGCGGCTGCCGTTGCGATGAAGAAGGCTGGTGTCGGAAGCGGGATAACAGCGGAGGGGATACGTGTCATAGCAATCGTGAAGGATAGTCCAGCCGAACAGCTTCTACAAGCGGGAGATATCATTGTAAAATTAAATGACCAGAATGTTAGAACGATTGATGATATGATCGGCTATATGGACAAATCAGTAGCACCTGGCGAGTCAGTCGACGTTACGCTGCGGAGACAGACTGAGAGTATTCGAGTAGAAGTGCCAACAAGGGCGTCTCAGGAGGCTCCAGAACGGGCTGTATTCGGTATTTCAGTAGAAACGGCACAACACCTAGATATTCCTCGCGGCATCGATTATAACCGATATATGGCGCATATAGGCGGACCATCACATGGGGCGATGCTGACATTAGCGTTAATCGATCAATTAACACCAGGTGGCGTTACTCACGGTTTAAAGGTGGCAGGGACGGGAACTATCGAAGAAGACGGCTCAGTAGGTCTCATCGGAGGAATTCAGCAGAAGGCTTATGCGATAAGCCGTACGGATGCCGATGTGTTCTTCGTTCCAGCGGAGCTGGAGGAAGCTGCTCAGGGAGCCGCGCCTGATTTGAATATTGTACCTGTGCATACGATTGATGATATTTTGAGTTGGTTAGCAAAGCAGTAAGTGTTCGGTGATCACACTATAGAGCGAAAAGGGGCTGTCCGCTAAGGTCTAATTAGACCTTAGGGACAGCCCCTTTTACATCTCCGTGAGACGAGCTTACGCCGCTAAAGAACGGTAAAAGCCGGTTATGCTTATTACTTACTACTCAGTGCTACTTCCTTGTCATCCCCGTCTTGGACGTTCGCGCGAGCTTCGGTAGCTGCTTGCTCTTTAAAGTCTTTGATCAAATCATTCATCACGATCTGATCGGAGATGAACAACTCCTTGCGCACCTCTTCAACTTTTCCACTACATGCATTAATATCGCCAATTTCGTTAGCGGCAATATTCCAGCATTTTCCGTTCTCGGCGATACCATCACCAGAAGGCATGTAGAAGACGGTTCCGTCCGTCCATGAACCATTCCTATGGGCAACTATTTTCCCCTCGAGCGGCTTCTCCATCACTAGAGGCGTCCCGAACAAATACTGATCAGCAGAGGAGATACCGAGCAAATGAAGGATAGTCGGTGTTATATCAAGCTGACCACCAACATTTGTGTACGTACCCGCTTGATCATCATTCGGCAAGTGAACAATAAACGGCACCTGCTTCAGAATCATTTGCTGTTCCAATGCGTTAAGAGGCTTGCCTAGAAATTTTTCGTATAACTCCCATTCTTTTATCGAATTGTCGTGGTCACCATATAGTAAGAATATTGTATTGTCCCATAGGCCTTCAGCTTTCATTCGCTCGACTAGCTCGCCTAGCGCGGCATCGACATAATGAACGGATTGCAAATAATCTCCCATTATAGTTCCGTTTAAATCGCCTACATTGAGCTTTTTCTCCGCCTCAGGCATAGTAAATGGATGATGGCTCGTTAATGTAATGAGGAAGGAGTAAAAAGGCTTCTTCTCTTTGGAGATAACATCCATTGACTGTCTGAAGAAAGACTTGTCCCCAACTGACCAGCCAACCTTTTCATCGAGTTTAAAATCCTTTAGATTGTAAAATTTATCGTATTTCATATTATGATACATCGAATTTCGATTCCAAAAGCCGCCTTCGTACGCATGGAATACAGTAGCTGAATAGTCATGCGTTTTCAAAGTTGTCGGTAAACAATCGAATTCATTTGAAGCATATTGGATGAATAGCGAGCCGTTCGTCAGTGGATGCACCGAGCAATTTGCGCTAGAATCGGCGTCGGATGTTCTTCCTTGATTGGTCTGGTGATAGAACTGGCTGAAATAGGCGCTCTCTTTAATCAGTTTGTTTAAGTTAGGCGTAATTTCTTGGCCGCCAATCGATTTGTCAATCATAAAGTTGTTCAACGCTTCCGTTTGAACCATCAGAACGTTGCTGCCTGCGTAAGCGCCAAATAGAGGATCTTCTTTCTCTAGCTGACCTCGTACTTGGCCGCGCGCTTTCATCCAATCATTAGCTTCTGATTTCTCCTGTGCGGAGACCGTCTCCGCATCGAGCCAGTGACGCTTAACATAACGAGAAATGTCGTAGCCATGAAAGCCAAGTGCCCCAGTAACATTATAAATCGATAAATTCCACCAGCTTCCGGTAAAGACGCTTGCTGCCCAAGTGCGTTTTGCCTCATTTACATTAGAGAAAACGAGCGTCGAACCTAGGATGAATATTGCAGCGCTGACAACGATGCGAATGAGTGCTTTGCGCCATAACGGCGCAGGTTTGCGATGAGCGTTAGCGTGACGTAAATCTCCGCGCCCACGCCAAGCTACATATACAGCAAAAGGAACAATAATGATCCAATCGATAAACAATAGGAAATCTTTAACATTGATCAAGGTGCCGATACTTCCGCCTAATGCACCCACCTGGCTTAATTGCATCAGGACGGGGACAGAGATGAGATCTTGGAAATAGCGATAATAGATCACATCTGCGTACAAAACAAAGGATAGGAACATATTTAGAATGACAAGAGCAATGATTCTCCCGCGTGCCGCGAACCAAACGGTCCAGAAAGCAACCAGCAGGACCGCTCCGAGCTCGATCGTTGCATCTATTTTGGTCATGTCCATATATTTAACGGATAGAAGTCTATTAAATAAATAAAGCTTGAGCATCATAGCGAAAGTAAATAGCAGGAAGTCGACAGCCTTTAGCCGCTCAAGCCAAATTAACACGAAGCTCAAGCAGCGCCTTAAAACATTTTGCTGGACAGGTATCATGAATATAACATCCTTTTCTAATCTAGAATTGCGAATTCGCGTGGAGTGGCGTCAACTTTATCTCTATTGGTTGACTTAGCCGTATATTCTGTGGAATGAAAGATAAGATCATCGAAGACGATCCTTTGATCGCGGCTTAGCTGCTCTTCTGCTTAAGAAGCCGCTTGTATAGTCACTCCTTTCTCGGATAGAGCTTGAATACATGCCTGGAAATACTTGAAATCATTTTATAGATAACCTAACATTTCCATTTCATTATTAAATAAACAATTTAATAATGGAAAACTAAATTTCTGAAGAATCTTTTAACTTTTTCTTAAAGAGTTTCCCAGAAAGGACTTTATTTATTGCGCGGCGGCAATGCTCCAAAGAACTGGAAGTAATTACATTCGATTCGACCATTAAACAGCTTCCGCTTCTTATCGGCAGGTTTGCCGAAATAATGCTCGATTGTAGTGGAAGGCGTAATTGCAAAATACGACCAAGTCGGGTAATGAAGGGCAGTCAAGCCAAACTGACGCAGCGCAGCTTCCGCCTCTGCATCATCTCCGAGTCGCTCACCATAAGGTGGATTCGTAATCATTACCCCGTAATCACCTACAGGCTTTACTTTTGCAACGGGCTGAACGAGTAGTTTAATGTCTTTGCCAAAACCAGCTTTTTTCACAGCAGCTTCTGCAATCTCAATCGCATTCGGATCAATATCAGATCCGGTGATTTGCAGTGGAATATCATCCTTAACTAGATCAAACGCCTCTTCGCGAGCTCTATCCCAAAGCTCCATAGGAACGAGCGGCCAGCCCTCGCTGTTGAACGTACGGCGTAAACCCGGTGCAATGTTCCAGCCAATCATTGCAGCTTCAATTAGAAATGTCCCTGAGCCGCAAAAAGGATCATAAAACGGACGCTCCGGACGCCAGCGGCTAAGCTGAATGAGTGCTGCTGCCATCGTTTCACGAATTGGTGCTTCAGTTGCTACTTTGCGATAACCCCTTTTATGAAGACCGGCACCAGTTGTATCTAGTGTGAGCATTGCTCGGTCATTCATTAGCGTTACTTCAATAACGTAACGACCGCCATTTTCATCAAACCATTCCGTGCCATAAGCATCCTTCATTTTTTCAACGACTGCCTTTTTGACAATGCTTTGGCATGCGGGAACGCTAGTAAGCTGTGATTTCTGTGAACGGCCGTCTACTGGAAATTCACCGTCATTAGGAATCCAGGTCGGCCAATCCAGTGCTTTCGTTCCTTCAAAAAGCTCTTCGAATGTCGTTGCGGGGAACTCGCCCATTTTGATAAGAATTCGGCCGGCTGAACGCAGCCAGAGATTAGTACGGCAAATATCGATAGGACCACCTCTGAAATTGACACGCCCGTTCTCAACCTGCAGGTCTGTATAGCCTAAATCCTTTAGCTCACGAGCTACAACCGCCTCAAGGCCCATAGGCGCGGTTGCTATTAGCTGTAAATTTTCCATTATGCACTCTCTTTTCTTGAATACTATGCGATAGTTAAAGCCGTAACGAAAGGATACGCTTGTAACCCCACGTTCAAAATCATACAATCAAGTATAGGACAAATTAGGCTGTATTTACAAATTGTAAATTGGAGAGAGCGAAAAATGTTGAAAAATGAACAATATGTGGATTCACTTTATGGAAAAGATGTCGATCTAGAGCGGGTAAAATTAGGGATTGCCTCGAAAGGAATGCCCGATATTTCAGTGGCTGACGGGTACGGTCGACTATTAACGATGCTCGTCAAGATGTCGGGAGCACAAAATATATTGGAGATTGGCGCGCTTGGAGGATATAGCGGAATTTGCTTGGTTAGAGGCTTAAAAGCAGAGGGCAAGTTAGTATCGCTTGAGCTGCTCCAAAACTATGCAGATGTTGCGAAGGAGCATATGGAAGCGGCGGGACATGGCGATCAGGTCGAATACATGGTTGGCGATGCGAAGCTAAGCTTGGCGGAGCTGAAGGAGAGCGGGCAGAAGTTTGACTTCTTTTTTATAGATGCGGATAAAGAGGGCTATCCAGTTTATTTGAACTATGCTATCGAAATGGCGAATCCGGGCGCTGTCATTGTGGGAGACAACATTTTGCTGCGCGGCAGAACCATTAATGAAGAGAAGCAGGGGCCAGCGGTTCTCGCTGTACGTTCCTTCAATGAAACGATCGCTACGGACAGCAGGCTGATGACTACCGTTTTGCCTGGCTATGATGGGCTTGCTATAGCTATTGTGAACTAAATGCGATGTTATGCTTCATTGAAAGTGGATTTGTACTAGAGGCTTCACTTTCGATGAAGTGTTAATCGCATAGATTTAATGAATTTATATTTTAGAATTAGTGAAATCAAACATCCGCGTGTCCCCCTAACAAACACTGACCCCTAGAGATTTTACTAAATGCCGGATGGGAAGAGCGGGATATAAGGACTGTATAAAGCCATCTCTATGATGAGACAGTAATTTAAACTTCAGATAAAACGCATCTTTAAGTGGAATTTTGAAATAACAAATACTGTTGATTTACTTGGTCTGTTGAACAGCGACCCCCAATAAGGAAGAAGGATACTTTGGATAAGTAGCTCTCTTGGGGGTCGCTGTTCATTTAAAGGCAGAAGTGTGTTAGTTAGTTTCAAAAAATGAGTCTATTACTATACCATAGCTTTGGAGCAACGATTTAGTTTCACTTAGTGAACTTAGAACGCACAAACTAGTTTCAAAATAGCCAATACCTCTCGAATAGTTTCAATTTCTGAACATACTGCTACTAAATTCGGAAAGGTTCTGTTGTTTAGTTCATAATAATGAAACTAAATCCATTGCTGATGTTCCTGTTGGTTTTTAGCAACTACTAGCTATTTCTTCGGTTTTTATTTGCTATTGAAGCTGTTTCTGTTGGGTTCTAGTTGCTACTGTAGTTGTTTCATTAGTTTCTAGTTGCTATTGAAGCTGATTCATCGGTTTCTAGTTGCTACTGTAGTTGTTTCTTTTGATTCAAGTAGCTGCTGTGCTGCTGAGAATTTATTAGTCGATGTTTCTTTTATTGTAAGAGTGAACGTTTTGAGGTGCTGAGTTTCCATGAATGTGTGCGGAGAGAGCCACCTTTTTCTGCTTGTAACCATTCCGTCTTTTCGAGATTACGGATATGGGAACGCGCAGTGTTGTAACAACAATCCAAAGCCACTTTAACGTCAACTAGCTGAAGCGGTCTTTCGATTCGTAATGCTAGACGTAAAATTTCACGCTCGTACACATTTAGATCATTAATTGAAGTAGAGTCTCCGAATAATCTCCCCACCATTTGTTGAAGTAATTGCTGCCACAATCGGGGCCGATTCTCAATATCGTCATAACCGATGCGAATGACCGTCCAATTATCATTAGTTAAATGCATTTGTCGCACCCACTGATCACAAAATTGCTTTCATGAGATGTTGCGCAAGTGTGTGCTGTAGCCGTCAACTTCGATTGCAATCCGAGCATGTGATCTGATGTAAGCAAAATCAATGTAACGGTAGCCTTCATTAAAATCTTGAACCTCATATTCGGGATGCAAATGCTGAAAATGTCCGAATGCAGGCCACCAAATATGTTGTAGCATCATTTGTTCAGCGTGAGCATGGCCTTCATTTAGTCGTCGAAGTGATTCGCCCGTTCTATTTCCGTGCATGCTTAGTTAACCATTGCTGATGGGTATCATTGAATAGCGATGTCATTTAATGCAATTCCTCCTATAAAAATAATAAACGCCGCTAAAGCAGGAGGGTACCTGCTTTCACGGCGCATGCTTTGCGACATTATTAACCATATTTTATGGAGATCTTATCACAACTTGGTCAGTCCTGCTACATAAAGTTGAATGTTAGCATTGCTTGTTTCATTTTGTGAAACTAAATGGAGCTAGTGCTGTAGTTGAGGCTAGTTAAATTCAGATTTTGAAACTAATTGGGTGAATCACCTTGTAATTGGATGTGAGCAGGTCATTAGTTTCAAATAGTGAAATTAAATGAACGGCATTTACCCACTAGCAAGCATTATACTCAAAAAATGAAACTAAATCACTACGTTCGCAGCGGGGGCACATTTAGGAGTTACTACATATACGTCGTAGAAGATGATTTAGTGCTCAAACAGATGCAAAAGACACATGGTGATTAGCTGGCGCACTAGAAGTATGAGTAGTAACCCCTCAGATGAGGGGCTTTGATTTTTTTTTTGTATTGTGCCAAATGTGTGCAGGGTGTTCTGGTGTACAAGGTGTACAAGGTGTGGCTAGCTGTGCTAGGTGTGCAAGGTGTGCAAGGTATGCTTGGTGTGGCTAGGTGTGCTGGGTGTGCTGAGTGTGTTAGGTGTGTTAGGTGTTCAAGGTATGCTAGGTATGAAAGTTGTTCTAGGTATGCTTGGTGTGTTAGGTGTGCTTGGTATTTAGGTCTGCTAGGTGTGCTAGGTATACATAGTATGCTGGGCGTTCTGGTGTGCAAGGTGTACTAGGTGTGGGTGTGACTAGGTGCACTAGGTGTGCTGTGTGTACTTTGTGTACTTTGCGTACCATGAATGACATGTATGATATGCGTGATGATATGAGTACTATGTTTACTCCCCATCCGACTTTTTTAACAGACTGGGACGCTTTCGAAGCAGCGTTTGCCATACCCAGAATGCGTTAGCCAGCATCATGACTGAGGAAACAAGGAATAGCCCTTGAATGCCGATCCAGCCTGATAGTGCTCCGCCTGTAATTGGTCCGACCATATTTCCGAGGCTAAGTGTGCTGCTATTGAAGCTATAAGCTCGGCTTTCCATACCGTCCGGCGTATATTTTCGAATCAACGCATTAACAGTCGGTATTAATCCACCTAGGAAAATACCGAGAATAAATCGTGCTAGCAGCAGCTGCCACACGGTTCCGGCAAGTGCTTGCGGAATGAAAGCAAGCGCAGCTCCGACTAGGGCTACTCCGAGCACAGGCTCTGCTCCGATCCGATCACTAAGTCTGCCGAGCAGTGGCGATGCAATGAGGTTTGAGAGCCCAGTTACCGAACCGACGAACCCGGCTAGAAAAGCTAAGTTGGCGGTCGAGCCGTGCAGCTCTTGTACGTATAGTGGTATGAGTGCCATCGGACTCATCATTGCAAATTGTATAAGAAAGGTTACAGCAAACAGCGCTGTTAGCTGAGGGATACGGCTAAGCTTATGGAAGCCTTCAATAACGGAAACTTGCACACGAGCCGCGGCCTTAGCACGGTCAAAAGGTTCTTTTACTACAATCAACGCGAGTAAAGATGCAGCGAATAATAAGGCACCTGTTAAATAAAAAATCGGTCGGAAGCCAATTGTATCTGCGAGCAAGCCGCCAATGAACGGACCGAGTATTGCTCCTGCTATACCTCCTGACTGAATTGTTCCCATAGCGAAGCCTATTTTGGCTTTAGGCGTCGTGGCTGAGATAAGCGCGACAGAGGCTGGATTAAATCCGGAAATTGTGCCGTTCAGCATACGAAGCAGCAGCAAATGCCATGGATTTGTAGCAAAACCCATTAACACCATCACGATTGCCATGCCAAAGCCGGAGCGAAGCAGCATGATTTTACGTCCATAGCGATCGGCAAATTTCCCCCATATGGGTTGGAAAATAAATGAGGTAACAAAGTTTCCTGCAAAAATAAAACCAGCCCATATGCCGATCTCATGCTTATCTGTTAAGCCTAAATCAAATTGCAAATAGAGTGACAGAAACGGAATGATCATTGTCATCCCAGCCATTACCAGAAACTGACCAAACCACAGTACGATAAGATTTTTTTTCCATTGTTCCATAGCCGAAATTATAGCACATGACAAAGGAGTAAAGGAAATTAGGCCGATTGTCATACTATTGTCATAGGAAATCGTATTACGGCGGTTGTTAGGTCAGTGGAAAAAGGGCATAATGTAAACATATGAAAATACATAGAAATGGGGAACGGGAATGTCTTTTAACGACCGTTTCATACGGGCTTGCCGGAAAGAACACGTAGATCGTGTACCTGTATGGTATATGCGACAGGCAGGAAGATACGATCCTGATTATCGCAAAATAAAAGAAAAATTTACATTGCTTGAAATATGCAAACAGCCGGAACTGGCAGCTGAAATTACGATGATGCCTGTCCGTAAGCTGGGTGTTGATGCAGCTATTTTGTATTCAGATATTATGAATCCAGTCGCATCGATTGGTATTGATTTTGACATTGTGGCTAATATAGGGCCCGTTATTCATAATCCGATTCGTTCTGCAGCCGACGTTGATCGACTGAAGCCTATTGATGTAGAAGGTGATTTAGGACATGTCATAGAGACGATTCGTATTTTGGATCGCCAACTAGAAGTTCCGCTCATCACATTTGCAGGCGCGCCGTTCACGATTGCCAGCTATTTAATTGAAGGCAGACCATCCAAAAACTATTTGCGCACGAAAGAGATGATGTACAGCGAGCCGGAAGTATGGCATAAGCTGATGCATAAGCTTGGCGATATGGTCATTGCATATTTGCGCGCGCATGCAGCTGCAGGCGGCAAAGCATTTCAGCTGTTTGACAGCTGGGTAGGGGCGTTATCGCCAGCTGATTTCCGTTTATTTGTTCTACCGACGATAGAACGTATTTTTGCAGAGCTGTCAGATTTGAATCTGCCAAAAATATATTTCCCAGGAGTTAGCTCGGGAGAGCTGCTTCCAGAGCTTCATCAAGTGAAAGCTGATGTTATCGGTCTTGATTGGCGAGTATCGATTGCAGAGGGCCGGCGCAGACTGGACAACGGGTTTGCGGTACAAGGCAATTTGGACCCAACGATACTTACGGCTCCGATCAGTGTAATCGAATCGTATGCGAAAGAGATTATTGATCAAGGGATTGAAGATCCGGGCTTTATTTTTAACCTCGGACATGGATTGTTTCCTGAAGCGTCTTTAGAGAAGCTTGCCCAATTAACTGCATTCGTTCATTCTTACTCAGAGAAGGCGATAATGGAGCGTAATCAAAGGGAGGCAAGTCATGTCAGAGCATAAAGAACAAAAGATTGGCGTGCTTGTTATGTCATACGGAACACCAGAGTCGATGGATGATGTTGAAGCGTATTATACGCATATTCGTCGAGGCCATGCTCCAACTCCCGAGCTGCTAGCAGAGCTCAAGGGCCGTTATGAAGCAATCGTCGGTGGCGTATTCCCGCTAAGAGAGAATACGAACGGGCAAGTAGCAGGCTTGCAGGACAAGCTAGAACAGCTGGCTCCAGGTCGATTCGTTTGTTATCAAGGCTTGAAGCATGCAAAGCCCTATATCGAAGACGGCGTTGAGCAGATGGCGAAGGATGGCTTTACGAAGTCAGTCGGCATCGTGCTAGCACCTCATTATTCGACGATGAGCGTTGGAAGTTATATTAAACGAGCACAGGAGAAGGCTGCTGAGCTAGGAATTGAGATGACATTCGTTAAGCAGTACCATATGCATCCAAAGCTGCTTAAGGCGCTCACTGAACGAGTTGTGGATGGTTTGAGCAGGTTGTCTAAGTCTACGGACGGGAAAGCGCGAGTGAAGGTACTGTTCAGCGCACATAGCTTGCCAGTTAAAATTCGTGAGGTAGGAGATCCTTATGAGCAGCAATTGCTGGAGACTTCCGCTGCGGTAGCGAAAGCTGCTAATGTGTCCGATTGGCAATTTACTTGGCAAAGCGCGGGACGGACAAGAGATCCTTGGCTCGGACCGGACATTTTGGAGACGCTGCCTGTACTTAGTGAAGAAGGCGTTAAAGCAGTGCTTGTAGCACCGGTTGGTTTCGTTTCCGATCATCTGGAGGTGCTATACGACCTCGATATTGAAGCGCAGGCTCAATCCAAAGAGTTAGGTATAACGTTGGACAGAATTGCGATGTTGAATCGTGATCCACTATATATGGAAACGTTGGCTGAATCGGTCATCGAGGCATTAGCCAGCCAAGAATAGCAATGATTAAGAGGCGGAGACTCGGGGCTCTGATCGATTTGTCTTTATTGACGAATGGATCGGCGTACTGAGCTCCGCTTTTTTTTATTTGGAGTGAGAAGTGATGCAGTAGACCGGCGGTTTTATTCAGACTTGCAGCAAGTCTGCAAAGCAGCTCTGCAGCGTGGGCAATTCAAGCAATTAAATAATAGTTTTCGCAACATCGTCCGAAGATTGCTATAATGGGAAATATTCTAGCAAAAGGAGCCATCTTCCATGCGTGTATCCCGTACAGAATTACATCAACAGGATAAGCTTAAACGTAAAAAAAAGGTTAGAAAAGTGATGTACATTAATTTGACGCTGCTAGGTATTATTTTTGTGCTTGTCGGCGTTTGGATAACTGTATCCAATTCTGATAGAATGTCCGATTGGCTTAATGTTGTCGGAATAGGTTCGAAGATTGATTCCGAGCAGGAGAAGGCGGAAGCAGGAGAACCGAAAAATGCTGATCAGACAGAAGCAGAGGAGCCGAATATAGTAGATCAGGGAGACACGGATAATGTTGATGGCAATGAAAGTGTAGATGAAGAGTCTGGAGAGACTGCTTCTGGGAACGACCCTGCAGATACAGATGTACCCAAAGATGACGAACCAGTTGCAGAAGAAAGTGAGCCCACTCGCGAAACGGTCAGTTTATCTTTTGTAGGTGATTTGCTGATCGGTGAATACGTTGACAGTTTTTTGAAGCGTGAAGGCTATGATTATTTATATCGAAAATCGTTATTATATTTAAGTGAGCCTGATGTAATGGCGGGTAATTTGGAATACCCAGTGACGAATCGAGGCATTCCCGCTGAAAACAAAGAGTATGTCTACAAAGGTTCTCCAGAGGCGCTGCCGGAATTAAAAAATGCCGGATTTGACGTAGTAAACTTGGCTAACAATCATACGATGGATCAAGGTGAGGAAGGCCTTCTTGACACGATGAGTCATTTGGACGAGGCAGGCATTTCGCATATGGGCGCAGGTAGTAACGATACAGAAGCTTTTAAAGCGCTCATAAAAGATGTGCGTGGGACAAAAATTGCTTATGTCGGTCTTAGCAAGGTTGTACCTGATATCTCTTGGAAAGCGGATAAAAATAAAGCGGGTGTAGCAGAAACCTACGATACAAGACGTGCGGTTGCGGCTATTGCGAAAGCTAAGGAGCAAGCGGATATCGTTGTCGTCATGGTTCATTGGGGTACAATGTATATGGACAAACCGGAGCCTTACCAGAAGGATTTTGCTAGACAATATATTGACGCTGGCGCCGATCTTGTCATTGGGAGCCATCCGCATGTCCTGCAAGGATTCGAAATGTATAAAGGCAAATGGATTGCATACAGTTTAGGAAACTTTATTTTTAGCGCGTATCCAAAAGATACAGAAGGCGAAACGGGTGTACTTGATGCCGTATGCACGAAGAGTGGCGACTGTGAGATGAAGTTCCATCCGATGTATATGGTCAATGCTCAGCCAACTCCACTAGAAGATGAGGCGGCAAAGGCGGTAATCGACCGTTTGACAGCCATTTCCTTTCAAGTAAAACTAAAGGCGGATGGGACGATTGTCCCAGAATAAAGAAAACCTTTTTAATACATAACAATTTATAAGTTTTAACTTATAAATAGACTTATTATCTCCGCGAAACGAGCTTTCACCGTTATGGACGGCGACAGCCGTTTTCGCTTGTTGGAAGGATGATCACTTAATGAGAAATCCGTGCGTTGCGCATAGAGGCTGGTCAAGCCGCGCGCCGGAAAATACGATGGCGGCGATTCGAATGGCGACCGCTGATCCAACTGTAACTTGGATTGAAATCGATGTTCAGCTGTCCAAGGACGCTGTCCCTGTCGTTATTCACGATTATAATTTACGCCGTACAACTAACGGCAAAGGTTATGTGAAGGATTGGACAGCAGCAGACCTTGCCACTCTTGATGCGGGAAATTGGTTTTCGCAAAAGTACCAAGGCGAGAAGATTCCAACGCTCAAAGAGGTGCTTATCGCGGCTGCAGGTCATTGCATGCTTAATATTGAGCTGAAAACGGACGGTATCCGCTATCCACAGCTAGAGCAAAAAGTATTGGAAGATGTGTATGCATTTGGTTTGGTTAATGATATTGTTCTTACATCTTTCAATGAGGGTGCGCTATATCGAGCTCGAAAGCTATCGCATCAGGTTAGGACTGGACTTATTCTTGATAGCTGGCGCAATACACTGCCGAAGGAATTGAAAGAGCTCGGTTCGGATTTTTTATCCATTGGCTATTCACGATTGAACAAGGATAGAATGACTTTGTTAAAAAATGCAGGCATTCAAGTTATGGCTTGGACGGTAAACGAGACACGTGCTATCCGTAAAGTATCCTCGATTGATCCTGAGTTGATGATCTGTACCAATTATCCCGACCGCTGGCAGGATGCTGTTTTGCAAAACGAGATGGTTTAAGGTAGAGGAAATATGAGAGCTAATCCACATACTGAGGAAATTAGATCAATGTAGGATGTGGAAAAAGCAGGAGGTTGCTTATTTAATGGTCGGTTTAATAGAAGAGTGGTGGATAAGGCTGCTTGCTGGCTTGCTCGGCAGCGGTCTTATTGCTGCAGCTGCTTATCGAGCACGTTCGTTGTCTATATCTGGGGCTTGGTCGGCTGTCATAATGGGGACAGGCTTCGTAACGCTAGGCACACCTGTGTGGTTTGCTATATTGATCGGATTTTTCGTTTCTTCGACACTATGGTCGAAGTGGAAGAAGCGACACCGCGCGAAGATATCCGCCGAAGCGAAATATGAAAAAACGGGGCGACGCGATGCCGGCCAAGTATGGGCTAATGGGGGCGCGGGCTTGCTGCTTTGCGCCGGAAATTCGATATGGCCCGATCAAGGATGGCTATTCGCGTTCATCGGCGTGATGGCCGCAGTGAACGCTGATACATGGGCCACGGAGATCGGGGCAATGAGTAAAACGGCTCCGCGCTCCATTACGAGCGGTAAGCCGGTGCTTGCAGGAACGAGCGGCGGGGTCACGCCGCTCGGCAGCGCAGCAGCGCTCGCAGGCGCCGTGTTCATCGGCGCCATTGCCGCGCTGCTGCTGGCAGCCCCGCAGCTTGCAGCTGCTGCGGGTATGCCAAGCGGCGGAGCCGCTGCGGCGGCATACATCGCCGCTGCGGCCGCCGCTGGCCTGGCCGGTGCCTTCGCCGACTCTCTGCTCGGCGCAACCGGCCAGGCCATGTACCGCTGCCGGATATGCGGCAGCGAGACAGAGCGCGCCGCGCATTGCGGAAGCGCGGCAGAGCGAGTGCGCGGCTTCGTCTGGCTGAACAACGACAGGGTGAATCTACTGTCATCACTTTTCGCAGGCCTGCTCGCCTGGGCAATCGGTTCCCTTCTTCTTTAGCCGGATTCTCATATAAGTGTGTGTCACCTCGTATGGTCGCGCAAGTCAGCTCACTACCCCTGCAAACATAAAAAAACCGCCAAGTTCCCTTGGCGGTTTCCAACTTTCATTCAAAGCGCTTTGACAGAATCTACACTTCAGTTGTAATTGAGACTACTTCGTCAATTGTTCCATTTGACCAATCAGCTCTTCGAATACGCTCATCGCTTGCTCAATCGGCTCTGGCGATGACATGTCAACGCCGGCCTTTTTCAAAATATTAATCGAGAAGTCGCTTCCGCCGCTTTTCAAAAACCCAAGATAACGGTCGACCGCAGGCGCGCCTTCTTCTAAAATTTGCTTCGCGAAGCTTGTCGCGGCCGAGAAGCCAGTCGCGTATTTGTAAACGTAGAAGCTATTGTAGAAATGGGGGATACGTGCCCATTCCATTTCAATTTCTTTGTCAATAACCATGTCAGAGCCGTAGTACTTCACATTCAAATCATAATAGATTTTGCTAAGCTCTTGCGGCGTTAATGACTCGCCTTCTTCTGTACGCTCATGGATGATTTTCTCAAACTCGGCGAACATCGTTTGACGGAATACAGTCGTCCGGAATTGATCTGCATAGTAAGTAAGCAAATACATTTTTTCCTTCGGATCAGTTGATTTATTAAGCATATAATCCATTAGAAGCGCCTCGTTCAACGTAGAAGCAACCTCTGCTAGGAAGATCGTATATTGTGCATCGCGATAATTTTGGTTCGTGTCCGAATAGTACGAATGGAGCGCGTGACCCATTTCGTGCGTCAACGTGAACATGCTGTTTAAGTTATCTTTGTGGTTCAGAAGCACATAAGGGTGGGTGCCAAAAGCGCCCCAGCTATAAGCGCCGCTCCGTTTTCCTTCGTTCTCATACACATCGATCCAACCGTTGTCGAAACCTTCCTGCAATACATTCAAATAATCCTCGCCAAGCGGCTTCAAGCTCTCGCTGACAGTCTTCTTCGCTTCCTCGTACGTAATGTCCATCTTGAATTCGTCTACGAGAGGCGCAAACAAGTCGTACATATGAAGCTCGTCTAGGCCGAGCAGTTTTTTACGGAGCTTCATGTATCTATGCATAAGCGGAAGATGTCCATGAATCGTGTCAATTAGATTCGTATATACTTCCTTAGGAATATTATCACCATAAAGCGACATATCCAGAGCGGAATCATATTTACGAGCGTTAGCATAAAAAATATTTTTCGTAACATTGGCGTTCAACGTGGAACCAACTGTGTTTTTCAGCTTGCCATACGTGTCATACATCGTAAGGAATGCGTCACGGCGAACATCCTGGTTTTTACTTTCAAGAAACTGTATGTAACGACCTTGTGTGAGCTCGACTTCCTCGCCGTCCTCGTTTTTAACCTTAGGAAACTTTAGATCCGCATTGTTTAACATATTGAAAATAGTACCTGGTGCGGAGCTGACATTACCGACTTGAGCAAGCAGCGCTTCTTCATTCTTCGATAAAATGTGAGCTTTTTGGCGGCGCATTTCTTCAAGTGTATGGCGGAATTTCACTAGGTCAGCATTCGAAATTAACGAATCCAACGCCTCGTCTGAAAGGCTAAGCACCTCAGGAGTAATATAGGATAAAGCTTCACCTGTTTCAACGCTGAGCTTTTTTGATTTGTCAGAAAGGGCTTGATAGGTTGGCTCAGCCGTATCCTCGTGATGCTTCATATTAGCATAAACATAAAGCCGTTCAACATGCAGGGAGAGCGTATCTTCCAGCTCAAAGCACTCTTTTAGCTGATTAACGTCTGCAAGCTTCCCTTGGTAGGAAGCGACTTTTTTGATGAGTTCTTTGGACTCTTTGTATTCCTTGTCCCATGCAGCTTGGTTTTCAAACAAATCTTCAAGCTTCCAGCGGCTTTCCTGAGCGGATTCTGAACGTTTCGGTACGTTATTCATCGAAATCCTCCTTGATATGGATAAGGTTGTTGAAGCATACGAGCTATTCACTTCTGCAAGATTGGAGGCGACAGCAGTTGGTACTAGGCTTAAAGCGAGCAGCAAGGACATCCATTTCATTCGAAAATCACCTCTATGACACAGTTTTAATTACTATGCCCCAGAGGATGTCCTATTATGCTGCTTCAATTAATCTTAAGCTGTCCCCATAGAAAAAAAGGCGTACACGATAAGGAAAAAAGCAAAAGCGATAAACGCAATTGAAACGAGAGCTAGACCGCGGCGTAACCCGGGAGGTAGTGAATCTCGCTTCATAATAACGATCGCCCCGAGCGAGAAAGCCGCAATAATAAAAATAATTGATGCAGTTGCGTCCATTGCGTCTGTGAAGCCTCCTAAAAAGAAACAAAATTCTAAAACTTGAAAGAACCTTTGAGTGGCATTAAGTGGACCGCGTAATCACTTTACCCGCATATCGTTTCATATGCGCTCCCATGTAACGATATGTTCGCTCTTAAGGACAATATTTCCTGCTTACTTCAAGGAAATATAGGTTTTATATAGATTTGAGCGCGCTTATAATCGCTTCGCGCTCTTCCTCACGGCCTACATAGTCAGACTCGCGAAATCGATTATTTGCCCAGTGAAGCATTTCGGGCCGGCTAATGAAAGTATGAGTATCTTCGCCCCATTGATCGGATATTTCTCTAACAATAAGCGTCTTGCCTTGTACTTCAACCGTCAGCATATTGTAATTGTCGGTCTTGTAAATTTCATGCTTTTTAAACATTTGTAATTTCCACCTTTTGAATATTAATTTATGGTATTGTTATCATCATAGCCATTATGCGGGCTGTAATCAATACGAGCTGGCAAGTTGAGAGCTCAAATAGTTCTAGATTAGCTGAGATTAGCTTAGACGAGACGAGATGAGGAGAGATGAGTATGTGTGCACAGCGTTATGAGCAGATTGGTGTGGCGATGACATGCAGAAGCTATGAAGAGTATGTAAGAATGTTCGATTTAACAGAGACTGAGCTGCAAGCAGGTAGGGTGCTTGACGTTGCGGCAGGTGGTTCGTCCTTTACTGCTGAAGCAAATGCGAGAGGGTATTCAGTGATAGCTGTGGACCCAAGATACGACAAGGATGTTCAGCAATGGATAGAAGAAGCATCAGAAGAAATTGTAACCTCGACTGCCAAGCTTGCTAAGCTGGAGGACTCATTTGATTGGAGCTTTTATGGCTCATTGGAACATCATCGTGCTGGTCGTGAGAAGTCGATGGCTGTTTTTAAAGAGCATGTGTTAAGCGGTGATGGTTCAAGCAGCTATGTTTATGGTAAATTGCCGGAGCTTCCTTTTCCTGATAATCATTTTTCGCTGGTGCTGTGCAGCCATTTTATGTTTTTGTATGCTAACCAATTCGGACTAGAATTTCATATACAAGCGATAAATGAACTGATGAGAGTTTGCAAGCCTAACGGAGAAATTCGTATTTATCCGCTCATTTCATTAAATTGGGAGCCATATCCTGAGCTTGAGCAGCTTTTAGAACGGATTAGGGTAGACGGGGGAACAGCAGAACTGATGCAATCTCGACTCCCATTTATTCCTACATCTGACCAATACTTACGAATTTTACTGTAATTGATTTTGTGTTTCGGGGAGAATATAATATGGCTATTCGTCGTTCAAACGACGATCATTTTTAGGAGGGTGTTCAATTGAAAGGAACAGTTAAATGGTTTAACGCGGAAAAAGGCTACGGTTTTATTCAAACGGAAAACCAAGAGGATGTATTCGTACATTTCTCCGCTATTCAAGGCGAAGGGTTTAAATCGCTGGATGAAGGCCAGGCGGTTGAATTTGATATTACTGAGGGAAACCGCGGTGCGCAAGCGGAAAACGTAACTAAACTATAAGGAACAGATAAAAATGGTTAAAGAAGGGTTTCCTGGTGACAGGAGCCCTTTTTTGCTTTTTTAATAGATAAGAATTTATAAGTTCCACTTATAAATGAGCTTATCTATCTACGCGAAACGAACATATACGCCGCAAAGGACGGCGACAGCCATTTACGCTTGTGATCCAGATGTTTAATTGACCGACACCCTTTTTTTCTGATAAAATAATGCGTGGAATCTTTGTCAGGGGAGCGAGCATAATGAAGTTTAAATTGTTCAAGGACCGTAAAGGAAAGGCCGATCAGGCTAAAAATAACAAGTTTGTAAAGCTCGGACGTGAAATTTATGTACAAGCGCGCAGAGGCGGACCTAACCCGGACGCAAACTTCGGCTTGAAAACAGCCATCGCGAACGCAAGAGCAGAGCAAATGCCCAATGATAACATCGAACGTGCGATTAAGAAGGCAGCCGGCGCCGGTGACGGTGTTGAATATGAAGAAATCATGTATGAGGGTTATGGACCTGGCGGCGTAGCCATTATGGTCAAATGCTTGACGGACAATCGTAACCGGACTGCTGCTGACGTTCGTTCCGCGTTTAACAAGCGTGGAGGCAATATGGGTGAGAGCGGCTGCGTAGGCTATATGTTTGACCACAAAGGACTGCTTGTTGTTGATCGTGAGTCATACGAGACGGATGAGGATACAATGATGATGGTTGCATTGGAAGCAGGCGCGGAGGATGTTGTCGTAAATGACGATAGCTTCGAGATTTTGTCTCATCCACATGAGTTTGAACAGGTGAAGACAGCGTTGGAAGTGGAAGGTTACTCGTTTGTGAATGCTGGAGTGAGATGGCTGCCACAAAATATCATCAAAGTAGAGGGCGAGAACGCGGAAAAGCTGCTCAAAATGATGGATGCTTTTGAGGATAGTGACGATGTTCAGGACGTTTATTCGAACTTTGAATTAATCGAAGACTAATAGAGGGCGGAGGGTTGTGGGTTGTCCATGGCACAAAGGCTTTGGGACAGCCCTACCCTATTTTTATATCTTAGTGAATCAGTGGTTAGAAAGCTGTAAGCTTCATTTGAGTGCTTACAGGCTATTTTAATACTCATATTGTAGACAGTAAGCAAGATAATCACGCTTATGGCAAGCTAATCGTTAGCTAAATCATAAAAAATGAAGCTGTAAGCATCGATTTGACGCTTACGGCTTCATTTTTTAGTCAGTTGTAGTTTGTAAGCACGATTTTCGTGCTTAAGCTGCTATCAGATGTAGATTATGGATTAGATCGGCTAAAATAATAACGGGATAGAAAGCCGACAGCGGCAAGTATAGCTAGTGCAGCACCGAGTCTGAAGAAGGTTTCGCGGCCCAAATGCTGATACACGTATCCGCCTAGCGTCCCGCTGATCACTCCCGCAAGGCCTGTCCAAACAACCGCGTAAAGAGCTTGCCCTGAAGCGCGATATTCATCGGGAATGAGTTGAGTGAGGTACCGCAGCGCGGTTGAGAAATATATGCCAAATGATATGCTGTGCATTGCTTGTGTTGCAATTACCCAGCGTGGGTCCTGAATATCACTTAGTATCCAAAGTCTCACAGCATACATAATAGAAGCTATCATTAGGAGTGGAAGCTCTTTAAATTTATGACCATATTTTCCAAGTAAAAATAGTATTGGTATTTCGCTCAAAGCTGATACGAGCCAAGCAAGTCCGACTAACGAATTGCTGGCTCCCATTTGATGCATCGTTACGGCAAGGAAGCCTTCGTACATGCGGTGCGGGATGGAAATGGTTAGTACAATCAAGAAGAATAGTACAACCTCTCGCTGCCTTATAAGTTTAAAGAAGCCGGAGAAGTCTAGCTTTCGACTGCTCCCTTGGTAATCTTTAAGAAACGTTGCTATACCTATTGTAATTGCAATTGTAATAAGTGATAGCGGCAGTGTCCATTGTGAACCGATCTGCTTCAGAATTAGTCCGGAAGTGTAAGCAGTTACTGCAAAGCCAAGCGAGCCAAATATTCGTACGAGAGCATAAGGCGTGCCAGTGTACTGGGTTGATAACAGAATTAAGCTGTCACTCAGTGGGTTTAGTGGTGTTTGAAAAAAATAAAAGCCCATCATAACTAGACATACGAGTCCAAAATGCTCAATAGGGAATAACATCGAAATCATGACCAGTTGACCGAACAAAAGCAATAAGAGCAGTTTTTTGATCGTTCTGTATTTATCACTTACCAGTCCTAAAATAATATTGGCAAATATCGAAATAAAAGGACCTATGGAATAAATGATACCAATCTGCTGCTCGGAAAATCCCCGATCAAGATAGTAAAGAGGGATAAATGATATAACCATGGCAGCTGTTGAATAGGCGGAAAAGCTGTAAAGACGCAGTGCTAGCGTCTCTTTTCGAGCGGAGGACGACCGTATTGGGGAGGAAGTGCTTAATGTATCCATCGTTCGGTATTCACCTCATATCCATTCAGAAAATAATATGGTAATCAGTATAGCATGATTTAACAATAGCTGTAATGAGATTTGAAGCTGGATTATTACGAGTTGAAATGGTACATTTATGTGTGGAGGTTCACAATGGGAGCGTATCGTTTTGAATGGAGTGAACGGCTTCGTATTTGTTTACCGGTTCTCGAAACCGCTTGGGAGCAATACGAACCAGCAGAACAGCTGGCAATTGTGGAGCAATGGGAGCTCATGCGAGGGTCGATTCCTGATCGTGTCATGGAGTTTGAGCAAATTATTAATGTGAAGCAAGCCCAGTTATTTGAAGAAGAAAGCTTTGAGCATTCTTGTAAACTAAACTATGATATTGCCGATTATGCGAGTCGAATAAATGATTTGCATATCTGGTATCGCATTGATCAGCAGATAGAATCACGTTGGCATTCATGAACATGATGTTGAGGAGGGATGCGTCGTGAGGTTAACGACTCTATCCAGCAGCAGGGTGCCCAAAAATCCATTTAAGCTCATGCATCGAGTATATAAATATGTGCTTCCTGAAGTGAATAAGGAGCTAGAACAGCTTCGTCACTTCGCGGATCTTATTCCAGATGCCGAGCTGCGTACTCAAGCGCTTGATAGCATGAACAGTAAAAAGTTTCATTGCCAGGGCGGTGGCGTCTATGCGGCTGCAAACCTTGAGCATAGACATGTGCTAATCCCGCTTATCGTAGCTCTACAAACGATCAGTGACTATCTGGACAATCTGTGTGATCGAAGCACCTCGCTTGATCCCAAAGACTTTCGCTTGCTGCATCAATCCATGCTGGATGCTGTTAATCCCGAAGCAAAGCTTCAGGATTATTACGCGTTTCGCTGCGAGAACGACGACGGCGGTTATTTGCATCATCTAGTAACAATCTGTCAGAGCCAAATTGCAAAGCTCCCATCCTATAGCAGTGTTCAGGAGCATGTCATAGAGCTGGTTACGCTTTATGGCGATTTGCAGGTGTATAAGCATATTCGCAAAGATTTGCGCGAATCTCAGCTGCAAGCTTGGTGGGAGGGTCATAGGGAAAATTATCCGAATCTGCAATGGAATGAATTTGCGGCAGCAACAGGCTCGACGCTTGGAATGTTTATGCTGTTCCTAGCAGCGAGCGAGGATAATTTGTCCATACAGGATGCAGCATCAATCAAAAATATTTATTTTCCGCATGTTTGCGGTCTACATATATTGCTTGATTATCTGATTGATCAGGAAGAGGACCACGTAGGCGGAGATTTAAACTTTTGTAATTATTATGATAATGATAGTTTGCTTGTTGAGCGTCTCGGCACCATAGTGAATCGAGCGCGGGAGGATGTCAAACAGCTGCCAGCCTCCCGCTTTCATCGTTTGATTATTGAAGGGCTATTAGCCTTGTATTTGTCAGACCCAAAGGTTCGCCATCAGGCGGATGTACGCGATGTTTCACGGAAGCTTATGAAGAACAGTCCGCTTACGCGTCTGTTTTTTCTCATAAACAGCATCTGGATTCGAAAACAACAGGCTTAATATAATCAAACAACTTGGAGGAATGTACCATGTCTGCAGTCAAATCAATCGCAGTTATGACAAGCGGAGGAGATTCGCAAGGTATGAACGCTGCTGTCCGTGCTGTAGTACGAAGCGCGCTATATCATGGGTTAGATGTATACGGTGTACAAAGAGGTTATCAAGGACTTCTCAATGATGATTTGCGTCCAATGGATCTGCGGAGCGTAGGCGATATTATTCAACGCGGCGGAACTATTTTACAAACAGCTAGATGCAAAGAGTTTATGACAGCTGAGGGACAACAGCGCGGCGCGGAGGTGCTTCGTTCAAGGGGCATTGACGGTCTCGTTGTTATAGGCGGCGACGGTTCATATCATGGCGCCAACAAGCTAAGTAAGCTTGGCATTAAGACTATGACGCTTCCCGGCACAATTGATAATGATATACCTTTCACAGACTTTACAATCGGTTTCGATACAGCGGTAAGTATTGTAGTCGATGCGATTAACAAAATTCGTGATACGATGTCCTCGCATGAGCGTTCATCGATCGTTGAAGTTATGGGTAGGCATTGCGGTGATATTGCGCTTCATGCTGGTCTCGCAAGCGGTGCGGAAACGATTCTCGTACCAGAGGTTCCATTCGAGCTCAGCGAGGTTGCTGATCGGATGAAGACGAACTTTGCTAAAGGAAAACGTCACAGTATTATTGTTGTTGCTGAAGGCGCGGGAAAAGGCGAAGAGGTTGCCAAACAAATTACAGCGAGATGTGACATCGAGCCTCGTGTTACTGTACTTGGCCATATTCAGCGCGGTGGAACACCGACTGCTATTGACCGTATTTTAGCAAGCAAGCTTGGTGACTTTGCTGTAAGACAGCTAATGGCTGGTGATTCAGGCAAATCTTGCGGTGTCATAAAAGGTGAGCTCGTAACAACTGACATTGAAGAAGTAGTAAACGCTAAGAAGCCGTTTAATATGGATATGTATGATTTGGCACTTCGTCTATCTCAATAAGCTATTGTTCCACGAACCATTATAAGAAGTGTCAATTATTATTTAAATAATAAGCACATAGAAAAACCGTTCAACCTCGCTGCTTAGGCGAGAGTGGACGGTTTTTTTGAGGCTGATAATTAAATTACTTGTATGTGACATCAGGTGTATACTTGTTGCCGGCGTTCCATAATAAATACTCCGTAACCTGAGTATCGTTCAGCGCTTTGATTTGCGCCTCTACCTCGGCCTTGCCATATTTGGTGAACTGGCCTTTGCCTAGCCAGCTTGCAGTAAAATCCTGTATCCATGGCCGGATAATCGGTTTGAGTTCACCTGTAGGATCAAGCTTCTTATGTGTGTCGATCATAGCTCCTTTGATCGTTTCGTACGGACTTTTGTCAGGGTATTTCTGCTTAAACCAGCCCGTACTATAATGACTAGGATATATCATTGGTGAAATAACATGTACGTCGTTTGATATTTTTACAAAATCTTGTCCGATTCCCTCAGCAGTAGGCACGGATGCCGCATAGCCGAATATGTCCACAGATACACGGACACCAAGTGGTTCAAGCTGCTCTCTGGCGTATTTGACGAAGCCGGCGACCGCGTCGACACGACTTTGTTCTGTCTTGTTGAAGGTTAACGAGGCTGCTTTGTTCTCGAATCCTTCTGGGAAACGAACATAATCAAATTGGATTTCTTTGAAGCCAAGCTTTGCTGCTTCCTTCGCAACGGCAATGTTATAAGTCCAAACCTCTTTGCGGTATGGATTGACAAAGCTTTCACCGCGTCCATTTTTCCACACCGTTCCATCTGGATTGAGAAACGACAATTCCGGTTGTTTTAATGCAAGCACGGTATCCTTGAAAGCAACAATTCGCGCAATCGGATAAATATCATGCTTTTTGAGAGTAGACATTAACTCGCTGATATCGCGAATGTACTTTTTTGGAGTGCCTACTTCCAGTAACTCAGGTGTTGTAGTCGGGTATGTAATATAACCGTTATCATCCTTAATATCGATAACCATACTGTTAAGCTCGGTGTCATCCAGCAATTTCAATAATGACTCCATTCGCGCGCCGCCAGCGCTGTGTGCGGTTACATAGATGCCTTTGACTACTGGTGCATCCGGCTGCGGATCTTTCTTAATAGTTGAAGCCCCGCTAGCTTCTTCGCCAACGTCGCCTTGAAAGGCTGAAGTTGGTTGAATGATGGTTTGACCGGCTGCTGCATTCACGTATGCAATGGCAAGCTGTTTGGCTGCCGCACTGTCTTCTCCGCTACCAGTGAGCAAGTTACATAGCAGCAGTATTGTCGAAATAATGATGTCCATTTTGCCCTCTCCCCGTTAGCTATTCATATCAGATTATAAGACAGACTGCTTGTCCGGGTCATCAATTATTTTCGAAATCGAACAAAAAGCCAGTCGAAATAAGTCTCGACTGGCGCAAGGGTAATCGGCATATCCCTTAAATTGTCATTGTAATAAAGCATCTCTTTGCTGAGTGCAAATGCTGTGCTGAACAATTTCCATTGCGTCAGCAGGCTCAAGTAAAGCTAGACCGTCACGTAGCACGATGCTAATTTCCATCTCATGTTCCGTAAGAAAAGGACTAAGCTCTGGGGCAAGCTTTTCTACAATTTGTGACAATTTGACCGTTTCCATATCCATTGAGCATCACCCTTCCATCATATTGTTAAGGGGAAATCATATGGCAAGAAACCTAAACTACGGGATAGACTTATTATAGCAGGATCATTTTCAAAAACATAGGGATACCTTGTAAAATCCATGTTTGCGTATATGGCTATTCCTTTGGTCTAGAAAAGTCACCGATTACGCCTACGGTTTCGACTATGTTGATGAAAGCTTGCGGGTCGATGGATATAATTGTTTTGCCAAGCTCGGCTAGTTCGTACCGTGTTCTCACAGTCATTAGCATATCACGCTCGATGGAGGAGAATGCTCCTCGTGTCTTGATTATCGTAATACCTCTAGGGTGTGTGAGAAGCTTAGAGAGGAGCTCCTCCGTTTTGGTCGTAATGATGAAGGCTGTTACTTTATTATGTCTCACATGAACGAGATCTACTATTTTTCCTGCTGAGAAAATGGCTACTAATGAATACAAGGCAGAATTCCAATTTTTAGTGAACAGAATAAGGACGGCTATGACAACTCCGTTTAATAAGAAAATAATCATTCCTATTGGTAAGTCCCGTCTCCGCGTAACAATAGAAGCAATAATATCGAATCCGCCGGTAGAGCCTCCGTAGCGAAGCGTCAGCCCGCTGCCGAACCCGATAATAATTCCGCCGAATACAGCTCCGAGCACGATGTCTTCAGCTATTTTAATAATAGGAATGAACTGAAGGAACAAGGTAGATGCTATTACCGAGTAGATGCTCCATACAATAAATCGGTGACCAACTACGAACCAACCCCAAATAAGGACAGGTACGTTTAACACGAAAAATAACCAGGCAATATTTCCTCCGGTGATATAGCCGATCATCATGGAAATGCCGGATATACCGCCGGCTAACAGCTGGTGCGGGATGAGAAACCAGTTGAATCCAAGCGCTACCAGAAGAGCACTTGCTGTCATGATGGGTATTGTGATTAAGTACCGCTGTGAGTGAGGATTCAAATTAATCGCTCCAATACATTCTAAGTTATAGGTTGGTTCATTTTGTCATGAGTAGTATGGCTTTAATTGCTTTGCTGGTATTCACGATTGATTCTGTGCTATAATGTTTTAGATATTCTTAAGTAAGTTGCAGATAAAAGGAGTTTGAGAAAAGTTTGAAAACATTTGCTGAATTTGGCTTGGAACCAAAAGTGTTACAAGCAATTACCGAACTTGGCTTCGAGGAATCTACCCCGATCCAAGACAAAGCGATCCCTATTGCGATGGCAGGAACAGATTTAATCGGCCAAGCACAGACGGGTACAGGAAAGACAGCGGCATTCGGAATTCCGCTCATTAACAAAATTCCGACAAGCGAGGACCGCATTGTCGCATTAATAATGACGCCAACCCGTGAACTCGCTATTCAAGTGGCTGAGGAAATCGGGAAGCTATCACGTTTTAAAGGTACTCGTTCATTGCCGATTTATGGTGGACAAGAAATTGGTCGTCAGATTCGCGCATTGAAGAAGAAGCCGCAAATAATTATTGGTACGCCAGGACGTTTGCTGGATCACATCAATCGTAAGACGATTCGTCTTGAAGATGTACAAACTGTCATTTTGGATGAAGCGGATGAAATGCTCGACATGGGTTTCATGGAGGATATTCAATCCATCCTGAAACAAGTGCCAGAAGAGCGTCACACGATGTTGTTCTCGGCTACTATGCCAATTAACATTCAGAAGCTTGCTCAGCAATTTCTGAAGAGCCCGCAACATATTTCGGTTATGCCTAAAGAAATTACTGCACCGCTTATTGAACAATGCTATATCGAAGTTCATGAGCGTCAGAAATTTGAGGCGCTTAGTCGTTTGCTCGACATGGAATCCCCTGAGCTAGCTATTATTTTCGGCCGTACAAAGCGCCGGGTTGATGAGCTGAGCGAAGCACTTCAAAAGCGTGGCTACACAGCTGATGGCTTGCATGGTGATTTGTCGCAGAACCAACGTGACAGCGTTATGCGTAAATTCCGTGATGGCAGCATCGATGTATTGGTAGCAACAGACGTTGCTGCACGTGGTCTAGATGTTTCCGGCGTAACGCATGTTATTAACTTTGACCTTCCGCAAGATCCTGAGAGCTATGTTCACCGTATCGGTCGTACTGGACGTGCAGGTAAAGAAGGTACAGCATGGTCTTTCGTAACGCCGCGTGAAACTGATCACTTGCATTTCATCGAGAAAATTACTCGTCAAAAGATGAACCGCAAGCCGCTTCCTAGTATTGCTGAAGCTATTGAAGGCAAACAACGCGTTACGGCTGAGCGTTTGCTCGAAGTTGTTCAAAACGATGAGTTCTCGGAGTATAAAGCGATTTCCATTCAATTGCTGGAGCAATATGACTCCGTGCACTTGCTATCGGCAGCTATAAAATTGCTGACGGGCGAGAAGAAAAATGTTGAAATCGAATTGACGCCTGAAGATCCGCTTCGCGCGAAGAAACGCAGACCAGACGTTCGTTCAAGTGGACGTCCGTTCAATCGCAGCGGCGGCTCCTCTTCATACGGCGGCAACCGCGGCAGCAGCACTGGCGGCGGCGGATATCGCGGACGCGATGACAGACGCAGCGGCAGCGGTAGCAGCGCTGGCGGCAGCTCGCGCGGCGGGTATGAATCTCGTGGCGCTAGCGGCGGCAGCGGCGGATATGGCGGTAAGAGAAGCAGTGAAGGGCGCAGCAGCAGCAGCCGTCCTAAGAGTTCGACTGACGGATTCGTGAATAATTAACAAAAAACCGAGGAAGTCCGTGATGCCTTACGGGCATCCGTGCTTCCTCGGTTCTTTTATTTTTAGATATCTCCGCGAAACGATTGCTTTTTGCCATAGAGTACGGCGATCACCGTTTACGCTTGCTAGACGTTAATTAGTAAGATGCAAACCTACTTATTATTACAAGAAGTACAGACATAATGAGAATGGAACCTGCAAAGATGAATAGACCGAAGCTTGAGCTATTCATGCGGACGTTGATATAATCTTTTGCAAGCTAGTCTGGTGGGCGTAATCTTACTATTCTGGAGGCAGATCTGATGGAACCAAGAGGGCTAATGGGTGGGTTTTACCGTATTTCCGAGTGGATAATGCGATTATCAGTAATTAATGTTTTGTGGTTGATTTGTTCTTTGCCATTTGTTTTCTTTGGCGTAACCTTGCTGTTAACTGGCGGCACCGGTACTGAAGCGGAAATACTCAGTCAGATATACATGACACTTATTATTATGGCGATTGTCGCTCCATTTACACTGTTTCCTGCTACTGCGGCGATGTTTGCGGTTGCGCGTAAATGGGTAATGGGAGAAACGGATGTAGCTCTGTTTAAAACTTTTTTCAAAGGTTATAAGGAAAACTATAAACAGAGTATGATAGGCGGGTTGCTTTACACGATACTGTTTGCCATTATGGTCGTAGACTTTATTGTTTATCGTGAGCAGTTAAACTTACTATCATACATTTTCATAGCCTTTCTAGTATTGTTAGTTGTATCGTTGTTTAATTTCTTCTCAATGCTTGTACATTATCATATGAAAACGTTTCAATTGCTGAAGAACGCTCTGCTTATTACGATCGGAAAACCTTTCCGTTCATTATCGACAGCTATAATGAGCGGAGCGGTTGTATATTTTAGTACAAAATTTACGTTTCTAATTCCATTCTTCATGGGCAGTATAATTGCTTATCTAGCGTTCTGGAACTTCCACTTGATCTATACTAAGCTTCAGGA
Source organism: Paenibacillus sp. J31R122 (assembly GCF_056269185.1). Lineage (NCBI taxonomy): Bacteria > Bacillati > Bacillota > Bacilli > Caryophanales > Paenibacillaceae > Paenibacillus > Paenibacillus sp. J31R122. The sequence goes on from NZ_JBWDNM010000003.1 coordinate 428,540, forward strand.
CCAAGCGGAGAAAGCTCGTTTAGCTGAAGAAGAAGAAGCAGAGAAAGCGGAACAAGCGGCTGAAATTGATCGTATCGATTTAGTGAAAAGCGATTCAAGCAACTCCAACAAATAACAACGAGCATAAGTTTACTTTTCTTGATGTTCGGTCTATAATAACTATACCTCCTGCGATGCTCGTTGCGGCTTTACGCTGTTTTGAACCAATGGCTGTTTCACGGGAGACCAAAATCGAAACGTAGCTGACACGCCCCCGAAAGGGGATCTCAAAAGCGGTTCTGCGGTCACCCACCTGCGTAAGCGGGTTCAGAAACATGTGAGTCGGACGGCATAGGCGGGTTCTTGTTTTGAAATCAAGAGCATTTACTGGTTAAATCCAGTAAGAGCTCTTTTTTCATGGGACAAATCATGGTATCATATAGAGTAATGTACATAGATTCCGGAAGGGGAGATCGTTGTTGTTGAAGCGGACCTTGATCGGGTTGCTGCGCAGTCACGAACAGACTGGAGACAGGGCTAAGGATCCAATGCTCAAATCTCATTTCTACAAGCTGTCTAGAGAGAAAGCTTGGGATGAAGTGATATCGACTCTTAAGAAAATGCAGGGCTACAAAGTGTTGCATGAGGTTCAATCGGTAGGAGAGATTGTGCTTGAGAAGCGCACCGCATTTGGGAGAACGATGGACATTACTGTATCCGTCATAAGTGTTACACCACTACAGTCAGCGGTTGATATCTATTCCGCATCTCGCGGCTCGCTAGGGGACCTTGGATCAAATTATAGAGTAATTATGGATCTATACCGTACGCTAGACAAGAAGCTTGCGGCATTCAAAGTGTGATTCGAATACATAAACAAAGCGAGGAAGGATGCCCTTCACTCGCTTTGTTTTCAGTATGAGAGTATTTTGGTTCTCGAATTAGGGAATTATACGAGCGCTTGTGCAGCGTTAATCGCTTGTTCGTAGTTAGGATGCTCTGTCATTTCATTTAAGTATTCGATATATTGAATCTTATCGTCAGCATCAAGAACGAAGATCGAACGATGATCAAGACCAAATTCTTTAATATATACGCCGTAAGATTCGCCGAAGCTATGTGTTTTGTAATCAGAAAGCATGACCACTTTGTCTATACCGGCAGCACCGCACCAGCGTGCTTGTGCGAAAGGAGTGTCAACACTCACTGTAAGGATAATGACATTGTCTCCTAGCGCGCCAGCAGCTTCATTGAAACGGCGAGTTTGTGCGTCGCATACGCCAGTGTCGATAGACGGAACTACACTAATCAATTTCACTTTACCGGAGTAATCTTTCAAAGAAACCGTTTCTACCAGTGATTTGTTCAAATTGAAGTCCGGAGCTTGGTCTCCGACTTTCAATTCAGGTCCAACTAATGTGATTGGGTTGCCTTTAAATGTAGCAGCACCATTGCGTTCTTGTGTCATGTGTAAAATTCCTCCTCATATTTGATTGGTCGATACCAGACTAATTATAATCGTAATGAAATAGCCTTGTCCAATTGTTGGAGAGAAAAAAAGGGGGACGATTCAATGATCTTCTTAAGATATGAAAGTTTTCGCTCATACTTACGGCTGTACCCGGTTACGTCAACATTGATTGCCTTGAATATCATCTATTTTATTGTGCTCGTTTCAAGTGGAAGTCCAAGTGATGCGTACCATCAGATAAAATTCGGCGCTTTCGTTACGAAATGGCCGGAGGATCCTTATGGAATGCTACAGCCGTGGAGATACTTAACTTCCATGTTTTTGCACGGTGGATTAGAGCATATTCTTTATAATATGTTTGCATTATTCGTGTTTGCTCCGCCACTCGAAAAGTTGATGAAATCTCTGAAATATGCGTTATTTTATTTGCTTTGTGGCGTAGCGGGGAACGCGATGAGTGCTTTAATAAATGTCATTGAACATGATCCTTCATTGAATATAGGTGTGGGGGCCTCAGGGGCTATCTATGGCATTTACGGAGCTTATCTATATCTTTCGTTATTCCGAAAATCACAGCTTGATGAGGGCTCGCGTAAAACGGTATATACGATTTTGATTTTTGGTGTTATCTATTCTTTTGTTGTGCCTGGTATTGGAGTGTGGGCGCATATAGGGGGCGGTATCGCCGGATTTTTGCTCTACAGTGTTCTTGAACGAAGCAATGTGCGGAAACAACGGTATCGAAACTAAAACTACTTGTCGACGGGAGAGAAACGAACCGTTATGGAACTTCGTCAGCTTTATTATTTTGTTAGAGTTGCAAGGAAGGAACATGTAACGAAGGCTGCGGAAGAGCTGCATGTTGCGCAATCGGCGGTTAGTCGCCAAATCCATCAGCTCGAGGAGGAGCTTGGTGTTAAATTATTTGTTCAGAAGGGTAGAAATCTTCAGCTAACCCCTGTTGGTCAACTGTTTCTGAAGAGAGCTGAAGTAATATTATCCGATCTGGAGCGTGCGGTAATTGAAATTCATGAATTTCTTGATCCTGAAAAGGGGGAAATTAGACTTGGATTTCCACATAGCTTAGGAACCTCATTGATCCCGCAGGTGGTTGCTGCTTTCCGTAAGCAGCATCCTAATGTAAAATTTAGATTTAAGCAAGGGATGTATCCATCCCTTATAAGAGATATGATAAAAGGTGAAATTGATTTGGCGTTTATATCTCCGTTCCCGGATGATCATGAGTTCGTCTGCGGCGAGGTGCTTTTGACGGAGGAGATGTATGCGATATTACCTCCTGGACATCGTTTATCTTCGAAAGAATCGATCGAACTAAAAGAGTTGGAAAATGAAACGTTCGTATTGTTTAGCGAAGGCTACTCATTGCGACCTATTGTGTGGGAAGCTTGTCGAGAAGCTGGTTTTACACCGAAAATCGGCTTTGAAGGAGAGGAGACCGATACAATACGCGGTTTAGTTGCTGCAGGAATGGGTGTCAGCTTGCTTCCGGAAATGGCGCTGCATTATACGGGTCCGCTGCAGCCGGTGAAGGTACGTGTAACTAATCCTCAGGTAACGCGTACGATTGGACTCATACAGCGCACTAACGAGAAACTTCCATTGGTAGCTAAGGTGTTCCATGGCTTCCTGGTACGTTACTTTCAAGATCGAATGAAATAATCGTTTATAATAGAAAGAGCAGCTCCAGAAGGTCGATTTCTGACCATTCGGAGCTGCTCTTCTTTGCTTTAACATCAGTAAGAACTATTAATCTCTATTGTTTAAAAAGATCATAACGTATCGAACCAGCTCAAGTAAGGACAGGAGAGCTGCTGCAACGTAAGTCAAGGCCGCCGCATTCAGCACCTTAGCTACGCCTCGTTCTTCGTTATTAGTAATAAACCCTTCAGAGATCATCAAGTCCCGTGCGCGACTGCTTGCATTGAACTCAACTGGAAGCGTGATTAGTTGAAATGCTACAGCTACAGAGAAGAAGATGACGCCTAGACCGATCAGATTCGCTGCAGAGAATAAAAAGCCAGCGATGAATAGGAAAGGGGCCACGCCCGACGCGAAATTGACGACTGGGAAAATGCGATGACGCAGAACAAGCATTGGATAGTGTTCGGCGTGTTGAATGGCATGTCCGATCTCGTGACAAGCAACAGAAATGGCTGATATTGATTTTTTATAATATACAGGCTCCGATAAACGTACGACTCGGTGTATAGGATCGTAATGGTCTGTCAGTGTGCCTCGTACCGGCTCAATCGGTATATCGTGCAATCCGTTAGAATCCAGCATCCTTCTTGCGGCTTCGTAGCCAGTTAGACCGCTGTTTGCTTCGACTTTTGTCCATTGATTAAATGTGCCTTTGACCCGGAATTGTGCCCAGATCGTTAAGATAAAAGCGAGTATAGTTAGCGTGTAAATAATAACCATCGAATCATTCCTCCATTATTCATCATTTATACGTTACATAAGAGGCCCTTTATTAATGATTAGCATAATAGCTTCGATACAAGCAGCGGTTTGAGGCATTAAGCGCGTATATAGATGATTCGCTTGGCGCGGCTTCAAATTTTTAATGACTGGCTCTAATTCCTTCACCTCACGCTCTAGTTGACTTAGATGAAGCTGTAGATCCGTCAACCTGCGAGATAGCTGCTCCTCATGCGTTACTTTGCTCCAGCTGTCTAATCGAGCCTTAATCTCATCTAACGTATATTTATCTTTTTTCATCTCTTCAATACGTTCCAAACGTCCTAAGGTTTCATGTGCGTATAGACGATAGTTTTTCTCGGAACGCCGTGCTGGTGCGATTAAGCCGAGTGAAGTGTAATAATCAATTGTCCGCGGACTAATCGATGCTAGCTTAGAAAGCTCCCCGATTCGATACATTAATATATTCTCCATCTGATCACTTCCTTCCATTACAAATACTTACCTACAATATAAGAATGTTCATCTCTATACTCTTCATGATAATAGTAAGTAACCATACAGTCAAACGTGATACATGACTATGTAACTAGAAAGTGAGTGTTATATGCAATTCGTCATAAAAAGCGATTTAAAGGCTAAAATGCGAAGGTTGTGACCTTCTGAGCAGCTTATTTTTGTGTGAATTATCAAATTTCTCAATATCCGTGTTAGATAACATGCCGAATGTTAGGTTTTTTTTGAAAAACTAATGAAAACGTATTGTCAAACTGAAAATCGTTGACTATAATGACACTAAGTCTTTCTTGTAGTGTTAATAAATATAACATTTGGAGAGTGAATGTGATGTTGAAGAAAACGATGTTAGGTTTATGTGGTCTGATACTTTTGTTCCCGACAATGGCATTCGCAGATGATCCATCTAATGCAACATTGAACATGGGTCTGAACGCGCTTTGGGTTATGCTTGCCTTTATCTTAGTACTACTTATGCAAGCTGGATTTATTCTACTGGAAACCGGCTCTACTCGAATGAAAAACGCGGGCCACGTAGCAGGCAAAACAATCTTCACTACAGGTTTAGCAGCCCTTATCTATTGGGCATTCGGTTATGGCTTCGCCTTTAGCGGCGATAACGCATTTTTGGGCTGGGGTAACTTCTTCTTCGATCCAGCGCGTGCTTCTGAGGACAATGGCTTGCCAAGTACGATTTTCTTCTTATTCCAATTAGCATTCGCGGCAGTTTCGCTTTCCATTGCATGGGGCGGCTTCGCGGAACGCGCAAAGCTTTCGTCATATATTGTATTTACGGTCTTTTTCGTGGCTATTATCTACCCTACTGTTGCTCATTGGATCTGGGGCGGCGGTTGGCTTGCGGAAGATGGAGCGCAAGACTTTGCCGGTTCCACGGTTGTTCATTTAACTGGTGCTCTTGCGGCATTTGCGGCAACGATATTGCTTAAGCCTCGTATCGGCAGGTTTAACAAAGATGGTTCGGCAAATGAAATTTTAGGACATAACCAAGTTTTCACGGCACTATCTGTTTTGATCTTGTGGGTGGGTTGGTTTGGTTTCAATGCTGGCTCCACTGTAATGATCGGTGATGGATTCTTCGGGTTTGTCGCATTCAACACGATGCTAGGAGCTGGTGCGGGCGGAGTTGCTGCGCTCCTAATTAGCTGGGCAGTTTCAGGTAAAGCGGATATTACAACTATGCTAAACGGTACACTTGCAGGTCTAGTTGCTATCACAGCATCATGCGCGTTCGTTGATCCATGGGCTGCGGTTGTTATTGGTCTAGTGGCTGGTGTGCTTGTATTCTATAGCACGAAGTTTTTCGAGAAGATCAAAGTCGACGATCCAATTTATGCAATGTCCGTTCACGGAGCGGCAGGTGTTTGGGGTACTTTGGCTAACGGGATATTTGCAACGCAAGCATTGGCTGATAAGGTCGGTGTAGGTACAGGCGGTTTGATCGACACTGGAAGCTGGAAGCAATTATGGGTGCAATTCGAATCTGTAGTTGTAGTTGGCGCCTTTGTACTCGCGGCTTCGTTCCTCGTTCTAGGCTTAATGAAACTTGTTATGGGCTTCCGCGTAACAGAAGAACAAGAAATTATTGGTCTTGACCTAAGTGAGCATGGCACTTACGGCTATCCAGAGCAAATGAAAAAGTCCGGACAAAACATTCAAGGCTAATCGTACAGATTATAATGCAGTGACCGAGGGGAGCGCGTGAAGCATGAGTGATCCGGTACGGTTGCAACTTCTGAAACAGATTGGTTCAATCGATCATGTGGAAGGGCTGCGAAGCTTGCGGGATCAAGCACACGAACATATGGAAGCTCTTCTCTGCTCGCAACCGGTCGAACAATTTAATGAACAACTAAATGAGGTATATGACGCGGTCATTAATCGAGCGATCATCCTCGCAGAAGCGGATATGGCACGGATGGGGAAGGGTTCTCCCCCCGTGCCTTACGCATATATATTGTTCGGCAGCGGCGGCCGCGAAGAGCAGACATTGTCTAGTGATCAAGACAGCGGAGTTGTCTATGAGGATCCAGTGTCAGATCCAGCGAAGGTTCAGCAATATTTTATGAAGTTGTGTGAGCTTATTGTAAATTATTTAGAAAAAGCAGGCTATCCGCGTTGCGAAGGAAATGTGCTTAGCGATAATTCAGAATGGTGCTTGTCATTGTCAGAGTGGAGCGCGAAACTAAACGAATGGTTTGAGGAGCCGACTTGGGAGTCTGTTCGCTATTTGTTAATCATTGCTGACGGACGCTGTATATATGGGGAAAAGAAGCTCTTGGATTCATTGAAGGATCTCTTTTTTACCGATATGTTAAATCATTCAATTATAGTGCGGCGCATGCTTGAAAATACGATGCGGCACAAAGTGCTGTTAGGTGTATTTGGTCAATTATTGAAGGAGCAATATGGTGAGGATGCGGGCAGCTTAGATATTAAATATGGAGCATATATTCCAATGGTCAATGCCATTCGTTTGCTCTCTATTCAAGCGGGAATACGGGAAACGTCAACGCTGGAGCGGATGAAGCGGCTCGTTCAGCTTGGTAAAATGTCTGAGGCGGACTTAGCGGTATATGAGCAGGCTTTCCGATTGTTTCTGCGTTTACGACTGATGACGACGGAACAAAAGGAAGAAGGGTTGTATACGAATAATGGGAAGCTTGCAAGCAGTAAGCTTACGAAAGAAATGACTGATGAACTAAAAAGCAGCCTGCGACTGGGCAAGAAACTGCAACGCGCGGTATTCAAGCAAACGATGGGCAGGCTTACGTGAGGCGGTGGTACTTTGATGAAAGAACAAAAAGGCGTCGGTCGCATGTGGAACCTCTACAAAATGGGGGGAGTTACGCCTGCCATCGCTTCTATGCTAGGCTCGCCAAATGCTCAGCAAATGGCGTTTATTCGTAATGTTAATCGAGAGCAGCGGAAGCAGTCAATGATCGATACACCGTTAAAAGAGCTTGAGGTTGTCGTTTTTGATTTAGAAACGACGGGTTTTTATCCAACTAACGGAGATGAGATTATTTCTTTTGGAGCTGTTATATGCCGCGGAGGAGAGCTCGTTGAAAGTGAATCTTTTTACAGCTTAGTAAATCCAAAGCGGAAAATTTCTAGAGCGATTATTGAATTAACGGGCATTACGAATGAGATGGTGCAGATTGCTCCAGATTTAATGCAGGTGCTTCATGATTTCATGGAGTTTGTCGGCAGGCGCCTGCTTGTTGCACACGCTGCTGGACATGATAAACAGTTCCTCCATGCTGCATTGTGGCGAACGTCGAAGGTCAGCTTGAATCACAGAGTACTTGATATGATGATGGTGGCGAAGTGGTTAGAGCCGAAGCGAGAAGGGTATAGTCTGGACGAACTGCTCGCAAGCTGTGGAATAACGATTACGGAGCGTCATCACGCACTGCATGACTCAGTCATGACGGCAAAGCTGTGGAACAACTATTTAGCTCGTATTTTGGAGAGAAATATTATAACGCTTGGTGATTTATATGCTTATTTAAGTAAGCACTAGCTGAAGCGGAACAAATTTTTGACCCTCTCGATAGTAAGGCTGTACATGTGGATTGGATTGATTTTTAAGCGATACGATCCAGTAAGATAGATTAGAAGCTGGCAAAAAACCAGCCGAATCACTTATGGATGGTACTGCGGACGTAGTAGGGTGAGAATGGAACAAGCCGACAAGTGTTTGTCGGTTTTTTTGCATGTCATAATAGACCCTCGTCCATTCGGCTGGATCGAAGGAAAACGATTGTGTTGGATTGTCATGAATATTCTTTATAGGAATAATAATATCGATTATAAGTGAGTTAAGTGTGCCGGTATGCTCGTTTGAGTGAAGAGGGGGAGCTTGACTGCTGCCAACTATTCCGCAGGCCTCGTAGGGCATTTCAGCCGTGCATAAATGGATGAGCTGGTTGTAGGCTTGCTTTGTCATGATGTTTTTTGTTGGATTTGCTCTCATCTATTAACCCCTCTGATGTATGTTGTCGGAATCTTGGTTTATTATAACTTCCCGTTAGGGTATAAACAAATATACGGATACCGAGAATATACATAATGCGGTGCTTGTTATTTTAAGCCGTTCTAATACGAGGTCCGCATTAGAAAAGTGACGGATTTATGGCTATATGGTTCTGTATCTTGAGCTTCCAGACAGTGCATGATACCATGTAGGCAGTTGAAAATGTTTCGGAAAGAAGGATTGCCATGAAGCGCGTCTTTACGCTGTTTACGATTGCGTTTGTATTTGCTGGATTAGCTGTTTATCAATATATGAGTGATGATCCTGAGTCGATCACTTCAGCGGCAACCTCAGCCGACTTCAAGCCAAAGGCCGATAATCAAGCGTTGACTTTCCAGCTTCCGGATCTTGATGATAAGAGCTACACGGTTGGAGACAAGCAGGGAAAGCTAATGTTCGTCAATTTCTGGGCGTCATGGTGCGGCCCTTGTGAGCTTGAAGCGCCAGATTTGCAGCGGTTGCATGAAGAGTATAGTGAAACCATGCAGATGTATGGAATAAACGCTACGAAGTATGATAAGGAACGATCTGCGCGAGAGTTTGTTGTTGAGCATGAATTCACATTTCCTATTTTGATGGATCGAGTGGGAGATGTAACGAAGCAATATAAGGTGGATACTTTTCCAACGACCTTTCTGATTGATGGCAATGGCGTTATACGCGAACGCATTAATGGCGTCATTCCATATGAGGAATGGGAGCGATTAATTAAGAAGTGGATGTAGCGGAAAAGAAATAAAGGTTTGCATTCCCATCCAAGATGATGGTAATGCAAACCTTTTTTAATTTAGTGATTGTTAAGACCGATTCGATCCTGCGGATCAGCGAGGGCGGTGTCGACCTTAACCATATTTAATAAAGCGTAACGTATGCTGTCAACAAGCGCTTCCCAGCTGGCTTCGATGACATTGCTGGACACGCCGACTGTGCTCCATGAGTTATCTAGCCCGGTTGATTCGATGAGTACGCGTACTTTAGCAGCGGTAGCGTCTTTCTCGTCGATAACACGAACTTTATAATCGGATAGATGGATGCCTTCAATTTTAGGGTAAAATTGTACAAGCGCTTTGCGGAGCGCATTATCGAGTGCGTTAACGGGCCCATTTCCTTCTGCAACAGTGTAGACTTGCTGGCCTTCGACGGTAATTTTAACGATAGCTTCTGAAACCATCTGCCCATTAGTTTTTTCAACAAGCATTTTGAAGGAATCGACCTTGAAAATTTCCTTCGTTTCACCGAAAGCCTCTCGAAGCAGCAATTCCATAGAAGCGTCAGCACCCTCGAATTGATAGCCTTGATGCTCAAGCTCCTTAATTCGGTCCATGATGAGCTTCGTTTTATCGTTATTAGCGTTCACGTCAAGCCCAAGCTCCTGAGCCTTGGATATAATATTGCTTTGACCTGCAAGCTCTGAAACGAGAATCCGCTGTTTATTGCCGACAAGCTCTGGCTGGATATGCTCGTAAGTTTTCGAATCCTTCATTATGGCGGATACGTGGATACCGCCCTTGTGCGCGAAAGCCGCATTGCCGACAAATGCTTGACCGACAGGCATATGTACGTTTGCGATTTCACTTATAAAACGTGCTGTTCCTGTCAAGGAACGCAATTTATCATCCGGCAAACAAGAATAATTCATTTTGATTTGGAGGTTAGGAATGATGGAGCAAAGATTGGCGTTGCCGCAGCGCTCGCCATATCCGTTTATCGTTCCCTGCACTTGACGAACACCAGCTTGTACAGCTGCTAAAGAATTCGCTACTGCGAGCTCGCAATCATTGTGCGTGTGAATCCCGATTGGTGTCGTTAACTCCCGAGTAACACGTGCTACGATCTCACTGATTTCATCGGGCATCGTTCCGCCGTTTGTGTCACAAAGCACGAGCCAATTTGCTCCTGCCTCCTGCGCTTTCTTTAGAACGGATAACGCGTATTCTGGATTGTTTTTGTAGCCGTCGAAGAAATGCTCCGCATCGAACAAAGCTTCCATGCCGTTTTGTCTCAAGAACGCAACGGAATCATAAATCATAGCTAAGTTTTCTTCGAGCGTTGTTTGTAGGGCAGTATGTACATGGAAATCCCATGACTTTCCGACGAGTGTAGCAGCCGGAACGCCAGATTCAGCGATGCGAACAAGGCTTGCGTCCTGTTCTGCAAGACTGTTTTTACGCCTTGTGCTGCCGAAAGCGGTAATTTTGGCGTTTAGGTTCAATGCTTTGACTCGCTGGAAGAACTCAATATCTTTACTGTTGCTTCCCGGATTACCGCCTTCAATATAGTGAACCCCAAGCAAATCAAGCTTTTGGGCAATTTTTAATTTGTCATCCGCTGACAGGCTGATTCCTTCACCCTGTGTACCGTCACGCAGCGTCGTATCAAATATAGAAATGTTTGTTGCCATTATCGGGACGCCTCCTTCACTGGTTACCTTTACAAATCATAATATAATATTATAACACTTAATGAAGCGAAAGTAGAGAGGGGAGCTGCATTTTTTGTTGCAATATAAGAAAATGTAAGCGTATGAATCTTGTTTGATTGGTTGATATGGGTTTTGACAATCAAGGAAAGTATAGGCTTTTTATGCTTGCAGAGATCAGGATTCGTTGACTTAAACTTGTTGCGAATGTATGCTGGGGATGGTTGAACCTATGTAGTTTTTTTTGGAGCGAATAGGCGGTGTTAGTTGCTGATATGATAAATGTGAATGAACATTACCCGGCCAAAGGCCGTGTCATTATTCATCTGGATATGAATGCTTTTTACTGCTCGGTGCATGAAGCGGAGCAGCCAGAGAAATATAAGGATAGGCCAACTGCAGTATCTGGTAGCGTAGAACAGCGCAAAGGGATTTTGGTCACCAGCTCTTACATGGCTAGGAAGCTTGGCATCAAAACTGGGATGACGGTAAGTCAGGCTCTCAAAATATGTCCAGACCTTATTTTAATCCGGCCGGACTTTGATCTGTACCGTAAATACTCACATGGGTTTATGGCCATAGCAAGGCAGTATACACCGCTTGTTGAAGCTGTTTCGATTGATGAATGCTATATGGATATTACAGGCTCCAAAATGTTCGGATCACCACTGGAAATCGCTGCAATGCTGCAGCAGCGTATTGGGTCGGAGTTGTCGCTGCCCTGCTCCATCGGCTTAGCTCCTAACAAGCTGCTTGCTAAGATGGCGTCTGATATGAAGAAGCCGAACGGCCTAACTGTACTGCGAATTCGTGATGTGAAAAGGGTATTGTGGGATAAGCCTTGTGATACGTTGTTTGGTATCGGCCAGAAAACAGCTATTAAGCTCCAGAAGCTAAATATTCGCACGATAGGGCAATTGGCGGAAACAGATGAATCGGTGCTCATCAAGCATTTCGGCGTTGTCGGTTCCTGGATGAAATCAGCGGCTTATGGTATTGATCATTCGGTTGTAAACCCGAACCGGGAGCGCAATAAGTCAATTGGCCATACAACGACGCTTCCAAGCGATATTACAAAGCGCGAAGACGTGTATCGTGTGCTGCTCAATTTATCAGACCAGACAGGACGAAGGCTAAGGCGGCAGAAGCTGGTCACTACGACTGTGCAAATTACTATTCGTAAGCCTGATATGACGACAATTGCTCGGTCGCATACGATGGAGGCGCCTACGCAGTCTACGGATGATATTTATAAAGAAGCATGCAGGCTATACGACAAACATTGGCAGTCCGGGGAATCTATCCGTTTGCTAGGCGTAACGTTGCAAAATTTATCGCTATTAGACGAGACTGACTTGCAATTGGACTTATTCAGCTATGAGCAGCAGCCACGAAAAGAAGCGTTGACGAAAGCGATGGATCTGTTGCGGGATAAGTTTGGGGAGGATGCTGTGTTGACAGCGGGCATGCTCGGAGATGATCCGTCTACCTTAATTAGGAATAAACGAATTCGCGGGACATCCTTGCAAAAGGATGATAGTTTGTTATATATTGATGAGTGAATGTTTACTATGTAGAAAAAGCATAAAGATTATTATTCGATACATTTATTTTAGGAGGGGATTTCCATGGGTAAGTTTACCTGGGTAGAAAAAGATACGTGCATCGCTTGTGGAGCTTGCGGAGCTACTGCTCCTGACATTTATGATTATGATGATGAGGGCATAGCTGAGGTTATATACAAGGCTGATGGCAATAAAGGGAATACAGAAATTCCAGAAGATTTGTATGATGATTTGCAGGATGCGGCTGACGGTTGCCCGACAGACTCCATTAAAATTGCAGACGAGCCATTTAACTTTTAATTTACGTTATTGAGTGTAGGTCCTTCTCTTATCGCACACGCGATGGAGGAGGACTTTTTTTTGCTTGTTCATCCACTAAGAACCGTTCGATAAAATGAAACGAGTCTTCTGCCGATAAAAGAAATATAGCTGTCGCAGGGGGGATAAGGATGGACTCGCCAGAGGATATATTTTATTTGAAGCAATTCGTGAAGCAGCATCCCGATAATCAAATGGGCTGGTATTTGCTCGGGAAGCAGTACTTGCTCGCGGGAAAAGAAGGCAAAGCGAATTATTGCTTTATTCAAGCAGGGGACGTATATGATGCTTTTGAGCAAGAAAGTCATCCAATAGCGGAGTATCAGCTGCAAATGCTGAAGGTATGGGATAAAGATCAAAAGAAAAAGAAAGCTGCTCGCAGAGCGAGAGTGCTAGCTGTACTTTTATTGTTGCTGGCTGTGTTTGTACCTGCGAATGGAGCCATACCAAAAAAAGAGGCTGTCCAAACTATTCCTGAAATAATAGAAGATGTACCTCCATTTGGTGTCGTAGTTGTACCTCAGAAGGAGCTTCGACCAATTGGAAGGGCATGGGATACTCTAATGGACGCGGGGAGAGAAGCTCCATTGAAAACAGTAGCGCTCCGTATGGAGGAAGAGGCGGGCTGGCGTAAATGGACAGGCAAAAATAAGTTTATAATGTCTGTTGAAAAGCAGGGTGCGAGCAATGAGCAGCAGGTTACGATGTATGATCGGGGAATATGCGATTGTGAGCCTTCGGATAGCAGTGGGCTTGGTGTGCAGTTCCTTGAGTGGAGCAAGCAGCAGGAGATGCATTGGACGCTTTCGAGCGCAGTGCAGCACTATGAGAGGAAGTATGGAAAGTGGCCTCAGAAATTTGATGATCTTATACGTCCATATCCTGATAATGTGCTATCGGGTGAGAAGCAGGGGATGCGGGCGCTGTTCGACAGGGCGCTTACGAAGCTTGAGGCTGTCAATTCGGTGGATGGACAGAAAAAACCTGGACAGAGTGACGACAGAGCAGGTCAACAACAGACTGATAAAGCTCATCAGGAAAAGCTGTCAAAAAACCAGCTGATAGGAACTAATGGGTTATTGGAGCAGCAATGGAATAAACCGCTTGAGGTTATTGTAGACAAAGTGACGCACAGGCTGGCTGTCATACAGGGTACTATTATTGTACGCAGCTACATAGTTGGCTTGGGGGGAGAAGAAACGCCCGAAGGCGGCTTTTACATTAGTGAAAAGGTCAGAAATCCGAACGGGAGCGATAATGGGACGTTTGGCAGCAGAGGCATGACCTTGTCCAACACCTTATACGCCATTCATGGTACAGATGAGCCTGGTAGTATAGGTAAAGACGAATCATTAGGCTGTATTCGTATGAAAAAGGAGGATGTCGAGGAGCTTTTCGATATGATTCCGCTGGGAACAATTGTAACAATAAAAAACGGGACGCTTCCGTTAGATTCTCAAGCTCCAGCTGAACGTTTCCAACTAGAGCCGAGACAAAACGAAACCAATCCCGCAAAAGTATATAAATGGTTAAATTAATCTGATTACGAACCAACGATCAGAAGTACAGCTACTGTGATTACGACAACTGCAACAACAGCCCCAACCCAGATCAAAGCTTTTTTATTTACCTCTTCTTTTGGTTTTACTTTCATCGTTGCGGGCTTTCTTTTTGCTGAACTCATTGAGAATCAACCTCTCTATTTTCATAGTTATGTATAATCTAGTTTCATTGTAATCGTTTTCCTCCTATGCTGCAATATAACGGAAGCTTGCGTATAAGTTGCAAGCTCTTTTCTTTTTGTTTCAAAAAAGATAAACTGTCTGATAGAACATATATTTGAGAACGGAGTGAGCAAGTGCTTTATTCTTCAATTTTAAAACCTATTTTTTTCAAAATAGATCCAGAGAAGGCGCATCACCTAGTAATAGATGGCTTAGCATTCGGTGGACGGGTACCCGGCATGAATGGATTGATGAATGCTATGTACGGCGTCGAGAAGTCGCCTGAACTTGCTACAGAGCTATTTGGACTGCAGTTTCCTCATCCAATAGGATTAGCGGCAGGTCTCGATAAAAATGCTAAGGCTGTGGACGGATTTTCTAGTATAGGTTTGGGATTCGCTGAGGTGGGCACAGTTACTCCTAAAGGACAAGCTGGCAATGAGCTGCCGAGATTGTTCCGGCTTCCATCTGATGAAGCCCTTATCAATCGAATGGGCTTTAATAATGAAGGCGCGCAAGCTATGGCAGAGAAGCTTGCTAAGCGCAAAATAAGCCGTATTCCGATTGCGGTTAATATCGGTAAAAACAAAATAACGCCAAATGAAAAAGCGCATGAGGATTATCAGTCCTGTATTCGAGAGTTATATACATTTGGAGATTTCTTTGTTGTGAATATAAGCTCCCCGAATACACCGGATCTGCGAGATCTTCAGCATGGTGAAGAACTGCGGACATTGCTCAGCGCGGTAAAAAAGGAAATGAACAATCAAGCGGCGAAGTTAGGAACTAAAACAAAGCCGGTACTCGTTAAAATCGCGCCTGACATGACGGATGAACAGCTCGAGCTTACAGTTGCAACCATAATGGAGAGCGGGGTATCGGGCATCATTGCTACGAACACTACGTTATCACGTAAGGGGCTTCAGCATACTAACGCAAGTGAAGCAGGCGGGCTCAGCGGAAAGCCGCTGCGCGACCGTTCTACCGACGTTATTCGCGCTGTCTATAAGCAGACCGGCGGTAAATTGCCGATCATAGGCTCTGGCGGTATTTTCACAGCACAGGATGCATACGATAAAATTCGCGCAGGGGCCTCTTTGGTCGAAATTTATACAGCGCTTATTTATAAAGGACCAGGAGTGCTCCGCGAATTGACGAACGGATTGAAGGAATGTTTACGTAAAGATGGCTACCGAAATATTGCGGAGGCAGTAGGGGCAGAGCATCATTAGAATAGGAGGCGGCCGGATGGACGGTAGAGACTGGAATCTTTTTTTACAGCCATATGAGCAAGCCGTTGAAGAACTGAAAGTGAAGTTTAAAACGATGCGAGTTGAACTGAAAGCAAGAGAATCTTATGCGCCGATAGAGTTTGTCACCGGCCGGGTAAAGCGTATCTCTAGCATTCTGGAGAAGGCGAAGCGTCTTCATGTTGCTCCAGATCAGTTGGATACTGGCATTGAGGATATTGCAGGCATTCGAATTATGTGCCAATTTGTAGATGATATTCATCGCGTGGCTGGTTTGATACGTACCCGCAGAGATTTAACGATTGTTTATGAGAAGGACTATATTACAAATTTCAAGGATAGCGGTTACCGCAGCTACCATATGATTGTGGAATATCCGGTTCAAACGGCATTAGGCTATAAAAAAGTATTGGCTGAAATTCAAATTCGTACACTTGCGATGAATTTTTGGGCAACGATTGAGCATTCCTTAAACTATAAATTTAAAGAGAGCTTGCCGGAGGATGTACGTGATCGTCTGAAAAAAGCTGCAGAAGCGGCATCACAGCTCGATACAGAAATGACAAGCATACGCAAAGAAATTTTGGATGCCCAGACGGAGTTTGAGGAGCAATCCAATGTAGTATCCAAGGTGCTGAGCTGTATTCAAGATTTATATTTCTATAATCGTGTGCGTGAAGCTGCGCATTTCCAAATGAAATTTAATGAGCTGTTCGAGAAAGAAGATATACACGGGCTAAGTCAGCTGTCACTCGATATACAAACGGCTATTAATAAGGCGAAAAAAGGCAGTCAGAATATATAAACCGGTTAAAGCTAAGTGGGAATATATAGGCGAAAAAAACCTCCAGCGCCTTGTGCGTCTGGAGGTTTTTCATGAATGTTCGAGTCTCATAAATGTGTTGTGATTATTCGGGCAAGACTAGCTGCTGACTTTCTTAGGCTTGAACGCGGCATCGATAGCATCGCGTATTTCATCAGCTGTCTTGCCTTGCTTGCTTAAAGCGACAACTTGCTCCATTTCCTTCTTGCAAATACCGCAGCTCGTACTATGATTGGTCCAAGTTACGCTGCCTTCGTCCGCGGGATGCTCTGCTACGTAACATCGCAACAGAGAATCATGCGGAGTTTCGACAGCTAGACCGTCCATACAGCCGCAATAACAATTAATGCCGCTCATTATATCGGCATGATCGTGAACAGCGGCGTACAGCTCGCTGGTATAAGGTGTATAATCCGAAAGAAATGATGGAAGCTCGTCATAGGAAGCGGTTTGCTGCCAGGTTTCAGAGCCGTGCATATGCTCAGCGCCGTCCTTATCACCGTCAGACATGCCGCAAGCGGTTAGCAGTGTTATGAACGCGAATGCAAGCAGCATAGCATACATGATTCCGCGAATTCGTGAGCTGCGAACTTCAGCAGCAGCTTGCCCTTCAGTCTCTGTAGTTTGGCGCTGACGCTTCATCATTTTGTCTCAGCTCCTGAATATTTGTTGAAGAATGCTCTGAAATCTTCCAGCTTATAACCTTGTGTGGTACCTTCTGCTGCAAGACCGCCTTCCAATTCATCAACTTGAACGCCATCCTTGAAGTAAGCCAGTGTTGGCGTGAATTCTACATTATACTTTTTGAAGTATTCTGGGAATTCTCGTAAATTGAATTGCGGAAAATCGATGCCTAGCTCATCCACAAGCGGCATAAGTTGAGGCGTTGTATATTTGCAATGAGGGCAGTCGGATGCGAAAAAGTAAACGAAGAAGTCTTCTTTATCGGCGACCTTCTTGTCCAATTCAGCCGGTAATATGATATTCTGGTAATTAGGATCGTCAAGCAGCTTGCGTGTTTCTGGATTCATTTCAGAGACAGGCTTATCGTACAAGGCGTTAACTGGTTCGTTCTTATTCAATACAAATATTGCTCCGAATAAAATAACAATAATACCGATGTACACATAAATCATTTTGAATTTACTTTTCTTTTTCATTAGCGTGTCTACCTCCGTAACAAATTTATAGGACATTATTACAGTAGCATGTCCTTACTGTATTTTATTATATAACAAAGTACTATACAAATGTAAGTGTGACAGATCAATTACAATTGGCAGGAGGAAATCAGGATGAGCGGTCATTTGCCGCGTAATTTCATAGACAAGATGAAGAAGCTGTTGGGTAATGAGTTTGATCATTTTATGGCGTCCTATGATGCTCCTCGCGTATATGGACTTCGGATTAATCGATTAAAGCTGAATGTGGAGCAGTGGAGAGAGCTCTCACCGATGGGGGATGATGTCAGATCAATTCCTTGGTCAGAGGATGGCTTGTATTATAAGGAAGGCGAGCGGCCAGGCAAGCATCCGCATTACCATGCGGGTCTTTATTATATACAGGAGCCTAGCGCAATGGCGCCCGTAGAGCTGCTTGATGTAAAACCAGGTCATCGCGTGCTTGATTTATGTGCTGCGCCAGGCGGGAAATCAACACAAATTGCCGGGAAGCTGCAAGGAACCGGAGTGCTTGTTACGAATGACAACGCGAAGGAAAGAACAAAAGCATTAGTGAAAAATGTGGAACTGGCAGGCATCCGAAATGCGGTTGTACTGAATGAGGAGCCGGCAAAGCTTGCACCTGTATTTAAAGAATGGTTTGATCGAATTCTCGTTGACGCACCTTGCTCAGGTGAAGGGATGTTCCGTAAGGATGAATCGATGATTGCGGAATGGGAGAAGCATTCGATAGAGCAATGCTCGGTTATGCAGAAGGATATATTGCGACATGCCGCTTCAATGCTAGCTCCTGGGGGGAAGATTGTTTATTCGACTTGTACCTTTTCTCCGGAAGAAAATGAAGTTCAGATTGCCTCTTTTTTAGCCGAGCATACAGAATTTCAGATTCAAGCTGTACCTCACCTCTATGGCTGGGCAGCGGGACGATCTGATCTGGCGGCTGAGAATGGACAGTTGACCGGTGAGCGTTTACAGAGCATAGATGGAACAGTTAGACTGTGGCCGCATCGCATCGAAGGAGAAGGCCATTATGCAGCAGTGCTTAGACGTGATGGCGAGCGTAAGCAAGATTTCGACGAAGCGGATTCAGTCATTAATGAGAAAAGAGCAACCGCGCGTACAGATAATAAACCAAATAAAAGTATAAACGTTAAGTCAAAATCAATCAATCCAAGCACGTCCTCTCCAAATGGCGGAGTATTAAAGCGACAGCGTCAAGGCGATGAACGAAGAGAAGGCAAGCGATTGACTGCAGATGCTTGGAAAAATTTCGGCATGGACAAGCAGCCAGGAAAACGGAATAAGATACAAGGCAAAGAAGATAATAGCAAAACAATCACGGAAGAGGTAAATCCGATAGCATTATGGCTACAATATGCTGAGGATTATGTAGTTGGAGCAGCGGCTTGGACGGGAAAGCTAGTCGCATATGGTTCAAGAGTTTATATTCAACCGGTTCAACTACCTTCTCTTGATGGGCTTCGGGTAGTAAGAGCTGGCTGGTATCTTGGAGAGGCGGTTCGTGATCGGTTTGAGCCTTCTCACCCATTAGCGATGGGACTATCAAGGAGCGAAGCGGTAAGATCGGTTAATTGGAGTTCGGATGATCCACAGACGCAGCGATTTTTAAAGGGAGAAACTCTATTTATAGAGGACTCAGAATTATTAATACAAGCTAATGCGCCGCATAAAGGATATGTACTTATTTGTACAGACGGCTATCCAATTGGCTGGGGGAAATATGGTGGAGGCATGATCAAAAATGCGTTACCTGCAGGATGGAGAATGATGTAAGATGGCGAAACGATTAAGAATAGACAAGCTGTTAGCTCATATGGGTCTTGGAACACGAAGTGAAATCAAAAAAGCAGTGAAACTTGGAAAGGTTTCAGTCGATGGCCGAGTAATTAAAGATAGCGGATTGATTGTCGATCCGGAGCTTGCTGAGGTTACTTTTGAAGGTGCGCCTGTCGTATATCGGGATGTTGTGTATCTTATGTTAAATAAACCAGCGGGCGTCATATCGGCGACTGAAGATAGCCGCGAGCGTACAGTGATTGATTTGCTGGAAGCGGAGGATCGGCTGCTGGAGCCATTTCCAGTCGGCAGACTGGATAAAGATACGGTAGGATTACTGCTTCTTACGAATGATGGTCAGCTCGCGCATGAGCTGCTATCACCACGCAAGCATGTCACCAAAACGTATGAAGCGGAAGTTCACGGTGATGTCGGTGAAGAGGACAAGCTGTCCTTTGCAGCGGGAGTTACGTTAGATGATGGTTATGTAACGATGCCTGCAGAACTGCATATCGAAAGCAAGACACATCGTGAAGAGGATGTCTATTCCACAATTTCACTAACGATTATGGAAGGCAAGTTTCACCAAGTGAAAAGAATGTTTGAAGCGGTTGGCAAAAAGGTTGTATATCTGAAGCGTGTATCAATGGGCCCGCTTAAACTGGACGATTCACTTCCTGAAGGCTCTTACCGTGAGCTGACGGAAAATGAGGTGGAGCTGCTTCGCATGCATAAGCGTGTGGGCGAGTAAGCAGATTTGAGAACGAATGGCATAGGAGTGGAAAAATGACTTTACATTATGATTTGATTGCGCTAGACGTGGATGGCACATTATTGACGGATGATCATGTGTTGACGGAAGGAATTAAAGAAACGGTGCGTGAAGCATCAGCACGCGGTGCGCAAATTGTGTTATGCACGGGCAGAGGGCCTCTTAGTGCGCTTCCTGTTCTAGAGGAGCTGGGACTTGGCGGCATTTTGATTACGCATAATGGAGCGGTGACAATTAATGCGGATGATCGTTCCATTTTGCATCAATTTGCTATGGATCAAGACCATCTGTTGCCGTTCATTACGTATTGTCGAGATCGCAACATTCATTTTGATCTGAATACGGCGTTTGAAATGATGACAGAAGGAATAACGCCTGAGGCTGAAGTCATGTATAACCATTATCAAGCCAATCCCGTTATTCAGGATTTTCGATTAGGGTTGCCAGAAGGACTTGTGAAATTTACTGTATTCGGCAGTAAAGAGAAGATGGATCAGGTTCAAGAGGAATGGGCTGACTGGGCGCCGTTATTGAAATCGATCCGAAGTGGAGATTATTTCATTGATGTTCATCATGCGGAAGCAAATAAAGGTCGAGCTCTGCAGCAATTCGCTGCTAGCCGTGGAATTGATCGAAGCCGAATTTTAGCAATCGGCAATTATTTTAATGATATCACGATGCTGCAATTTGCCGGAATGGGCATAGCGATGGGCAATTCACCAGATGAAGTCAAGCATGCAGCTAATGCTGTCGCACATTCAAATAGCGAAGATGGTGTAGCGATTGCCTTGCGTGAATTTGCTTGGACCTAAAGAATGCGCAGGAAATAATTCAAAAACAGTTGTATACTGGAAAATTGAGCCTTCTGTTGATCTACTATCTAGAGTATGAGCCGCAAGGATAGTAAACCACACATACAGATCAAAGTTAACTACTATATGAACTTACAGCATATAAAATAATCCGGAAATGAGTTTATAGCTTTCCGAGGGAGCACATGGGGTCCCCAATTTAGTGATTTGCCTACGGCCACATGTTTCATAAGCATGAAATCGAGCTTACAGCTCCAAAACCAATGGGAACATGGGGTTTAAGCTCTAAAATGGAACTAGAATAAAAAGTGGACACCTCTTAAGGGAAATTAGATAATAATCTACAAATGAAGAAGAGGTGTCCGGTATGAGCGAGAATAGACAGCATTACAGTGATGAGTT
>NZ_JBWDNM010000041.1:0-4797 GCF_056269185.1 Paenibacillus sp. J31R122
TAGTAAAATTGGCACATGAATATAGAGAAGGGAGCAAGCTGAATGATTGACATGCAGTATATAAACGATCTTGAGGCAGAGATGGATGTAATGAAGCTTGTAGATAATTATAATGAAATAAAATCAATCTTGCAGCAGTACTCTCAGGAACAGTGGTCATATGAAATGATTTTAGCATATGCTAGGGCATTGAATTATCTGCAAGATTATTCTGATCAGACCAATCCATTTGAGCAAGCATACAGGCTGCTGCAAACTGTTTCTGATAAGGGAATTACGGACGCTGAATGGCATTTAATAATGGCTTCTGTTAGTTTTAATCTACAACTTTACACTGAGGCCGTAAAACATGCTGAACAAGCAAATACGATCATAGCTGGCTGTGCTGATGATATGCTTGCGCTTTACTCACAATATGACTAGTAGAACGCTTCTGAAGTAACGTTCATGTTCAACTATCGCTCCAACCCATGTTTCCATCGAAAAGGAACCCGAATTAAGAGAGATACGCTAATATTTTTTTACTTGAGTCGAGAACGTTGGGAACCAAAGGTATCATTATTGCTCCGCAATCGGCAGTATTTTGTTACGCTAACGGGACACGATAGTTGAACAAACGAAGGAGCAGTTTTGCCATGGCAGCTGCTCCTTCTTTCTATTAAGCTAACGGACGGGATAGTTCAGAAAACATTTGGGTATAATAACCAAAAACTCAAGGAGGTTTCCCATGTGGTGGCGAGGTATACTGTCTTGTGCATCAATAATTCTTGTTTTTCTGGTGTTATTACAGCCAACTTACGCTAGATCAAACGTAAACAATAATTCGAGGCTCGTTCTTACATTGTTAGCGCCTAAAATACAAGAGCAAATAAACCAATATTACAAAGAGAGGCTCACTGAATTACCTACGTTTTCGCCTATTTTTGATCCTGTGAACCTGATGGTTGCATATTTCGATTCCCACATTAAAGTAAATGTAACGATAACGCCCTATGTCGGCCCTCATCTTGATGTTGGGATGGACCACATTACATTTCAAATCGACAATAGCGGGACGGTGGAAGTCTTAGAGTATGAGCATATTAGGGACTATGAGTTGCCCCCTAATTGGAATCACATTATTAAGAAATCAGTCAAAAAACAAGGGATGATAGTTCAATAAAGAAAAGAAAAAGCAGCCAATCAGAATAATTAACTGCCTTTTCAACAATGGTACTTATATCCTTTGGAGTAGTTTTTATGCGAAGCGTATTAAGCAACGGGGAACGATAGTTGAATAATACAAATTGATAAGTGGGTTCTAATGTAGCCTGCTCGTTTTATTAAACTAACAGGCGTTTAACACAACAAATTTTATTCAATTGCGTCTTAATATGGGTGGGGAGTTACTATTTACCGAATTAAATCAAAAAAGGAGCTAGCATTTATGAAAAAAGCATTCTTTGGGGTTTTTCTTGCAATCTTTCTATTTATTTCAGCGTCAACTACTTATGCAGAAGAAAGTCAAATCAAAGTTGATGGTGTTGCTATTGCATCCGATGTAAAGCCCGAAATTAAGAACAAACGTACAATGGTACCTGTACGTGTTATTAGTGAAAATTTGGGAGCTATCGTCGAATGGTCCAATTCCAAGGTTATTCTCACTAAAGGCGATATGAAAGTAATAGTAACACTGAACAGTAGGACAGTTGAGAAGAACGGTGAAAAGTTGCTGCTTGATGTAAAACCATACAAGAAGAATAATCGCATATTTGTTCCAATTCGTTTTATAGAAGAGACGTTTGGATGCAATGTCAATTACAGCAACTATACAGTGACTGTCGATACTAAACCATTATTCATAGACGGTGTACAAGTAAAAGCATTGCAACAAGAATACCATATGACTATGGGCGGCGTAGTTCAGCAAATCAATGGAAATGCATATAACGAAACCATTTATAATATTTTTGTTGAAGACAAAGGTGAAAAGGTCAAAGCACCAGCAAACTACTCTTGGAGCTACACTATGGACACACTTGGGTCTTATTATAAAAATGAACAATATGATTTTCTAGACCAAAAAGGGAACAGCTTACTTCGTTTTGATGTTTATTCTTTAATTAGTTCTTTTCCAGCTGAGCTTTTAACAGGATACCCAGAGATTTTGATTCATGACGTATCTAAAGATGAGTGGTATTTGTTTAGTGATACCGCAAGACAATCCATTAAACAGTTATGGGATACCGCTGCAAAGAACGGTTTTCTGACGATTATAAGTAATACAGTTGTGTAAAGGTAATTTTTTCTTATTGCACTAACGGGGAACGATAGTCCAATAAGAACAAGACGGTAGCCGTCCACAAGCTCGGTTGCCTTTTTTGGTTGAAGTAAAGGACAGATTAGGGCGATTAGGTGATGAATTAAAACGTTTTATAAAGAGGCTTTAAAACATGGAGGTGGATACTATATTTGCGTTTGTTACTCTTGTGGGAATCTTTTTAATACCCATTATTTCTTTTGTGTTCATGTACATTCTATTAGAAAAATACAACACAGTGAATAGGATTGTTGCTTCTATTTGTTTCGCAGTAATTGTATGGACTCTAATATGCTCAATTCTTTTATATCAAGGTCTTATTGCAGCATAAGTAGTTAAATATACATATACACTGAGTTTTTTCAGCTAACGGGTAACGTTAGTGCAATAAAGTGATTAAACCCTTCCATTTCATGAGAACCTAGATCTAATAGGGTTAATATTATGGGAGGGTTTCTCTATGTACCTGAGTGAATTATGGAAGCTGTATGAAGTTGATAAACGGATTCAGGGATTCAGTCCGTACACATTAAAAGCCTACTCATTGCAATTGAAAATGCTGGTTGGTGAATTAGGAGATCTTGAGATTGAGGAAATCACTTTGCTTGAGCTTAAGGAATATTTGGCTAAACAATCCGGACGATTAAAGCCGAGTAGCTTAGGGCATCGCATCAGATTTGTGCGCTCCCTTTTTCGCTTTGCGTATGAAGAGGGTTATCTTACGAAAAATCCCTCTCTTAAATTGAGGGAACCTAAGATGGATAAACGCATTCCGAAGTTTCTTATAGAAGAGGATGTGATTCATCTTAAGATTTCCTGTCTATCACATCGAGAACGAGCTTTGTTGGAATTTCTATATAGTTCTGGCTGCCGTGTTGGAGAGGTTCAGAAAATAAACATTGAAGATCTTAACTGGGAAAATTGTTCGGCGATTGTAAATGGCAAGGGATCCAAACAAAGAGAAGTTTACTTTACCACCGAATGCAAGGTGTGGTTGAAAAAATACTTAAAGAGTCGTGAAGATTCCTGTAAAGCACTGTTTGTAACGGAAACACATCCTACCCGCCGAATGGCGATACCGACAATCAGATGGGAGTTAAAGCGCCTAGCAAACCGGGGAGAGATTGAAGCTAATGTGTACCCTCACCGTTTTCGTCATACCTATGCTTGTCAGCTATTGGATAATGGAGCACCTTTAGAATTCATTCAGGGCATGCTGGGGCATGAGAAAGCATCGACCACTCAGATATATGCTCAGCTCCGTGGAGAGAGAAGACGAGAACTATATCGACGGTTCTTCTAATGTATCTATGTCTAGGTAGCCAATTTATATGGCTATATTGACTAAACTAAAGGGCAGAATACTACGGTATACGTTCCGACGGCAGGGGTATCATTGAGGGATCGATTTTTACTTGATATACTATAATTAACAAATAAGACTGTTTGAAGGAGAATAGAGCATAATGGTGCATTCCAACGAAACACCGCCCTTGCTGGAAGAGATCATGGCATGGGAGAAGGAGATCAAGCAGAAAGTTCCTTACTTGGAGACGCCGACGGGCTATTTTCTGCAATTCGATCTAAATGACAACGGCGGGTACAGAAGTTCTCCAGCTGACACGATCATGTTCGCGGGTACAGGTATGGATGGCATTCATTTTTCCTTCTTGACGGATTTCGGTTCCGTGACTGATTTAAGTTTGGCGCCTATTATTCGCGTCGATCCCATGGATTTTGGAAATTGCGCGAAGATAGTCGCCAAAAATATCAGAGATTTTTTTGCACTTCATTTTTCTGCTCATGAAGGTCTTCTGCTGAACGATTTTGAATCCAAGGAACACTACCTAGCATATTTGAAAGAGCAGGAAGGAGACGACGAGGAGGAGAACGAGTATTTCGACAAGAAGAAGTGGCAACGGCAGAAGAACGAGGTGCGTGACAACGCTATGCAGCGATTCGGATTTCAGCCTATCCTTGACGGATATGTCTACATGCAAGAGGTACGGCGAGCACGATGGAACGAACTGATCGTGACCACTTCTGATGGCTTGGGGGTCACAGTACGGGGCACATCAGTCGATTGCCTAAATAGACCGGTTCCTCACCCGTGGCATATGAAGGAAATTCCAGAAAGGAAAGTTGAACGGTTAAAGTCCTATATTGCTAGCGCGGAGCAAGCAGGGCTATTTGGCTTTATCCGTGACTGTCAGGTCCAAGGT
Source organism: Paenibacillus sp. J31R122 (assembly GCF_056269185.1). NCBI lineage: Bacteria > Bacillati > Bacillota > Bacilli > Caryophanales > Paenibacillaceae > Paenibacillus > Paenibacillus sp. J31R122. The sequence goes on from NZ_JBWDNM010000041.1 coordinate 4,522, forward strand.
GTGGATGATTACGAAGTTATCCAGGCGATCTGCGACCAGCTTATTTCGCTCGGCTTGCCCTTGGAAGCCAAAAGGCTGGCGTATTGTATGGACATGTCATCGTTGAACTAACGGGACACGATAGTTCAACCATTACACAGCGGCAGCCGGCCAAACAATCGGCTACTTTTTTAAGTTTTGACACCCTGGCACGCATGTTACCCACCCCGCACGCCAACGGTCATTTTGCCAAAATGTGAATATAGTGTATTAACCAGTTAAAGGGGGTTTTACCAT
>NZ_JBWDNM010000040.1:0-4804 GCF_056269185.1 Paenibacillus sp. J31R122
CGACGAGGTTGATAGGTTCGGGGTGGAAGCACAGCAATGTGTGGAGCTGACGAATACTAATCGGTCGAGGGCTTATCCTAAATAAGTTTGCAAGGACCCATACATCCGGCAAACAAACAGCTAAGGTTCAGTAAGGCAACTTTCGTATCCAGTTTTGAAGGTGTAAATTTATCATCTTTGAACTTTTCATGAGTCATTAGCTCAGTTGGTAGAGCACCTGACTTTTAATCAGGGTGTCGTAGGTTCGAATCCTACATGACTCACCATTTTTTATCCATGAGTTACATAGCCAATTCTCCTTGAAAAACTTGTTTTCCAAGGATTGAATATAGAATGCACCTTATCGTGTCCCTTATAGGACAGTGATTAGGTGCTTTTTTGCATTCAATAATTTCGTTGGGAATGCGTGTATATTGATAATTCTACATAAAGTCTTCCATTAATAGCTGACATGCCATTGAAATTACTTTAGAACTAAAATATAATACTTGCACATTATATGTAAAGATAAGGATGTGGAAGAGCCGGGATGGAACATGCAGAAGCAATAAAAGTACGTTTTTGGCCAGTTATGATTGCAATTTTTATCGGTTCTTTTCTCTGTGTGTTGGCGTCGGCTTCTATCAATTTGGCGCTCGAAATTTTAAAGGTTCATTTTGATACAACACTTGGCTCTATTCAGTGGACGTTAACCGGCTTTATGCTAGCTATGGGAACAACTGCACCAATTGCTGGCTATTTGGGTGAGCGTTTCAGCTACAGGCGGTTGTATTTATTTTCGCTAATAGGATTTACGGTAGCATCGATCCTATGCGGATCTGCATGGGATGAAGGTTCCTTAATTTTATTCCGAGTGCTGCAAGGAGCATTCAGCGGCTTGATTATACCGGCTACGATGTCAATAATTTATCAAATCATACCAAGGGAACGGCAAGCAATGGCGATAGCTTTTTGGGGGTTGTCTGCAATGCTTGCTCCAGCTTTCGGACCAACTATTAGTGGTTGGGTGCTGCAGCACTATGCTTGGCAATGGTTATTTCTAATGAATATTCCGGTTGGGATGATTGCTATAGGGTTCGTGTATGCTTATATTCCATATTATCGAATGAATATTCCTAAGAGCTTCGATGGACTTGGCTTCCTTACCGTTATTTTAAGCAGTTCATCTCTGCTTTTAGCGTTTGGTCAAGGCCATAGCTGGGTCTGGGGTTCTTGGAAAATCGTTTCGTTGTTCGTGCTTGGGACGATATCACTGGCTCTATTTATATGGAGAGAACTAACAGCGGAAACGCCATTGTTAGATTTGCGAGTTTTTAAAAACAGAAGATTCACATTGAATGCTATTCTAGCGAATATCATTACGATTAGCTTGTATTCAGGGACATTGCTGACTCCTATCTTTCTCCAAAGAATTCAGCATGTCTCTGCGATGGATACCGGGATGATATTGCTGCCAGCTTCGCTAGCTATGGCGCTATTAATGCCTGTTGTCGGAAAATTATATAATATTGTAGGTCCGCGTTGGTTGATGTCATTCGGAATTGCGCTTTTAACAATCGGCACACTCGCTTTAAGCTGGCTAAGCATCGATGTGTCTCATTCTTACGTTATTTGGTGGATGATCGTACGCAACGCTGGAATTGCATTTGTAGTTATGCCTTCAAGTAACGCTGCAATGGAACAAATTCCAGCTGAGCTATCCGGACACGCTTCAGCAATAACAAACTGGACGAGAAATGTTTTTGGATCGTTCGCTATAGCTATTTTTACAACGATGCTTGCATCAAGATCACTAACTCATGCCACGGAGTTTGTGAAGGCCGGCGATATTAACAAAATACACATTGAGATGATGTCTTTTACGATGAGCGTAAATGACGTTTATGTAGTTGCTACCTTAGTTGCAGCCGTTGCTTTGCCTCTTAGCATGTTCGTTGGTAAGTTGAAGCATGGAGATGTAATCAAGGGTATGACCTAAGTCTAACGAAAAAATCCTTGGAGAATATTCTCTAAGGATTTTTTTATTCTGGGTATATCGACTTTTGGCATCTCTCGCCAGCTATTTTTGCTTTACTGCTCTACGTTGTTGGAATCATTCTGCTTTATCCTTATCTTATGAGGAAGGGTAAGGATAAAGCTGATTATTCGTAGAGAAATTAGATTCTGTTACTACTCTAATGATGGCTCTATTTTGGGAACAATCCGAATAGGTTCTTATGATTTATGAATCTGTATGCCATACCACCGGATTTTGAGATGCTAGTTTCTCATCTTTCTTATTGAGGGCTTGATGTAATAATGACAGTCTTGCTGTTACTCTCCCACTCTATTTCTGCTCCTAGAGATGTACTAATGAAGCGGACGGGTACGAAAGTGGAGCCATTAATTATTGTCGGAGGAGCATCGAGGATGACTTGCTTATCATTCACGAGTGCGGTTGAACTACCAACGACTAGTACAATTTTATTGCTTCCTTTTGTAGCTGTAATAGTTTGAGTATCAGAATTCCATTCTAAAATAGCGCCGAGTGCATCGAATATAGCTCTTAACGGAACCATGGTCCGGTTATTTAGCTTAACGGGAGGTTGTTTGAAACGTAATGTTTTACCATCTAAATCGACAAAAATAGGTTCTTTCTCTATTAGCTCAGATTCATAGCTCTTAATTCCGACGGCCAAAGTTCGATCCCACTTTGTACCATCCCCAGTAGGGCCGAATCCCCAAGACCATAAGGTTCCATCCGCACGAATAGCCATTGAGCGATATCCAATACCGTGTGCTGCTATGCGTTTTATTTTTTTTAGGCCAATGACTTGGACAGGGACATCACTCGATTTATAAGATCCGATACCGAGCTGGCCCCCGGGATTGTCTCCGCTAGCCCAGACCGTCCCATCTTTTTTTAATATAAGAGGGCCACTGGCTGAGGCTTGAATGGATATGGCATCGAACACACCTTGAATCATGCTAGCTGCCGTATCATTATTAACAGAACTCCCATTGACTTTGCCAAACCCGTTTGATCCCCAAAGCCATACGGTTCCGTCCTTCTTCATACCATATGTATACTGTCCTCCCACTGCGATTTGGACTATACCCTCTAAACCTTCTACTTGAACCATTTTATTATTGTAAGTCCAAACCGTCCCATCCTTCTTTAGGAGCATAAAGTTGCCGTAACCTGCTGATATGGTAATGACATCGGCAGCTCTAGGCAGCTGTGTAGGAACTTCAGGGAAAAAGCCGCCCCAGACCCAAACGGTTCCGTCTTTTTTGATCGCATAGCTGCTGCTCCAATCTGCTTCGATCGCAACGACATCAAACAATTTTTCAATTTGTTTAGGGGACTCACGACTAACCTTACTCCCATCACCTAATTGACCATCTAGATTTCCACCCCATGCCCAAACCGTTCCCTCGTTAGTTAGGGCGAGTGAGTGTGTCTGCCCACCCGAAACGGCGACAGTATTTTTGATAAAAGGTACTTGAACAGGGAGATAGGAATTGAGATTAGTTTCTGAACCTAGAGCACCACGATAGGTAGTTATGTTCCCCCATTGCCATACTGTCCCATCATCCTTGATTCCGAGACTGTGAAGATTGCCTGCAGCTATTTCTTTCCATCCGTTTTCTTCTGGGGATAGAATTTGAGCTTGTGCATTTGGTGGTTGGATGCTAACGATAATTAGTAGAGAGAATGTAAGTATCCAAATAAAAAAGTTCTGCTTATACATCTAGTAACCTTCCTGTATAAGATAGACTTGTGAGATGATAACAATTGCTGACAGATAACCAATAATCTATTTGCTGCATTCACATAGAAATAACTTCCAACTAACATAATATTATCATAGTGAAGGGCGAGTAGAGGGGAATTTGTTTTGAAATGGAATGAGTGGGTAAATATTAAGTGAGCTTCTTTGAAGTAAACAGTGATGAGAAATAACTTATAAGGAATTAGCCTAAACTTAGCTATTTGGTGTACTATATATAGAGGCTAAAAAAGCCGTAGTGGTTACGTTTGATGAAACTGTGTGCCAAACCAACGGATTTTTCCGGACAAATAGGATAAGGTATTCCTTTTTACGAATAGTAATTCGGCTACAAAAGTAAATGGAGTGATGATATGACTAAAGCTAAGGCAAAAGGCGGTACTGGCAGAGGTACGGGCAGCAAAGGCTGGACTCGATGGAAAAAGGGCGAGCAGAAAGCGGCAGCTACAAAAGTGTTTAGCAGAAAAAAGTCTTCTAAAGGTGCAGAAGCAGATAAGAACGGCAGTGGAAGTGCGAAAAAAGGAATAACCGGTACTAAAACAAGTGATAGAGGATCCAGCCCCTTTAAAGGTAGAAGTGAAATCAGCGGAGTTAGAAGCAAAAGTACGAAGTAAGCCTTGTACATGAATGCTTATGACTGATAATAGATGCTTGAGCTGATTCAAGGCTTGGGCTTCTTTTTATTTTTATGTATAAAATAGCTGGATAAAGACACTCTATATTTAAGCGATTCACATGTTTAAAAAGAATTTTAAAAAAAGACTTGCATTAGTAGGCATATGCATGGTATATTCTTATTCCGGGCAAGAAACAAACCGGCACAAACGAGAAACAAACAAGAATAAGATTGCTCTTTGAAAACTGAACAACGAGTATTAAACTGCCCTAACGATCCTAACGGATCATTAGAAAAAGCGATAAAAAAGTAATGAGCAAGTCAAACACCAATTTGGAGAGTTTGATCCTGGCTCAGGACGAACGCTGGCGGCGTGCCTAATACATGCAAGTCGAGCGGAGTTGATGAGATGCTT
>NZ_JBWDNM010000039.1:0-4997 GCF_056269185.1 Paenibacillus sp. J31R122
ACACCACCTGAAATTAATAATTTAATTATATAGGAAAACAGGATACCCTTCCTCGTAAAAATCGAGGAAGGGTATCCTGTTTATAAGATATAGACTTTTTCAGTGGCCTCGGGGAATACCGGTGTATTCTTTTCTTTTATATAGGCAAGTGTAGTTATAGGCATAGTAAATATCACATTTCCTATTTGAGCTTGGGCTGCTTTGTCCAACAATGGAAATGCAATTCTAAAAACATCCTTTTCCACCCTTGCCGTATATAAATCATAGTGAAGTGCATTTCTCAAATCTATTATGGGAAGAGATTCATTTATGGAGGATGTATAAACTACTTTGCCGTCAAGCCCTGCTACTAACATATCTATACCGCTGTTGTTAGACATCTCTTGAAGACTGTCTCGAACGGCAGAATCATGTTGGATATCCCCATAATGCATCTCCAAATAAGACATAATGCTGCTTACTTTTAACCTAACTTGATTAATAACATATTTCGGATCGGGTTCGATTCTGCCTCTATCATTATCTAATAGCAAGTAAGTTCCGCAGCCAATTACAATAAAAGCACAAATAGATACAGCCGCAAACCATCTTCGCATCCAACTACTCAAATACATAGGTGTCTCCGCTCTCTTCCATTAGTCTTGGCTGAATTTATATCCGATACCCCAGACCGTTTTGATATAGGTAGGATTCGACGGACTAGCTTCGATTTTCTCACGTATTCTTCTTATATAAACCGTTATCGTATTTTCATCACCATAAGCCTCAAACCCCCAAATTGCATCAAGCAGCTGACTTTTGGAGAAAACTTGGTTTTTATGCTTAGCTAAATAAAACAAGAGCTCAAATTCTTTGGCTGATAGGGAAACATCTTGTCCATCTACTTTAACGCTATATGATTTCTTATCAATGGTCACATTGCCGAACTGTATACGATCTTCATTCTTTTCTGAATGAACGGAATTCCCTGCTCTTCTTAAATGAGCATTTATACGTGCCACCAACTCACTCATTGAGAACGGCTTGGTCATATAATCATCAGCTCCGAATCCAAGCCCTAACACCTTATCTGTATCACTGCCCCGCGCGCTTAAAATAAGGATTGGGACTTGATTCGTTTCACGAATTTGACGACAAAGGTCTATACCGTCCATATCTGGAAGCATAATATCCAACACAATAAAGTGTGGCTGCCATGTTTGGCTCAGGTGTAGGCCGTCCTTTCCATTCTCTGCGACCATAGTCTCGTATCCATTCATACTAATATAATCTTTTAATATACGCGAAATATCCTTTTCATCTTCAATAATAAGTATTTTTTTGCGCTGATCCATCATTTATTCTCCAATAGTTTTGTCATATGTTCATTGCATCCAGTTTAACACGAAAAAACCTCCAGAATGTAGGAGGTTTTTACTGCTTTTGAACTTATCAGGATGATAGCCTTCTGGATTGTCTGTATGAGAAAAGCTTTTTTCTAAGCGTAATGAGGAGAGTTACAGCTACGCATTGAATGAAGGTTAGAAGTAAAAATACAAGGTCCTGTAGTACAGTCATGCTGCCAGTAACCCAGCCTAATATAAGCAGGTTCAATTTCATTAAGGGAATATGGCAGCAAAACGTAACGATACTAAATAGGTTGATTGCCTTGTGATAAGACTGAATCGATTGACTTTTAAGACGGAGAACCCCATTGAAAACTAAAATTGTGTTTGGGAGTATACTGAAAGCAAGCTTATACTCTGCCATCCACTCACTCACATTAATTAACCAGATTGTTTCTATAACCGCAAGAATGAGTCCTGGGATTAGAAGGATTCCCATCTTGCTTTGCAGAAACTTATCCTCATTTTTCGCGATAATAACTCCGACTAATACAAAGGTTAATCCAAAACCAAAATACCTCGTTACGAACAAAACCAAATAGCCCCAAACAGACGAATCCAGCAAAACGCCATTCCCAATTACTGCTGCCAAGATCGGCCTAAGTGATCCGGAAACCAATTGACTAATAAGAAATCCCACAAGCGCTAGTACAATAACAAATCGATAATATTGCTTCTCAAAAAACCAATAGGAAACGATAATTCCAAAAAGTAAAGGAGGGATAAACCATAGCTGTATAAAAGGACCATTTAAAAAAACAGTCATAAATAATATTTTAGCCTGGAGAATAAAATTTGTAATGGATAATCCATTATTTAGAAATGCCGGTATAATGAACTCCATTATAAATAACAAGCAAAAAAAACTGTAAATCATCGTAATTCTAGTTATGTACCTTCGAATATACATCTTGGGATTTTCCGCGTTCACGCAGCCTCTGTAAGCCAAAAAACCAGCAATTACATAGAAGCACGGTACAATAACCCGGAAATTCAGCATTATAAACTGCAGCACATGCTGTTCAGGCAAAATGCCCATATAACGAATCAACATAATATGTGCAACTAAAACCAACAGGGAGCCTATTAGCTTAAATACAGTAATACCCGGATAATACCTACGCATGTTGCAGCAGCTCCCCTATTCTATCCCTAGCTATTTGTTGAATATCTTTAACAGAAATCTTTCCTGTTGCAGACAATGGAAAGGAAGAAAGAAATACAAAATAGCGCGGCAGCTTAAAGGCTGATAGGTGGGGCTCTAGAAAGCTTCTTAGTTTATCTGATGTAAGGTCCGCTCCCTTCTTAAAAACAATACAAGCACATATCTGCTCCCCATACAGCTCGTCTGGGATTCCGATAACAAGTGCTTCCTCGACTTCGTTATGCTTCAACAGAACATCTTCAATTTCTATAGGAGAGATCTTCTCACCACCACGAGAGATTAAGCGATTAAGTCTGCCTGTAATCGTTAGATGACCTTTTTCATCTATAAATCCTAAATCCCCTGATTTGTACCAGCCATCAGTCGAAAAGCAAGGCTTCTCTTTGTTTTCCTTCGTATATCGCATAACCCGATGACTTCGAATATAAATTTCACCATGCTCCTTTATGGGCATTGGCTCTCCTGTTTTCGGATTCAGCACCTTCACTTCTACACGTTTATCGATCTTGCCGGCAAGACTGTAGGAGCCCTTTTCAAATTCCTTTTGACTAATTAATCCACCAAGCATATTCGTATTTTTCAAGAAATTATATAGGAAACGAAGTACTAAATTATTCTTCCTTTCTATAAAGCAAATACCAGTTGCAACGGACCCTGCCTCAGATGATCCATAACTAACCATAAAGAAGTACAAGTTCAATTCCTTCGTTACTTTTTGCAAAATAGACTTTGTCACAGCTGCCGAAGTAAATACTACACCAAGCAATGACTTCAGATTGTGTGCATGTAAACTTGGGGAAGCAAGCATTTGATTAATCATGAAGGGAGTGCCTATCAGGACCCTACATTTTTCTTTTTCAACCGTGTTCAGGGCCAACGTAGGATTAAAGTGGCTCAACATAACGATATTTATATTACAACCCTTTAAGCCTGTAAATATGGTTCCAAATCCTCCTAGATGATACAAAGGCAACAAATTCATAACCGTAAAATGGCTCGTTATACGATCAACCATATTAGAAATTAAACTATTCTCTTTGTTTGTTTTGGATGTATGACTGGCATGGAAAGATGAGGTCGTACGAAGAACGCCCTTAGGAGAGCCTAATGTGCCTGAGGTATATAGCAGGATAAGTGGATCCTTGATGGTAACCTCTCGACAAGCCGCTAGCAGGGACTGATCATCCTTGTTCAATGCGAGTGCAAATAGTTCCCCATATGGACGAAATGGAAAAGGAACCCTTGATTCATTATCCAACATGAAAATATGCGCTGGCATCCATGAACAATCATAATTGTTTCTTTTGTTATCGGATAAGATTTCTTGCAAAAGGGATGGATAATGGATATGATTCCCCTCTCTCCCAATGATCATCACGCTTGGAGTGGAATCTTTCAGATACTTTTCGAGCTCATTCTTCTTGGAATATGTATTGAGCGGAACAATGATTGCTCCCACACAAGCAGTAGCAAACATCGAGAGCATAAGTTCCATTCTACCTGGCATTAACAAAGCTATGGTATCTCCTTTTTTAATACCTAACTCAAGAAATCCTTTGGCAATCTGCTGAACTTCTTTCCAAATAGCTGACCATGTGTAGCTTTGTTTGAATTCTGGGAAACTGAACGCTGTATCATGAGGGCAATATATCGCTCTTCTTTCCAGCATATAGGGAATCGTATCTCTATTAAAATCGCTAGCTTTTTTCATTTCCTCCATACCCTCCGTAATCAGCAATAGAGAAACAAACATTCTTTAAAACAAACAAATTAATTTGGATATTTACATTATTAACTTCATAACTATTAATTCAAATATAATATAGCATTTAATTAGTTCTTTATAAAGAACATTTATTGATTATATACTATAAACTAGCTGGTTCTGTCTAATCAACGTTTGTATCGCTTCCTATGCCTTTGTTGTTATAAAAAAAACATACGAGACTCGAGCAGAAATAATGCTCGGTTCTCGTATGTTTTTAGTTAAAACTTTTTTAATCTATAAAATAAAAAAAACCTTGATTCACAAGGAGTTCAGGTTAAATCTTTATTGTTCTTTTGAAAAAAAAATGGTGCCGTCGAGAGGACTTGAACCCCCAACCTACTGATTACAAGTCAGTTGCTCTACCAGTTGAGCTACAACGGCACATCATTATGAATTACCTTTAGTAAGAAGGTAATTGGTTGCGGGGGCAGGATTTGAACCTGCGGCCTTCGGGTTATGAGCCCGACGAGCTACCGGGCTGCTCCACCCCGCGTCGTAAAGAAGTAAATTGCACCTTCAAAACTGGATACGAAAGTTGTCTTACTGAAACCTTAGCTGTTTGTCTGCCGGATGTATGGGTCCATGCAAACTTATTTAGGATAAGCCCTCGACCGATTAGTATTCGTCAGCTCCACACATTGCTGTGCTTCCACCCCGAACCTATCAACCTCGTCGTCTT
>NZ_JBWDNM010000038.1:0-5215 GCF_056269185.1 Paenibacillus sp. J31R122
AAAATAGGTGATCAATTAAAAGTAGTTGCAAATCCAAACTTTAAATAATCAATGGTGAGCTTTTATCAAATTTCAAGTAGTATCGGAAGAAGATTAAGCTAACGGGAAACGATAGTTGAACACCGAAAGGGCTGCCATGTGGTAGCCCTTCATTACGCTAACGGGCAGGATAGTGGAATAAAGAATATATTTACCACAGTTTGGTTATCTTATCTTGAGAACGAGCGCAGGAAATAAACGAACTGCTTGTTCAAGGGAGGGAATTATGAAAAAAGTATCAGTTGTATTACTGATGTGCTTATCACTTTTCTTTACTATGGGATTTGTAAAGAAAGGTGAGCTTGTTTTGACAAATGTAGAAACAACGGTCATTAAATCTGGACATATACTACGATACGACTTCAGAATCAAAAATACTGGGTCACAACGAATTTTTGGAACATTCGATTATCCTGGACATCACTCATATGGTTTGGAAGTGACAGTAAGACCATATGATAAACTGGCTTCGTTGATGGAGATACAACAGAATACGGTATTCCGAAAAATGCAATTTAGAGGCGGAAGCTCAGAAGGTATTTTAGAGCCAGGAAAAGAAGCATCTTTTCATGCTGAATTTCAATTTAAGGAAAACGTCGATGTTGGAAAAGTAAAATCAACTTCACTTGAAGGTGTTTTACTCATACTAGATGGACCAAAGGTTATTGCTGAAATACCGTTAGCAGATAGCCTAAATAAAAAATAGATAATCACAATTAAACTTTGAATAGCCACAGCCACCTGACAGGTGGTTTTTTTATTGTCTGATGTTGCAGTAATGGGGAATTCAGCGGGCGACACATCTGCGATAAGTAGGATTGCAGTAAATCATTAAGCTAACGGGCAGTATAGTTGAAAAAATGATAAAAGGTTTTGGAGGAGTATTTTGGAGAACTAAGAATCTTGAAGTTATAAAAAAATGGTACAGTGAAGTGTTGAAAATTGAAATAGAAAATTGGAATGGGACTGTGATAAAACCCCAATTTGGAAATGAGACTATCTTTTCTTTCTTTACCGAGAATGATGGTTATTTTCCAAAAGAACAACAAGTGATGCTAAATTTCCAAGTACATAATCTAAATGAGACTATTAAACATCTTGAACATATTGGTGTACCTCTTGCAAAGAAAAAAGAGATTAGTGATTTTGCAAAGTTTATTTGGATTGAAGATCCTGAAGGTCGACTGGTCGAGCTTTGGGAGAAATAACGAGTTGTTATTCATTTGCTATTGAGTTAACGGAAAACAAGAGCTTAATAACTAGCGGCAGCCCTGGACGGAAAATTAGAGTTTTAGGACTGCCGCTCTGATTTCAAGCACGGGCTTGTCTTTGATCAGTCGTGATAAATCATTCTTGTAGGAGTATTTTTATAATTCGTTTTTTTCACGTAAAGTTCGGCTTGACCGCCACCGTCAGTAAATCCGCTAACATCAAATACATTACTCTTACCAGGGCAGACAGTGCGCTTTCCTATATAGTCATCAGGATCATAAGGATCATATTCCCAAAGCTCATAGGTTACGCAGACTTTATTGTATGAGTCACTTGTTACCTTCCAACTACCTCCGCCAGAATCCCAGCTACTGCCATTCTGGTAAACAGTTTCTTCGCCAATATAATCCCATGTTCCAGCTCCGGCCGATGCAGATGGAACGGCAGCAGACATGGCAAAAGCGCATGCCACTGGCAAAATTAATTTTTTAAACTTGTTCATTGTTTCACCTCCTCCCCACTGAGGATAGTTTAAGTCATTTTACAAATTTTCGGAATATTGAATACTCTTGATGAAAGAATTCTAATGAAAGCCCATTGAAAATCTTCACGTTTCTTGTATTCAAGAAGCCTCACCACTTAAGGGACGTTGTCCCGGCTGCGAAGCGTTTAGACGGTCAGGGTAGTCTGCCTGATTCCGCCCTCTTCGAAAAGCCTCGAGCAGGTCATGGGAGCGTAGTGACGGCAGCTTGAATACCATTGGGATTTAGGGAGACCCAATCCTACGGATTTGCCAGCCAACTTTAAAGAGACAACAAAGGAGCTCACGGCATTCCTACCAGACTTGACTTTTGTTCACTGAGCTGAGAAAGACCCTACAGGATTGTGCACTAAATGTCGGGAGGGAATTACCTTCTCTGCTATGCTTTGAGTAACGAGGGGAGGCGATATCATGGATATGCTGGCGCAACTGAACAAAGCTTTAAGCTATATTGAGGAGAATCTTACTGATCGTGTGGACTATCAGGAGGCAGCGAAAATTGCCTGCTGTTCAGAATATCATTTTACACGGATGTTGCAGGCATTACTCTGTCGGAATACATCCGCCGAAGACGCCTAACTTTGGCAGCACTCGAGCTAAGCCACAGTGACATCAAGGTCATCGATGCTGCGATGAAATACGGATATACCTCGCCGGATTCCTTTACTAGAGCTTTCCAAAGCATGCATGGGATTACTCCCTCGGAAGCCCGGATCCATGGACAGTCCCTCAAAGCCTTCCCGCGGATGACGTTTCAACTGACTATCAAAGGAGGAAGTGAAATGAACTACCGAATTGAAGACAAAGAGGCTTTTCGCATCGTGGGGATCAAAAAAAGAGTGCCAATAGTATTTCAAGGGGTGAATCCGGAGATTGCGTCGATGTTTGAAGGTCTCACCCCAGAAATGATTGATAAGATTAAGGGCTTTTCGAATGTTCAACCTTCAGGACTAATCAGTGCTTCCACGAATTTCAGTGAAGGGCGGATTGAGGAGAAAGGAGAGCTCGATCATTACATCGGGGCGGCCACAACGAAAGATGGAGATGGCTTCGCCCAGCTGGAGGTGCAAGCCTCTACATGGGCTGTATTCACAGCCGTCGGCCCTTTTCCGAGTGCGCTTCAAGAGATCTGGGGACGCATTTATTCCGAATGGTTTCCGTCCGCGGAATATGAGCTAAGCGAAGGGCCGGAAATGCTCTGGAATGAGCACAAAGATGTAGCATCGCCGCAATTTAAAAGCGAAATATGTATACCCATTATAAAGAAATAAGCATCGTTTGTTGAAGTAACGGAGAACGATAGTTGAATAATACTCATTGATGAGCAGACGTTACGGTAGCCTGCTCATCTCATTAAGCTAGCGGGCAGGATAATTCAACTGGTCACCGAATACTTAACTCAGGTTTTAGGTCTTAAAAGGATAAGGGTGAATTTTGTGCCAAATGATTACGTTTGGGGAATTTTCGTTGCTGATGCTTCAACTGGTTTTCCAAATTTCTCTCCAATAGGTATTTACACCACACGTGAGTTAGCAATTAATAAAGTCGAAGCCTTGCCAAGGGATCGCAATTATCAATTACTTCGAATGCCGCTGAATAATAACTTCGCATATTACCATAAAAAGAGTGGTAAGTTGGTTGGGATGGATGCGATCCATCATGAACATTTTCATTTCAAAAATGAAAGTTAAACCGATTGGTTGTTACGCTAACGGGAGACTATAGCTTAATAATCTCCATAACGAGACTGCCGGCATGAAACGGCGGCCTTGTTGAGCTAACGGGCAGGTTAGTTTAATCATTTCGCGAATAGATTAAATATGACTGATTTACGAAGTTCGCAAAAAAGACGTTAGCCGAAACTTCCTAGGTCAAGAACATATGGGTAAACCCTCAAAGCCAGGAGCATCTAAGGTCAAGATCGGATAAGGGCATAAGAAGATCAATACATATCTTCGGTGGTTAACTCGAAGAAGAGGAAGCATCGGCTAACACCACATTCACGCTTCGGGCTACGCCCTCGGTTCGGACCGAAGTTGAGAAGCCAGAGTAGATTCAGCCGGTCACATCCGACTCCGTCGGACGTCGAGAATTCAAGAACGTTAGCCGAAAGAAGTTCTTACATGTTTAGGAGGAGTCTATATGATATTAGAAAAAGTTATAAAAAGAATTGTAATACAAAGTGAATATAAGGATTTTGTTGATAAGTATATAGATAATATACTTACCGAATTTAAAGGTAAGATTCATAGCATTTATATGTGTGGCTCGATTCCAAAAGGAACTGCTAAACCTTTTAAGTCAGATGCAGACTTTACTATTGTATGTGTAAATCCCAAAGATATTGATTACGAAAGATTGTCAAATATTAAAGACAAGATTTTGGAAGAATTTCCATTAGCAACTAAGATTGATACGATAATTTGCTCGATTGACGATGTATTAAGTAAACCGAATGAGTGGGGTTTTTGGATTAAGATAATTTGTGTTTGCATATATGGTCATGACGTTGGTGAAAAAGTACCACCGATAATTATTTCTCCAGAGTTCATTTTAGACTTAAATACAGAGACCAAGGAGGAAGTAGATCGTATACATAGTTTACTTTCTAATGCTAGTGATAACACAATGAAAACTAGATATATTAAAGGTTACTCTAAGAGATTAATTCGTGCATTATACTCTTTGGTTTTAGAAGATACAGGTGTATGGCAAGATGACATTATTAAGATGAAGAATGCCATATTAAACTATTGTGAGATTGACTCCGCTTTAGTTGATTATCTGTATGCTTGTTACTTGGATAGTAATGTACTTGTTGAAGAGTTTCTGGGAATTGCAGATGAAGTATATAGCTATTTTGAGAACGCCTTAAATGCAATGGCTGCTTCCAGAACTTCCTTCGGCTAACACCATAGTGACGCTCCGGGTCACTCTGAGAAGCGAGTGACCACATCCAGCCCCCTAAGCCCGTCGGGACGTCACTGCATTAGGTGTTCGGCATGCCTCACAACTATAAGCAGCGGCTCTAAGGGGCCAGGACGTCGTCAATACAAATCGTTAGCCGAAATTTCCTAGGTCAAGAACATATGGGTAAACCCTCAAAGCCAGAAGCATCTAAGGTCAAGAACGGATAAGGCATAAGAAGATCAAGACATATTCGGTGGGTAACTCGAAGAAGAGGAAGCATCGGCTAACACCATATTCACGCTTCGGGCCTATTCGGCAGAGATCATTACGCTAACTGGGAACGTTAGTTCAATAGCACACAACGATGAGCAGGCACTGCGGTTGCCTGCTCGTTTTATTAAACGCGTGCCCAGAAGCACGCATCTTCTAGCCGGTGAAAGTCCGGTCATGGGAGGGGCCAAGCCCCCATGTAGCTAGGATGCCTGCGTACGGTGAAAGCTTTGCGTAGAAGCG
>NZ_JBWDNM010000027.1:0-52840 GCF_056269185.1 Paenibacillus sp. J31R122
TCTGCATGCCCATGAAAGACGAACATCGGAAAGCCGTATGAGGGAAAACCTCACGTACGGTTTGATGAGGAGGGGCTGGGAAGACCAGCCCTTTACTCTAGTAACGGGCAGGATACTTCCAATATGTGGTTCCTGTAGTATAATGGGGGCGAGGTTATTCAATAGTGGCCTAACGTCAAAAAAGAAACACATCTTGCCTTAGAAACATGACCAATGCACTTTAGTTTGCAGAATATGCGGAGTATAAATTAATAATGGAGAAATTAATAGGTATTGCCGACATGAATGGTGAACTTGTAACGGACAGAGCCTTCAAAGATATTAATAGGTTTACAGAAGGTTTTGCACTATTCAGTGAAAATGAAAGGTATAAATTTCTAGAGAAACAGAGTCTTACTGAGAATCCAGGGGATTACAGTTGGGCAACTGACTACTTTTATGGATTTGCTGCTGTTAGTAAAGAGACTAATGGTAAAACTGGATTTATAAACTCAAAAGGTGAATTGAAAATTAATTATCAGTTTGATGGGTTTGCTAGATTTACAGAAGATGGACTCGCTGTGGTTCAAAAATCTGGTAAGTTTGGAGCGATAAATTCAAACGGAGATATAGTATTCCAATAAAATATAATCGTTTGGATCCATTTTCCGGAGGCTTATCACTTGTAGAGATAAATAGCAAATGTGGTTTTATGAATAAAGAAGGTGAAGTAGTGATTCCGACACAGTGGGCAAATGCTCAGATGTTTCATGATGGAATAGCAGTTGTAATAAATGAATCATATAAATCAGGATGTATAGATATTAACGGAAACTTAAGAGTTCCTATGAAATATAAATTTATAGGAAATATGCGTTCTAATCGAGCAATATTTCAAAAAGGGAGAACATATGGTTTTCTAGATTCTAATGGTAACGAGATTATCCCTAATAAATATAAAAATGTTGATGAGTTTTCAGATGGCTTAGCACCTGTTATTGTAAAAGATAAATGGGGCTATATTAATTTAAACGGAGATTATGTAATTGAACCAAAGTTTGATAATTCATTAAGATTCTTCAATGGATTCGCACGGATATCGTATAATGGCAGGCAGGGTTTATTGAATACGAAAGGTGATCTCATCACATTTAAGCAATTTCAATATATGGATTATCCTTCTGAGGGACTTATATTAGTTGGACTAGAATAATAGAATTTTAGTTAAAAGAGCTTCTTATCTGAGGATGTTTAAAGAGTGAGCGACTATCTTTGTTGAAAACGGCATTTCTGATCCACATGCATATTTTACTCAGTTTGAATGTTTCGGAATGTATTAAGCTATCGGAGAACGATAGCACAATAAACTACACCACGAGGCTGCCACAGAATGAACGGCAGTCCATTACGCTAACGGGTAACTATAGCGCGGTGCTATGGAATGAGACTCATGAAAAGGAGCGAAACATTTGGATAACAAAAGGATAAGTGCTTATTTTTTTTTGTTGTATAGCGTACTGGTAGATATACGCTCCCATTCATTTACGAACACAGAGAAGTCAACAAAATTTATTAATGATCTATCAGATACATTTCATAACTTACCTTTAGTACTTTCTGATGATCCTAAAAAGTTCGATGAAAAATTATTTTGGGAATACGTAGAGAGTATCCAGGAAAGGTATCCGCAAGAAGCACGGGACTATAAGATTTTGTTTAATCAAAAGATGAACGGCTAAACTAACGGGAAACGTTAGTTAATCGCACCATGGAGCAGTTGCAGTCTGCAACTGCTCCATTTTTTCATTACGCTAATGGGCAGGTTAGTTGCAACAGTGGCTGTCAAGGCAAACATACCGACTGGTTAATTTATGTCATATTGGAATTTAGTTTTACTCAAAGGGGATAATACCTGCAAAACTTCTTCCAGAGGTGGCGTGAAATCGTGAAAAATTTGGTCATAATATGCATGGTGTTTGCTGGGCTATTCTCCTCGATACAAATAGCAAAGGCAAGTATTCAACCCAATTTAAAACCAGAGGATGTTTTATCAATTCAAGTAAACCGTATATCTGGGGATTCTAGATTATTTAAGGAAAGCGACGGATATGAAGAAGTAATCATCAGTAAGGTTGTTAAATGGATAAACACAACGAATCCTTCCGAAGGACAAACTGAGCCAGAGGCAAATATAAGCCCCATCTCTAAATTGGAAATAAGAATGAAAAACGGGGAGATTGTAGTTGTTGAACCTGCCTATAATTGTATACTTGAGAATCAAAAAAAGTCTTGCACAATAGCGGATGGTGAGGTTTTATTTACCCAAAATAATAACGAAGTTCGATTAAAATCACTTGAGTTATTTGATTGGCTTTTAGTCGAGTGGAAGTATGAAAGTATTGGAGCTCCTAAAGAAGAGCTACTTGAAGAAACCTTATATACCAGATATTTTTCATACCTCGATAAAACTTACTCAGACTTTATCATGTGTCCAAAAATAGATAAAATCGAAAGAATAAATGGCGATACAAGAAGACATATCGTACATGCAAGTGCGTTAAATTATAGCGCACATCATGGTGACGCTCCTTATAAAAGAATTCTCATCACTTTAACTGATACTCCAGAAAGTAATGTAAAAATAAATAAAGTCACAATCCAAAAAGGTATTTCTGGAAAGGAGAGCCGTAAACAATGTAGACGGGAAGACTAAAAAACTTTTTGAACTATCGGGCAGAATAGCATGGAAGCCAGAATCCCGTTCTTTGCATGTAAATTCGGTTATTGGCAATCATAAGGGAAAAGTTAGCAGGAGGTAGATATGAAGAAAGTTATTTTGCTGATTATGTCATTCTCTATCTTTTTATCAATTCCAACTGTAAGTGCAAAAATGTCAATTTTCCCACCGCAAGATATGTTAAATCGCTCCGATTACATAGTCATTGGCAAGATAATGAGGCGAATTACTGCTAATGAATATGGGGTTGTACACAAGGAAATGACTTTGTCAGTCGAAGATGTTCTAAAAGGACGACTAAATCAAAAAGAGATTGTGTTAAAGCGGGATGTACATTTTCATCCTGGTGAAGTGCCTTATGATTTTCCTAAGCGAGGAACAAAGGTTATGCTTTTATTAAGAAATAACATAAATGGTTTATCTCTCACGTATCACAACAGTATTTGCGTAATTCAAAATAGTAGGCTTTCATTATTTGAAGGTATAGGCTTTGGTGATTGGTCAGTAAATGAGTATGAGGAAACTTACCAAGCCTTTTACGATAAATCCATTGGATTCAACTAAGGGAGACGATAGCGAACTGAGCAGATGGCTACGGGAGTGCATGCAGTTTTGATGTCAAAAACAAATAGGAGACGAAGAATGGCACGTTTCACGAAAATACAAGTGCTTCTGGTTGTTCCGCTGCTGGTTCTTGGCGGTTGTTCCGGTAACCAGAAAGCTCCCGCCGCACAGAATAACCCAGTCACTTTATCCGTTTCTGCTAACCAGACTGCCAACGCCGGCATTGGACAGGCTCTTGAAACTACTGTCAGTATGGACTCTGAATACGACGTCTCAAATCTAGAATTGACCCTGCCAAAGGGATGGAACTTGAGTACCGGAGACCGCTTTAACGCATCTATCACCGACGAGAACGGAATGACTCTCGGGAGCGTTGTCACGTACCCGTATGCTGACGATTTTGACTTCAAATTTTATAAGCCCAACCATAGCGAAATTACAAATGAAGAATTAATCGATACTCCCATCGGAAGCGGCAAGCTATTTACGCTAGACGCTGACAATGGTACAGCCGCCTCCGGTCTGACCGGCACACATGACGTCTATTTCGCCGTCATCCCGATACAGGACAAAATTATTTACGTACTGGAATTTTCAAAGCATGATAAAGAGGCAACGTCCAAAAAGCAATTCGTCGGTTTATTGAACGGGTTGCGATTAAAAAAGTGAACGCTAACCAATTGAAAAAAAAGCTGAACCGGCATGCCCTTTAGACCTTCATGGTTATTAGTCGATTACGCTAACGGGTAACGATAGCTCAATATTCTTCAGGAGAAGGCTGCCGACAGCAATGGATCGGCAGCCTTCTCAACTAACGGGCAGGATAGTTTAAGAATAAATCGGTAATAAAGGCATTGGGCTGCTCGCCATATGCATACTCGTCCAAATAAACCGTTCATTCCACTGATTCATTTTATTACCATTCCCCTCTGCGTAATTATCCCGTCACAAGGTCGTAGACCTTGTGGATTTTCCCGTCTAACAGATCCATATGAACGATTCGCGCTTCTCGTATATATTCTTTCCCCTCCACATAAAGCAATAATACAGGCGCAGTAAAAACAGAGAACCTCTCAGCAACGGCTGGAACATCATGTGCATTGATCGTCCCCAATTGAATTTCCGGGTACTTCATCATTAATTTCTGTACCTGCGGCTGCAATGCATGACAAACGCTGCAATCCGTCATCGTGATATAAAGAAACGATAATGAATAACGACTTATAAATTCATTTGCCGCTTCGACACTCGTTAACAGTTCAAAATCCCTCATCAGTACCCCACCTTTCGAAACCTCTATATACCTATAGGGGTATAATACATAAGCAAATTACGGCATGTCAACATTAAGTTCAGCAAGTACTCGTTCCAAAGGTGAGTCAGCTCGGGAATACAAAATTTAAGTCATTGAAATGGGCCGGTGCCCTGTACGGGGCACCAGCCCATTTGTTTTATTGTTTCACCACGTTTTCCGCCGTACGGAAAGCCAAGGCAAGAATCGTTAACACTGGATTGACGCCGCCATTAGTCACGTGTACAGAGCCGTCGCTCACCCAGAGATTGCTGTATCCATGCACGCGACCCAATGGATCAGTGACAGATGTCGCCGGGTCGTTCCCCATACGGAGTGTACCCGCCTGATGCTGGCCGGCCCTTAGCCCGCCGCCTGGCCGGGTTCGCCACACCTCACGCGCTCCAGCTGCCCAACACCTGGATGACATCCAAAAGCGGACCAAATATCAGCATCCCGATGGAGAAAGTTACTTCAATGGCAGTCAACCACCAATAATCATCTCCAAAGCTGCGTGTCACTTGGAGCGGCGTTAGATTACCCGATCGTAGTTCGTAGTATGAGGTCAGCCAGTTTATTACTGGTTGACCTCTTTTATTCAAACAAAAGACACAAAAGTAATCAATGGAGACTAGTCCCCTGTCTTCGTTGGTGTTACAATAATCACTGTAAAAAAAGGGAAAACAACCCTTTAAGAAGGGTGATGCCGAATTGAAAGCATCCTGTTTTGAAAGCTCTTTCAATATTTTTTATAAAAAATGGATAGGCCACAACGATTTAGCATCACAACAACAAAATAGGAGGAAAGTGAATTGAAGAATAGAAAAACAGCACTTGCAGAAGCATCCGCCATGATCCCCTCGACGGTTCCTCATTCTGTTTTTGCGGGGGACTCCATGCCACCCACGGGCGATGCCGCATTCGGAAAAAACCAACCGGTGACCCACGGATACCGGGCTGTCGATATTGAGAATTGGTCACCGGAAACCGATCCGAACGCCAAGCGATTAAGAGCACATGTGCCTTTGCAGCAAAGAAACGATGCGTTTGCCGCAACCCAAGCGAATCCGAAGCTGAGTCCGAATACCGAGTTTTTCAACCTTACTGGTGATTACGATGACGCTCCCCGTGGCGCAACGCCTTACAATAACGAGTTTTCGAACTATCTCTTTAACTTCTGGCAATATACCGATTATTATGGAGGCTGGCATGGGACTCCTACGGAAGACGTACCCTCCAGCTTATATGATCCGAATGACGCCGGGCATAACGGGGCATTTGAGTACGGCATCGTAGACCTGCCTAATCCCGCTTATACCAATGCGGCGCACAAAAACGGCGTAAAATCCGTAGCCTGCATTTTTATCCCACGCGGCGGACAACCTTATGATCTGCTGTTGAAGCAAAGAGAAGACGGAACGTTCCCGGTCGCGGAGAAGCTAATCGAGATGAAGGAATTTTTCGGCTTTGACAGTTATTTTATTAACCAAGAAACGTCGATTAAACCGGAACATATTAAGATATATAAAGCATTTACGAAAACATTGGTGGATGCGGGCGTCTATACGCAGTGGTATGACACGGTAGATGATACGCAGGGCAAATTGACCTACCAGCCTTCACTTATTTCTTCGCACAGCTCGTTCGTTCGTGATGACGCAAATGGAGGAATGATTAACAACTCTATCTTTATGAACTACAACTGGAACTCGCACGACGGATGGAACAATGGAGACAGCACAGATCAGAAGTATATTAAACAGACCGTCGAAGAGGCCAAAAGTAGAGGAATCGATCCGCTTAAAACCGTCTTCTCCGGCGTTGAAGCGGGAATGGGCCGCTTTGGAGGAAGTCATAACTCGACTCGTAACTTGGATGTCATCTTAGATCCGGTGACAGGAAATCCAATGACCTCCATCGCGACGCTTGGCGGCCTTTTCGTCCAGCAAGCGCTTGACGAAAATATAGGCGACCCGAGCAAAAATGACGACCATCAGTGGATGATCGCCGAGCGCGAGCGTATGTGGTATACCGGCGTAAAGATCGATCCGACCAATACCGACAAGCAGAAAGGATATACAAGACCGGATGTCGGTGTGCAGGACGCTTCGGAATGGACAGGGATATCAAGGTATATTTCAGAACGTTCGGTCGTTAATGGAAGCGCTTTTTCAACAACCTTTAATACAGGCCACGGCATGAAGTACTACGTAGACGGAAAAGTATCAAACGATGACGAATGGTCGAACATCAACTTGCAGGATATTTTGCCGACGTGGCAGTGGTGGATCGATAGCGAAGGTACCAAGCTTCAAGTCGATTTTGATTACGGCGATTCCGTGGAGAACGGCGACAAGTTCACCTATAAGCCGATCGGCGGCTACAAAGGCGGAAGCTCACTAGTCGTTAACGGCAGCTTGGACGCCAAAAATTTCTTGCGTTTATACAAGACGGATTTGGACGTTAAGAAAACAACAAAAGCTTCGATTACGTTTAATAAGTCGTCGGCAAGCGATCGCTCGGAAATTCAGCTGGGACTTATTTTCAAAGACAATCCGAAACAGGTTGAATATGTATCCGTTCCTAACAGCGGTGAAAAAACAAATGGTTATACGACAGCGGAATTAGATTTGCACGCTTACGCAGATCGGGAACTTGCCGTAATCGGACTTGCGTTTGATCCGAAGGGAGCGGCCATTGAGGGCTACCAGGTGAATATTGGAGAACTTAAGATAACGGATGGGAAAAACTATACACCAAGCCAACCTGCCGGTTTTGCTATAGAAAATCGATATGATACCGGCGAAGCCGATGTCGTCTGGAACATGGAAGATTATAGCGAGGTGAAGCAGTACAATCTCTATGCGCAGCTGAAAAATGGAAAAGAGGTATTTTGGGGCGGCGTATACGGCAGCAATTTCTATATAAAGAGCTTGGAGCCGGACGTTATGGCCCTCAAATTGACTGCTGTCGGCATCGATCAGACCGAGAGCAAACCGGCCGTCGTTGCTATTGACGACAAGGACCAACTCTCGAATGTTAACGCCATTGCAACGGTCGAAGGATTCGATATCGTCTGGGACAAGCATAACCGCGCAAGCCAAGTTCGGTTTGACGTAAGCTTTACAGACGGAAGGAAGGATACGTATACGAAAATCGTGGATTCCGCATTGGGTTTGTTCGAATGGGAAGTGCCGGTGAAGGACGATGATCGTTACCTATTGAAAGTATCCGCCTTGGATAAAGAAGGGGGAGTGCTTGACACCGTAAGTTCTTCAGGAAAAATGAAGGATCTTTATTCTGAACCGTTCGATGGTGGTTATTATATCGATGGTGATAAGCTTGGGATCGACGTCCCGTCTTCGAAGGATTGGTGGCATATGTACATTACGGTCAACGGCCAGCCAGTTAAGCCAACGGAGAACGATCAGGGTGTTACAACCGATTATTTTATTCGCGGATATCATGATCTGAATGGACTTCCTCTGCCGGAGAAGGGATCCGTCATCAGCATCGTTCTGGAGGATTATATGGGGAATATGTCCGAAATGAAATCTATTCCTTATAATTAAAAGAATGCATTAGCACCTCAAAAACCCGCTCGCTGAGCGGGTTTTTGGTATGCTATCGATAAGCTTCATTCCTTGCGAGTAGGCGTCAATCGGGTACCGAAGGAGGACGTGTCCAAATACGGCATCGTCTCCTCCGTCAGGGCGAAGTGCGGCACGCACGTCGCCAATGGGCTCGTAGAAAAGCCCGCGCCCGAGAACGCGCCTTCCGATTTGGCCATCATGGGCCGCTACGTGCTCCACCCGACCATCTTCCCCGTGCTGGAGAAGCTGGAACGCGGCGCCGGAGGCGAATTCCAGCCGTGCACCGACACCTAAAATTTATGATATGGTCACTGAACGGATTATCAACCTATTGGAAAAAGGTATTGTTCCGTGGCGCAGACCTTGGGAAGTGGGTACGGCGGTGAATTGGAAAACACAAAAGCCGTACAGAGGTATTAATACGCTTCTATTGGAACCAGGTGAATATGCGAGCTTTAAACAAGTGAGTGAAGCCGGAGGGAAAGTGAAAAAAGGTGAAAAAGGGCATATCGTAGTATTTTGGACGTGATTAGAGAAGGAAGAAGACAATGGCGAAGTTACAAAAATTCCATATTTGCGATATTACACGGTGTTTGAGATCAGTAAACAATGCGAAGGATTACAAAGTAAGCGAAAGGACCAAAGTTATGAACATGACCCAATCACGGAGGCAGAGCGGATTTGTGAAGGATACAAAGATTCACCAGATGTACGGTTTGCGTCGGGGCGTGCATTCTATGTGCCAGCACAGGATTACATTAGTGTTCCACCAATATGTGATTATGAGAAACCCGAGGAATATTATTCAACACTATTTCATGAGCATATGCACAGCACAGGTCATATTCAGCGATTAAACCGCCAAGGAATAACCGAAATCGCTGGATTCGGTAGTGAAAGCTACAGCAAAGAGGAATTAGTTGCAGAGATCGGCGCGACGATGTTGTGCAGTATTGCGGGAATTGACAATAGTACAATAGAAAATAGTGTGGCTTATATTGGTGGATGGTTACGTAAGCTGAAATCAGATAATAAAATGATTGTTCAAGCTGCAGGGCAAGCGCAAAAGGGAGCGGATTATATTCTAGGTGTTAAACTCGATGAAAGAGGAGAATGACAACGAAGAAAAACGCGGCCCTCGGCCGGGCCCCCTCCCCGGCCAAGGGCCGATCTTATAATGAAAATGACTTATGCAATATTAATCAGATTGATTTAAAAATATTTAAAACTTGACCCACTACTGAGGCAAAGAAGCCTAAGTTGTGGGTCAATATCATAATCGGATATCTTTTACATACCATGCTTATCCATTAATCATTTACTTCTCGAATCATTAATGTTTAAAATGATCCTGTCTCATACGCTAATTACGCTGCATTTAAGCTCCTTTGTGAACGGAGGCCCAGCCAAGTGTTCACGTAGGCGCTCTAGAGAGGTGCCTAATTATGAACTGAGCCAGGAATAAATAAAAGGCGAGCCCACGGCTCGCACAGTTCAGTTCTTTAATAAGTGATTATGTAATGGAGAATTTCACTCTTGCTGCTTCATGAGTCCCGATGTGCTGAGCTATGAGGGATATTGCAGCTGTCTGCATCATAAACTTTGCCCAATCCATCAGATATTCTTGAGTTTGTAAGTCGAGTTCGTCTTTCTTAACGGTAAATGTAACTTGAAGATCCTCCATGAAATCACCTCGGTACATGTCTATGCAGCGAGTTTCCAGGGACAACCCTGATTTATTTCATGAATAACGACGGGGTGCAGTTCAATGTAACGGCAGCCTCGTTGAGCTACGTCGACAAGGGGGGATAGGATGAAAACGCTAACGAAAGAGGTAGTACAAAAAATGATTTACTTGGGTCAATCCATAACAAATTCATCAATACAAAATCTTAATTTATACAACAAACTGCTTTTTGAAGGTGAACAAGTTAGAACACCAGTGATATTTGAGTCATGTATTTTGAGCAACGTAGATTTCACGATTCTTGAGTTCTATGAACAAGTAGTGTTTCGAAGATGTAAAGTTATCTGGGCAGGCTTTCGCGGGGCTTATTTTTATAAAGGTATATTAATTGAAGACTGTGAATTTCATGATACTTTGTATTTTGATTGTGGCGGTCATAATGAAAATCCACATCTAGTTAAAATACATGGGACGGTTTTTAATGGCTATGTTGATTTTTTTGATTCCTGGTTTACGGGTCCAGTCGAAATTACAAATTGTTCTTTTAATGCGGGAACAAACCTGCTGTGTGATATGAACGGATTTGATATCCCCCCTTTATTAGAAAACAATACTGGAAATCTTCACCTTGAAAATGAGTGTGATCATTGAACTAACGGAGAACTTTAGTTGAATGCAAAAAGGAGCAGCTTGCGATCCAGTAGCTGCTCTATTGTTCATTAAGCTAAAGGGCAGTATAGCGTAGTCATCTTTCACTCATTGTTCCAATATATGGTACAATGAGTGAAATGCTGTTAAGGAGGAAATCCATGAATTTAGCTAATAAAATTACTATTGCAAGAATATTGTTAATTCCCATTTTTATTTTACTCTTCCCCATTTATCCAGATTGGCTAATCTACAAATCTGTTATCATACAGCACGTAGATTTCTATGGAATTTATTATGCCTCAGCAATATTTATACTTGCCTCAGCCACTGATAAATTAGATGGACATATCGCAAGAAAATACAATCAGATAACGAACATGGGAAAGCTTTTGGATCCATTAGCAGATAAATTGCTCATTTCAGCGGCGTTGATTTTAATGGTAAGTCAACAGTTAATATACTCCTGGATCGCTTTTGCTATAATTGCAAGGGAAATTATTATTACTGGAATTAGAATAGTGGCCTCATCTCAAAAAATTGCTTTACAAGCTGATCAATATGGAAAAATAAAAATGGTATTTCAAGTTGTAGCAATTTCAGCTGTTTTGTTAAATAACGGTCCATTCAGCTTCATCACAGAAATTCCTGTCGACCAAATACTTATGTATATTGCATTATTCTTGACTATATATTCTGGCTTTAACTACATAAAGAATAACTATCACACGCTAAAACTTGATTCTTAATCCAGCAGTAATTACGTTACGCTAACGGGACACGATAGTTGAATGAAGCAGATTGCAGGAGCAGTCCTTTTTTTAGTAACGGGTTTATATACGTAACAAGCGTAAGTGTGTTGAAGTATGAATCGGTGGTGTGGGGATGAATGGAAAACGTTCTACGTTAAGCTTTGTATTAATACTACTTACCACGATTATTGTATTTTCAATGATATATAGTTTAGCTACAGGTAAGCCATTTCTTCAATTAACAGCTAATGGGCTAAGGTATACAGCTTTTTGTGTGATATTAACTTTATTGCTTAGCTTAATTGGTATTTTCAAAATCAGCAAAAGAGTTATTCCGCTTTCCGCCCTAGTTATCTCTACATTTATAGCGTTAATCTATATATTTGGATACATAAAATGGGCTATTCAAGGAGTTTGAAATAAATCCTAATCCACTTTATTCAGCTAAATAGAAACGATCAGAAGGGCGACCACATTGCAACCCTATGCTCCGTTAGCGGGCTAATACTTCGTAAATAGATGCCTAATGCGAGTAAATAAAAATAAATTCATCGAAAGGTTTGTGCATTGATTACGCTAACGGGACACGATAGCGGAGAAGCTTCCTATGTGGTAGCCCCTCTTTTCTATTGAACTAACGGGCAGTTTAGCGCAGCTTCCACCTTCTGGAAGCGTAGTAAGATCAAGAATTAGAAATGACTCTATGGAGGTGGTATATCTGGCGTTTGAGATGAAAATGACGTCGGCATGTATTGCTACAGGCCAAAGAAAATCAACAACACTCCGATTGCAATTAAGACATACGAAATACGTTTAGTTATGCTGAAAGACAAGTGATACAGATTATGTCAATAATTTCAAAAAGGATAACATTTCCTATCTTAGGTCTAATATTAACCGTTATTGGTTACACGTTTTTGAAATTCGTTCGAGAAATTGAAGAAGAGATTCAATTACTTAGAGGTGAGATAAGTCGGTTAACTAAGGTGGTCGAAGCGCAGGGGAAAGATACAAAATAACCTTATTCATTCAATACTACAGAGCAACTGCTACGCTAACGGGAAACGTAGTTGAATTAAAACAGAAGAACCTCGACACAGCTTCTTGCAAGCAGTGCCCGAGGTTCTTAGTATTGGAATTGCCCTTAAGCGGCGACGTCGCGTCTCGTAAACAGTAGCCAAGCTAAGAATTGGAATACGATGTAGTAGGCGACAAGTATCATAATCGAGAACGTCAACGTCATTTCCGGTCTTAGCGGCGACGCGCCTTGCATATATTGCGTCAGGTCGATGTTGGAGAAGAGCAAATACTTGACCCAGCTATAGCCGCTGAGAAGCGCCGATAACGTATTGCCGACCAGCATGAACAGAAGTGAGAAGGCTATGGCCATCGAAGAGCTGCGGAACGCGGACGAAATCATGAAAGCCATCGTTACGTACATGAGCATTGATACTATCGAGAAACCGTATTTCTCCAACGAATTCAAGAAATAGGAACTTTCTTGGATAACGCCGCCATCGGTAATCGATATTTTCGCTTGGTTTGTTCCTTCGAAGCCTTCGAGAATACCTCCGGCCGCGTAAGCAGATGCAAATGTCAATATGAGCAGCAGAAGCGCGAACCCAAGCGTGGCGATGTATTTGCTGATCATAATCTTCGTGCGCGAAGCCGGACCGACAAGCAGCAGCTTGATCGTGCCCCATGTGAATTCGGCCGCAATCATATCGGCAGCGATAATGACGGTTAGAATCGTCGCTAAAATAATTAAGTATGATGATGTATCTACATAATTCCACAATGACAATTCGTTAGGATTTATATTTTGTTCCAAATAATATTCATTGAGCTTGATTTCGTTAGCGAAGTATGTTTTGTCCTCTTCCGAGAGTTCTTTGTTTTCTTGAAGCTCCTGCTGCATGTTGCTATTCCGTTCGGTCAGGTTGTTTTGCCAGTCGATCGTATTATTTTGGCTTGATTCCCACTTCATGATGCCGCTCATCAATGCGATTGTTAAAACGAGGAAGGCGATCATAAGCCATGTACGAGGACGACGATATATTTTCATATTTTCGTTTCGAATTAGATTAGACAGACTAGACAACCATCTCACCTCCGGTAATTTCCAAGAACTGTTCTTCAAGCGACTTCTGCGCCGCTTGAATGCCGAGCACGTCAATCTCCGAGCTTACAAGCAGCCTTGTAATATCGGGGATGGCAGCTTTGTCAGCCGCAATTTCGAGCTGATTGCCTTTCACCGTAATGCGGGTTGCATCGAAGATGGCGGATAGCAGCTGCTGAGCGGCAAATAAATCGCCGACTTCGATAACGATCTTCGACTGTATCGAATCGCGAGTTTCCTGCAGCGAGCGAATATCGATGAGCTTGCCGGCTTGTATTATCGCAACCCGGTCGCACATAAGCTCCATTTCGGACAGAAGATGGGAAGAGACGATGACGGAGATGCCTTCTTCTCTCGTCAGCTTGCGCAAATAATCGCGCAGTTCTCGAATGCCCGCAGGGTCGAGCCCGTTTGTCGGCTCATCAAGGATGAGCAACGATGGACGATGCAGAATCGCTTGGGCAACGCCAAGCCGCTGCCTCATTCCGAGAGAGTAACGCTTAACCTTCTCGTGAATACGGTTCTGAAGTCCGAGAAGCTTAACGACCTCATTGATCCGTTCCTTCGTAATGCCTTTATGCCGACGGGCAAAATGAACAAGGTTTTGATAACCGGTCAAAAATTTATACATTTCCGGATTTTCGACGATCGCTCCTACATGCGTCATGGCAAGCTCGAAGTGCTCGCGGACAGATACGCCTTTAATTAGGGTCTCGCCCTTCGACATCGTTATCAAGCCAACAATCATCCGTATTGTTGTCGTCTTGCCGGCACCGTTCGGTCCGAGAAATCCGAATACTTCGCCTGCGGGTATATCGAAACTAAGATTGTCGACGATCTTACGTCCGCCAATCGATTTGGTCACGTTGCGAAGCTGCAAAACGGCTTCTGTCATGCGTTAAAACCTCCTAGTATTATCGTACATATGAACTATACTGGAAGTTGCTTTGTCATAAAATAGACCTTTGATCAGGATTTCCCCCCTGCTTAGGTCGAGTATGAACGTTTTTCAAAGCATTTTTTAAACAAATACTTAAAAATATGCTTGATAATACAACTAAGGATTATTTACAACATAATGAGGTATCTCTCGAATTTGAACAGGAGGGTATAGGTGCACTGGCACTGGTGTCGATAGCTCTATGCGGTGAACAGAACCATAAATTGAAGTTCTGATCATTACCCTGACTAGACTAAACCCGAAAGATGATCACTTTTTCTAAAGTGTCTATCTTTCGGGTTGCAGTTTAGCCACGGCAGCTGCTCCTTGGTTTTATTAATCTAACGGGCAGGTTAGTTGAGGGTTAACCATAAATACTCCATTTTCAAACAAATGTAATGCGAAGTGGGGAGAGCTTATTTGGAAACTGATGCGTGGATTCCATTAATAAATTTTGAAGACGACGGGAAGATTTGGGTAGGGACAAAAGTACGGTTATATAATGTGGGATTGAACGTGAAGGATAAGTCTCTTGATTATTACGACTATCTGGTGTCGAATATCTATGAAAACAAAGACTATTTCCAATTAACTAACTTCTCGCAAGGAGAAGCTGGAAATATCATTTGTGTTATGAAAAAGGACAGTCCAAATCATTATGCTTTAGGTAAGTCTCTAAAGGAAGTGATGGAATTAGAAAATACGTATTTGCTTCTGGAATAACTAAATGCCTCCTTAGACCAACAAAATCAATCAAGCTAACGATAGTTCAACAAATAAGGAGCAGTTTGCTGTGGCAGTTGCTCCTATCTTCGTTAAGCTTACGGGCAGTATAGTTTAATTAGCATGGTATTATATGGGGATTGAAACAAGCCCATACACGAATTACATGTATCTTTTTATCCTGAGTATTTCACACCATACAACTTTGAAGATATGCAAGACTTTTTTAAGAAGGCCGTAACAAATGAGAACTTTGTTTTTCTACTTATAGAAGACAACGATGAACCACATGGATATGCATGGATTGAAATAAAAAATTACTCACAAAATGTTTTCACCAAACAGCGTAGAACCATGTTCGTGCACCAAATAAGCATCGTAGAGGAGCAAAAAAGAAGAGGGTACGGATCAAATTTAATGAAATACATTTACGAACTAGCAAAGAACGAAGGACTGGACAATGTAGAACTGGATTATTGGACCAAAAATGAACATGCAAAAAACTTTTACAGCAAACAGGGTTTCATGGGATATAGAGAATTTGTATATAAAAATATCTAAAGTGATTACGCTAACGGGAAACGATAGTTGAACAATCAAGGAGTAGTTTGCTGCGGCAGCTGCTCCCTTTTTTTGTTAAGCTAACGGGCAGTTTAACGTAAAAAAAATTCCCGAATTTGATATGCAACAATATAATTTTGCGTAACGTCTATAATAGATATTGTTTCCAAATACTGGAGGAGATTGACGTGGAAAAAGCTAAGAGTATGCCATATCAATAACTAAAGGAGGTTTCAAAATTGAAACCAAGCAAAACAATAACAACCATAACTTGGAGGCATATATTGAATAAAAATATTATTCTTTTATTGCTTTTGTCAATCGTTTTAAGTGCGTGCAGTTCTAATTCATCCAAGAAGACTAATCTCACTCCGTCGGACATATCACCATCTCCTGTTGAGAGTACAGCGGTTTCTGGAACAAGCACACCGGCACCATCTGAAACAAATGTCCCAGCTCCAGAAGTTATGACTAAACAAGAAATATTTGACTTTGATTTAATACGATCGGATTGGACCAAAGAGCAAATGGTAGAACTCGGACTTAAAAAAGAGGTAAATGACCTTGGCGGTGAAACGTATTTTTCCAATGATGTGATTAAATATATCTATTTTGATGCTCGCTCTGTAGAAACAACACCGGCAGTAGTCGATGTGTTTGGCGATCATCCGGGACCACGAGGATTTCGTGTTGGTGATACTTTTGAAGAGTTAATGGCGCTCTTCCCTCAAAATGAGGATTGGAAAAGTAATGCCAATGGTGTATTTTATGGTGAATTTGATCCTGATGCTGAGCAAGATACTTGGGGACCATCTGGATATGTTACTCAAGATGATGAAAATAAAGAAATTACAATACTAACGGATGTCTACCCGTTTGTTAGATTATTTTTTGAAGATGATGTCTTAACACATTATACTTTCTTTTTGATATCGGCTCATTAATTGCAGCTGCTTAAACTAACGGGCAGATTAGCGTGGAAACATATTTCTCTTACTTCAATTTCATTTTATGGTAATATATTGTTTAATTTATGAAAAGCATCAAGGGAGTGTAAGCGAAATGGTTCTTCTGTATTATGATATTTCATGAAGACACGCAAGTTAAAATTATTTATCTATTATCTTTCATTTGGGTATTTGGTTCAATTAGTGCATTTAGTATAAAGAAGCCAACAGAGTAGCTATTCTGATTTGGAGCAAAGCAGATTAAAACTGTGCCGATGAGTATGCTTTCCGACACGTTCAAGAGTTTGAGAGAGCAAGTTGTTGAATTATTTTGCAGTTATGTTGGCGAATAAGGGTTAATGTAACAACAGGTCTCGAGGTTCGTGTTGTAAGCGGAAAGGGCGCAGACGGACGCGGAGGCTTATGTCCGCATGCTTGGAATGAAGTGCGGATCGGCGATGGCGATGGCAGCTGGATTCCGTGATGCCACTTGGGAAAACGCCGGGGATTGGTTTAACCCGCCTGCATTCGACGAAACGCATATTCGCGAAGCGTAGCAATATTCACGGGGCAGGTTTATTTATAGGATAAGAGGTGATTCAACGTGCAAGACGATCTGCAAAAGCGGGAGATTATAAACCGGCGTCATTTTTCGTTTCGATTAAACTTATTTTTCTTTATTACGTTCGCTTTGTTTAGCGTGTTGATCGTCCGGTTAGCCATTTTGCAGTTCGTAGAGGGACCGACGCTTAGCGCGGAAGGCATCGGCAAAAGCACGCGGAGCGTAAAGATTCCTCCAATCCGGGGCAATATTTACGATTCCACTGGCTATCCGATCGCCTATTCCACATCGACTCAATCGTTATATTTCAGCATACAGCCGGAGCTTCAGCTGAAAGACGCAAAAGAGAATGCGAAGCAAATGGCCGCAAGATTTCTGAAGGTGTTTACGGAATACGGCGATCCTGCTAAGGCGATGACGGTGGACGATATTATCCGGCAAATGGATCTTGATTTCAGACGGAATACGATCTCAACCCCGCGCCGTATCAAATCCGGCTTGACAAATAGGGAAATCGCTTATTTTATGGAAAACCGCACGTCGTTCAAGGGCATCCACATCATGGAGGAAAGCGTTCGGAACTATGACTCCAATTCGATTTCCGTACAGCTGGTGGGCTATTTGAAAAAGTATAAAGGCGTTCGCGAAACGGTAGATTTCTACAAGGAAAAAAGCGTCGAGGAAGAGCCGACACTTCAATATTTGGAGGAAGAGGATGTCGGCATGGACGGCATGGAGTATATGTACCAGGATGTTCTTCGGGGAAAGAACGGCTTGAAGACGTATCCCGTTAACAATGCGGAGCGCATTATCGGCCCGATGCAAATTACGAATCCCGAAAAAGGCTCTGATATTTATCTGACCATTAACAAAAACGTACAGCTGAAAACAGAAGAAGCCATCATGAATCAATTGAAAAAAATAACGACCTCGACCAACCGGTACGAGCGGGCGGAATACGCCAAAACCGGCTTTGCCGTTGCGATGGAGGTCAATACCGGAAAAATTGTGGCCATGGCGAGTATGCCTGACTACGATCCGAACATTTGGGCAGGCGGCCGCATTAGCGTAGTAGATTACGAGAACTTCTCCAATGTATTGGAGAACGGAACGATTCGCAGCGTTTACGGCAAGTATGAGACGAAGGAAGAAAGAAAAAAACACCCATCGTCCATCGTGCCGCCGGGATCTACGTTGAAGCCATTATCCGTTCTAATTGGATTGAATGAGAAATTGTTTTCCACGACGGAGTACTACAAGGATACCGGCAGATTCAGTTACGGTAAAAAAGGCTACGAGACTTATGTTACAAATTCCCAGGGGCATGTGTATGGGAACATAGACGGAGCGAAAGCTATTCAGAATTCATCGAACCCATTCATGGCCGCTATGGTCGGCAACAAGCTTAATAAGAGAGGCGA
This sequence comes from Paenibacillus sp. J31R122, assembly GCF_056269185.1. Taxonomy (NCBI): domain Bacteria; kingdom Bacillati; phylum Bacillota; class Bacilli; order Caryophanales; family Paenibacillaceae; genus Paenibacillus; species Paenibacillus sp. J31R122. The sequence goes on from NZ_JBWDNM010000027.1 coordinate 18,525, forward strand.
GCAGAACGGCAAGAGCAGTGTAGAGATTTGGGATGGATATATGAAGCAATTTGGACTTGGCGTGCTTACCGAAAGCGGTTTGTACGGAGAATCTAAAGGTATTATCGATTATTTTGACTCCGCAAAGAGATTTAGTTCGCAATCTGCACTTATTATGGCTTCCTATGGTCAGCAAGGACGTTATACGACATTACAGCTTGCTCAATATACAGCAATGCTGGCTAATCACGGCAAACGGATAAAGCCCCAATTCGTGAATGTAATTAAAGATTCAAACGGGAAAATTATCCAGGGCTTTACGCCTAAGATTTTGAACACCGTTGATTTTCCCATTGAATATTGGGAAGAGATTGAGACGGGCATGTCCCTGGTAAAATCGGAAGGCTTTGAAGGCGTTGATTATACCTACAGACGGAAGACGGGTACATCGGAGCAAGACGTGGCGAAGCGCACAGCGGAAAATGCCGTCTTCATTGCTTATGCACCTGCAGAGAATCCCAAGCTCGCAGTAGCGGTCATTGTACCGGATGGCGGCTTTGGGGGTTATGGTGCATCACCTATCGCCCGGCAAATTTTTGATGCATACGATGTGGAAGTAGGTTTGACAGGTAAGCCTAAGAAGAAGCAGACCGCGACGACGGATGCTGCTGACGCTGTGGAAGGTACGAATGATTCGAATGAATAAGTACGATTAATTCCAAAAGGCTACAACATAAATGTAGTTATGTATTCCTAGTATCAAGTTTTATCATATTCAAAGAAGGCAAGGACATCCGATAACACAGTAATCACACTTCGGGCCATTCGGCCCTCGGTCCGCAGATGCAGGTTCGAGAAGTAGAAGCTGCGGACATATCCTTCCACCTAAGATAAGAGTTATCTTAGGGGAAGGACGTCGTGTATACGATACGTTATACGAAATCATTGCAAATTTAAAAATGAAGGAGAACCAATGAGAAAATTACGGAATATTATGGTATTAGCACTTCTTATAATCATCATTTTAGCATTCTTAGAATATAAAGGAGTTATTTGGCATAATTCATTTTTTGCAATGAAATATGAAGTTAAAGGGCTTGATGTTTCACATTATCAAGGTGACATTGATTGGAAAGAAGTCGGAAAGGAAAACGAGTATCATTTTGTATACATTAAGGCTACGGAAGGAAATGACCTTATCGATAATAAATTTGAATTTAATTGGAAGGAAGCGAAGAAACAGGGGATTTTAACAGGGGCATATCATTTTTTTTCAATGAGAAGTTCTGCTGAGGAACAAGCAAAGAAATTTATGAATATTGTTCCAAAGGAAAAGGACAGCTTACCATCGGTTATTGATATAGAAATTCGTCTAGATCATGACCCTAAGGAAGTTAAAGAAGAGTTGAAGATATTAGCTAATTTACTTGAAGACTATTATGAGAAGAAGCCGATACTTTATGTTACATACAATACATACAATACTTACGTTAAAGGGAAATTTGAAGATTATGATGTATGGATCCGTGACATTTTTAAATTTCCAACTCTTGGTGATCGTAAGTGGATAATTTGGCAGTATAACAATAGAGGGAGAATTAATGGAATAGATATGTATGTTGATATCAATGTTTTTAACGGTAATATCGAAGATTTTAAGAAGAAATTCAGTTAATCATGGAAGGCAATGACATCGTATAATGCCGTATCTACGCTGCGCGGCTGACGCCACTTGGTTCGCAAGAAGCCATTGGCAGGGATGTGGAATCAGCGAACAACCTTGCACAGGCTAAGTCCGTCGGACCCGGCGTATACGCGCCTTAAGCCATTGAAGGTTCACTCCCTAGGCAAATTAAAGCGATTAACACGATTATTTCAAGAGATTATGGAGGTCGCACGCTTCAACAAATGCTTAATGAGTTGAGGAACAAAAATAATAAGATTCGAGATTTTAGCTTTGATTTAATAAATGAGGCTCTAATCAAGAATAGAGTTGAAAAGTCTTTTTTTTTGGGTAAGTACTTTGAGTTCGTTGGAAGCACTATTAATTTGTTTAGGGATAAGGGAGTTTTTAATAGTAGAAATTCATTTTTTTCTAAATACACATAGGATTGCGGTTTCTATCATTCTTTTTATGGTAATATCTGGTTGTTTCGCACTTTCTTTTTTCGAGTTTATCACATGCTGCCACAAATCCAGTAAAATCAATAAAAACGGTTCCTGACTTTTTTATCACCTGACAGTTAGGCATTTATTCTAGAGCTAACGAGTAACAATAGCTTAATAAGACATGCACACAAAACAACTACCTTTGTGCCTGTATCCTTAAACAAAACCTCTCCAGAAGCATAAAAATAATTTTGATAGATTAGTACAATCTTCGATTGGTCACTATGAATATCTTATCTCATACTACTATATTGGAGGTTGAGATAATGATAGATAAGTTAAAAAAGAAACGGACTGCCGCGATCCGGAACAAAAAAGCCACACCTGCAAAGGTAACTCGGAAAAAGTCTACACTGTCAAAAGCGACTCCCAAAAAATCCACACTTGTAAAAGTAACTCCGAAAATGGCTAAAAAAGTCTTGGCGGCTAATAAAGCCAGAATCATGGCTCTCCCAGGACGAAGCTCGGGACGACGACCAGGACGATTTTGTTGCCCTGCATTTATTCAAATACGCAATTTTTATGTACAAGCAGCATCACAGGGTTTTACACAGATAAGTTTTGATGTAAAACAACCGGGAGGGACGTTGACAGTTTTTGTGGACAGCATAGACTGGTTTAATGAGCGAGACTGTTCAATTCTCCTTAACGTAAATTCCCCTATATTGGGCTTACCAGACGCGGTAATTAATTGCCAAATCCTCAATGCGATTTTTGCAGATAACCTTCAAACAATCGTATAATGATTTACAAGGGAGAAGTAGCCTATGCTCACTAACCCGGAAAACGATAAATAGATAAATAACCAGTGCGGCAGTCTGAAACTTTGTTTTTTAGGTTTTAGGCTGCTTTTGTGTTTGCGTTCTTTTATTTTTTCAGGGGGGGCTGTCCGTTGCCCTGCTGGATGATCTCATGTATTGCGTGCTGACGCACGATCTGTTCATATGATGACGATAACACTCAACAAATTAGCAATAAAATGTGAAATAGTACTTATCCAAGCGCCATGCTTCCGATATATTCCTTCACTTTGAAACCAAATTTCATATACAAAAATAAGCATATCTAAGGCTGCTAACCGGTGGAAATGCTCTATGCTTATTCTTTCGGCTTCTTTCGTCGATGGACGCTAATCGTAACGTAGACTTCTTCTGAGAACCATTGTCCCAAACATTTGTATAAAACACCCATTTTTATGAACATGTCTACACACAAAACCTTCTCAGAAGCATATAAACGGCCATACAAGCCATTTTCTTTTTATAGGTCGAATTCATTCAATTCGATCATAAAGGGAAATCGGCTTATATGGCCGTTCTGTTCGTTAAGTGCGTTTTGGTATCTACGAGGTAACATGCTCACAAAATAATGGTTTTTGTACAGATGTCCTAGTTATTAGCGTTAAGCTAACGGGTAGGATAGTTCCAATATGTGGTAGTATAAGGGGAGCTTAAGGCAAATGGAGTTTCACAATAAACTATAAAAGAGTTGATTTTATGTTCACTGTTACTGTGGAGATGACTCAGGAGCGGAAATATCAATTACGTGAATGGATAAATACACATGAGAATGCAACAGATCAATACTTTATGGGAGTCTACGCAGGGCTAAAGTGGATGATTGATAAAGTTGGTGTTAAGGAACATCTCTACTCTGAGATACCCGTAGCATCTCCAATCATTATCAATATGGCTTTTATTAGTGAATGCACTAAGAAATTTGAAGAAAATTGGATTGATGAGATATGGAATAGAGGTTTAGCTTTAGCTATTATTGCGGTCCTGGATCTATTTAATATTCAAGTTATAGAGTTTCCAACTCCGAAATTTGCTAATAAGACGTTAAACTAATATCCAGTAGAACATTTAGACTTGAGTCCGTTTTCCGTAGACTGACTTCCATGTCAGAATGAGAATAATAATTCTGTAATAAAGTGGTAAAAGCGACAAAATCAAAGCTTCTTGAGCAATTGCCTGTCAAGGTATGGGCGACGCTCGCGGCATTTACAGCTACTATAGCGATGAGCATTTTGAAACCAATGCTACCGAAATGGGAGGATTATACGAGCGGTTTTGCTCCGCAATAGGCTTCTTCCTCAGCGGCGATTCTCGGCGTAATAGTTCTGCTGCTGGCTATCGGATGGCCGAGAGTACGTATCATTTCACGGCAAATGCTGTTGGTCGCAGCCTGGGTTGTTTGTTTGCTCATGGTTTGGTCTTCAGCAGGAATTATTTTCGACGGACTTCGGGCTGCGGGTGTCGCAGGTATTTCCCGGTCTGCCGCCCGTCGTTGAGTGGACCGGATTTGCGTCCCGCATAGTCTGCCTTGTGGGGGCTGCATTGCTTATTTCGACTTTCGTATGTTTCCAACGGCTTTCGAGGGGCGCGTGCATTCACTGCGGAAGAACTCAAGAGAAGACTATCCCGGTGAGTTATAACAACTTTGTTAGCAATCCCTAATTTGATCGGACATTCACTCTGGATAATATCTATGTTAGCTAATACCGATAATACAGGAGGGATTGTAAATGAAGAAATTTAAAAAGATTTTATATGCATCAATTACTAGTTTATTACTATCCATGACTTTATTATTGAACGGTGTGTTGGCTGCTTCTGTACCTGATGATGTAAGATCTTCGGTGGAGAGCGATTTTCAGTCGTATAAAACATCTCTTGAAAACGATAAAGACAAGTTTGGAATGAAACCTAATGAGAAGGCTGCCGAGGTGGTACTGGGTGAAGGAGTTCCTTTTTATTTAGTTTCTCCAAATTTTACATCTACAATGGATGATAAGGTGGATAAGAATGATGTAATTCCTGATGATTTAATTCAATTTGAAGGGTATGTTTTTCCGATTGAATTAAATAAAAAACCAACAGGGGTAGTTTTTGCGACACAGCAAGAGGGTAAGTGGAAAGTATTCAAGATTTCAAGTGATTTAACTCTTTTTAATGATATTATTGAAGCTCAAGTAAAACTCAAAAATAAAAATGAATACAAATTAGTATATGATAGTAGTTTTGGACTTGTTGCTTTAATGAGTAAGGATACAGATGGAAATAAAATTGTTCCTCTAAGAAATAACGAAATACTAGGTCTTGAAAAAAATAATGAAAAAAAATTGAGTGAGTTTGCAGATCAACTTTATAAGGTGAAAAAAGAAAAAAACGAGAACGTTAAACAAAATGGTGGGGCATCAGGCATTGGTGCAAACGGAGAAGAAAATTCAAATAATACCGTTTTTACGCTTGCAATCGTGACGACAGTTGCAGTATTGATGCTAGCTTCTATCATGATCTTAAAAAAGAGACGTGCAAGTATCAATAAATAAGTACTAGTCGACTGTTCACTCATTAATGCAAAAAAGACCCTAAGGCTCTTTTTTTGCGTTGCAACGAATTGCTTAGCGTACGTTTTCCGCGTTTTATTGGTGGGATCCCTATGGGGGTATCAGACGCTTAATTGCTTCGCAATGTGTGCGGCAGGGTTTCCCCCTGCACCCATTTCGCTTCTGACGAAGCGACGAAATGCATTTCACGATACAATCGCGATCGACTTTCGATCAACGGCTCCCGGTCGGTAACAGAGCAGCATATACTGCTTTGGCTCTCTCATTCCCTTACCCCTTGTTGAAACTTTACTGGTCACTCGGCGGCACGTTTGGAGGAGGAAAAACCTTCGCCCATAACGCCGCCTATGGAGAAATGTTGCTATTAATCGGGAGTACGCTGCTCTCGCTGGCACTTGTTCGACGATGGGGTCGTATTTTCCCGGATTGGATGCCATTTCTGGGAGGAAGGAAAGTCCCCAGGCTTCTTATCATCACTCCCGGCTGGATTGCTGCGGGTTTGACTATCCCTATGGGTGTTCTTGCTATCCTTGGTAGCATCATGCAAGCGCTTGGTCTGTCTGACGGCCCAGTTCGATTCGATGACAGCGGACTAATCGTGCTGTTCGTTTATGGGGTATGGCTGCTGTATGGACTTTCAACGGTTGCGGCTGTCTGGCGATATACTCAGCAAACAAGGTGCGAGTGCCGACACTGTATAAAAAAGACCGTCGGAGGATCCGGAAACTCCACTCGTTTGTTCAAATAACGGGAAACTTTAGTTGAATGAACACATTGATGAGCGGGCGCTACGGTAGCCTGCTCTTTTTATTAAGCTAACGGGCAGAATAGTTCCAATATGTGGTATTATCTGTTTATTAAGTTAATGACTGAGTTACTTCAATATCAGTACGGATGGAGGGAGTTAGTAACATTAAACAGAAAAATTTTGTTGGATTGTTCGCATCAATATTTCTCATTTTCTATGGTATATGGAAACTAAATAATTTTTTTGAAACAAAAGTTGGTCCAGTAGGTAACGGTCCTAGTGATACTGTTATAGAAATAGTATGGATATTGTTTGGTATATCAATGATATTAGGTGTTGGTGGAGTGATTTATTTTTCTTATTCAATTTTTAAAAAGAAATGATTAATTAATAATCCAAAAGTTCGTTGTTCCGCTAACGAGTACTATTGTTGAACAAACAAGCAGCAGTTCACGGTAGCTGCTTCATTTCTTTGTTAAGCTAACGTGCAGATTAGCGTGGTAGCAGTCAGTGATATCTCTCTTCAATGGCATATGGTAATATTAGTTAAAGCATATATTGACATGTCCATTTGAACGATAAACCCTTTACTTTTTCAACTATCACTTAAGTATCAACGCTGGTTACATGAGGAAATAGAAATTAATTATCGTTCAATTAAGAAGTTATTAAATGAATTGAATTTAGTTGAAAACCATCAATACAAAGAAAATATTATCTCAAAACTTAAAAGAATAAGGCTGTACGATAGAGTTCAAAACATAGAAAGGGTTTATCAGAGCATTGGTCCGATCAAGTACATATTAGAAAGTTTAATAAATGTGATCGATCAAAAGGATACAGAAAAAATAAGAATTATGGCAAGTTCAGTCCATAACTACCCATCATTCATTTCAGGTAAGTACAATTGTAACTCTATAGATTTCTGGAATGAACATATTAGCTACTACAATAGAATTTTTCAAAGTGACTTCATGAGTGATTGGAAGTATTTATTTTTTGAATATTACCCGAAGCATGAGCAATAAATGTTGCGCTAACGAGTAACGTTTGCTCAATAATCACCTTCAAGGCTGCCAGCAGATCGGCAGTCTTTTCTCAACTAAGGGCAGCAGTTTAGTTGAACTAAGGAATTGCGCATATTATTCCATCCTCTGTAGTGGACAGCTTAGCTGCAATGAAGGATATCGGGTGCATTAAGCTGAGGAAGTTTTTGGTCAATGAACAAAATATAATTAAAAAACTCGCCGAAATGGACGAGTCTTTTGTGTTTTTATATACCAATTAATATTCTGAACAGGAATTTTCTATAATAACCCCTAACACAAAACTATAATTCTATAGGGTGTGGTTTGGGCGGGGATACTTTTTGTGGCAGGTCCGTAAATAACAATTAGATCTCGGTTCGCAGGGGTTCTTGAAAAGAGTTGCCCATTTGTTAATACTTTTTGAGTATATGGAGAAATATTTAATCGTAATCGTCCATCACTACTCTCCAACTCACTATTAAAATAATCTACTTTTACATTCTGATATGGGCTATCTTTTACCATGACAAGTGCTTGATATTGTGGAGGGTAAATAAAAAGAGCTGGTGCATTTCCGTCATAATATCCAGTCACGTGATCTCCTACTGCCACCATTACATGGTCTACAAAGTAAGTTGTGGGTGACACCACGAAATTTACTAATGCTCCCAATCCGTTTTCTACAGATATTAATTTATAACAGCCTTCTTCATTTTGACCTGTAAAAAAATCACTAATCATAGTGACAGTCCCGTGAAAAGAAAAAAAATTTGTCATACAATACCTCCATTTCTTTATAAAGATAATGCATAAAATGAGCTTTATATTTCGACATTAGTAGAGGCTAACAAAGAAACATCCCCTATTCGTAAAGTCAAATAACCTGTGTTTACAGTATGTGGGTTAATAACTATATGATTGTGCAGATGCCCATAAAGGATATGAAGATTCCTAGCTTCGGCGACAACTTGTACTTCATCAGCCAGCAAGGATAAGATTGTATTCAACATGGACTGGTCGCTCTCTTACGAACTGATCTCCTTTCTGGCCTGAGAACCTTAAAGGATACTAGAGATTCGTTTGATAGAGCGGACGGAGGTAGGTGAAAGCCGACCTCCTTCGACTCTACACTTGGGATGTTGCAACTTCTCGAGGATTAAAGGGGAGAAGAATCCGTATTCCGCGACGACTTGAAGCGGCTACCCGGATCGAAGAGTACAAGTCTGATGGCTATACGTTGTGGCAAATTTCATATAAGATGTTTCAATGGAAGCGTTCACAACGAGGTAAGAGGCATCGCGGAATCCTTTAATAAGCTTAAGGAGATGATTTCGATTCAATTGGATAAGCATATGGCGACAACCGCGGGAGTATTTCACGGCATGCATAGGCGCTGGAGTAACATCGGACTGCTTCAGAGATTGCTCATCAAATGCTTCGTATTTTTAATTTTGCCAGTATTAACGGTGGGGATACTCTTATTTTCGACTACTCTTCCTTTGGCGCAAAATGAAGGCCGCGATTCCTTGGTAAGCATGGTTAATCAATTGAATGAAAACGTACAGTTCAGGATTACCGGATACCAGAATATCTTGGCGCAGCTCTCTTTAGATCCAAGGCTTGCCGCCGCACTGACGCAAGAGTATACCAATGCGTCGGATGCGGTGGACAGCCTTCAAAGTATCAATTCTCTGATGGAAAGATTGGGCACCTATTTCCCGATGAGAAGGATCAGTATTTATCAGGATAACCCCACCTTGCCCGAAGACCTTGGAAGCGTATTCAAGCTGGAGAGAGCGTACAAGGAGCCATGGTACGAAGCAATGGAGAATTCGCCCGGCCAAAGTTTCTATTGGTATGTCGACGTTCGTACGCCGGGAGATCCCATCCTGCATGTCAGCGTTTGGCTTAAAGATTATCTGGAAGATAAAAATTATGGCCTTATCAAATTCGAAATCCCCAGTAGAACCGTTTTTGGTCAAATCACGAACCCCTTGCAGGACAAACACGGCGAGATTATGTTGCTTGACCAAAACCGACGAGCGTTGTCCGTTTCGCGCAATGCGGAGGCGGGGGCTTTAGCGGAGGAAAAGCCCTATCTGGATACCGTATATCGCAATAATAACGGCTGGATGTTTACGAAAATCGACGGAAAGCAAAGTCTTATCGTGTATCAGACAAACAAGCTCGGATGGAGATTAATTGCGGTCGTCAGCCAGGAAGAGTTATGGCATAAAATTCGATTAATCAGAAATATCGCGATTATCGTAAGCTTATTGTTCATCGTGCTTTCCCTATCCGTTCTTACCCACTTTGGGATCAATGTGACCGGTCGGCTCAAACGCTTGTTAAAAAGCATTCGCGAGGTGCGTAACGGGAACTTCGGGATGCAGGTCCGTATCCGCGAGAATGATGAACTGGCTGCCGTGGAAAACGAATTCAACTCTATGTCCAAGCAGCTTGACCTGACAGTGAAAGATCTAGCCGATACCCGATCCTGGGCTGAACAGGAAGAGCTTCGTTTGCTGCAGGCGCAGATTAATCCCCATTTTCTGTACAATACGCTGGCGCTGGTGAAATATATGGCCATGGATATCGGATCCGAAGCGATATACAAGGTCATCGATGCCATGTCTCGTTTTTTCAGGCTTTCCCTAAACCGCGGCAAGGATGTGATGACACTCAAAGACGAGCTTGAGCACGTCCGGGCCTATCTTGAAATACATCAGATTAGGTATCCGAATAAAGTACAGATCCGGTACGAGATAGATAGCGATATCCTGAACTATGAAATCATTAAGATGACACTTCAGCCTATTGTAGAAAATACGCTGACTCACGCCTTCGTGCACACATCCGGCCGTGGCAGCCTGACGATTAAAGCCGAACGAAGGGATGAATCGCTTTCACTGCAAGTGACCGATGACGGATGCGGGATGACTAGCGAAGCGATTGCCGAACTGCTGAACGAATCTAACGGAAGCAAGGAACGGCGAGGCTTTGGCTTGCGGAACGTCCACGATCGTCTCAAGAAGCATTATGGTGAGCACTATGATTTGAACATAACTAGCATCATCGAATCAGGGACTACCGTGGAAGTCCGGATTCCAATGAGAGGGTGAGGGTTCTCTATGATAAAGGTACTGATCGTAGATGATGAGGAAGGCCAGAGAAGCGGGCTTATTAGGCATGTCGACTGGAGCGCGTACGAGATGGTCGTCACGGGGGAGGCCGAGAGCGCTCGGCAGGCATTGGAACTCTCCGCGGACAACCTTCCGGATCTGATGATATCGGATATCCGCATGCCTGGTGCGGACGGGCTCGAACTGTGCAGATCCATGCGGGATCTTAACCATGAACTTCGGATCATCATGGTATCGGGCTATGAGGAATTCGAGTACGCCAAGACCGCGATTGATATCGGCATCGATGCCTACCTAGTCAAACCGATTGATTTTTCACAGCTCGCCGAAGTTCTTGACCAAGTTAAACATTCTTATTTCAGTCATTTGCAAAAACAAGAGGAGGATTCGCAGCTACGCGAAAAGTTGAGGGAGTTTCTTCCTTTTGCACGGCAGAATTTTCTGCACGAATTGATCTATGGGCATGCCGGAACCGAAGAGGATTTTCGCAAGCGTTCCCTATACTTGCAAATGTTCGAAATGGCCGTATCCCATGCCGTCCTAATTGTGAACAGGGACTCCGGCGACCGATTGCCAAGCGTCAGCGAAGAGAATAGGGAACTCGAACATTTGAAAATAAGAAAAATAGCCCATCATGCGTTAGGCGACATTCTGGAAGAAGTCCATATTTCCCGCGACGATACAATTCTTATTGTACGATGCCCTGTCCAGTCGAGCCCGAATCGAATTATTGAACAACGGCTAGAGAGATTCCATTCGGAGGTAGAAAGCGAGCTGGGCTGCAAAATCAATATCGGTATCGGTCCTGCTGTCGAGTCGCTGAAAGAGATCGTGGATAGCTTCCGTCTCGCGCAGAGAGCGATACACCAGAGACTGCTGATCGGATCGGGGCAGATCATCTATTGGTATGACATCGGCGAGAAGAAGATATGGCATGGAACCGGCGTCGAGATCGAAAGATCGGTATCGGATATTCTGACAAGCCTCCAGCAAGGAGACAGCGGCAGTATCGACGAAACGTTTCGGTTGATCATACGCAAATTAATCGAATCCGACTCCATCACCGATACGGAGACCGGGTGCATCTGCATGGAGCTTGTCAGTCGCGCGATCCGTATCATCGGTGAGTTGGGCGAATCGCTTCGACAAGATTTCGATTCCGAAAAGGAGCTGTGGAGGCGTCTGCTTAGCTGCAACGGAACCCTTCAGATGCTGCAGGAGACAAAGAAAATTCTCATCCAATTTTGCGATCAGATAGCCGAACGTAAAAATAGCAGGCACAGATCGATTATAAAAATCGCGCTCGAATACATCGGCGAACATTACAGCGAGGATATCTCGCTGCAGGATGCTGCTGAAAAAGTATACCTCAGCCCGAGTTATCTCGGGACCCTCTTTCGAGCCGAATTAAAGCAATCCTTTACGGAGTACCTGACCAGGCTTCGGATCGAAAAGGCGAAGGAGCTGCTGAAAGATCCGCAATTCAAGCTTTACGAAATTTCGGAGCACGTAGGCTATCAGAATCCAGCCTATTTCAGCAATATTTTCAAACGATACACGGGGTTATCTCCCAAAGATTTCCGCAATTCCTAGCCAAGGGCAACGATCGGCTTCTCGGCCATATTGATGAAATCGAGTAATAAATCATGCGGTTCGTATATTGCCCGCGGTGCAATCGGAAAACTATAATTAACCTGAGATCGAAATCAAGCGGCGTTGTAAGCGCTTTTTTTAAAAGCGATATCAGGCTCCGAACACGGGCCGTCGCATGAGCAGGAGGGATTCAGGTGAGCAGAGTCACTGAAACGGTTGGGATTAAAAGCGGTAGAACCTCTATCGTTAGAATGAAAAGCATGATTCCGTTGTATTTGTTTATTTTACCCGGAGTGATCATTGTCGTTCTCTTTAACTACATCCCCATGTTAGGTCTGCAATTGGCGTTCAAAGACTACAATCTGGGTACGAGCATGTGGGCCAGTCCTTGGATTGGACTGGATCATTTTCGGGAATTCATGGCCAGCAGCGATTTCTGGGAGGCAACCGCGAACACCTTTTTGTTGACGATGTTGAGGCTGCTTTTTACCTTTCCCGCTCCGATTATCCTGGCCATTCTGATCAATGAAATTCGCAATGCGGCGTTTAAACGTACGGTACAGTCGATCAGCTACTTGCCTCATTTCATTTCATGGGTGGTCGTGTTCGGTTTTCTGGATGCCTTGCTCTCTATACAGGGCGGAGCAGTGAATTCCGTCATTCAAAGCTTCGGCATAGAGCCGATCCCTTTTATGGGTTCGGAAACCTGGTTCCGGCCTATGTTCTTGACCAGCAGTATCTGGAAAGAAGTGGGATGGGGTTCGATCCTTTATCTGGCGGCCATTTCAGCCATCAATCCCGAATTATATGAGGCTGCGAGTATGGACGGAGCGGGGAGATTCAAGCAGATGAGATATGTAACGCTCCCAGCGTTGGTTCCCATTATATCGATCATGCTGGTGCTTTCCATTCCAGGCCTGCTGAGCATAGGGATCGATCAGATCTACCCGATGATCAACGCTGCGAATATGGGGGTTGCCGAAGTCATCGATACCTATGTGTTGAGGCTCGGCATCGGACAGGCGCAGTATTCAATGACAACCGCCATTGGAATGGTGACCAGCATTCTGGCTACCCTTCTGCTGCTTGTTTGCAACACGGCATCGAAACGATTAGGCGGAGAAGGGATCTGGTAATCCAATGAGGCGAGGAGTCAATATGAGAATCAGGTTAAGCCAAGGATATAAAGTCACCCGATGGATTGAAACCGTCTTCTTCATCCTTTTGTCGTTCTTGTTCATCTATCCGTTCTGGTACATTCTCGTTCTTTCCTTAAACGAAGGAATGGATGCAAGCAAGGGGGGCATCTACTGGTGGCCTCGGGAATTTACGCTCGGCAACTATGTAGTCGTTCTGACGGATCCGGCGATTTATAAGGCCTTTAAGATTTCCGTGCTGCGCACCGTCATTGGAACGGCAGGATCGATGCTGGTTACCGCGATGGTCGCATACGGATTGTCGCGCAAGGAGCTGCTCGGCAGGAAAGCGTTGGTGACGATCTTCTTTATTCCGATGCTTTTCGGGGGCGGACTCATTCCATACTACCTGCAATTAATAAATCTGAAGTTGATAAACAACTTCTGGGTGTATATCATTCCAAGTCTATTTAGTGTCTGGAACATGATCGTGATGAAGACTTCATTTAAAAGCAATCTTTCCGAAAGCATTATCGAATCGGCAAGAATCGATGGCGCCGGATACAGCAGAATTTTCTTCGCGATCGTATTGCCTCTTTCCGTTCCGTTAATGGCATCCTTAAGCCTCTTTACGGCAGTCGGACATTGGAACGACTGGTTTACTGGCGCGTTTTACGTAAACAACCCTGATCTCCAGCCTCTTCAGACTTATCTTCAGAAAATCATGAGCGATATCGATGCCATTAACATGATCAATAGTACTCAGATGGAAACCAAAAATATCGTAGGCTTGTATAACCTAAATGCCATTACGACAAGATCGGTCAAGATGGCCACCATTATGGTCTCTACTTTGCCTATCCTATTTATTTATCCTTTCGTTCAGAAGTTTTTCGTCAAAGGCGTCATGATTGGATCCATTAAGGAATGAAGAGTCAAAAGGTATGATACGGCCGGCTTAATCCTTGGTTCGTTCCCAGCAAGGGCCCTGCAAAGGTTCCAACCGGGATTGTGGCTTATCCGTTAATCATAATGATCAACGAGTAGTAAAACTATTTATAGGGGGACATTCCATGAAGCGAGCATTATCTGTTGTACTCGGGTCTTTGATATCCATTTCTCTCATTCTATCTGCATGTAGCGACAATGGAGGCGACAATACGAACTCCGCCAAAAAAAAGGATGCCCAAAGCTCTCCGGTGACATCATCGGCGGAAACGAAGTCCAAACCCGCGGAAGGCTCCAATCATTTTTCTCTCTATTATCCCGGGATGACTACCCCAATTAATCTGGATGGACCGGGAACCAAGGAGATTATGCAGAAGTCGGGAATCGTCTGGGATACAGTGGAAGCCGGCAATGGCAGCGATGTCGCGCAGCAGGTGAATCTGAAGCTTGCGAGCGGCAGCCTTGCGGATGCGATTACATTAAGCGCCAGCAGCGAAATCTGGGCACGGTTGATCAAAGCGCAAAAGCTGATCCCTTTGGACAAATACTTTGAGGATCCCGTAAATTATCCGAATCTTGCGAAAATAGACAAACGAATTATCGATTTCTGGAGAGCCAGCGATGGACATATTTATTTCGTTCCGACCGGATATGAAGCGATTATGGAAGAACCTTCGGCATGGAACGGCAAAGCGGATGGGCTGTGGATTCGTCAGGATCTTCTTAAAACCGCGGGAATGACAAATGATGAGATCAAAACGCTTGAAGGCCTGGAAACTTTTCTCGGAAAAATCAAAGGAATGACGGACGGTAAAGGCCGTAAAATCATTCCCTTATCCATTGGCGGTCAAAATTTCTCGTATGCAAGTATGATAACGGCCATGTTCGGCACGGCCAAATGGAATGAGCAAGCGGATGGGACATTGCTTCCGGATTATCGGATGCCGGGATTCAAGCAGGCTTGGCAATGGCTCAACAAGATGTACAAAGAAGGCATTTTGGATGCGGAGACCCCCTACCATAAGGACGATCTTTATAATGAAAAACTGAATAGCTTGCGCTACGGGGCCTTATTTACCGGTGGATGGGGTGCTCCGAATCCGTTCGTATTGCAGGAATACAAACTCCCGACGACAACAACGTACGCGGAGTTGGAAAAGAACGGATTCCCGGCAGAATGGTACAGCATGACAGAGCTGCCGCAAGTCCCGGAAATGAAGCCGCTACCGTATCTTTACCTCTCTCCTTTCGGCGGCAACGGAACCGGCGTAACGATCGAATGCGACAATCCCGATCTCTTGCTTAAGGCGTTGGATTGGATGCAGACGGATGAAGCATACCGAATCATGGAATGGGGACCGGAATCCCTTGGTGCTCATAGCGTCAAGGATGGCGCAGCCGTGCAGCACGATGAAGTGTTCATGAGCGATAAGTTCTGGGGTGGAACGAATCCAATGAAAAACGTCACGGAAATCGGCTTCTGGTGGTGGAAAAACATTGCGAGCGTAAGTTCAACCCATATCTTGGTGCTTGAACCGCCATTCCCTGTTCAGAATGCGGAAATGTACAAAGCCGAACAACTCAATTGGGAGCAGGGTTTCATTACGCCGAATCCGGTATGGAACAATTTAATTCCAATCATCAGCGGAAATATTGAAAAGTATTCGCCTATTCAAAACGACATTCGGCTTAAATATTACGCCAAGATGATGATGGCGAAGTCGGACAATGATTTTAATGCGGCTTATGATAATTTCCTAAATGAAATGAAAGTACGGGGTCACGACAACGAGACGATCGAGGAATTTAACAAGCAATATAAGGATTACGCCAATACGCCTGCAGGCAAGATAGAATGGAAGATTAGCAAAACGATTCCTCGCAATGTATACGGCAATGAACCGGTAGTCGTGGGTAAGTAAACGTCAAGAGTGAGATTTAACGACAAAGGAGAATGAAAGATGACTGCAGCGATTCAATCAGGAACCGGCGCCGGCCTGGCCATTCGGCTTGACGGCCGCGAGGAAGGACTTGCCTTCGGCGGGATCGGCGCCGTAAGCGCCGGTGGATCTTCCCGATTGCTAATTGATTATCCGGAGCCCTGTCGCACCGAGATATTGGATTATTTGTTCAAACCGGGATTCGGAGCGGCATTCGCTTATTTAAAGACGGAGATCGGCGGGGACGGCAACACGACTTGCGGATCTGAGCCGAGCTTCGCCAGAACGAGAGACGAGATGTCCTATCCCAATTATAATCGTGGCTACGAGTATTGGCTGATGAGCGAAGCCAGAAGAAGAAACCCCGCCATCGAATTGGATGCTCTGGAATGGTGCATGCCGGGCTGGTTCGCCGACAACAAGCCGTGGACGCAGGATAATGCGGATTACATCGTCGCGTTCATCAAAGGCGCGCAAAGCTGGGGCCTCGAGATGAACTATATCGGCGGTTGCTGGAACGAGAGAAACTTCGACAGGGACTGGGTCGTCAACAACTTGAGACCGACTCTCGACCGGAATGGACTATCGCATATCCGCATCGTTGCCCTCGAGGGAGGGCACCCGGGCTGGGCGTTCTGCGACGAGTTGATCGACGATCTTGAATTCCGCAATACGCTATCCGCCGTGAGCGTGCACTATGCGGACAGCTATATGCGAAGCCCCAAGGACGATTCGGACCTGGCAGGACCGAATGCCAGGAATTGCGGCGTTCCCTTATGGTCGGGAGAAGACTTCTCGTTAAGCGGCAAGCCGTGGAGCAATGCGTTGTACATGGCCAAGAGCGTATTGCGCTGCTATATCCGGCAACGGATCGTGAAGGTCAACATGTGGTGCCCGATCGCCTCGATGCCGGACAATGCGTGTTTCTGCAACGTCGGTCTGATGAAAGCGACCGAGCCCTGGTCGGGTTATTATGAAGTATGGCCGGCCATATGGGCGGCGGCGCATTTCAATCAATTCGTTCAACCCGGATGGAAGTATCTGGACGGCGGCTGCGGATTGCTGCCGGGCGACGGCGCCTATTGCACTTATAAGAAGCCGGACGACAGCGGACATTATAGTATCGTAATCGTGAACGGGGATGTGGCGCAGAGCATTACGTTCCACTTATCCCATCTAAGCGCGGGTACGCTGCATGTATGGAAATCGGACGGAACGGACCAAATGGCGAAGCGGTACGAGGTGACGCCCATCGACGGGACTTTTACGTTGGAGTTGGATGCGGACAGCATCTATTCGCTGACAACGACAACCGGCCAGATGAAGGGCTCGTATGAGGTGCCCGTCCGCACTCCATTTCCGGCGGTGTACACCGACGATTTCGAGAGCTACAGCCTGAACCAGGCGCCTCTGTCGCCGAAATACTTCTATGATAATTCCGGAGCGTTCGAGATTTGCGAATCGCCGGGCGAAGGGAAAGTCGTCCGGCAAATGCTGAACAACGACATCATTCATTGGATTCCGGACGCGTGCGCGTTCACCTTCGTCGCTCAAGGCACGGAATGGGAAGACGGGGAGATCGCATCCAACGTATTCGTCGAGGAACAGGCGTTCAACGGGATTGGTTATGCGGGTATTATTGCAAGAGGATCTTACGAAAAAAAAGCGCAAGCGGACATCCCGATCGGATACAGATTGAATATTTACAAAGACGGTACGTGGAAGTTGCTTACCAAAACGAAAGAGCTTGCTTGCGGGCCGATCGATGCCGATCGGTGGCATCATCTCAGGCTGGCGTGCGATCGGAACAGAATCCTCGCTTATATCGATGGCAGTTTGGTTGCCGACATTGTCGATTCGACCTATGTGCTAGGCGCCGTGGGTTATAACTCGGGCTGGAACAAAGCCAAATTCGATCAGCTGAACATCCAATACCGTCCTGTCGAAGCTCTGTTGGTTTCGGAGTGGAAAGCCTCGGTTGCGTCAAGCGAGGCGGCCGGTAAGGAAGCCTTCAACGCGTTCGACGGAAATACGCTCTCGAAGTGGAGCGCGAATGGAGCCGAGTTGCCTCAATGGTTGGGGGTCGATTTGGGAAGGCCATATCTGGTCAAGCGATGCGAGACGTTCATGGGGCTTGCGGGCCAACTGTATTCCTATCTCATCGAGCACTCCGTAGACCAAAGGCATTGGAAGGTGTTCGCGGACAGAAGCAGCAGCGGCCAGGTTATCACAAGTCCTTGTTATGTCGACGTAAACGAGGCAACGGCGAGATACTTGCGGATTACGATACTTGGGACGCCCGAAGGCGAAGAAGCTAGCGTGTACGCGTTCAAAGTGTATGCCGCGATCGAAGGGGAACGATAGTAAGGGTAGGCAGAAATGCGCGCATCACCTGGCATTGCCCCCATTTTTTCCGGGGGCATGTTTTTTAGGATGGAGGCGACCTGTCGCGATTGCCACCTACCATTGAAGGTAAATTCAAAACTTACTGGACCATATTACCTGGATGAAGCGGCTGGCTACTATGTTCGAATGCAGGGTCGTAACAGGCAAACTGTTTGTTTCGACGCTGCGGCTGATGGACGAGGCAAGGCCGGACAGTGAATTCCCTGTCCGGCTTCTTTTTGTTGGTGAAACTGTCTGGTGAAAATGAATGTCGGACGACAACAACATCTATACAACGGAAGTCGCATAAACTGCGGCTTTTTTATTTTTTGTATAGAAGTTCTTGTCTTTTGCTCAAGACAAGAACTTCTATACAAAGTCAAATCAGGACAGGAACTTCAAGCTATTCCAGCTAATAGCTTGTCAATATTTAATTATTAATGGCCGATTCCAGGAGTGGTATACTTAAAAATAATATGACAAATAACCGTCCCCTTCGGCACAGGAATATATTTTATCTTTTTTTATTTCATGCTGCTCATTCTAGCCGAAATGCTTCTTTTGAAGTCAAGATGGCAAAAATCCAGTGGATGAGTTTGTTTACACAAGCAATTACCGCTACTTTGAACAGCTTTCCTTCCGCGCGCTTTTTATCGTAGTAAGCTCTTAATTTCTTGTTTCTATTACTACGAATACCACATCGCACAGCTTGAAACAGGGCTGTACGAAGCCTTCTGGAGCCATGTTTCGTGATTCTACTATGGGTAGCCACAAACTTACCTGAAGCAGTAGCTAATGACTGAATACTGACCACTCTACCATTCATAGCATCTTCGTAACCGGTCCTTGAATGTATAGATTATATAAGACAGAGAACATACCGCCTCCGATCTGAAATAACACATTTGCAAGAAAAAACAACTTTATATTTAGGGATAAGTCATTCCATCCCGTGTTTACTTGCTGTATATAGCGCATGATGTTTCCGTATCCTCCTCATGTTTACTGACCATCGTAACTATTCTAGCAGTTTTTGTAAAGACAAGGGAGTGACATTTGTAAATCGAGCAAATTTATTGTGGAACCCTATCCTAAGGAGGTCAATTCGTCATTGTAGTGGTCATTCTGTAGACTATTTTTTAATGAGAATTGGGGCTGAGGTCAGTCATTGTTGATAATGACGACATCGAGGTTGCTTAGAGATTTGTAAAGAAAATCCTCCCACTCGGATGTGGTTCATATAAAAAAACCACAAAAGTAGGAGGGGAAGTACAAAGCGATTATGGACTTTCATCAAAATTATTTTTCTAGTAATCTCAAGACGGTACGGGCCCGGTTGAGGACCGAACCAGTAGATTTGTAGGCAGAAGGAGCTCTGTGAACGGATGTTCCGGATCTTCCGGATGTTCCATCCGCCAGAATAATTGCTCGACGGCTTTGCGGCCATAGAGCCTCAAATTCACATCCATCGTGGTGATTTGAGGCGTAGAAACCTGGGACAGATATCCGTTATCGAAGCTAGTAACAGATACATCTTCCGGTACCCGGTATCCGAGTTTTTGAAGCGTCGAATTCAGCAGGAATCCGAACCCATCATTGACACAAAACCATGCAGTAGGCATGTGGTGCTCCAGCGACTTGATGTTGTACAAAATAGAGTCGGCATCTTCAACCGCATCCTTGAAGACCCATGGTTCGTGGATCTCCAATCCGAAGTCGCTCATAGCAAGCACATAACCCTCCCACCGTTCGTAGTAGCTCGGTGAAAAGGAGGAGTTAGCCATGAATCCGATTCTCCGGTGTCCCAATTCTGTCAAGTGACGGACTGCCTCATAAGCGCTGAATCGGTTATTTGTTAAAATACAGTCTGCCTTGATGGATGGATGGTGATGATCAATCAGCACCGTCGGCTTGCCGGTATTTGTAATGGTATTAATGAAATCCGTAGTAATGTGAGACAACACGAGTACACCATCCACAGATTGATTCTGAAGGAAATTGGGCAGAATCAGCTGTTCTGCTGCCTTCTTACTAATGGAATGAATTAGCAGATTTCTGCCTCGCTTCACAGTCTCGTGTTCAATACTTAAATAAATCTCTCCGAAAAAGCTTTTCATTGAAAACGCAAAATCCGAAGCGATCAGCGCAATGTTACCGGACTGCCCGGATTCGGGTAGTCGTCGTTTACGACTTTGGGAATACATGTAACCCATTTGTTCAGCTGTCTCCAGAATAAGCTTCCGAGTTTCCTTACTTACTCCGTCTTTTCCTGATAATGCCTGCGATACAGAATTTTTGGAAATACTTAAACGTTCCGCAATATCCTGCATTGTTACTTTTTCTTTCATATGTAACACCCTCTATTGTCATTTTCCTTTATTACACGATCATTGATATTGCAAAAATAGAACAGATCAGTAGACACGTATAAGAATCATGTTGCTCGATCATACTACCTTAGAACTGTATCCGATTTGCTAGATAACATATAAATTGTAACGTTACAAGAAACACAAGTAAAGGGTCTTTATTTAAAAACAATATTGTCCAATGAATAGACACTTGACTTTGAATTTGTAATGTTTAATAATAAAGTTACACAAGCGCTTACAAATGTTAAGTAATTTAATTGTAACGTTACATTTTAAATGATATTATTTGAGGAGGTTTATATTCATGAAAAGAAAAATTAGCGGGCTTCTTGCCCTCGTTATGGTTTTCACCATACTTACGGCTTGCGGCTCTAAAGAGGGAAAAGCTACTACCACAGCAGACGGAGTGACGACTATCGAGTTCTGGGCTGCAAATAATCCGACACAACAAGCGTATTGGGAGAAAATGGCTAAAGCCTATGAACAGACTAATTCCAAAGTTAAAATTAATGTCAGTGTCATTAAAGAATCCCCAACTTCCGAGGCCAACATTCAATCTGCTATTGCAGGCGGAAGCGCACCAACGATTTCCGAAAATATCAACCGCGGTTTTGCAGCGCAGTTAGCAAACAGCAAAGCGCTTGTTCCATTGGATACGTTGACCGGGTTTAGTGATATCATTACCACACGGAATATGGAAAATACTATTGAACCATGGAAATTTGCCGACGGTCATCAATATGTACTACCGATCTACTCCAATGCGATGTTGTTCGGGTGGCGTCTCGACCTTCTTAAAGAGCTTGGATACAATGAACCACCGAAGACATATAGTGAAGCTCTGGAAGTTAACAAAAAGCTGAAGGCTAAATACCCGGACAAATATTTTTGGGCCAAAGCCGCCTTGGCAGACCCTACTGCCTATCAAAGATGGTTCGATTTCTTCATGCTTTACAATGCTGCTTCGGGTGGCAACAAATTTATTGAAGGTGACAAGTTTGTCGGTGATGATGCGGCCGGTATCAAAACACTTCAATTTATCGATGACTTACGTAAAGATAAGGGCATTCTTGCCCAAACCGTATCCGATCCTTTCGAAACGGGAACTAGCTTGTTTCTTGATCTAGGACCTTGGACATTTACGAACTGGGCAGAGAGATTTCCGGAATTGAAATATAACGAAAACTATACTCTTTCGATGCCTCCCGTGCCGGATGGAATGGATATAAAAGATTCCAAAACATTTGCCGATACGAAAGGCTTAGTTATTTACGCTTCTGCTACGAAGGAACAACAACAGGCCGCGATTGATTTTATCAAATGGGTATATTCCGATCCTAAACATGATGCGCAGTGGTTCGACGAAACGAAGCTGCCACCAGCTCGCGATGACTTGACTACTAACGAGTCCTTTAAAGTGATTTTGGATAAAAATCCGGAATTGAAGCCATATGCGGAGAATGTTCCGAATGCGATACCTCTAATGGATAATCCAAAATATAACGAGTTGCAAACATTTATCGGAACAGAAGCGTGGAACAAAGTAGTCCGAGGTGAAATTGATCCTGCTACAGGATGGGCTAACATGAAGAAAGCGATTGAAGGGGAACTTCAATAGAAGGGGGTCTTCTAATGAAAGAAAACAATAACCGGTTGGGTTGGCTTTTTGCCAGCCCCTACCTTATCTATTCCGCAGTATTTTTTCTTATCCCGTTAATTTGGTCTTTTTATTTATCTTTTACAAACTGGGATCTCATCGCCCCTACGTATGATTATGTTGGTTTTGACAATTTCATCAAAGCGATTAAATCTCTGGGTGTTCACGCTGCATTTTGGAATTCGTATAAGTTTATGATAATCTTCATCCCGCTGGTAGTCGTGATGTCACTGGTGGTTGCTTTACTTGTGCACAGTCTGCCGCGGTTCAAAAGCTTATTTCTTGTAGGCTTTTTTCTGCCGTATGTATCATCGGGTGTCGTTACTTCCTTGATTGTTCAAGGTCTTCTGTCATTCAACAGCCCGCTGAATACGGGGTTGCGAAAGATTGGAATTAATATCGACTGGCTCGGAACATCATGGTCGGCTCTTCTCATTGTTGGCTTAATTATGGCTTGGAAATTTACTGGGTATTACGCCTTAATCTTGACGTCAGGCCTGGAAAATATTGAGCAAGAAGTGTATGAAGCAGCAGCGATCGATGGGGTTACAGGAAAGCAGCGTTTCTGGAAAATTACGCTTCCACTTCTTTATCCCTCCCTGTATACGACGCTAATCTTGGCCTTTGGGGTTACATTCGGTATTTTCACCGAGGTATATCAATTGACTGGCGGAGGACCGAATTACGCGACAAACACGTGGCAAATGGAAATCTACAGCCAGGCGTTTAAAAACCTTCAGGCAGGCTATGCGTCTGCTGTCGCTTTGATCGCTGCTTTAGCCACCTTTATTTCAATCTATATCATTAGAAAACTGCTTGAAAAGTGGGGTGCTCGAAATGGTTGGTCTTAAACAAAAAAGCAATTCCAAACTGATTCTGCGCTACATCATAGCAGGAGTTCTTCTATTGATCATGGTGTACCCTTATTTGTACATGGTACTCAATTCCTTTGCAGATTGGAGTCAGGTGAATCGTACATTGATTCCTAGTTCGTATTCACTAAAATCCTACACCTGGTTGTTTTCCGGCGGTGAAACCGGGGTGACACGGCCGTGGATTGGGGCATTTACCAACAGCATTATTGTTTCACTAGCATCCACTGCCCTTATGATGTTGTTTGGACTTATGGTCGCTTATTCCCTTTCAAAGCTTAAATGGCGCGGCCGGGATATGGTCAATAACTTTATTCTGTTCCATATGTTTTTTCCGGCGATCATTTTGCTTGTTCCGAGCTTTCTGATTATCCAGAAGATTGGATGGTATGACACGTATTGGGCGCTGATTATACCAAAGGGTGTCAGCTTGTGGGCGATCTTTATGTACACCAACTTCTTTAAAGCAGTACCGGACACATTTATTGAGGCAGCGAAGTTGGATGGGGCCAGCGATTTTAAAATTCTGTACAAAATTATGATGCCGATGTCCAAATCTATTACCACCATAGTTTTCTTGTTTCTGTTGATGGAACGTTGGACGGAGTTACTGTGGGATATGATTATGGTACGGAGCGACAGCATGCTGACGCTAAACGTACTCCTCTCGCAGATGTTTGGTCCTTACGCCACTTATCCGGGGCCGCTGTATGCTGGATCTGTACTGTTGTCGCTTCCGATTATTATTGTCTTTATTATTTTCGGGAAAAACCTCCAAAAAGGTATGCAGGTCAGCTTGAAGTAGGCTGCATGAAATAAGAAGAGTCGATTTATTCATCCTTATGAGGTAGTCATTTGGATTAGCGAATAGCGGTCCGTTATGTAAAACCGCACAATTGTTATAAAGGAGAAATGAGTTTTGAAACTGAATAAAACGCAAGTGAAGACGTGTGAAGTGCTACTACAGGAATTTTTGGCGAAGGATGCACCTATGGCTGATGCTATTAAGTTGGTGTTTACGGGGGTAGGCGACAAGGACGTATATAACATTACTTCCCCTTTTGAAGATGGAGGCGAGCAACTGATTGCTGGCAGGGTGGAATCCCGTGACAGCGAGCATTCTGAAGTTGTCTTTTTCGTGGAAAAAGACGGAAAATGGATTCCCCGTGATGGAGCTCCGGTTCTGCAGCTTCAGGATCCGTTCCATACAGTTATCGGCGGCGAGCACGTCATCGGCGGAGTATACATTTTCCCTCATCCTGAGCAAGAACATGCACTTATGTGGAGAACAGTCTTCTATAAAGGGGATAGCATTGCCAATCTGAAGCCTTTCTTCACGGGCCCGGACGGTATGAAGGATCTTCGGTTGACTGAATTGTCGGATGGACGTATCGGTGTATTAACACGCCCGCAGGGAGATAAGGGAGGACGCGGCAAGATCGGATTTTTCCAGGTAACGTCGCTGGGAGAACTTACCGTAGAGAGCATTGAGAATGCTCCGCTGCTTGAGAACCAGTTTACTGACGATGAATGGGGAGGGGCTAATGAAGCCCATATTCTGAAGAACGGTCTCATCGGAGTACTAGGCCATATCGCGTGCTTCGACAAGAGCGATGACCGACATTACTATCCGATGGCTTTTGCATTGAATCCCCAGACTGGTGATTTTTCGGACATTGAGCTGATCGCGGTTCGCGCCAATTTCATGCCTGGTCCAGCTAAACGAAGCGATCTGCAGGATGTTGTATTTAGTGGTGGCCTGATCCGGCAGACAGATGGTACAGCTATCCTTTATGCAGGAATAGCCGATGCAGAAGCGCATCGTATTACGATTCAAGACCCTTTTATCCAATTTGAAAAATAGTCAATACAATTAAGGAGTTTACTCGAATGAATATACTACGATATGCAGAAAATCCGTTGGTTACGCCGAAAGACGTTAAGCCTCACCGGGAAGATTTTGAAGTCATCGGTGCGTTTAATGCAGGAATTGCACAGTACAAAGGCGAGACGCTAATGCTTCTCCGAGTGGCGGAGAGACCGATCAGTAGTGATCCCAACGTCGTAAAAGCGCCCGTCTACAATGCAAAGTCTGGTGAGCTTGAACTGATCGAATTTCGCACAGATGATGACCGCTATGATTTTTCTGATCCGCGTGTCATTCGCAATAAAGCGAAGAACGGAACATTTGAATACCTTACATCTCTTTCTTATATCCGGATTGCGAGAAGTAAGGACGGACATCATTTTACCATTGATGAGAAACCGTTCATTTACCCGTCCAACGAGCAGGAGACCTTCGGCATTGAAGATCCGCGTGTCACCCAAATTGGTGACACCTACTATATTTATTTCTCAGTTGTTTCTCCAGTAGGAATTGGTGAATCGATGGTATCGACGACTGACTTTGTGAATACGAAGCATCACGGTATGATCTTTGGACCTGACAATAAGGATGTGCTTATTTTCCCTGAGAAAGTGAACGGTAAGTACTACGCGTTACACCGTCCTACGATGAAAAGCATTGGTAATCCGGAGATTTGGATCGCTGAATCCGACAATTTGCTATATTGGGGAAACCACAAGCATCTTCTCGGTCTTCGCGAAGGCATGTGGGACAGCGGTCGTATGGGCGGCGGAGCCGTACCATTCCGTACAGATAAAGGTTGGTTGGAGTTGTATCATGGGGCAACTGTGGATCACCGGTACTGCATGGGTGCCGTGTTACTCGATTTGAACGATCCGACCAAGGTGATTGCACGTTCTGACAGACCGGTCATGGAACCTGAAGCCGAATACGAAAAGCATGGTTTTTTCGGAGACGTCGTATTCTCCTGCGGTGCGATCGTGGAAGGTGACACAGTGAAGATGTTCTACGGTGTAGCGGATACTTCGATGGCATGTGCGGAGCTAAGCGTACAGGAAATACTGGACAGCCTCAAATATATTGAAACCGAAGCATAATAATTTATACGAGGAACGCCAAAATGATACCTTCGTTTTGGCGTTTTGTTTTATTCATCATGACTACAACGGCGGAGTATTTGCCTCTGTCGGAGAATAGAAATCGAAGTGAAACTTTCGAATAGAGGTCACCAAACACGCCATGGTATTCAGGAAAAACCTGATCTAGAATAGCCTGGAACTGCAGCTTCGCTTGAACATACATACTCGTTAAAGATTCATGCTGACGAGTGAGATAGCGTAAATTCATGAGATGCTGACCCCGTTTTTTGATGGGCTCAAACTCTTCTTTATAGAACAGCGCTCCAAGTTGATAGGCATCAGCAGCATCCGTCTTGACCCGTCTCAAATTAGTTTTTTTGGCTTCATATGAGATTAACGGATTAATGACGATTGATAATCCCTCTAGATCATGATTAAATCTAAAGATCTTCCCATGAGGTACCCCACGGTCTAAAAAAGCTTGTGCATGGCTCTCTCCCTTGGACACATCCAAACCAATAACTGGATTCATGAAATCATTCCTGTAGTATTTTCACCGGCAACCCCTAACCTTCTTGTCTTCCATACTATCGCATGTGATACGGGATCAATGTCTGGGCCAGCCTAACCATGGTTGAACAAGTAGGGGGGATGAACAGAATAGCTCTCGGGATCCAAGTCCCACGGGCAGGTACGTTCTATCCCCGGCTACCTCTATCTTACGACCACACAAAAATGAGGTCCACCAGAAAGATCTGGTGACCTCATAATACGAACGGGCAGGTTAGTTTTATATCGAAAATCCCAAATTTCGTGTAAAATTATTCGATAAAATAAATTGTTTATGAGGTGGGGGGAATTATGAAGATATTTCAAGCTACAATTGAAGATTTAGAAGGAGTGTCAAATTTATTTAATTCGTATCGTATGTTTTATCAACAAGAATCCGATTTAGAAAATGCTAAAACTTACATAAAAGAACGTATAGAAAGCAAGGAATCCGTTATATTTGTTGTTAAAGACAAACAAAACTATGTAGGCTTCACTCAACTTTATCCTACATTTTCATCTATATCTATGAAAAGAGCTTGGATATTGAATGACTTATATGTTGATACAAAAGAAAGAAAACAAGGAGTAGGAGAATTGCTCTTACATAAAGCAAAAGAATACGCAATTGAAACAGGTGCTAAAAGTCTTAGTCTCAGTACAGCACCAGATAATTATTCTGCTCAAAGATTATATGAAAAAAAAGGATACAAAAGGGATTCTCAATTTTATCATTATGAATTAGATTTAACCGAATAGCCATTAAATGCTTATTCAACTATCGGGGAACGTAAGTTGAACAAATAGGGAGCAGTATGCTGCGGCAGCTGCTCCCTTTCCTTGTTAAGCTAACGGGCAGGATACTACCAATATATGTATAATTAATATTGGAAATTAGAAGGGATTTTTTTGGGGGGATTGGTTAGTGAAATTTAGAGAAATAACGTGGGACAACTTTATTGAATGTATTGAGCTGCAAGTTACAGAGGAACAGATACGCTTTATTTCCTCCAATCAACATGCACTCGCAGAAGCTTATATTGCCTCAAAAGAGGGTCAGGTCATTATTACATATGCGATTTATAAAAACGAGAAGATGGTCGGCTTTATAATGATGTATTATGACGATGGAAATGGCAATTTCGATTACAGCAGTTATGGAGTTTTTAAAATCATGATTGATGGGCGATATCAGGGCAAAGGGTATGGCAAAGAAGCCATGATAAAAGCTATAGAATTTTCTAGGGCATCTCCTCATGGAGAAGCGAGGGTCGTTGAACTTACATATAAACCAGAAAACCTAGTTGCGAAAAATCTATATTCATCACTAGGTTTTGTAGAAACAGGGAATACCCACCCTTCTGGTGAAGTATACGTTGAGTTTGTCCTATAGCCTAGCCTTTTGAGCTAACGGGGAACGTTAGTTGAACAAATAAGGGGTAGTTTGCTGCTGTTCAGTGAAAATAAAGTATTAGACTCTCACCGACGGCGCTGAAATAACGGGCAGATTTGCGCAACATTGTTGTCTTCGAAGAAAATTCAGATTTCCACTTGACCCTTACGTAACGTAATGATTTATAGTGAACGTAAGAGCAGGACGAAACACGGGCCTACTGCCAAAAAATCGAACAACTAAATTCGAAGTCAGAGGAGAAGCAAACATGAGAAAACTCGTATTGTTCATGCATGTGTCGCTGGACGGGTATGCGTCGGATTCGAACGGAGGACTAGATTGGATTCCGTACAACGAGGAATTAGAGAAATACGCCGAGGAGGTCGTAGCCGAAGTCGGCTCTCCCGTATACGGACGCACGACGTATCGGATGATGGAGAGCTACTGGCCCACGGTGCTGGACAATCCGAATGCGTCGAGGCACGGTATGGAGCATGCCAAATGGCTGCAGGATGTTAAGAAGATCGTCATTTCCGGCTCGATGGACATTGTGGAATGGAACAATACGATGCTGATCAAGGACAATATCGCAGAGGAAATCAAGGCGCTCAAGGAGCAGCCTGGCAAAAATCTCGTTATCTTCGGCAGTCCGGGGGCGGCGAAGACGTTGCTTGAGCTTGGCCTGATCGACGAATTCCTGCTGACGATTTGTCCGGTCATCTTGGGCGGCGGAAAATCGGCATTCCACTGCGACGGTGAGAAAATCAGGCTCAAGCTGCTGTCCAGCCGAACGCTCAAGTCGGGCATTATCGCGGCCCGCTATGAGTTGGAGAAATAGCCGTGCCGTACAAGGTGTTCCACTAACGGATACGATAGCTCAATAACAAGAGGCAGTCTAAGACTTTATTTTTCCAAGTCTTCAGACTGCCTTTCGTTATTGTGAAGTGTAGTCTAAAACTTATATCTTGAATGCTGCCGATCCTCTAACCCAAAATACCGCGTTAAATCAACGATTCCAGTCTAAGACTTAATGTTCATCGGACAGCTGCGGCAGCTACTCCCTTTCTTTGTTAAGCTAACGCGGGCAGTATTACTCAATGGCATGTGTTATATAGAGATAATATCTTTCTGTAAATTAATCACCAGCGGTGTTAAACTTATCTTATTGATACTTATACTAAAAATAGTAATGGTAGGTAAATTATGTTGAGTGTGCAGTAAAGAAAATTAGCGATTGAAGAGTGTGTACTAATAAATGACATGAATCCATCACAATACATAAATAATGCATGGAGAGAAGTGGATGGAAAACGCCATTTAGTCAAAATTAATTATCAAGATTCTGATTGGGCTAATGGTTACGAACACCATTTCAATAGTTTAAAAGCAACTATTTTAAGTAACGGTGAAGCGGTAGGTGCTTTTGATGAAAATAACAAATTAATAGGGTTCGCAACATTAAATCGTGAGTTCTTTGGTGAAAATTATAAATACGTTTTATTAGACCAATTATTTATTTCATTAGAGCATAGAAATAAAGGAATTGGCAAAAAGCTATTCTTAATAATCGCAGAAAGAGCTAAAGAGTGGCAAGCAGATAAAATATATATTTGTGCTGGTTCTGCCGAGGAGACAGTTGCATTTTATTTTGCAATTGGCTGTAAAAAGACGGTAGAAATAAATAAGAAACTATACGAAAACGATCCAAGAGATTTTCAATTAGAGTTTCTGCTTTAGTAGGGTAGTCAATTCAACTAACGGAAAACGATAGTTCAATATCGAAAAGGGCTGCCGCGTGGCAGTCCTTCGTTGCGCTAACGGGCAGATTAGTATATTGGTGAGGGGGCAATCGTATGTACGAAAGATTACTTTTAGCAAGTGGAATGCCGCTTTTAATTATTTTTGGTTATCCTGCTCTTATGAAGACTGATAGTCCTGAATATTACAGGTACGTCAGTTTTATGGGGCTCACTCTAATTTGTATATATTATTTTTTTAGATATAGACGTAATAAAAGAAAAGATTAAGCTAACGGGGAACTATAGTTGAACAAACAACTGCGGCAGTTGATCCTTTCTTTATTGAACTAACGGGCAGTTTAGTTCCAATATGTGTTAAATTGAGTGGGACTAAAATTTGGAGTTGAAGTAATGACAATTAGCAAAAAAGGGTCAAGAAAGATTATTGTCGGGCAAGAGCCATTCAGATGGGTAATCACTCCATCAGCAAGAGGTATTATTACGTTAACCGTTCAGCATGATGAAGTGAAAGGGCAATTGCTCCGAGTTGATATAGAGTCAGACATCAACGGATTCTGGGTGGAGTTTCCGAATGTTGAATCACTCAATAATAAAATCGTGATGCCTGCTGAAATAGCTTTAATTATTTCGGAGGCAATCATACAAGGTTGGAAACCTAGGGAGAAAGGTGCGTTATTAAGTTTCAAACATTCAGAAAACAAGCTGTTATCGTTGAAATAATGGGAGAGGATAGTTCCAAAACGAGATAACGGCAGCAGGCCAGTCAGCTTAGTCCAACTGAATTGGATATGTAACTTTTAATGAGGAGAATTAATACTATTGAAGCTTTTTACAAAGGAATTCAAGAAAATTGTAGTCGATGATTATCCATTTCTTTGTGTAATCGACCAAAGGTCTGAAAACGAGCAAATTAGTTTTAAGATTTATCCATCCAATACGAAAACATCATATTTCTTGATTTTCTTCTCTTGGAAAATCAATTGGGCAACGAATCTTTGCCAACCAATGGTTTGTGCTAAGTTAATTCATTACGCCATTAGCAGTGGCTGGGACTATAAATCTGAACGCGCTGTGCTCAAACTCCAAGATGGAGACATTCTGGTAGATCGGCTCGGTTTGGATGAATTAATTCGGTAATGGTACGCGTTTTGGCTATCGGCTAAACTAACGGGTAACGATAGCGGAGGAGCTTCTTATGTGGTAGCTCCTCTTTTCTATTGAACTAACGGGCAGGATAGTGAAAGAAGGATATGTCATTTTTCTAAGCGGAGTTGACTATAAATCTGAAAATAAGGGGTACTACAAATGTTCTATGTAAATGTAGAAGGAGCTGTTTTTCAAGAGGATAAGTGGCTAATAATTGGACGCAGTATGAAAGAGGAACACGCTGGGGGACTTCTTTCGCTTGTTGGAGGTACAGTTGAAAATGAGGGTAACACCAATGATATATTAGAAAGAACTATTAAAAGAGAACTCTTTGAAGAGGTGGGAGTAAAGGTAAAAGATAAGATTAAATTTGTAAGAAACGCCTCTTTTATATTAGACAATGGTAGTGAAGTTATTGATATTGTTTTCCTTTGCGAGTTCGATAAGGGTGAACCTTATGTTAAGAGTTCAGATGAGGTTGATGCCGTGTATTGGATGACAACTGATGAAATACTGAGTAATCCAATGGCTCCTATCTGGCTAAAAGAAAGTATACAAGAGGCAGAGTCTCTACGTAAAAAAGAAACTTCATATTAGCTAACGTGGAACTATAGTTTAACACCAAAAGGGCTGTCACATGGCAGACCTTCGTTACGTTAAGGCGGAAACATTTCTTTGATATGAGGAATGCTTTTTTTATTTAAAATGATATATCCACATATCAATAACAATATGTTTTATATCAGTGTTTTTTTATTGCAAAACGATAAATTTTGTGTTAAAGTCAAATTAAATTTAACAATAAGTGAGGGCTTTTTATGAAACGAGGAACAACATTCTTTTTAAAGGCAGCTGTTATTCTTATTGGAATCCCAGTTCTTGCTTTGTGCGTATTTTTGGTACCTGAGATAGCGAATTATGCTGTTGAGTTGAATCCAGATCTTCCTTATTTGAAATATCTCGTTTTTATTGATTTGTATGCAGCGGCGATACCTTTTTACTTTGCTCTGTATCAAGCTTTTAAACTTTTAAGCTATATCGATAAGAACAAAGCGTTCTCGGAATTATCTGTAGGGGCTTTAAAGAATATAAAATACTCTGCAATCATAATCAGCAGCTTGTACGTGCTGGGCCTGCCACTCTTATATCTCATAGCTGAGAAAGACGATGCTCCAGGGATCATAGTCATCGGATTGGTTATAATTTTTGCTTCCTTGGTGATTGCCGTTTTTGCTGCAGTTCTCCAAATGCTTCTAAAAGAGGCTATTGCTATAAAATCTGAAAATGATTTGACGGTCTGAGGTGAAAAACATGGCGATAATAATCAATATTGATGTGATGTTGGCTAAAAGAAAAATGAGCGTAACTGAACTTTCAGAGAGGGTCGGAATAACAATGGCTAATCTTTCTATACTGAAAAATGGAAAGGCGAAAGCAATTAGGCTTTCAACTTTAGAGGCAATTTGCAAAGCATTAGAATGCCAACCTGGAGACATTTTAGAATATAAAAGTGAAGAAGACAGTCGAGAATAATAAACTTTGTAGAGGAAAGTAGGACTTAATATGACTTTCTTTGAGGGAGGTATAACATGGACATTAACAATCTGATTATTGAAAATATGGCTAACCCCCATGAACTGGAGAGAATATATAGAAAAGAACCCGAAGCGTTTAAAAAGTCATTCTCATATGTCTGGGAACATAACCCTGATTCGAAGGTTCTTGCCGTTTGGTATGAAAGATTGCATTTCAAGGAGGCGGCAAATACAGAAAAAGCTTCCTTGCTTCAAAAGAATTTCTTATTCATGGGCATTTTAGCAATACTTGCAGGGATAAGCACTAGAATAATTTTTCATTTTACCGAACAGCAAGCAATAGCTCCTATTAACCTTGTTTTTGGTGTACTTCCTTTTATTGCAGCTTATTTTGTATATAATAGTACCCCCAAAAAAAATGTTCTTTACATCGTTGCATCGTTATTCCTAATCTCCGTATTATATCTTAATATGCTGCCACTAGAGCCTAAAGACAGTATTATCCTGGCTTATCTTCACCTTCCCATTTTCTTATGGGTATTATTAGGGCTTGCATTTACAGGAAATGAATATGGAGTAGGCAGCACAAGATTAGCCTATCTTAAATTTAATGGGGAATTTTGCATACTCTACGCCACCATGGCAATCAGCGGAATGCTGCTAACAGCATTAACCATGCAGTTATTTAGATTTGTCGGCATGGATATATCTCAATTTTATTTTAAAAATGTCGTTTTATTTGGTGCTGCCGCTCTCGCTATTGTGGCTACATACCTAGTATCAAGGAACCTTAAACTTTCTAAAAATATTGCACCGTATATAGCCAGAATTTTTAGTCCTCTTGTACTAGTCACATTAGTAGTCTATCTTATAACGGTAATTTGGGTCGGGAAAAATCCATTCTTGGACCGCAATTTCCTTATATCCTTCAACGGAATACTCCTTAGTGTATTGGCCGTCACCATATTTTCTATTACCGAAAGCGGCAAAGACGAGAAAAAGAACATTTCTGATTATATAAATTTTGCCCTAATTGTTCTTGCTCTTATTATTGACAGTGTGGCTTTATCAGCCATAGTGTTCAGGCTTTCTTCTTATGGGATTACGCCCAACAGACTCGCTGTTTTAGGAGTAAACATACTTATCTGGGCCAATCTAATTTGGATTATGCTATCCTATATGCATTTTCTACGAAACAAAACCGGACCTTCAGCTATCCAAGATGCTGTTACGAAGTATTTTCCGGTTTATGGACTTTGGGCAGCTTTCGTTACATTTACTTTTCCTTTATTTTTTTATTAGAAAGGTCTGTTAATGTAATATCAAATCTACGGAGTCGATAGTTCAATAAACACAAGTAAACGGCAGCCGATATAACAGGCTGCCGTTTTTTTCAAACTGGCAGGTGATTGCGGAGATTGTGGTTATAAGTTCTCCCATGCTCCATCCCGAGGAATCCTGCCTAGTCTTTGCCTTAGTTGGAATAGTTAATCCTTAATCCATGGCCCTGAACTAACGGGACACGATAGTTGAACAATCAAGGAGTAGTTTGCTTGAACTGTAACCCGAAAGATAGACACTTTAGAAAAAGTGCCCATCTTTCGGGTTTTTGTGTTTTAATAAAAAATACTACAATGAATGAGGTAAACCTACACCATGTCCAAA
>NZ_JBWDNM010000037.1:0-5425 GCF_056269185.1 Paenibacillus sp. J31R122
AACGGTTGCAACTACTAAGACTACTAAATTAGCAGCTCGATTTCCTCTTTACCTGCTTACAAAATATAAAAACATTCGAATAAGATCTATCCAGAAGGCCCATTCTATGGGTCTTTTGCGTTTCAATAACCTTACCCATGTTCTTCCGTATTCAAACCTGTCCTTCATTCAGCAGGCTCATATGTCTTTTCAAAAATGTCAGGTTTGCACGGGTAAAATTCACCGTTAACGCCTTTAATGATCCAGTCGTTAGGCGCTGCGCGCAGAGGTCCTTCTAATGTAGCTAC
The DNA here is from genome assembly GCF_056269185.1 of Paenibacillus sp. J31R122. NCBI lineage: Bacteria > Bacillati > Bacillota > Bacilli > Caryophanales > Paenibacillaceae > Paenibacillus > Paenibacillus sp. J31R122. The sequence continues at coordinate 288 of NZ_JBWDNM010000037.1, forward strand.
AAGCAATTCACCACTTCGAAATTCAGCATCACCGCCAACAAACTTTTCAATTTCATCAAAATTGCCCTTAAATTGTATAGCCTCGATAACTACAGGTTTTTTTTCTAAATTTCATAGATAATTCCTCCTCATGTTTCTGTATTCAATTCTTATCACAAGAATTAAATGAAAGAATATTTGTTTTATTGAATGGGAATCATATACTCGTTAAGAATTTAAATACAAGGAGAATATGAAAATGAAAAAAATATGCTCAATACTAATCGCATTTTCAATCATGTCGTTTGCAATATCTGTCCCCGTATTTGCGAACCAATCACATCAAACGGATATTATGACTTTGGATAACAACCGTATGAATAACAACGGAACAGACATGAACACGAACAATTACCGAACTAATGCCGCAGCTGATGATAACGACATGGATTGGGGCTGGTTAGGCTTACTTGGTTTGGCGGGCTTGCTTGGGTTAAGAAGCCGCAACCGGGAACGCACCTAACAAGAATACAAATATGCTTTTATCGATTGAATCAGATTTGCTTGCATTATCTTCGAGCTGTTGAGTAATTAAATCTGTAAAAAAAAGGTGAGCTCACAGCAACATGAAATGTGTCTATTGTGAAAATTTGAAGCAAATAAAAGGAAGAAAACATATATGCTTCATCTGCACCATCGTTAAGGTCCGTACAGGTTATCCAACAATTTAGTTTCATCGGACCCGTACCTAAAAATATGGGTCCTGTTGTAGACTCCTGGTAGTAAAAGGCCCATTCTATGGGTCTTTTGCGTTTCGATAACCCCCTACCCATATTCTTAAATATTTAGACTGCGAGTTAATTTGAAATAGACATATAGATTTACATTAATTTTGTACAACTGGATATAATAAGCCAGTTCAAAATTTAAAATTGAAGGAGAGATTTAAATGGGAATTTTAAGCGGTAATCCTAAAGATGAACCAATGCACTATGGCGAAATATTTAGTGTCTGGACGGCATCCACTGTAGCTAAAGGTGCAGTATCATGTTACCAAGCATACTTAAATCATGCCGGAGACAAAGAGTTAAAAAAAACACTGGATGCTCTTATTGATCAAGCTAAGCTGGAGATTAAAGAACTCGATACTCTGCTTACTGACAATGGGATTACTCCTACGCCAGTGATGCCGGAAAGACCACCAGTTAAACTTGAAGACATTCCAGTAGGTGCAAGATTCTCTGACCTTGAGATTGCCGCTAAAATTGCGGCTGACGCATCATTAGGGCTGGTAGCTTGCAGTCAAGCTATGGGTCAATCTGTTAGAGAGGATATTGGTGCTTTATTTGCTAAATACCATCTCACTAAAACAGCTATAGGCTTAAAAATACTCCAGTTGAGCAAAGAAAAGGGTTGGCTTATCCCACCACCACTTCAAGTAAAGCGACCTGAGACTGTTAACGCATAAATTTTAATTTAATCCTGCCCCTCGGGCGGGATTTTTTTTGCATTTTGCCCTTAAATTTCAGCACTCAGTGAATGTATGTTAACCGTTTATCCTTTCTTCTCACCAATTTAAAACCCCGTTATGGGATACTAATATAGCGTTGTTCACAAAATTATTAGACGAATGCACTAACAAGTTACATTCCTTAGACATAAAATCTAATATCATAAATTTTCAGGAGGCCTTAACGATTAGCATGAAGAAGAAATCAAAGAAATTAAAATCATACATTCGCTTGCATGGTCATCTTATTAAAAGCTCATTTAATGAGCTTAAGTTTTTGGAACCCCATCCAAATAAGAAATTAAAGTCTCTACTCCACCAGATGTATTATTACTTACCATCTGAATCCTCTAAAAAAAAATGACGTCTATTCTAACAGGGTTGTCTGGGATAAAACTTTTTATATGATCCCAGTTGCCCTTTTAGAAAGTACAACGTGATCCTCTCTTGCATCTAGTACCTCCCATGATCTTCAATATTCATTCAGATACTTGACTGCCTAAATCGGATAATTTGAATGTATCTGCATTTTAATCCTTGCCCTCATCCCGATCATAGACGGGAACACAACCTCAAATCTTTTTATCTTTACATACTGCTCATCCTTCAGAACTTCGACCGATTCAGGCAAAGGAATTTCTTTCGTACCTGTATCTAAAAAACTTTTTTCATTCGTTCCGAATAAATAAACGTACATGTAACCGTCTTTTATCATCCCTTCGACTCCTTCACAAAATAATGGTATTTGGTACTCTTAAAAAGTAAGCAAAGATGCTAGAGTTGTCGGCTCGGCTTGGCTGCTTCAAGGGAAGGGTCTCAGCAAGCAAAAGATATAATTTATTTTGTAATATGGAACCATTTGGTGCAAACTACGGTCTTATTTATTGGGGTGAAGGCATTGACAGACCAGTGGGATTACTTAAAGCATCTGGCAAAGGGTTATGATCGGAGTATCGTGCTTCGTGATTTGATGGATTCGTTCGGAAGTGATGTGTGGAATTTCGCTTACTTTTTGACAAATTGTTCCGATGTCGCCGACGATATCTCACAAGAGGTTTTCCTAGCAGCATATAACAGCTTGTACGCATTTCGAGGAGACTGTTCGATTAAAAGCTGGTTACTAACGATAACGAGGAATAAAGCACTGCATTATTTGCAAAGCGCCTTCATCCGTAAAGTGACCCTGACCGATAAATTTATGAAACGTGGGACCTCTCCAGCTGCGGAACAGGTGGTATTCGATCGTCTAGATAACCGCGCGGTTTGGGGTGCAGTCATGCAGCTGCCCCGCAAATACAGAGAGGTATTGGTTCTGGATTTTCATTACGGACTGAAGCAAAAAGAAATCGCCATTTTGTTGAAAGTATCAGAAGGTACAGTTAAATCAAGATCGCATCGAGCCAAGAAACGGATGAGTGAACTGTTAACCCGTGAGGAGGTATAAAACATGAGCGAGGAAAAACCGGCTTGGGTCAAAAGTATGGCGGAACCGCCTTTTGCTAGTCGTCAGTTTACAGCAGATTTGAAGAATAAGGTGCTTCAGCGGGCGGGTGAATCGCAGAGAAACCATTTTTCTATAATATCGGCTGTATGTGTACCTCTGGTGATAGCATCTCTTGTTATCGGCTGGTCTCAATTCAAAGACGAGGTGTTACCTTCCAGAATCAAACCGCACATCGAAATATCCGGTAATCCTACAGCACGGAATACCTATTACGATCAGGGACGTCGGTTATTCACAGTTAATCCCGAACCGTATGCGAAGGCGGGTACAACCGTGGGATATATTTTTCATTTTGATGAGCCCTTAGAAACCTATTTAGAAAAAACGCTGACGCTTCAAGCTGTCCATCTCCAATCGGGCGCAAAGGAGACGTTATCTTCCGAAGTTATTACGAAGCCAAGTCCCGGTTATACGGGATTGGAAAGATACACAGTCCGTTTCGTTTTGCCGTTGGAGGGGATGTGGGAACTGAATGTCCTGTTGAACGATAAGCCTTACGGAAATGTAGAGCTGTTTATGCTTAAACCTTCTTGGGACATTACGCCCAAGTTTCAATCCGGTGCTTACATGATGCGCGGGGTCGAGAAAAAGGTGGGTTTTATCGATGCTGGCTTCATTGCCGGGAAAACCCAAAAATACATGTGGCATTTCTGGGGAAAAGATGATCTTCTTAACGGGCCCTTTGAGGTGAAAGCGGTGAAACAAGGTACAGACAAGATGATCGTTGTTTACTCCTCAAACAAGTTAAGCTCCGCGAATGCCTTGGCCGGTAAGTTGAACGGAGCTGACCGTCACGTCGTCACCTCGATGGAGTTGCCTGAAGCAGGGCGTTGGCGGCTACTTCCTTACGTAAAGGGACAACTGCTTGATACGATTGTCGTAGAGGTATCGAAATAAAATAACTTTCATAAGAAAAGGACCCTCTAGGCCTTTTTATGCAATATCCGAGCCATTACGCTAACGGGAAACGTTAGTTAAACAAATAAGGGGTAGTTTGCGGCAGCTGCTCCCTTTCTTTATTAAGCAAACGGGCAGATTAGCGTGGCTGACCGACTTACATAACTTTACATTATCGCTTTAGTGCGATAATATATTAGAGAAGTAAAGCAATAAAGGATATGGTCTTAATCGAATTCATTCGGCTAGCAATACCAAAAGGCAATACCTCAGTTAAGAAGGGAGTTTGTTATGATGCGAGAGGCATTAATTAACAGAAAAACAAAAGAAACAGAAATTAAACTGGAGCTTAATCTCGATGAATACAGTGAAGGTAACATCAATACGGGAATTGGATTCTTTAACCATATGCTCACGCTTTTTGCTTTTAGGGCAGGAATAAAACTAAATGTGGATTGCAAGGGTGATTTATAGATAGATGGGCATCACACGGTTGAGGACATTGGAATATGCTTGGGGCAAGCAATCAAAAAGGCTATAGGGGATAAAAAAGGCATAAACCGTTATGGTAGTTCGCGTATACCTATGGATGAGAGCTTAGCATTAGTGGATTTGAGTATAGCTAATCGCTCTTTTTTAGTGTTTAACGTGGAAATGCCGTCAACACGAGCAGGCGAGTTTGAAACCGAATTAACCGAAGAGTTTTTTCTCGCTGTAGCGCATAATAGCGGGATAACCATGCACATCAATTTGGAATACGGTAGAAATACACACCATATAAATGAGGCAATTTTCGTGGCATTCGGCGATGCGTTGAATAAAGCAATTAGGATAACAGGCAATGTTATTCCGTCTACGAAGGGTACGTTATCATTATGAAAAAAATATGTATAGACGCTTACGTGTAAAAAATTATGGGGAGGAATTTGTTTCATTGGACATCTGACGATTACGCTAACGGAGAACTATAGCGTAACAATCACCAGGACGAGGCTGCCTTCAATGAACAGCAGCCTCATTGAGCTAACGGGCAGGATAGTTTAATAATTTCACGAATACTCTTCATATGGAATGCTTTACAAATTCGTAAAGCAGACGTTATCGTAAATCAGCTAAATAAATTGGATGGGTGGATTCAATGAAGAAATATAAAGTATTAATTTTAAGTGGCACTGTCGTAATTGCAGCAGTTATTTATTTCTTAATTGATTATCATCAGCCTAGACATATAGAAGCGAATTATAGCAG
>NZ_JBWDNM010000036.1:0-5495 GCF_056269185.1 Paenibacillus sp. J31R122
ATGCTGGCGCTGGCGGCCGATCAGAACTTCGTTCCGGTCGTAGACGCCGATCGCGTCTTCCTCGGTATTATTCGTCGCAAAGATATAATCGCATATTATACCAGGAATATTATAGATTAGTTGGAAAGAACTGATCTTGCGGATCATGAAGGCTGCCGTTCGACCGGCAGCCTTATTTTTGTTCTTAATGTTTATTGAGCTATCGTTACCCGTTAGCGTAATGACATTTTCAGTATATAACTTATATCTTATGGATGGAGAAAATCCGGTACTCAAAAGCGCCCGGTCTGCACCGACACAACACTGCTTGAAGCTGTACTACCGACAAAACGCGGATATTATACGACAAGACACTTTATGGATAAAAAAGGTGATTAATATGACCATATACGTATGAGATGATCATTTTTGTTTGTTTCTTAGTGAATGGGAAGCCAAGCTGACTATTGTAATCGAAGCGCTGATCGTCAACTTTTTAGTCCGGCTGCGCAGCTCTTCCGCCGATTCCTCTAATAGTTTGTCAACCTGGCTTAGTTCTAATAATGCTGCTTTTGCAGCCTCTGCTGCAAGGACCTCGTCTTGCAAAATAAAATGGGCAACCTGATAGGCGTACTGCTCAAGCCCTCTTATTCGTTGAATCTTTTGATGTATTAGAATCGTTGCTCTCATAACGTTTCCTCATCATTGTCATTACGCTTTTCAGTGATTTCTACATTTAACAAATGGAGATTCTCCTTCATCTACTCCTCCGTTTGCTTTTCGTCGTTAACTTCGGCTGCACGTCCTGAATATAGTAGATCTCCATTTGTAATATCAAGTACAGCTGCTCCGGGACCCGGTTTGATCTGATCTGCACGGCTTTAATTCATCTTTGGCAAACGGCTGAACACTTACAAGGTGCAAAGCCTGCAAAACGATTAAAACAAGCACAAGCAATATATCTCTGAAATCGTGCTCACCATAACCCTCTACAATCTTGTCCTTTCCAAATTTGAATGATATAAAATCGCCTCTCTATTCCTCTAGATTTAGAGAAATACTTACTTTAAATAAATCGCCATCAGTTTCAATATCAAGACTGCCTTCATGGAGGTCCACGATTGATTTCGCAATGGCCAGCCCAAGGCCAGAGCCTTCCGTATGACGTGACGTATCTCCACGTTTGAACCGTTCAAATAGCTCATCTATATTTTCGTTGAGTTCATATTTTGACACATTCTTAAACATAATAATCGCCTGATTGTCCAACGTTCGTAAAGTAATATAAACGCGTGAATTCTCCAGTGAATATTTTAGGACATTTCCAATTAAATTATCAAAGACACGCCATAGCTTTTGTCCATCAACAAAGGCATATACCGTCTCTTCAGTATTCGTAATCCGGAATTGAAGACTGGAATCGTTAATCATATTATCATATTCCGCTAGTGTCTGTTGTAAAAGCTGAACGAGATCGACCTTTTCCTTTGTCAATTCAACATTTCCGCTAGCCATTTTCGAAACTTCAAACAAATCGTCAATTAACACCTTTAACCGCTTTGATTTTCTGTCAATAATTTCAACATAGGCTATCCTATCCTCACTTGATACATCTTCCTTTTTTAATAACTCGGTATATGTAATGATGGAGGTTAGCGGTGTCCGAAGGTCATGGCTTACATTTGTAATCAGTTCTGTTTTAAGGCGTTCGCTCTTTGCTTGTTCGTTCTGCAACGTTTTTACTCCTTGTTTTAACACATTGATATTTCCAGCGAGCGTTGCAAGAACAGATTTTCCTGACAGCGGCAGATCCTGGCCTAGATTTCCAACAGCCAGCTCATTCGTCTTTATTACGATCCGGTTAAAATACCCGATCCTATTAAACAAGATCATTACGATTGGAAGCCCAATAACTGCAAGCAGTATTACATATAAGAGAATAAAACCGGGATGTACGACAATCATCAATGCCGCTAAACCTAGACCAAATACGATCGTCAAAACAATAAACAACTGCGCACCTGTGCTCTTATTCAGAAAAGCATCTATTAGGCTGAACTTGGCTTGATTATAGAGCGCCTTTACGCTCTGCCCCGCTTTATTCAAAAAACCCTTTTCCCATTCTTTCTTTATATACTGCCAATCCTTTAATTGTGCCGCAAAAAATTCCCTCTGGACAAGGGTAATAACCAAAAGAAGCGAGGCAAATACCATACCGATAAACATATTCCAGCCGTAAACAAATACAAATGGATTTTTAATAACAGTAAGGAATTGATCTTTTATAAAAAACAGTAAGCTAATGGTTCCAAAACCTGTTAGGCTGATAAAGACTGCTCTTACGTCAATTGGAAGCGTATTGTAATAGGGCATCCATCTTTCGACTGCTGTAGGAATAGCTTTAGCTTTCTTTACGAAGGGTACACATAGAGAAAGAGCGACTATACTTACGAAGACATATGCCCATATTGCGATTTGCTCCTTTTTGTATCTATCGTATTCGATCAAAACGGAACTCGATGAGGATAAGCCTCTGGGTATCGCAAACTCTCCTTCGAACGGAATAAATGAATCTGCCAGTTGATCATGTCCTAGAATCCAATAATGTAACGAATGTTCTATTGGTATAGAATAGCTTGTGATATATAGATTGTTTTTGGAGTTCAACATATCTTTAGCCGATTCATCTTCGGAAATACTCAAATTTGTATAGACTTTATCGGTTACGCTACTCTTAAAATAATATTGGAATTGTTCTTTGTATCTTAAATAATCCGAATGATATTGTTCTCTCTCCTTGTAGTACTCTTCCAGTTCCTTTTCTTTTTCATTAATAACCTTTGCTCGGGCATACTCATCACTTTTGAATACATTGGTAATATCCTCTATTTTTTTATCTCTTTCTGCAATGTAGATGTCCACTGCCTCTTGGTTATTTACTGACAATGCTTCATCAATTCGAGGTTCATACTCATTTTTGAGGAATGTAATTTGATCCAATATATTTCCAAACCCACTCCGATGCTGATTGATTTCATCTTCAGTAACCGTTATCGATTTTTTCGCTTCCTCCAATGTAATACTGTTTAGCTCGAACGTGTTCAAATACTTGGCAAATAGATCGAGCTCGCTTCGGAATTCAGGCGTTTGAAAATAGTCGCGATGAACGTAACTGTTACCGAAAGCGAATAAGACTAAGAGCCCGCTTAGGCCAAAAGTAAACATGAAAGCCCAGACGCCAATGCTTATTCTACTTTTCCATTTTGTACCCAATTCCCCATACCACCTTTAAATAAGTTGGATTTTTCGGATCAATCTCAATTTTCTCACGAATTTTTCTGATGTGGACGGCTACCGTATTTTCCGCGTTATAGCCAGGTTCCTTCCATACCCGCTCATAGATTTCATTGATCGAGAACACCCGGCCGGCGTTCGTCATCAATAATTCAACGATTCTATATTCTATAGGCGTAAGCTTCACCGGCTCTCCAAGGACCGATACTTCCTTGGCCGATTTGTCTAATGTAAGCCCCTTAAGATCAATCACTTTTTTAATGCCTTCATAAGTGCCCAGAGCAACATACCTTCTCAACTGGGATTTCACACGGGCAACGAGTTCCATTGGATTGAACGGTTTTGTGACATAGTCATCCGCACCCACATGGAGGCCTAATATTTTATCGCTATCCTCGCTTTTTGCGCTCAATATAAGGATAGGAATGTTTTTCTTCTCGCGAATTTGGTATGTAGCGGCAATTCCGTCAAGCCTGGGCATCATAATATCCATAATAATGAGATGAATTTGGTGATCATTTATGATTTCTAACGCTTCAATCCCATCCTTTGCTTTTAACACGGTAACGCCTTCATTTTTCAAATAAATTTCGATGACGTCCCGTATTTCCTTTTCATCATCAACAACGAGCACAAAATAATTATCCATTTTTCACCCTACTTTCCAGCAGCCTCTTTCATTATCTTAATAGTAAACGGAAAATCTTAACATCTATTTACGATAATTATGAAGAACTTCTTAATATTTTTGTGTTTTGACCCCAAATACAACTAGAAAAACCGCCTCATCACGAGGCGGTTAATTAAATGATCTGTCCTAGACTGCCGCTACCATTGTAGAACTATCGTTCCCCGTTAGTTCAATCACGATCTGAACTACATCAATTTATTATCAAAGAATTTTTTCAACTCTGAGGATTCGATAACATACTTTATTTGATTCTTTTTATACGATCTGGTTACGTAAACGTCCTTTTTGTCATACGTAATTCGAACTTCAGCGTTCGATTTCAAGATAAATACGATTTCTGCATTGGGGTTTGGATTGACGTTGATCTCGTAAAATATTTTATTAACTTCTTTAACCCTGTCCGCTGGCACGGAAATAAGCCAGAAGCGAATTTGATTTACCTCTTGATAGCTTAACTCGACATACACATGTCCCGCCGTTACACCGCCATAAATCCACATTCCTGCATTTGCTACATCATCGGCTGATTCTTTAAAAAGAATCACAGACTCCGACTTATCGACGAGGTCCGCGAAATATAAAAAAAACAGCCCCAAAACGACTATTGTGAGAATGAGGGCAATCGATGTTATGCTTTTTATACCCATTTTCTCCACCCCCACGGATTCATACGTTCCTTAAAAGATAATGTTGCGCTAACCTGCCCGTTAGCTCAACAAGGTTGCCGTTGCATGCCGGCAGCCTCGTTATGGTGATTGTTAAACTATAGTTCCCCGTTAGCGTAACAAAATGCTACCGAAGCAACCACTTTAAGTTACTCAAGTAATTTCACTCGTTTATCGGACGCGTGTTTGAAACTATCTGGATTCTAGACAATATTGTTTTTGCGATGCAGAATCCTATCACTGATCCCATTGAATTTAAAATAAAGTCAGTAACACTTGCAATTCTACCCATTGGCAATAAAAATTGCATGACCTCAATGAATAATGAAAATATCATGCCAAAAAAAATTGGGTTTAAGTTATTGGATTTCCTGTGTAATGTCACAAAAAAAATAAATATAAGATACATGCCTACATTGATTAAATACTCCAGATCCCCTGCTAGCAGAGGAATTAATTGTACTTTAATGCTGTATTGAAAAGTTAGATAGCTGTTCGATGGTAGGAGTGATACAAACAGTATGCCTATCATAACGAATGAAATAGCCAGTTCACTCATTGTAGTTCTGATGGCAATTATTTGATCTCCACTCTTTTGTCTTCTGTAATAAATAAAAGCAAACACAATAAAAATAGTGATCAATGTAGTCAAAACAAAAGGAAGGTACTTGCTGAAAATTCTCCAATACATTATAAAGTTATCCATTGAAAGTATATCCCCCAGTCATATTGCCGTGACATTAAGTATTCGATGAGAGAGCGTAAAATATCTTGTGTAAATAGATAAATAGCAAAAAGGAAGACCTTTTCTTGTAGAATGAAGTCACCACAACACCATTCACAGAAGAGAGGTCTTCCCTATGAAT
>NZ_JBWDNM010000026.1:0-55383 GCF_056269185.1 Paenibacillus sp. J31R122
ATCGCCCAGGCACTCGGTGTTTCCTTGTCCGCGGTTCCATGCAAGGTCGAGGAAGTAGCGCAGCCTGGAGCGGAGCCTGTGTTCTTCAAGGCGGCAGCTATGCCGTTGGAAGATGCCACAAGCCCCATTGAGCCGGGTCAATTGACATTCAGAGCTGCCGTGAGAATTTGGTATATGTATGGCTAAAATAGAACAGCAGCAGCTACGGATGAGAAAATGAAACCCTAGACTGCTGCTGTTTTGTTGAACTAACGTTCCCCGTTAGTTGAATCATTGCAGCGTGGTGATGTTGTTAAATTTAACGAATAAAACTAATCAAGACTGCTACCGCACACATTAACACTAAAATTGAAAATACAAAGTAGCCGAAGATCTTTAGAGGACGCGGCATTGAATTTAAATCTATTTTTTTCATTGGTCCTCCACCCTCAATACTTTGAATAGAGCGAAGGTTCTCATCGACATAATTATCGTTACTGTACAAATGTTCCTTTTCGGGCTGGGTTTCATGGATGTTGTTTGTGCTCATTCCAAGTCCCCTCTCAATTCGGTTTATATGGAATATTATACCACGTTTATGAAACTCATATAACCCATCAATCGCCACGCTAACCTGCCCGTTAGCGGAACAAGGCCGCCAATAGATGTTCCGCGGCGGCCTCTTGGTCTTTATATATTCAGTTCTCGGTACACTTCGGAGTTTCCTTTAGCGGCGAGATCGCTTCGAATTTGTTTAACCTCGTTTTGCGACCGGCTTCGTTTCGGCTAGCCCCGTTTCATTACGGCCTGATACAATCCCTTCAGACACTGGCTCGCGGCAGACGCCCTGCCCTCCCCGGAATTCGGACAATGTTCTTGTCACTAGTCGGGAATCGGATAATGTTCTTGACATCAACTTTTGACAAGAACTTGATCCGTTAAAAGAAATAGCCCGCGATTTACGCGGACTTGATTCAAACTATATTCTAATTAACCGACAATTACAGGTTCGCGCGGATAAGCAGCATGCCCCTTGCAAATACTGTACGAGAGGTGATGATATCATGGAAGCGTACAGAGCGAAGATGATCGCCGATTCTCCGGATGTAAAATTCGTGTCGTACTTCGGCGTGCCTGTGTTCATTGAACATGTAAACGTGGGAGCCGGGACGGCGAGAATTCATGCGCTCGACAGGCCAGACGAGGAGCAGACGGTGCCGGTCGACGTGCTGACGGAAGAATTCAACAACGAGTTTGATTTGCCGTTTATGTGAGACGCCGCCGAAACTGCCGCAAAGCTTCGCGAAACAACTTCGTTGCTTCCTCACCGCTTTTATCCGTCGCCATTAAAAACCTTCCAATTCCAGATTGGAGGGTTATTTGGCATGAATAAAATCAGTTTACCATTCTATATTAGCTGGTTTAGCTGAACAGCCTGCCAGATAATGCAGACAGTCTGCTTTGATTGTATCGTTCTCATTAGTTTGGTGGCATTACAACTCGGAATCATATTTTAAAAGGGCTTCAGTTAGTTTTTGTTCAGTAAGGTGAACAAAGATTACTCCCAAACGCTTCGTTTACATTATGAGTTATTTAGTGGGAAGATCGTCAATCGCTTGAACAGCAAGTTCCAACGCTTTAATTCTTCTTTCTAAAAGCGTTCTTTGGGGACTACCTGCCTTTGACTTAGTATAACTGTTTTCAATTGATGGAAATAAACCAGTAATCACATTGCGAGCTTCTGCTAAATCTTCCTGGGTGTAATGATGGGATCTTTGATTCCAAACGTGTTCTAGCGTGGCTAAGCCGATGTAAACAGCTTTGAGTCGTTTCTTTACTAGGGTAGTATTTGCACCATTTTGAGTCATCTGGGACAAGGCATTCTCAAGTTTACTGATTGTCGATTGTAATGATTTTGTTGATTCCAATTTATCTAACTCTGTAATTTGATTAATTACAATATCGTCTTTGTTCACCGCTACGAATTCTCCTCTAACCCCACTTTTATAGATCGCAAAAATTATACCGCATATTGGAACTATCCTGCCCGTTCAACGAGGCCTACCGTTACATGCTAGCAGCCTCGTTATGGTAATTGTTAAGCTATAGTTCCCCGTTAGTTCAATCGCTTACTATTTGTTAATCGTAGATTCTGAAAATTGTCCGTTACTAGCATATCCCAATACCCTTCCCTTGATAGTGGTGACAGGCAAAGAACCATAGATTTGACTGTCAATACTTCTCCACCACGTATCTCCCATAACAAAGAGATGTCCTTCAGGCACTTTAACCTTATCCATTTCCATGTTAAAGTATTCATTCATGGTTTTCTGGCATGATTCATCACATTGAGCTGAACCTGGCTTATTGACTGTTTTAAAATACTCTTCTTCTTCGAGTCCCCAACTGAGGGCCTTACCATAAAAGGTATCTAACCTTTTATCGTTAACATATACTTGACCATTTTTTATTTCAATTTCTTCGCCTGAAAGAGCTATAACCCTTGCAATATTATACTCGGGCGGATTTAGCTGTGGATATTTGTTCTTATCAATTGTAGGGGTTTTATAGTAAATTACATCGCCGCGATTAATATCATTCTGATTGTAATAATTCGGGTCGACAGCTATCTTCCCTTTGTCTTTAGAGATGTATTCTAAGTTGCGACGTGCCATTCCATCGTTATGGTTTTCAACAGCGATTAGGTCCTGTTTCATTTCAACTGTCTTTGGCGACTCTTGAGTGATTAGGTCAGTAATGCTTTGCTCTTCGCAGCCAAGAACGAACAGAAAAAAGAATACAATCACTAGTGACTTCTTCATTGGAATCCCCCCTAATTTGATAATACTCATTAAAATGGATAATTATCCAATGGATTCCAACAAATTCCTGAACATCCGAAATTAACAGAAATGTATTTAGTCGATCTACCCGTAAGCGTAATGAAGGGCTACCACCTGGCAGCCCTTAAGTTGTTCAACTATCGTTACCCGTTAGCGTAATGCTTTATCTGAAGTAGCTAAGACCCTTCTCACAATTTTTTTCGCAACATTTTCTGCAGATTTTAAAGCACCTGTTTCCTTAACTTCCTTAAAAAAAGCAGCCATTGGTAGGCTTTCTTCGTTCCGTGCCACATCTTGCATATCGGTGTCAATCATACCTGGGTCCACTGTGTAGGTCGTTAATGCTCTATGGCTCTCAAGTTGTATGCAGGATGTGAACATATTTAATGCAGATTTCGAAGCACAGTATACGCTCATACCAGCTGCTGCATGCTTGCCTGAGCCTGATGAGATATTAACTATAGTTCTATGAACATTCCACTGCTCCGTCTGCTTAAGTAATGATTGGGTCATTAAGATGGGAGCTAATAAGTTTGTTTGTACACTTCGCACTGTTTCTTCTGGGGTGCAGCAACTAATAGGACCTAATGGCGTTACTTGAGCTGCGTTATTAATTAAAGTAATGGACTCTAACTCAGTATTAGACATAACTTTAAGTATTTCTTGAATTAAGCCTGGGATTCCCTCTGAGTATTGCAGATCATATTTCACAAAATGCAATTTACATTCGTATTGGCTGGCAAGTTTTAAAAGCAAATCATTATTTTTCCTAGATATTGAAAAGATAAGATGATTACGCTTAATAAGCTGTTTACAGATCTCGAAACCCAGCCCACGAGACGAACCTGTTACAATAAATGCTTTCATATTGCTCCTCTTTCCACCTAGTTTGTGAAGGATTCCAAAGCACAAATAGAATTCATCAACGGTTAGCAGAATTCTTATGTATTTTACAATCCAATTCTGCAGCCCAGTCTTGGTGATTTATTGGGCTATCGTGTACCGAGTTCAAAACCATATCCGCTATAGAAATAACATATATACACCTTTACCTTGTATTAATTTAAATCCAAGCTGCTTGTACAAAGTTCGAGCAGGGGCATTATCATCATCTGTTTCGAGTTGTAATCGCGTGGCTTTGTTAGAACTAGCTAAGTCAATGGCATGCTCCATTAGCTTCCTGCCTACGCCCTTCTTTCTGTGCTTCGATGATGAATATAAGGCCTCTATACGCAATATGGGGTAGCCTTTGCTAATTGAAAAGCCCCAGGAAAGGATGATGAACCCAATATATTCATGATCCTGTTTAGCTAAATAAAAATAAGATGAGCCGTCTTTAATAAACCTATTAATGATTTGTTTACATTGTTCTAGCTGCTCTTGTGATGGATCTGATTCGTCCACTCCATTGGAAGAAGAATTTAAGTAGCCAGCTACCAAGCCTTTAGCTTTAAGAATATGTGATTCATCAAGGGATATTATTTCTATATCCAATAAAATCCCTCCAATCAAAAATAAATCTTCAACATAAATTACTCATTGAAATTATGTCAGTTTCCTGGCCGCTAGTTAAGTAGAGATGAAGCTGTCATGCGCCAGCCCTAATACAATTGAACTCTCGTTACCCGTTAGCTTAACGCACAAACATTAATATGTACCTGTAGTAAGTAAAGAGCACCCGAAACAGTTGCGTTCATCGGCGTCTCCTTCTGAAGGATATGATCAGCAAGATAAATAATGTTAGAGAAACTCCAAGAACTAAAACGATTATGAATCGGTTATTTGTCTCATTATTAATAGAAGATATTTCTAATTGATCCTCTTGAGGACTTATTATCTTAGATGGTTCATATCCTGCTCCCAATGCTTTAAGTTCTTCTTGTGCGGATTCAAGATTCTTAGTACCCTCACAAAGACCTGTTTCAAGTCGATCTGGTTTACCATAGGCAAAAACGATAAATTCTTCATTCACTTCGAATCCTTCATATCCACAACTTGCCGAACTCAATGCTGTGTAAACGGTCATTTGAGAATCCAATTCTCCTTTCCAAACCTTTCTCACTTCGAATTGAGCTTTTACAGGATCTGCGGAAGACCAAATCTTCCCCTTAACAGGTTTTGTCAAACTCAATAATTTGCCCGTAAAAATTGCGGTTTTTCGATTCATCTGATCTTCTATGCTTGGGGGTTTAGCACAAGAGCATGCATGTACAGTTAAAGGCGTGACCACAAACCACGTACCGAACACGAACAAAAAACTTAGTAAGGTCATTGTTATTCTTTTCCACATTTTTATCACCTCATTGGAATGGTGGCAAATTCCTAACCAGCTTTTAGACGTTTTTAATGAAAGAATGGTTGCGTTATCCTGCCCGTTAGTTCAATGAAAAAAGCAGGCTACCGTAGCTCCTGCTCATCAATGTGTATTATTCAACTAAAGTGTCCCGTTAGCGGAATGCCCACACTTTTACCTATGATACGGTTCACCGTGGAATATCTTACAAATTGTCAACTTGGATTACTGAGTCCGTGTTTCAAATAATCATGAATCAATTTTGAAGTATATCAAAAGTAAAATACGAGTAGAAGACACTATATTTCCACACTCAAGTTTCAACTTTCAAAGAGCAAACTGCATGATATAGTTTCCAATAGGTGGTATTATAGTTATTATTTCATAGAGTATGGGTTCGTTAAACAAAAGGATTCTATATGGAGGTGTAAACTTAATGGTGATTTCATTATTTATATCAGATTTAAAAGATGCAGAAGCTATTCACGAAATGCAAATCAAAGCATTTATGCCCTTATTGGAAAAATATAAGGATTATGAAACAAGCCCTGCTAATGAATCATTAGAACGAATAATTAGTCGAATCAATCAATCGTTTACAGATTATTACATAATTAAAAGTTCTGATATTGCTATTGGGGGTATCCGAATCATAAAAAAGGATAATAAAACTTATCGTGTCAGTCCTATATTTATATTGCCAGAACACCAAGGAAAAGGAATTGCCCAAAAAGTCTTTGCAATAATCGAGCAGATATATAATGATGCAAGAATGTGGGAACTAGATACCATATTACAAGAGCAAGGAAATTGCTATTTGTATGAAAAGTTAGGATATAGAAGAACGGGAGAAACAAAAGAAATAAACGATAAAATTACTTTAGTATTTTATGAAAAACATATGACTTAACTCATGGATACGATAGATGAATAAATGACAAGTTCTATTAATGAAGCCACTCCATTGTTCGGAGTGGCTTTTAGTTTATATACATATGTAAATTTTATGGTCAAATCGGATATTGTGCTTGCGTTTAGAGCGGTGACCCCTATCATAAATAACAACTGTTTATTTCAACACGGCGCTCCATTAAACTGCCCGTTAGCGTAATGAAGGGCTACCACATGGCAGCCCTTTAGTTGTTCAACTATCGTTTCCCGTTAGCTTAATGAACGCTTTTCTTAAACCTCAATTTAACTTTCCATATTATTATTAAGATTGCTATTACGAAAACAAAAGCAATTATTAGAAAATATTTGTTTTTCCATTCGGGTTCAGTTAATCGTTCTAGGGCATGTATATCTTTACTCGCGTCAGTAATCAATTTATTGCCACTACAAAGACTGGTTGTTTCTTTGCCTTTTGAATTGAATGTATAAACTAAATATTTATTTCCTATTTCAAATTCAGTCCCACACATACCATTGAAACCACTATATACATAACCATCCGCGAGATTACCCTTCCAAACCTTATCCACATTAAAAATATTCCCGCCTTCTTTATCTTTACTAACCAACGTACCAGTGAATATGACGCTAGCTCCCTCAAATTTTTGTTCAATGCTTGGGTAACTGCAACTACATGCAAATAACGTATTAGGTCGTAGTACACTAATACTGAATATAATACAAATAAATAAAACAACAGCTAAGATATTTTTCATTCAAACTGTCACCTCACCCCAGTTTGTGCAGTCGAAAATATAGACGAAATATGGAAATTATTGTGTACTAACCTGCCCGTTAGCTTAACGAAAACAAGGAGCAGCTCTGTGGCGAACTGCTCCTTGTTAGTTCAACTAACGTTTCCCGTTAGCTTAATTATGCGTTAACCTTAACTGGCTTGGTCAATAATCAAAATTACATTTCCTTCAGAATCAATTACGTGAAACCCAAAGGATTGAGCACCGAATTGTGCTACCTCTTCATCAACTTTAGCACCTCTTAGCTTTAATTCTGAGTGAGCTTTATGAATATCAGGAGCTTGGAAGCTAAACACAGCCCCATCAACTATTGGCTTATGTTTTTCTCCCCATTCTATCAACAAAAGTCTACTGCCATTTTCCATCACTAAATCAGATAGCCCTAATACGTTTAAGTACCAATCCTTGGCACGCTTTTCATCTTCACACGAAATATAAAGGTCAACAATGCGATTTTTAATGAGTGTCAAGAAATCATCCCCTTAACCAAAATATTTGATGTTATTTCTTCGACGGGTTACCTATATTTTCCTGTATGAGAACAATATTTTTTCTGATAACTGCCCGTTAGCGTAGCGAAGGGCTACCATGTGGCAGCCCTTCAGGAATGGAACTATCGTTCCCCATTAATTGAACTACGAACTAGTTACCCTTAGTCCCACTTTTACCTATCTTCCACTTCATGAATAGATTGATATCATCAATTGAATCGAGGATTCTCCAGTTGTGCCCGTGATTTTCACGAAGTTCTCTAAGTACGATAGGTTTAACGATGTGTTTCTCTAACTTTCCTTTTGTTCTCGCGATATATGCAAATCCCAATACAGCATTTGCTCTAACTTCAGGGGCTTCATGACTTGAGAGTTGAACACAAATGTCTTGAGCAAACTTCCAATTGGGGTGGTGCTCACTTACTGAAAGGGGAAGGGTCATAAGCTCGTCTAACTGATTTCTATTCAGGCGATCTATCACCTCTTCAGTTGAAAGAACATCAAGTGGTTTATATATCCGTTTTTCTTCCATATGTTTCATCCAATCTTCAGGCTTAACTTTGGTATTTTCACTTCAATAATTCTTCGTTGCCACCACGTTATCCTGCCCGTTAGTTCAGTAAGTGCTCAGCCTATTGAAAACTTCTTAAGACTATTCAGAATCAGGCCATTGATCTCCTTCTTTTCTACACACCCAATCATAGTGCATACCAGAATCAAATGGTTCCACTGCCATTTTAATTCCATCTTTTAATATCTCAACACCTTCGATATTTATTTGATCTGTTAAATAGACTAATACATCGTGGATTCCATCATCTCTGGAGGCTTGAGAGATATAAGCAAATACTTGTTTTTGTTCGGTTGATAGCTCACTTAGTACCTTATTCACTTTCTCATTATCGGGTATTTTCGGCCAGCCATCACCTAATATCCTGCTGGGATAAACACCTGGTCTTAAACCTACAACACCATCAATAAACGTTTTATATATTTCTATCGGTTTCTCATCCATCTTGTATTGGTGAATTCCTCCTGAATTCGTCCATTTCATTGTTCAACTATACTGCCCGTTAGTTGAACAAACGGCAGCCGAATATCCGACTGCCGTTGAGGTTCCATTTTTTTGAGCTATCGTGTCCCGTTAGCGTAACAGCTGTATTAGATCGTACGCTCGTTGTATCTCTCTTTTTATCTTGGAAACTGAATTTTTTTAAAAATCGTATCAATCAACCATAAACCTGTTGCGGCAATAAAAAATGAGTACACAAAAACACTGGCGTACTTAAAAAGAAAAAGGAAGCCTTTTGATTCGATAAGAGAAAACAAATACAAAATAATCACTGCAAATATTAGATGTGAGGCTAACCCCATGAGCATGCCCAGCATTGTTTTTATTACCTTCATTTTTAAGATAATCATGTCTGTAATTAATGAACACGGTACGCCAATTATTAAGCAACCGATGAATGAGTACATAAAATAGATGGAAAATGGGGCATAACCATGAAATTCCACAAGAATTAACGAAAGAATTACTGCTGTGATTATACTAGAAATAATTTTCCTACCAATATCAAATTTCGTTAAAATTATAACACCACCCTTATTTCACTTGAATGATAAATATAACTCGGTTACATCAAGTTACAAGGATTATAACCCTACTCCCTTCAAATTAAATAGTTCTAACTATTATAGTCCCCCTTCTATTCCACGCTCTACTGCCCGTTAGCTGAACAGGCTGCCGATACTATCGGCAGCCTGTTGTCATTGCACTATAGTTTCTCGTTAGCGTAACCAAATAAACTTTACTTAACATCGTTATCTTGAATTACTCCGAACATTCCTGTCATTCCTTCATGCTTTTTAAAACCGTAATTATTATAAAAAGATTCTTTACCTTGTGACGCAAACAGACCAATAAATGATTTTTCAGGAGCATTTTCCTTTAAGTATTCTTTGATTGTTTCCATTATTAATTTGCCTATTCCTTTGTTTTGATGCTCAGGTAAGACTGCTATATCTTGAATGTAAAAATAGATTCTCCCGTCCCCAATTACCCTTCCCATTCCAACTATTTCATCTTGAAATTGGACGACAACACCAAATAGTGATTGGTTTAAAGATTCTTCTGCAACTTCAAAATTCATATAATCTTTCCAGCCAACCGCACAACACAGCTTTGTATATTCTGATATCGTTGGTAACCTTTTTAGAATTGTAAGATTATTTTTCATTTAACTCTCCTAAAGTATTTGTCGTAACAACATCACTTGAGTATTTAGCGAAATCATTGAACTATCCTGCCCGTTAGCTCAATAGTCTGCAGAACACATGATAAATAGCTTATCGGTAATCGGTATACATTCTTGGCCTATTTCGGCATTCGGTACATATTCTTGACATTGCACATTGCCAAGAATATGTACCGATAAAACAAAAAAACCGCGATTTACGCGTTAATTAATCGGCTCATATTCTTGTCATCAGACACGGATGTGAGTCGGATGACAAGAACATATATCGTTGGCCGAAAAAGTTTAAAACCCCGTCAAAAAATAATCGACGGGGTTTGGTTTCTAAAAAATCAAAATCGCAACTTTGATACATAACGATCAATCATTAGTTTGAGTTGCTTATTTTCTTCGCTTGGTTTATCAAAAACATTCATTGCAATTTTCATCGGAGTAAATCATTTCATACGATTTATTTTTCTCTTTCTGCTAACTGAGAAATTTGGGCATTGGAAACTATGTATGGTTTCCCCCACTTGCTCTTGTTGGAAATATTCAATTAAAAGTGAATTATTTTTTTAGAAGTTATTTTAAATGCAAACTTCCGGAAACTTGATTCTTTAATTTGTCTGATTTGTTCCCACGACGGTGCTGCTTCTCGCCGAGTTCCCTCTTCTGCAATTCTAAGCCATGCATTAAAAAAATTCATACAGAATTGAGCAGTAACCTTGTTCAATATCCACAATAATTCTTTTGAAGAAGCAGATTTAGCCGAATTAGCCGCTTTGTGATGTTGTTACTCATTAAATAAGTATTGGAGTTCTTCGAAGATGAGCTTAGTAGCTATCTGAAAAGTATATTCAAAATGTCTAGGTGATTCAACTTCTTCCCCTCTTGTATTACGCCTATAAAAATATTCATTTACTAGTAACGACTTCCTCCAAAAGACATATGCGTATGGACATATTTTGGGAAACTCTCCTCGATCTCCTAAGCGCCTCTTGAATAAATTGTACGGCTAGCTTAGGAGCCGGAGTAGCTTTGGAAACAAGAATTCCTGCCGCAAGATTGCCCCCTTAGCAACTATTTATTCGTTTCGAGAAGCCCTTTATCTACTTCAGAGGCGGATTGTTCATCAAGGAAAAGAGCCATATTCGCATGTGTTTTCAGCATGGTCGCCGGAATTAGGTTCGTTACATCATTATTTATCATGTCCTTAATCGCTTTCGCTTTAACACGATGCGGAACACTCGACACGATAACCTCGCTTCGCATGATCTGGTGAACCGTCATTGAAATCGCTTGAGTAGGCACTTCTGCGATGGATGCGAACCAGCCTTCACCAACCTGCTGCTTTTTGCAGCTTTCATCGAGATCAACAACTATATAGGCTTCTTTCGTGTCAAAATCAGCCGGTGGATCATTAAATGCGATATGGGCATTTTCCCCAATACCGATGAGAGCCAAATCGATTGGCGCTTTTCTAATTTCCGTCGTTAATTGCTCGATCTGTTTAAGCACATCACCTTCACCGCTAACAAAATGAACGTTCATCATAGCCGGAACCTGATCAACTAATCTTTCCTGTAAATATTTACGAAAGCTTGCTGGATGGCTGACGGGAAGATTAACATATTCGTCCAGATGGAACATTTCTACCTTGCTCCAATCCAATGGAAGTTCAACTAAAGCTTTCAGGGTGTCGAATTGAGAAGCACCTGTAGATAAGATAATTCTAGCTTTTCCATTTTGTTCGATTTTTTCTCTAATTACCTTTGCTGAATATAATGCCGCTTGATCGCCTAATTCTTGGGAATCTTTCCATACAGAAACTTTCATCCGTAATTCCTCCAGTTGATTGATGTCCATTTTACAATTTATTGCTCCGGTGCATTTTTATTTTTTGTTTGCGGTTAGGGCTTTTTGAATAGGCTCTAGTATAATTCCATGACTTCCTCAATTTGAATTTGAAACCACTGAGGCTTTATAGTTATTCCTGCGATTCGGCTCTGTATCAAAAAATTTGCCCGAAGCATCTACGATTGATAGAAGATTAAAGCTTTGCCGCCTTTCGAGAATCGTATAGGTTCCGCTAGCGTATACCATTATTGCGTTCTGCGCACCGGGCAAGATCGATACGTATTCATTTTTATCTCCCGACTTCAAAGCTGTACTCGACAAATTGCCTCCATCGGGATACCATTTCTTGTCGCCCTTTTCCAATGCAGTGGAGGCACCTACCACAAAATGTACGTTGACGTATTGAAGGGGAGACGGGATGTTACCTTTATTTTCGATGATCGCATAAAAGCGTACTTGATCTCCCGGCTCGTAATCCGAATCATCAACGCCAACTTCAGTAACTACCAGATCAAAATACTCGGAAGGTTGACTAGTGCTTAATGTATTAGCTGCGGTCCACGTGTGCTTGACTCCATTCGCTGTCGTGATGATGTAAGACACCGGACTGCCAAAATTCATATAGGCTCCAGATTGGGGTTCGATCGTGCTGCCTGGCATCAGGCCAATGGTTGGCTTCAAGAACTTATTCTGACTGTTCACATTCAGTTGGAAGTCGATCCTTCGATACACCGCATCTATAACCGAAGCTCCCACTTGTGTCCCGACAGAAAATTCAGTAACTAGCGAGCTGCTGACCATGCTGGCAAGCGTGTTGTTCGTGCGGTCTTCTTCTGTGGTAAGAAATTTGCTTGTTGCATCCGCAATCGCCAGCAGCTTAAAGTTCGATTGCCCAACAGGGACCTTATAGGTGCCCGTCGTGAATCGTATACTTTCACCTGGCGCAATGGACAACTGCAGGTTGGAAGTGGCGATACCCGATGAGGCGCTGGATTGATTGCCGCCGCTCGGATACCACTTGGTGCCGTTACCTCCCGAACGTTCTATTGCATAATCATGGTTTTTGACAAAATGAACCATGACATATTGCAGAGGGGTTGCTTCATTACCTTGATTTTTCACTATCGCGTATAGGTGTACGTTATCTCCTTCTTGGTAGCTGGCCTCTTCCACGCCAATTTCCGTTAGTACCAAGTCAAAGCCAGGAATCGGAACGTATTCGATGTTTAGTGAAACGGGCGTGCCTTGATTGCCCGCCTCATCCACTGGCGTAACGAGGACGCTGTTCATGCCGCTTTGCAAAGTTACCGTTGAAATGAAAGCTAAATCGTCCGAAGTAGAGTAGGAATGCCCATCTATCGACACCGAGCCTCGTTCGTTCAGGGTACCGGAGATTATGAATTCAGCTTGTCTAACCGTTGCATGCGTCTGATCTAAGGTTAAAGCAGGAGCCACTGAATCGTAAATAACATGAAGCCTCTTGATAAACGAATTTCCATAGTTATCCGTTGCTTGAACGGTGATCACATTATCGCCAGGCTGTAAAATGACTTGTCCGGTAAATCCCATATCGTTATCGACGGGAACAGGATTTCCTTGAATCATAATGGTCGCATTCTCATTGGCGCTTCCACTAACCTCAAACTGAGCGTGATTCACGATGAGATTCTCTTGATTTAGATGAATCTTAGGAGGAATAATGTCGCTATTCTCTACTTTACCGTAGCGGACTCCCCTACCTGTGGTCCCGACAAATACGAGCCCAAACACTTGTTTACTGGCATCCATCGTCTGTGGCCTGTTGCCGAACCCGGTATCCCCCGTATCGATATCCTGCCAAGACTGTCCGTTATCCAAGGAACGAAACATGCCTTCAATCCCGCCGATTGTTCCGTACATATAAACGGCAGGGTCCCAGCTGCCGGCTGCGGGCTTGCCTAAGGCTATATTGAATGCTTGTTCCACCCGATCAACACGTATAAATGTGCTGCCGCTGTCAATGGACCTGTACAAGCCCTTGTCGTCCAAGCTGATCCACAGTTCACCTTCGGAATGAAAAGAAGGCTGCATATAGATCCAACGTCTATCCTCAGGTAATGGCAGCGTTACGGTCTTGGTGAAATTCAATCCGCCGTTTGTGCTTCTATAAAAATCCCCGGTCTTATAGTCGATGAAATAGAACTTGTTTCCATTCACCCGGTCGGACTTCAATACGTTTGACCACGTCCATGGGCCTTTGGCCGTGACGGGAATGTCAAGTATTTCAGTCCATGTACTACCGCCGTCAGCCGTACGGAACACCGAATAGTCGCTGGTCGTGACTAGAAACAGAGAAGGGTCCGTTGCGGACATGGCTACTTTAGTCGGGAGCCCGCCAATAACAGGGTATGCAGGAAACTTGGTCCATGTATCTCCTGAATCATGAGACACAGCACCTAGGCCTGATACCTTAGAGCCACCGACCATAACCAGCTGTGAGGGGTCGCTTTCAAGGAAATCCCAGTCGTAGATTTCCGACATACCCAGGTTATCGATTCGTTCGGGATACTCATCATAGTGATAGCTGATCCCTCCCCCCATATCGGCTCCTCCGATGGCAAGTCGTGTTTGCTGCGGAATCGACTTCACTGAACGAGTGGTCATCTCTTCATGGCCTTGTTGTATTTGCTCCCAATGTATAGTCACTGCTGTAATATCTTCTGTTTTCCATATGCCATGCCAGTCTGTAAACCATACCTGATTGTTATGATAGGGGTCGAACTCTAATGCGCCGATGGAAGCTGCCCAATAAGCGGGCTTCATCCACGGAATATCTGACTGAAGCACCGAGTTCGAGCTGTCTATCCTGTTCCAGGTGATGCCCCCATTCTCTGTAAGGAACAAAACCCCTCCCATGTTATGAGGACTCACAACCATGGATTGTTCATTAAAGCGGTTAATGCTAATACCGTTGTAGCCTGCAGGCTCACCCGAGAAGTCTGTCATATTAGAATCGGGCGTTAGGTTGGTCCAGGTTCCACTTTCGTATTTGAGAACTCCTTTATCGTGCTTTTCCGTTGTTACATACAAGGCTCCGGTGGCGGACAGTACCATTCGTGCCGGTTTATCGGGATTGTCCGAACCAGCAAGTTTCACCCAGCTGGCTCCCGAATCGTTCGAGCGGTAAATGCCATCTCCGTAAGCGGCAGCGTAGACGACGCCCCGATGATGACGGTCGAATAGAAGCGCCGTCACACCATAATTCTCCCTCAGAATGCCGGGAAATGCTGATAAGCTCCAGCTCTGGCCACCATCCTCAGAATTCCACAGTCCTTCTTGGCGAGAGCTAACCCATATACGATCCGAATCGAACGGGTCTACGGCGATTCGCTCTCCCACCCAGCGCAAGTCCCCGTTTCCAGAAAAATAAAGCTCGAGTGGAAGTTGGGTCCACGAGACACCCTTATTCTCGGATTTGAGGACCGTTCCCTTCCGATATGAGTTTTGTGCATTGGATGCTAAACCTACTGCTGCGTAGACCACATCCGGATCGTTTGGATCCACGGTAATGCCATCTACGCTATACCAGGTCCATAACGAGTAAGGAAGATCATCGTTGAGCGGAATCCACTGCTGCTGGGTCTCATCCATACGGTACGTACCACCGACATCGGTACGGATATACTTCAATTCCTCCTGTGGATGAAAGACAAGCCCCGTTATCCAGCCGCCTTCTCCAAACAATGCGTTGCCATATTCATAGGCCATTACAGGTATATAATTGACCGTGATAACAACAGGCACTGCCTGTAATCCATCTCCATTCTCGGCTTCAATAACAATCGTATTGATTCCCTGTTGGAGATGCACGGACTGAATAAAAGTCAAATCCACTCCTACTTGCGTTATATTTCCGTTCACCGTGACCACAGCTTGCTCGCTGACACTTCCAACAATTGAATAAACGGACTCCTGCACGGTTATAGAAGTTTGCTCCGTCGTAATGATAGGCGGTTCTCCATTGGCATACCCTACTACAGAGAGCAGTGCAAACAAAGCAACAATCATACAAGCATAAGCCAATGCTCTTCCTAACATGCTCTGTCCCCTTTCACCCCTCAGTCATGCAGTATATCCTCCCCAAACCTATCCTCTAGTCTATTAATTCGTTAAGCAACTGCTCGTAATGCTCCTTGATCCATGTTGCGTCAAGACCACTATCGTAATATTTACTGTAATCATAATTGTCTAACGGAAGCTTCGATGCTCTCAATTTCTCAGCAAACAACTGGCAATGAGCAAACTCAGCTCTGGCAAGCGGCGTATTATCCGCCTGCAGCAGTGTCACCGTACGAATCATTCGGTAATAGAACATAATCATCGTATGGCCATAGTCGAATCGCATATCGTCCTCTAGCAGCCTTTGAGCTATAATGGGCTTCTCCGTCTCTAATAGGGCCGCATCCAGGATCGCTCTGCAAGCATGGAGTTGCTCAACGGTAGCAACTAGACTAATTCCTGAGTTACCCGTTTCTCCCGCGGCCTCATATTTCATGTGTTCGAACGGAAACAAGTCTTCCTCGCGATCTTTGATCTTTAACCAAAGGGCATGTTTCTCTCCATTGATCCCCTGATAATGCTTTAAATACTTGATATTGCTTAGAGCAGCTTCTAATTTCTCATAGAAGGATTTCATCAGGCCTGCAACTTCCCCGTAGTATTGTTCAAAATATGTATCCACGATGGCTCGTGTATCAGCTTCAACATTCCAGAGGAGCGCCGAATGCAGGTAATTGTTGAGGGCGAGCATTCCCCACCTTCCGCTCGTCATATGCATATAATAGAAATGCCGGGTACCCGTCTTGTAGTAATAAGGAATATCAATCGCTATGATGCGGCTTAAGAGAATCGGCATAGCGGCAAACGTCCTTACACCGTAATATTCACCTATAAACATTTCCCCTTGAAAATGACGGTTAGTATTCACGGTCCAGCTTTCATAATTATGAAGCAGCTGTAGGTTGGTCTCTGTGCAACTCTTATTGTTGAATGTATGGACATAACATCTTTCGATAGGGAAAAATATAGCAAAGCAGTTGCGGTAGTCAAACGCTTCAGGAAGCGGTCTATTAGGAGCCTCCAGCGTCTCATGATAAGCCGGGAACAGGATGCGGACATTCCTCTTGAGAATGCCCTCTGCCATCGCAAGGCAGAGTTTCTGTCTCAAGTGATGGACGAGTAGGATCAACCGGCTCGTATAATTGCCACTGCTGCTGCACCTCTCGCAGGAACACCAATTCCCGTTATCCAGCAGCCAAAAGTTTAAGTCATCCACATGCTTCAAATCGCCATCGACAAGAGCATGAATGATGTTTCTGGCGAGCTCATCCGATGCGTCAGGATGTGTCATGCAATGATTGTCTCCGGCAAAATATTGCTCTGTTAATGCTTCAGGGCTGCGGTAGTATCTTCTTTCCCCATCTACTAATGCAAACCACTCAGGATGGGACTCCGCATAGGCAAGTATCCCATCGCCGTCGGTATCCCCCTTGTATTCCGGACTTAGGGGATAGGGGTCCTGCGGCTTACCTTCTCCTCCAAACAAGGGATGCTCGTAAGGGTAAGAGCCAAGCGGGTCCAAATACTTGTAGAGGATATCGTGGCCCCCTCCCGCAATACGGATTCCCCTTTTCTTCAGCGCATGTGGATTCTTTAAGGTAAATAAATGGGCATAGTTCATGCGATTACGTGCCATCCAATCGATTAAATCAGTATTTCGGTCGTCGATGAATTCCGAATAGCAGCCCCTTGTACGGAAGCTTGGCCTTTCCTGACATCGAACCTCGGGAAGTTGAGAGATAGGCTCTGGAGCGATGACTCCTGTTTCACCAGGGGCGTACCACTGGAAGCCGAGCTTCTCCAGAAATGCGTAAACAGCATAAAGGCTGCCGATGCTGCCTACCCCAGATAATACCCAATACTTTTCTCCATCCGATTGCAGGGTTTCGATCAGAAAGGCTTCGCCGTTTTCATCGTTCAGCTCGTGACCGTGCACCAAACCTTCCGCTTCGAAAGCCCTTATATAAGGATTGGAGAGCAGTGTTCCGATGAAAATGCTATTGTTTCTATCTTTTCCATGGGCCCATTCATGCTCAGTGTTCTCTATCCGAACAACGGTATGATCACCTAATAGCGTCTGTAGATGTTTTTGAAGCTCTACGGCAGCAAAACATTCGGTGCAATACACGGCTCGCTCGTCGGTATCATCCCACCAATCCACTTGCTGCTCCGAATAGGCTGCTTCCAGGGTGCTGTCAAAGGGCCCTTTGTTCACATATATGGTGAGGATCATTGGGGATTCTCCTTAACTGTTTTTATCCTCGATTGCGGAGCTTTATTTGGAATTGTTCAGAAATCCGGTTTTATACAGCTCCAGCAGCTTCGGGAGACCGAGGTTATTCAAGCTGTTCACATAGTTGCTCCAGTTGTCCAAGCTCTGTTCACCGATGATGAATTTAATAACATTCTCGTCACGATATTTGTCGATTGCAGCACCCGTAGTCGTGATAGTCTCCAAATCCTTTTGATTAAAATCAGGCAGGCTGCGGTAGGGGGCATCATACTTACGGGCTTCGACATAA
This sequence comes from Paenibacillus sp. J31R122, assembly GCF_056269185.1. NCBI lineage: Bacteria > Bacillati > Bacillota > Bacilli > Caryophanales > Paenibacillaceae > Paenibacillus > Paenibacillus sp. J31R122. The sequence continues at coordinate 18,030 of NZ_JBWDNM010000026.1, forward strand.
GCATCTTGAAGCTCCTTGGAAGCCATGGACAAATAGGCATCATAATCGACCCATGTATAAGTACCATTGGTCGCTAGACCCGTTTCCTTACGGAAATCTACGGCTGTCTTGTAATCTGGCTTTATCTTTTTCTTTCCATTATCAACTATATAGGTTTTTCCTTCAGTCCCCCAGCTGGAAAGCAATCTTCCTTCCTCGCTGTAAAGGAAATCTACCGTTCGCATAATATCTTTGATTTGCTTGGATTTAATCGAAACCGTAAGCCCAGAATCGACAACGTGCATATAAGCGTTCTGTGCTTTCCCTCCTTGATTACCGATAGGGGGGACCATGAAAGCCAGATTGAAGTTAGGATTGCTTTTTCTCAAAGCCTCGTTAAAGAAATCGATTCGGCCAATATAATCAACCGTAACGAACGATTGCTCCGTAGACATCAGATCCTGCCATTTCTTTGCATCAACGGTTAACCAATCCGGAGGCATAAGACCTTCCTTGTAAAACTTATTTAAATATCCAAGCATCTTTTGATAGCTTTCCTCGGTCGGACCGTATTTGACGGCTTCGCCGTCGAGATAGAAGCTTTCGTTGGTTTGAAAGTTAGCAGATAGCACTTTAAGCAATAACAGATTATTCCCAAGCCGGAAGCTGAATGGATAGCTCTTCGGATACAATTCTTTCAATTTTTTGAGCACGGTATACAGCTCATCGAAGTTGGTTGGAGCAGTTAGGTTATGCTTTTGGAACACATCCTGTCGATACATCCAAATCATTCGGTTTGCTTCGCCGAACCCTTCATTGGGAAACATGTACATTTTCCCGTCTGCCGCCAATTGCGCTTTCGCAATCTCCGGATATTTCTCCATCCATTTAGTGAAATTCGGCATATCAGCCTTGTAATCTAGAATGTTGACAAGAGCGCCCTGTTGTCCGAATTTATTAGTCTCCGATCTTTTATACATAAACATCAGATCAGGCATATCTCCCGAGGCGATCGATAAGTTAATCGTATCCTCGATCTTACCGGAAGGTGTTTGCACATTAAATGTGGCCCCTGTTTTCTCCTCGATCAGCTTCCAGACTAGCCAATCTTTATTGTAAGGATAGCTGGGGTTGGAATCGGTTAACATCGTAAACGTCTTTTTCGTCAAAGCTCCAGATTTCTCCGGATTGGTTGTCGCAGCCTGGCCGCCTTCTTGCTTCTTTTCACTGCAGCCTGCAATTAATATCATACTCAACGTGATCATCATGAACATATATAATCCTTTTTTCACTGCAACCGCTCCTTTTTTTTACTACGTCATCCAAATGTAGACCAAATAAGAAATCCTTTATCCTTTGATCGACCCGATCATCACCCCCTTAACGAAATACTTTTGCAGGAATGGATACACGGCGAGAATAGGCAAGGTAGCTACCATTATCGTGGCATACTTTAAGGATTCTTCCACAATGACCTGATCGCCTCCTATTCCCATAGCATCCGAAGAATTTAATTGGCCTGCCAGGACGATATTCCGTAAAATAACCTGCAGCGGAAACAGATCGGGATTACGTAAATATAAGAGCGGAAGCATGAAATTGTTCCACATGGCTACGGCATAAAAAAGTCCTATTGTCGCAAAAATGGCCTTGGACAGCGGCATGACGATTCTAAAGAAAATGCCTAATTCATTTAAACCATCGATCTTTCCGGATTCCTCCAGCTCTACTGGAACTCCGCTGTAAAACGTTCTCATGATCAACAGGTTCCATGTACTTACGACCGCCGGCAATACCATCCCCCATAGCGTATCCATCAACCCGTAGGATTTGACGACAAGAAAGGTTGGAATCATGCCTCCGTTGAAAAACATGGTGAACACAATCATTAAAGTGAAGGCTTTGAAGAAGGGCATCTCTCTCTTGGACAGCGAATAGGCTCCCAGTGAAGTAATCATTAAGGAGAGGGCGGTCCCCACAATCGTATAGATCAGCGTATTCACATAACCTGTTAAAATACGGGGGTCATTCAAAACAAATTTGTACATATCCAGATTAATCCCTTTTGGAAAAAATGAAATCTCGCCCTTCAGCACATAAACATCCTTACTTAAGGATACGGCTATCATGTACAAGAAGGGATACAGCGTGACAATAACAACACCGAGTAAAACGACAACATTGATCACCGTAAAAAGAGAGATCCTTGATTTCATGAGACAGCTCCTTCACCATAAGCTTGTTTCAGATAGCTTCCGGCTTGCATAGTTTGTTGAAACAATAAAGACTAAACTGACCAACCCTGTAAATATATCAATAGCCGAAGCGTAACTAAAGTTACCCTGCATGAGTCCGACCCGGTAAACATAGGTGCTTAGAATATCCGCGGTCTCGTAGGTGGCTGGATTGTAGAGCAGGAAAACCTTCTCAAAGCCAATCTCAATCACTTTGCCAACATTCAGAATAAGTAGAATAACAATAGTAGGTGCAATTCCCGGTAAGGTGATGTGCCATAGCTTTCTCAGACGCGAAGCGCCGTCCATCTCAGAGGCTTCATACAGCATCGGGTCAATGGAAGTTAGTGCGGCCAAATATAGAATCGTTTCCCATCCTACATGCTGCCAGATTTCCGAAAGCACATACACGGAACGAAACATATCCGGCATTAGCATAAAATTAATCTTTTCAAAACCGAATGCTTCAATGAGCTTGTTGACAATGCCCCCTGAAGGAGACAAGAACATGACAACCATACTGGCTACTATGACATTCGAGATAAAATGAGGTAAATAGCTAATCGTTTGCACAAATCGTTTGAACACCATATTCTTCAATTCATTAAGCAGAAGCGCGAGAACAATCGGTGCGGGGAATCCAAAAATCAATTTATACATTCCCAGCAAGAAGGTGTTTCTTAAAAGCTTTAAAAGATCAGGGTTGTTAAAAAACATGAAATAATATTTGAATCCGACCCATTCACTCCCCATAACGCCTACAAAAGGATTGTAGTTTTTGAAAGAAATGACGATTCCGAACATGGGAACATATTTAAATAAAATGTAATACAACAAGCACGGCAGAAACATTAGAAGTAAATATTTGTGCTTGATCATTTTTTGCGCCATGGTATCCTGCATAGGCTTTCTGATCTCCCCTTAGCTTTCAAATTTCATTAACAACGGTTTGTCGAACCTTGTAACCATATCTTACTTGGTCCGGCTGTAATCACAATGCTCAACATTATAGAAGGCTATCCGTAAGCCGAAAAACTTAAAGATCGGATAACATTCGATAAAATGGCTAGCTTGCCGTGACTCTAAAACTCACAGAAATATGCTATGATTATGGAAAAAAAGGGGATGAACATGATGCTGTTCAAGCAAACATATCTTAAACACAAAAACAGCAGCTTATTTATAAAGTTAATGACGAGCTTTATGATCATTGTGGTCATACTGGTTTCGTTCAATTATATGTCCAACTCTTTTTTTCTCAACAACATACAAAATGAAATCGTGAACACAAGTCAAGCTAACCTGAATACCACCGTTAATGATTATGAAAATCATATATTATCGATCAAAAAATTCGGAATGAGCCTGCACGTCAATGAAAATGCGAAGCTATTGAACGGTTCGACCGGGGGGCCGATCAGCTCTATGCTGCTATACCGCATTCGAAACGAGCTTCAATCCATGTTAGCGGACTCCTATTTAATGATCGATAACCTTATTTATTTACTGGGTGATCATTCGATCGTGATTGAAAAGGAAGGGACAAGGACTTTCGAGGAAATGTTCGTCAATTATTATGGGAACGAGGTGTATACCAAGGATTTTTGGCTTCAGGAGCTAGCAAAGCCTTATAGCTTCAAGCTGTTTCCCGAATCTGCATTTTTCATGAAATCTTTCGGACAGAAGATCCATAGAGGTCAATTCATCCCAGTGTTGGTCAAAAATCAATTCAATCCCCAATTTTCCTTAATCCTTCTGTTGAATAGCAGGAGTATGTTCGCTTCTTTTTATCAGCCGGCCAAAGACGGAAAGCTGTTTATTTCCGATGAAACGGGCACGACTATTTATGCCTCTGATTCGGATTATTCAGCAATTCCCTCTTCTCTACTGGCCTCCGGTCAGAAGACCGGATATATCCAGCAAGGCAAAAATTACTTGTACTATCAGGTGGGCAAGGAAACCGGATATACATATTTCAGTGTTATTCCCACTTCACAAATCAAAGCAAAAATCGTGCGTTTGAACTGGCTGCTAGCTGGATTTCTCCTATTGTCTATAGCACTTAGTCTCGGAGCCTCGATTTTTTTCACGAAACGCTTGAACAATCCGATCCGCAAAATACTGGATTCCATTCAACACCATCATGTATCCATGCCTATAAACAGCAGCATCAGAGAATTCGATTTCATTAGCGAAAAGATTAAGGATATTTCGCAAGCTCATCACGATATCCAACAGGACTTGACTCGGAAGAACTCGCTTCTGAAAAATTACGCGTACATCAATCATCTCAAACAAATTCACACTAACACGCAAGATTTGAAGATGCATATGGCTTTTGACACACCGTTTGTTCTGATCGGTTTTCATTTAACCTTTAGAAGCCATAACCTAAAGCAAATCGACATTCATATACCGAAGGCTTCTTTCTTTATCAGAGAGCTGATCCATACCCATATTTCGCAATCGTTTAACGACTCGTTAACCTTCCAAATCGAGCAGAATTTAATCCTTACCCTTATTTTCTTGAAGGGTGACGAGGCGAATCAGATCGAAGAACATCTGCAACGGTTGAGGAAAATATTCGATATGGATCAGCTATACTGCTTGATCACGATCGCAGTCAGTCCGCATCAAACAGACCCGACCGCTTTTACAGAAACCTATGGACACATTTTACGATTACTGGAGTCGAGGAAATTAGGAGAGGATGCCCAGATTATCCCTTTTTCCACTAAAATAACAGGAGATATACCTGAGGATTGGGAAAGAAACGAGCTCCAAGCACATATGGAGGCCGGAAACGAGAAGGAGTTATTGCGAATAGGCAGAAAGATGCTTGCTTTACTGGATAAAAAGGAAGCATCCGTTGAGTATTTCGTTCGATTTGCCCAAAGTTTTTCCCAGCAATTGTTGAAAAGCTTCTCGCCTGCTGAACGGGATCGTCTGTTAGAAACCATACAGGATGAGAAGCCCCATGATTGTTATACCTTAGAGGCGTTTGATCGATATCTGGAGCAGCTTGTGGCAGCGGCCTGTATCCTATACGACCATAAAAAGGATCAAATAGATCCGATATGTGACTTCGTTCTGACCTACATTGATAATCATTATGGCGACGATATCTCATTAGATATCATCTCTGATCATTTGAAAATAACGGCTTCCTATTTATCCACTTATTTCAAAGAAAGGATGGGAATGAATTTTAGCGATTATGTGCAAACCTATCGAATGAAAAAAGCAGCCGAGCTGCTGGAGACATCCGATTTGAAGGTTCACGAGGTGGCGCAGCGAGTAGGGTACCTCAGTGTGAATTCTTTTATCCGGAACTTCAAGAAGTTTACGGGGTATCCGCCGGGTGAGTATCGGAAAAGAAACTAATTCGTCAAGAAGAGGAGGGGTAATAGTTCCAGTCTTTTTAATTTGCAAGGACGTGAAAAAGTATGGATTCGCTGCTACAGTTCCGTGAGCTTTCTCTTCTATGGACAAGCTCGCACGATTATCGGGTTTAAGTCCAAGTCGGTTATATCAGGTGTTTCGGAAGCATACGGGATTAGCCCCTCATAAGTACCTTACGATGTTGCGCTTAAATAAATCGTTGAGCTTATTAGCTCATACTCCTACCTCCATTATGGAGGTCGCCCATCTAGTGGGTTACCCAGATGAATAATATTTTTGCCGATTGTTTAAGAAGCAAATGGGTCTTACCCCAACGGAATATATGAACCGCCTTTGGTCGTGTACCAGTAATTGCCTCGGATGCTCGCCCCCTTGGCCCATATCGCCAACCGGATATAGGCCGGTTGGCCGCTGTTCACACCATAGAAATAGTTATTATATATATTGGCTCCTTCTAAGTAGCTGCAGGAAATATCGTACTCGTTCGGTGCGTTATCCCCGAATAAACAGCCCATGACCGTAGCCGCCACCACCTTTTTTCGGTCGGCCCCGGTGAGCTGTACGCCCGGCAAATTCGTGAATTTTGCCGTTGCGGTTGAACGCGCAGAACAGAATGGACGGCTGTTCGGCGTTTTGCGCCAGCACTCCGGCTTTGGCGTTGTCATGGATTGAGCAGCCGAAAACGGTACAGTTCGACGCGACATGGTTCCAATAAATACCGTTGCCGCCATTCTCGTGAATTACACCGCCGGTCACGGTCATCACATTACTGAATTCAAAACAGTGCACGCCATGAGATCCATTCTTTCCAATATCGCAATCGGTCAAGGACAAGGAGTCGCCATAGCGCCAATAGACTCCGACCCCGCCGTGACTTCGGATGACGCACCGGTTCAAACCGGATTTCCCTCGACCGCGTTTCATCGTAAAAAGCAGATACACTCGGCCCCGGATTGCGGATTGCCGTGAACGCCCAGATCCTCAATCCAAAAGTTGGCGAGCATGTCTACATTGTCCGGGTTATATGGCGTTTCCTGCGCTGGTTTGTACTCGATCGCATTCATTCCGTTCGTTGCCGTATTGATTAATATCGAAGCGCCTGCGTTTTCTCCTTTCAACGTAACGTTCGATCGGGCTTTAATACCGGTGATCCGGTACTTGACCGGCGGTGATCAGGTCGTTAATTGTCGTGCCCTTTCCCGTATAAGCGATATATCGCAAAATCACTTCCGGGAAATGTTCTTTGATCTTGATGCCGTAATCCTTCATAAACTGTTCTTCGCTCACATTCGATACGGTCTGCCAGATCGATAGCTCTACAGGCTCCTTCCTATTCACATCATTTTTTGCCCGTTCCGCTTCCTTGCGGCTTCCGTTATCCTGGCCTGTGTAAGCTGCTAGCAGCAGAGCAAACACAATCAGTAAAACGGGAAGAGCGGAATACCCTTTTCACCCTTATTTATCCTTGAAAACCTCATTTTTGAGTTATTAACCATATTCATCATTTAAACAATTCACTCATCCAATCCCCCCTATCGATCCGATCATATGCTAAAATCTTAATATGAATATTACCACAGGGACCATGAACAATAACAAAGCTTTTTATATAATTCAATCATTAACCTTCAAAAAAAATCTCAAGGAGGCCGTTACATGCTTTCTATCAAATCTGTCATTTATGACGATCGCATCGAAAAATGGAGCATCAACGACAAAAAAGTGCCGCATCATATTCTGATTTTCGTAACAAGCGGAAAGGTAGTCTACCATCTTTTGGATCAAGTCGTCGAGCTGAAGCAAGGCGACGTGATGTTCATTCCGGCCGGAACGAGCCGTTCCTGTCAAAACGAAGACAAAGAGCTGCACCAGAAATATTCCACCCACTTCACTTCCACAGGAAATGCGGATGCCGCTCTTGCTCCTTTGAGGGCAAACGGCTTCTTTACCTGCAAAATCCAAAACGAAATCTACTTTAAGCAGCGGTTTTCCGTCCTTTTAATGCAATGGTTCAACCAAACGTCCGGCAACGAGCTGATTTGCGAAGGAATCTTGACTGAGCTGCTCGGGTGGGTCATTCAGGAACATTCCCGGAAACAAGGCGTGTCCGCGGTCAAGCAGGATCTGATGAATCGGCTGCAGTCCTACATTATTCACAACCATTGCAAACCGCTCCGCCTGTCCGATCTCGCCGATCACATTGAGCGTTCGCCAAATCATGTAACCAAATTGTTCAAAGAAACGCTTGGACAAACCCCGGTTGAATACATTCGTCAAGTCAAAGTATCCGTAGCCAGTGAGCTGCTCAAGAACAGCGGGATGACGATAGCGGAAATATCCGATCATCTCGGGTTTTGCGAACAATCCCATTTCCACCGCGTCTTTAAAACATGTACCGGACTTGCACCATCAGCCGTTCAGAAAGGACACCCCGTTGCATTCATGCCGCTCAGGGAGATGATTCTTCGCTCCAGGCAAATTTATTATTGATTGAATTGTTCAAATAACAATTTTTCCACTCATGGATGACCGCACGATTATATATTAAAATGTCCCCTGTAGAATCAATTAATCTGATTATTTGTGGATAAAGGAGACGAATGAGCCCCTTCGAATGGCAAGATAATCATGATTAAATCACACAAAAGATGGACAGGAGGAATCAGATGAATAAGCGGAAAATTCGCCTGGAAAACCAATACGTCGGTCTTGCCTTTGACAGCGTGACAGGCGAACTTGTGGAGCTCGTGAACAACATTACCGGCGAAAATCTGTTGAAAAATTGGTTTCGCAATCGCAGTATGCCGTTCGCTCTGATGCTGAGAAAAGGCAGCGAAGAGCCGTTTTGTGTCGGAGCCCCGGCTTCTCGCGAAGCGGCGGTCAATAACAAGCTGAAACCGTACATCAGTTTAGCCTCGTCTGAGGAAGGCATCACTGACATTCGGATGCGGTACGAATACCTTCACTCCCCCGTCGGGGATCTTCACATTGCCGTGGAGATCGGCGTCCGGATTGTTCCGGGCGATCCGGAGACGGTTTGGACGATCCGGTTGGAGCACCAGGAACCGGATATCGTCGTGGAAGAGGTTCGTTTTCCATGCTTATTCGGCGTGTACTGGGGAGAGACGTGGCAAGACGATACACTTGTCTATCCGTTCAATGCCGGTGAAAAAATTACGAATGCGGTGGAAACATACGCCTCCCCCCCTTCCATCATCCATTGGAAGTGGCAGGATTACAAGTACAACTACTATTTAAACGGAGTCAATTCAAAAAGGGAAAAGGACGGTTCGTTTGTTCGGGAGCATCGATATTCCGGGCCTCTTTCCATGATGTGGCTGGATTATTACAGTGACAGCCATGGCCTCTATCTTGCCTCCTACGATGAGCAATTTCATGTGGCAGGCTTGCATTGCGAAACGTTCGGCCCCGCCGAGCCGGGCATGGGCTTCTATGCCATTCGGTATCCATTCCTGGAAAATGAAGAAACATGGAATTCGGGACGATATGCCGTTGCAATTCATCCGGGAGATTGGCATTGGGGGGCGGATCGGTACCGGGGATGGCGGAAGGGAGTCGGCAGCGAACGCGAGATCGCCGTTCCGGAATGGTTTGCAAAGAGTGCCGGACTCGTAGCCCATTATGACTTCAAATATCAGGATGGAACAATTGTTCATAAGTTTCGGGACTTGCCCCGACTCTATGAGCAAGCAAAGCAAATGGGACTCAATCATCTGCTCCTGTCCGGCTGGCATGTCGATGGTTTCGACCATGGCTTCCCGATTTATCGGCCCGACCCGGAACTGGGCACCGCCGAGGAGCTGGCTGAACATGTTCAGGCGATTCGCCGGAACGGCGGTCATGTGGCGTTTTACATCAATTCGAAATTATTGAATATGAAGTATGAGGAGCTTGCATCATTAAGAGATGATTATGCCGTGCACAACCGTACCGGACTTATGAAGATCGAACGTTACGGCGACGACAACCTTTCTTTTGCCGTCTTATGCAATGGATCGGAAGGCTGGCGGCACTATTTGTTCGAAACGGTTCGCTTTTTGGTGGACAAAATAGGGGCGGACTCGATGTACTTCGATCAGTTGGGAATGTCACCGCCGCCGTTTTGCTTTCGCGCGGATCATAACCACCGCCACGACGGATGGAATATCGGATATGGACAGTTTCTAGACCAGGTCAATGAACGGTTCGCCATCGGCTCGATGTACGAGGGTGTTACCGACATTCACGGAAACAAAATATGCGGGCAGCTGATCTCGACATTTTTTTATCACCATAGCGGAGCTTTTCCGGAATTGTACCGGTATACGTTCCCCGATCAGAGGCTGATCGATATGATTTACCCTTCTAAAAAGCAGGCCATGCGTCCAGTACACGTCTCCCAGGTTTCCCGGGACATGATCGACCGGGCGTTTTTGATCGGATGCTACTTGTGGATGTATGACCTTGAAAATGACAATACGTTCCATAGCGATCCCGACATGCTGAACTACGTGATGAAGGTTGTTCGGCTGCGAAAGCAGTGGCTGGATCTTTACGGCCAAGGAACATTTCTTGATGATACCGAAATCGTTCATTCGACGTCTGGAGTAACGGCAAAGACCTTCCGTTTTGAAAATCGGGAAACGATCATAACCGTATGCAGCCGGAATCCGGAATCGGCATGGACGATCGATTTCAAACCGAAGGAACGGACTGTGAAGAGTGCTGTTCTGTATGAGTTAGCGACAGATTCTCACGAAGGCGAGCCGGCTTCAAATTGCAAAATACTCAGTGTCACTCCGTTGACGCACGAGGGAGAGCCGATTATGCAGATCACCGCAGCATCGGCAAAACTGGCTTTCATTCATATTCTTTACGACGAGATGTAAGGGGCAATGATGCCGGAAATGAACAGCGATCCTATTGAGCTTGTTGTCATTAAGCAGACAAACGCAATACATTTTTATATCAAAGGAACGAATCCGAAAAGCAACCGTTATCTTCATTATCAGTTGAAGCGATTTCAGGTTCCATTCGATGCAGATGCCGTCAAACCGAATCATAACTTGGATGTATGGCGAATGCATGAGGTGTACGAGGTCGAACGAACCGGCGCGTATTCGTTTGCGAGCGTCAGATCAGGTCCGATCGTGCACGGAGGCGAATGGGAATGCGCAATCATGGAAAAGGACGCCTCGGATTTCATGGGAGGAAATGCCCACGGGGACGAGATTATGTTAAACGCCCGTTTTTTCTTCGACGATGTGGAGCAGGATCCGAGCATTCCCGGTACATTTACATGCAGATCCATCACTTTTATTTCTCATTCCCGATTATTCCGGGATATCAAGCATCTATCGGCAGGACAATGGATTGTAGATCCGACAAGAAGCATCCCCGTAGCCAAACATTGCAAATTGTTTCGCATCCATTCCAGCCGGATTTGCCTGGACCAAGAGATCGAATGGCTTGTCGACACGGCGCTGAGCCGCTCCTATTTCGCCATGCTGCCGATCAAACGGAAATTACTCGGGGCTTCGGCCGACCAAATAACCGATCGCCTATGCTGCGATTCCGATCCTGAAGCTTACGATATATCCAGGGATGGATTTACCCATGAAGCGAATCGGAAACGTCCCGGTATCAGGAAAGTGATGGCATGGGGAACATCGTCTGGGATTTCCGCCGAACTGGAGATTCAAGAACGGAACGTATGGCTGCCGAATGAAAATCATCACGTCTCGAATGCGGAGCTCTACAACAAATTGTACTTCGACTTCTCCGGAGAATGCAGCGTCAGTCCGGGTGATGTCTGGTTGCAAAAAGCCAAATATGTCCTTAACACGGTAAACTGAAGCGATCAATGCCATTTAAGCGACGATTCCTGTTATGCAGCGCATGGTCGCCATAGTTGCCATCTCAGGGAACATCTTGTTAGCAAAATTCCGAAACAGCCCTAACGGCGCCGGCCATGCCAGCAAGGCGTTCCCAATTTGCGGCGTTATTCCGGTTACAAAGAAGTCTATTAGCAATTTACTTTACGAAAGAGGTGACGGCATTGCAACGTATGGGCATTGGATTACAGTTGTACACCCTACGGGATCATATGGCCGCCGATCCGGCTGGAACGCTAAGCAAAGTAGCGGAGCTCGGTTATGAAGGCGTCGAATTCGCCGGATACTTCGGCACGCCGGCTGTAGAGCTGCGCGCGCTGCTCGATGAACTCGGCCTGAAAGCGATCGGCAGTCACGTAAGTCTATCCAATATCCGCAATAATTTGTTTGGCGAAATCGAGTATCTGAAAACCATCGGCGGACAATATCTGATTTGCCCAATTGTGCCTAATAGCGAAAGGAAGACTGAGGAAGACTGGACCCGCTTGTTCGCATACTTTCAGGAGGTTGGCGCAGAGGTGCGCAAGCACGGTCTGCAGTTCGGCTATCATAACCACGCATTTGAGTTCGAGAGCAGGATCGGCGGGCAGGTTGTTTTTGATGCCTTGTACGCTTCCACCGGCGTGGATGAGGTGCAGGCTGAGATGGACGTCTGCTGGGTGCAGTACGCGAAGCATGATCTGCTTGATTACATTGGCCGTTATGCGGGAAGGCTGCCGCTGCTGCATCTGAAAGACTTCAATCGCAGTGCGGACAATCGGATGCACACGCTTGAACTGGGACAAGGCGAAGTAAACTTGCCGGCTGTCATCACCGCTTCGGGCGCGGCCGGGGTCAAATGGCTCATCATCGAGCAGGACAGCTGCCAGAAGCCGCCGCTCGAATGTGTCGCAAACAGCCTGCGCTGGTTGAAGCAGCATTATCCTGTTTCATTATCAAAACCTGAAGGAGACGTGCAACCTTGAGCAAATTGAGAATCGCCGTCATCGGCTGCGGTGCGATCGCCATCCGGCGCCATGTCCCGGAGTATGCGCAAAACCCGAATGTAGAGCTGGTTGCTTTTAGCGACCCTGTCACCGAGCGGTCGGAAAAGCTGGCTGAAACGTACAAAGCACAAGCTTTTGCCGATTATGAAACCATGCTGAAAAATGTAAAGGTTGATGCGGTCAGCGTTTGTACACCGAACGATCTGCACGCTCCTGCCGCAATTGCCGCTGCAAACGCCGGCGCTCATGTACTGGTTGAAAAGCCGATGGCGACAACCGCCGCAGAAGGTTTAGCCATGATCGAGGCTGCCCACCGCAACGGCGTTTATCTGATGGTCGGCCAAAACCAGCGGCTGATGCCACCTCATGTGAAAGCGAAAGAAATTTTGGTGTCCGGACGACTCGGCAAAGTGCTGACATTCCGCACCTCATTCGGCCATCCCGGCCCGGAAGGCTGGAGCTTGGACGGCCGAAACAGCTGGTTTTTCCGCAAGGCCGAAGCCGTAATGGGCGCTATGGGTGACCTGGGCGTCCATAAGTCCGACCTGATCCGCTGGCTGCTGGACGACGAAGTAAGCGAAGTTGCCGCTTTTGTCGAAACGTTGCATAAAGCAGGCACGGATGTTGACGACAACTCCATCTGCTTGTTGCGGATGAAGAGCGGAACCATTGGCACGCTTGCCGCCAGCTGGACGTATTACAAAGGTCAGGACAACAGCACGGTGCTTTGGTGCGAGAACGGAGTGATGAAGATCGGAACTCACCCGGAAGACCAAGTGATCGTGGAACTGCGAGACGGGACGATCGAACGGTACAAGGTAGGCGCGATCGCAACGAACGAGAAACAAACGTACAGTGGCGTCATTGATGCCTTCGTCAACAGCATCCTTACCAAGACGCCGCCGGAAATTTCGGGCGAGGAAGGGCTGCGGTCTCTTCAGGTCATTTTGGCCGCGTTCGAATCGAAAGCAACCGGCAATTTCATCAACTTGGAATAAACAACACAAAAACGTACACTTTGCAAGCTGTAGCCGGCATTGCAAGTGTGCGTTTTGCTTCTATGACTTCTGCTTCATTGCAGCTGACGATCACATCGGCGAACCGGCTGCAGCTTGCGTTGCTCGAAGGAATTGAATCTTAACTCCAATACTCTTTTCGCTGAACACGTTAAACTCTTAAAGTCAAAAAGACCCGAAGCAATGCTTCAGATCCGTGCTATAACTTATATTTAGCGGCAAAAGCTTTCGTTCCCTGCCCCAGCCTGTGCCAGAGCAGTTTCCAAGCCAGCTGCAAACGCTGGCTGAACGACTTTGTTCGACCCAGCGGCTTCAGCATGAGCAAGCTGATGTTATTATTCGACGAGTACGGCCTGCACATCCACATCCAAAGAATAGCGTTCAATCTGACGCCTGAGCTGTCATAATCATTCTTATGAATTCCAGATGGAAACGTGTGGAGAATGTCCACTATTCATTTGAAGGATATGGCTGATGATAGGGCGGGGGCCTCCACGGCCTTTGGCGCAGGCATACTTCTTCTGCTTGATTATGGAATGTTGACCAAAGATTTTGTTTTGACTCCGAGACTGGCGGCAGCATGGTTGATGAACCGGCCGTCAACCGCGACTGCCGATGGGTCGGCGTACAAGATGCGGAGCGGGTAATACTGCGTCGTACCGCCATCGCCTTGCGGCAGCAGGAATGCCGCCTTGACCAGTCGCGTTGCGCTGCCTTCCAGATATGCTCCGCTCTTCAAGTTGTTTACGGTAAACACTTGGCCGTTCTCCGACATTGTAGAGCCGGTGTCATGCACATAATCGCACAGTCGGGACACGAAGCCGCTGGAGCCGCATTCGCGCATATGGTTGCCGCCGGTTTGTACGAGCCTGATGTTGTATGTAGAAATACCGGCGTAATGAGTTGCTGTCGTTATGTTCTCCGTTCCCGGATTGACGTCTCTGCCGCATCGGATAGTCGTGTTGCCGGTTAGCGTTATTTGATCGCGTCCTGTTACGCTGATCCCTGTTCGTGTCGCATCTCTGACCGTGTTGCCGGTTAGTGCCGAACTGAGATCCGTATTGCCCCATATCGTGTCGGCCGGCACGTTAATCCCGAATCCGATCAACTGAGATAGCACATTTCCGGCTATAACCGCATCGCCGAAGACGCGGATTCCGTCGCCCGTGATGTTGTCGATGACGTTGTCACTGATTTTGACCGGCTTCTGGTATTGGGTCATTATACCGCCACTTGCCAGCCGGGTTGCCGTTGGCAGCTTTCCGGCCCCGGTTATCTTATTGCCTTCTATAGAAATGTCTTCGGAAGCTTTGGCGAAAGAAGTACCGGATCGATCAAATGCAAAAATTCCATACTCATACGGATGCCGGATCGTGTTGCTTTGGACCAAAACTCTCGCATTGCTGGGCTCTGCACCTCCGGCCAAAATTGTAATGGCGGCGGTGAGAACGACCGAGTTGTTGCCCGGCATAACGGACTTGGCTCCGGCCTCGTGAATGATGTTATGCGTAACGTCGATATCTTCGCCCTGAGCGATCAAGATGGAGTGGTAACGGGTTGTCTTGATCAGGTTATGATCGACGGTAATGCGCTTGTTGCGGGCAAACTCAATCCTGTTCTGCATTTGGCCTATACCGACCGCGTTGTCCCCGATGAAGTTCATTCGGTTGTGCGCGACGGTGACTTCCTCGCACCACTCCACGATAAATACCGCATTGGCTTTCTGAGCGAAGTCGGTCGGGTTATACAGCTTGTTCCGGCTAATATCCGCCCCGTGAACGGCCTTGAGCCAAATTTGGCTCCCGCGAATCGAGCTGATGTTATTGTTCCGGAAAACAATCTCGGTCGAGAGCGTGGCCGTCTCGCCGCCCACCGCGACTTTCCCCTGTGCGACCAGCCCATCCCAAGCAAAATCATAGATGCGGGTACCGCTTACCTCGCAATGGTGGCAACTGGCGAAGGATACTGCAAACGCATAATTGACGGCAGGACGCGTTCTATCCCATATGTTGCCGCCACTAGCCTCATCGCGGACGATCTGTCCATCCATACCGATCCCGCTGATCGTAATGTCCGTGCAAGTGTTAAACGAAAAAATTCCTTTGAGGCCCATCTTGTGAAGTGTTCCTTCACCCTCGATTCGCTTGCTATTGTAACCTTGGATGAAAATGGATCCCTCGGCAGCGACGCCATAATCCCCCTTCGGGATAACAGTCTTATAAACAGACTTGATGGTTGTTTCTATTACCATCCGGTTATCGAACCCAGTTGCCCCATCCCAATCGGCTATCGCTCCGAACATTTGCACCGGATAGCTTTCGAGTTCAGGACGACAGAAGCATCCAAGCCCGCCTGGCTGAAACTCGCCGACATCAAGAAGAAAGTTGGGATGACCTGCACGAGATCCGTCCCACGGAACAGTCGGGCTTATTACGGTCCCGCCGTTATGTTCGCTCTTTGGCTTGCCCGGGTTCCAATAGAACAGGCCGCCGCCATAATCCGTATTCGCGTGGTATCCCTGCAAGATGTACAAGGTGTCAACTTTCATCGGTGCGGTGAGAAGATCAACCATGCTTTTCAGAACCGCAGTATTACCGTAGTCCTTCAACTTCGGATCTTTCGGCGCTCCGTATACCGATTCCAATACGGAAGTGGCGTTGGCATGAGCGGAGCTGAGCCCGATGACCGCAGCCCCTGCTATCCCAAGCGAAGCCAGCACTGCTCTTCTGCTGATCACGCTGTTCCGTCCAGTTTGTGTCTCTTCCTCGCTTCGCCCGGTCATCTTTACATGGTTATCGTCCATTGTACATTCCTCCTACTACGTAATGAAATCGCTTTACCGATCGAATATAATCCTGCAGTCAGGGCGGGACACGCTCCGCATGGGGCGAATCCCGCGATCGCGATCCCCCATCATATCCTGATTTTCATGATGGCCCGTCATCCTCGTCTATGCGATGCGAGCCTATTCCCCGATACCTGCAACGCTATTTATTATCCCCGTATTTCAGCTTGTACTGATCTGCATACTCCTTCAATATTTTTTGAACGTCAGGATCCGCCTTCAAACGGTTCACGTAAGCGTCCCACTCCTCCATTGTGCTTTGGCCAACGACAACCTTCGTGAGGATCGTATTGCGGTCCTTGAACAAATCGGCTGAACGCTTCGCATTCGTATCAGAGATGAGCCCCTCTAACGGATTCGACACGCCTTTGGCCGCGTATTGATCGGATACTTTCTTCTGAACCTCGTTAAACTCCGGTGTCGCTTTTGCAGTCAGTGCCTTATTGTAAGGATCATAAAGGCCGACCATCAGGCTGGCGCCGCCGATTTCCTTCTTGAACATCTCGTCGTTCACTTTCGGAACGCCGTTTTCCTTCGTATGGTGCTTGCCTTCAATGCCGTATTTCTCGAAATCGACGAACTCCTTGGAAGCAGACTGATCCAAGTATTTCAATATTTTCTCGACTTTATCCTTCGGCACCTTGGAGGAAATCATGATACCTCCCAAGTAACCCGACGGCAGGAAGCTCCCGTCTCCTCCCGGTCCTTTGAGTGGCGGCAGCGTCAAAATTTCTGCCTTCGGGTCCGTCTTTTTCGCATTTGTCCAAATGTCCCAGGCCCCGTTGATCGAGCTGCCTACAACTCCGGCTTTGCCACTCTGAAACATCTCCGTATCCTGGCCAAATTTCTGCACGGAATACTCTTGGGTAATGATTTTATCCGCGTACAATCCCCGGAAATATTCGAGCATATCACGGTAACCTTTGGTCATCCATGGAATGAGCAGCTTGTCTCCCTCGAACGTCGGCTTATTTGCCCCGAACGCCGAACCAAGCGGCGCGCTCGCAGAATTGAGCGCAGCGCCGAACACCGCCAGCCCGTACGTATCGTTTTTCCCATTGCCATCGGGGTCCTTCTCGACGAACGCTTTCAGCACGTCGCGCAGTTCCTCCACGGTCGACGGCGCCTTTAAACTCAACTTGTCGAGCCAGTCCTTACGAATATGAAGCGATTGATCGGTCAATCCGCGTGGACGCGGTATCGCAAATACCTTGCCGTCAATTTTGGAATTATCCCAAATTCGCTTCGGAATTCCCGCCAGATTCGGATACTTTTTCAAATCTCCGAGGTACGGCGTCAAATCATGGAATGCTCCCTGGCGTACCGCGCCGATCGTAACGGGGTCGAACATATCCAGATTGACGACGGCATCAGTCAGTTCGTTCGAGGACAGCGCCAAGTTCAACTGTTCTTTGTAAGCGTTAACCGGTATCGCTTTGATCGTTAGCTTAACGTTAGCACGTTTATCCAGCTCCTTGTAGTAGTCGCTCTGGAAATTAGGCGGTTCGTTATAGAGTGGGGTCGTGAAGCTGATTGCAACTGGTTCCTCCTGCTTCGTAACCACGCCTGTCGCAGCAGGAGATGGCGAGCTTCCTTTACTATCCGATGGTGTAACGTTCCCTCCGCAGCCAGCTAACAGCGAGAGAGATAACGAACCTGCAAGTGATAAGGCCAACACACGTTTTTTTTGTACCATTTTTATTTCCTCCCCTTTTTTTAACCCTTAACCGAGCCGAGCAGTACACCTTTGGCAAAATATTTTTGCAGGAACGGATACACCAATAAAATCGGCAGCATGACAACCATTAAGGCGGCCATCTTGATCGTCTCTGGAGGCAGCTTGGCTTCGGAATCGAATTGCGTAGCGTCCCCCACCATACTGCTGTTTGGTTCGAGCACAATTTGCTGCAGCAGCACCTGAAGCGGCCATTTCGTCACATCACGGATATACAGCAAGCCGGTGAAATACGTATTCCATATTCCCACTGCGAAAAAAAGCGAGAAAGCGGCAATCGCAGGCAGTGATAGTGGAAAAATAATCCGCACGAACACTTGAATGTCGTTACAGCCATCGATTTGCGCGGCATCCTCCAGACTGGGCGGCAAGCTCTGAAAGAATGACTTGAGTACGAATATGCTCCACGCACCGGTCAGCCCCGGCAAAATAAGTGCCCAGAGCGAATTGATCAGCCCAAGCTCCTTAACCAGCAAATAGTTCGGCACAATTCCCACGCTGAACAGCATGGTGAACAGTGCCATCAGAAGTAGGAAGCGGCGTCCAGGCAACTCCTTTTTCGTCACCGCATACGCAAATGTTGTCGTAAAGAGCAGATTCAGAACCGTTCCGACAATCGTGATGAATGCCGTCGATTTAAAGGAATGATAGAAGCTGTCTGTCGACAAGACGTACCGATAGGCATCCAGCGACCATTTGGGGGGTAACAGTACGAGCTCCCCGCTTACGTAGACACTTTCATCCGTGAACGACACCGCCAAAATATAAACGAATGGAAACAGCATCGTAAGTGCAATCGCAATAAGAATGATGTAGTTGAAAGCATCGGCGGCTTTCGAAACGGCGGTAGTTTTTGACCTAATCATTGGTTTCTTCCTTTCCCGATCAGTAAAGTCCCTCTTCACCTGAACGTTTGGCAAGCTGATTCGCCGAGACAACAAGCAGCAGCCCGACCACCGATTTAAACAAACCGACCGCTATGCTGTAGCTCAGCTCTCCAGAAAGCACCCCGCGCTTGTATACATACGTGTCGAATACCTCGGCGACAGGAAGCACTAGCGGGCTTTGCATCAGCAGCACCTGCTCAAAGCCGACATCCAGCATATGGCCAAGCCGGAGAATGAGCAAAATAACGGCGGTACTGCGGATCGCAGGCAGTGTAATATGCCAGATCCGCCGCAGCCTGCCTGCTCCGTCTACGTAAGCGGCCTCATACAACTGCGGATCGACCCCGGCGATCGCGGCCAAGAAGATGATCGTCCCCCAGCCGACTTCCTTCCAAATACTTTGAGCGGTCAGCAGTCCCCAAAAGTAGTTCGGGTCAGACATGAAGCTGATTTTGTCCCACCCCAAGGCGGCGAACACTTTGTTAACCAGCCCAAAATCGACGGACAGAAAAAAATAAGTAAAGCTGACGACGATGACCCACGACAGGAAATGAGGTAAATAAATAATAGACTGAATAACCCGCTTTACGGACTCTCGACCTACTTCGTTAAGCATGAGCGACAACGCAATCGGCAGCGGGAAAAAAAACACAAGTCCAAACAAATTGATGAGCAGCGTATTCCGGAACAAGTTCCAAAATTGATTGCTCGCGAATAGATTGGCAAAATGCTCGAAGCCGACCCATTCGCTGTTCCAAAATCCACGGAATGGACTGTACTCCTGAAAAGCAAGCAAAATGCCCCACATTGGAACGTACTTAAATACTAGAAAATACAGCGCCGCTGGAAACGCCAGCAAGTAGATGTATTTGTACCGTTTCATCCTCTTCCACATCAGACGGTTGCTTTGATCTCGCCTGGTAGCAATAGGAACGGCTTCTAGTGAACCTGAGTTTTGAATCGTCCTCTCTCCCTTCGTTCTGATTAGCCGACTACGACTACAAACAGCTTAATCCGGGAGTAGAGCGGCTGAATAGGTGCAATTGTTGTCGGTATTGGACACTGCCCAAACTGCGCGTTCTATCAGGCTTTTCCGGCATCGCCGGACAGTTTCGACACTGCTGAATCTTCGTCCAGATAAAAAATGACCGCCCAATCGGGCGGTATTTTACATGCTTATGGAAACCTCCATCATCGTTTTATTGCTGATTCCGGAAATTGGCTGGCGAATAACCAGTCATTTTCTTGAAAACCCGACGAAACGTTCGTTCGTTGTAGCCAACCTGCTCGGCGATTTCGGAGATCATCGTATCCGTGTGCAGCAGAAGCTCCTTGGAGCGTTGTATCTTAAGCTCGGCAATATGCTGAATAAAGTTATGGCCCGTATGCTTGTTGAATAACCTGCTGAAGTATGCGGCGCTGACACCCGTATATTCCGCCATCGAAGTAAGCGAATGATCCAGATCCAGCCGTTCCTGAACGTATGCTTTGGCTGCTTCGATCAAGATTTTTCCTCGGTCGTCCATTGCATCTTCAAATAAGGGCAGCAGAACCGGAAACACCTTTTCTTCAAACCATCGCACCATATCTCCGATCATCCGGCAGGATACAATATGCTTCATCGCGTCCATCCCGGACAGCATCCTCGCCTGCTCGGGCGAAAGCTCTTGTGTCTTTCGCAAAAGCTGTACGAATAAGGCGTGAAATGATTCATAAACCGACGAAACCGGATAGTTGCTTTTCGTAACAACCTGCACGAACTGTTCAAAATAGTGCCCGAAGCCTTCCCTGTTGCCTTTTTGTAGTTCCTGTATCATCGAATGTTCAATCTCGTAGGGATAGATGAGTTCATGCCGAAAGGCTGACAAATCCGCAAATGCAATTGTCCGGTTTCCACCCTCCTTGATTCTCGTTGCGAGTGCTTCCTCCGCTTCTAAATAACAATGGCGAATTCCGTCTATGCGGTCGCATACCGCGCCAATACCTATCGAGCAATCGAATTTCAAATACGTGTTTACCGAAAGCCGGACCGATTCGGCTAACTGGATGAAGACCGTCCGGCACTGCGTCGCTTTCGTCTCAATCGGTACTTGCACGATAACGATCAGTCGGACCGCATCCTGGCCAAAGACGAAATAGCCGTTCACATTGTGCTGCTTCATCAAGTCCTGAAAGATACTGGATATAGCCAACAAAATCAGGTGCTTGTCATCCTTCTTAAACCTGCTGTATTGCTCGTAGTTTTCAGGTTCTACCAAGATGACGTCCCACCATGCGTCGGCTTGAATGTCATATTGCAAGGCCATTTCCCTGATCCGCTCTGGCTGCTCGTTATCATAATACCCGTAAATCGTTTGCATCATGAACGATTCGCGCAAAGAAAGCGTCTGCTTGCTCGATACATCATGATATTTGCCGATCTGGTTCTTCAAGTTGCCCCAATGATTTTGTATGAGCGCCCATTCATCTAATTTCGTTCCTCCCCGCGCAGATGGCACTCCGGCTTCCTGCCTCAACAAATTGCGGATTGGAGCGTAAAGTTTCCTCGAATTCAAGTAGATGAGCAGCATGCCCAAGATGAGCGAACCTAGACAAACGAGCACAGTCGTCTGCGCAACCTGCTTTTTTGGCGAAGCCATGACCGAAAGCGGGACATTGAGAACCGTCATCCATTCGTTCATATCCAATTTTGCGTAAACCGTGTATAAGCCCGCTTCCTCATGCTTGAAAAAGCCCGATCGAGCCTTCGCGTTCAGCTTTTGCTTCCAACCCTCCAGATTACCGCCAAAGATCGATCCAAGCTGAGACTTATCTTTATGGGAGACGATTGTACCCGTTTCGTCCAAAAGCATCAGGCTTCCCATATTGAACCTCTCCGTTGCACGCAAGATCGAATGAAAAGAACTTTCATCCACCTCGACGGTCAAATAAGCGCGCGGCGTATCCGTAAAAATAGGTAGCGGCTGCACAAAGGTAATGACGTCGATCGAGCCTTTTTTCAGCATCATCCATTTCGGCTTAGACATGGCTCCTACCGCATTGAGGAACGGATAGCTGTCCCGCAAAGCGTCAAATTTCTGATAACCCTTCTCACTGGACAGCACGAATTTCTCCTCCGGCAAAAAAAGATTGACCGTATTCGTAAACTCGATTGACCTTGACGCTGCGGTCAACTTGTCCAACACATCGACCATTTCAACAAAATCGCGGCGATCGGTCCTGTACAAGTATTGCTGCATGCCTGGGTCAAGCGTAATCCCGCGCGATGACTTCGATATGGATTCCAAAGCGCTGTCGACGCGCTCCTGAATCTGTTCGATCATTTCGAGGTTAGCCATGTTTATCTGCCGCTCCAAATGGTTGGAGACGATCGCATATGTCAAAGAAGCGGCAAGAAGAATGGGGATGCATAGAACAATAATTCCGAAGCCCAGCAGCCTCCTGTAATATATCCCTCTTGCGAGAACCGATTGGATGGCATCTCTAATCATACGCATGCTTCTCCCCTATTCATTACCGTCATGATTTCCTTTATTATAGCTACAATAAAAGCGCTTGCATGCTTACTCTTTCAAAAAAAGTCTTCTATTCCTCCTGTTCAGAAAAGTATAGAAGACTACTAGATTTGCCTTATGTGTTAACTTAAGCTGCCTAAAGACTATTTAATTCCAGATTGGATAAAGCTATTCATGAACCGATCATCAGAGGCGCTATAACTAGCAGTGTCGTAGCACTAGCCTCTGTCCACTGGGCGCCAATCTCGAACGACTGGGCAAATATCGCAAGTCCCCCGTTAGCTCAATAGTTTAATCGATCTAAAGTCGTCTATTTCTCTTTTCATCTAAATATATATCAAGAGCTGCTATCGCTCTGATTAATAGCTTTATAATTAAATACAGTGTATATAATCCAAGCAAAATGAAAAGTCCGTAAACAATTAAAAGGATTATTGGCCAAAACATCGGTAACATTGTAGAAAAACTAACCATATTCCACCACCTTTAAAACGAAATTTATGTGAGACATGACTAATAATCGGGAACAGTTACCTCTCTCTAAGACACAACCTCATATTACCATAATTGGAATTATCCTGTCCGTTAGTTCAATAGAAAAGAGAAGCTACCACAAAGGAAGCTCCTCCGCTATCGTACCCGTTAGTTGAGTCCTTTTAATTTGGTTTAGCATTGATTTCCGCTAAAGTTCATGCATCACGAAGTCCCACCGAGTTAAGACAGCTTGCTGCCGGCCGCGATGCGGTTAGTCGGTGCGGATGTGGCCCGGCAATTACTTCCTCGTTCCTTGTTTCCGGGACCGAGGGTCGCCCAGACCCGGAGCGTGAATACGGTGTTTATATGATGCACCCGACTTCTTCGAGATACTTTCACACTGCTTTACTGTTTCTATTTTTACTCTAGTAATGTATATTTCAGTTAAGTCTTCTTTTAAACATCACTTATTTATTACCGAGTTGTTCCGCCAAACCGATTAGAAGTCCTTCTTTTCCACGAATGTAGCAGAGCCGATACGAGTCCTCGTACTGAACCACTTCGCCAACGAGCTGAGCACCATACTTAGTGAGTCTGGATACCATTTCGTCAATGTCTTCAACGGTGAACATGACGCGTAGATAACCGAGGGCATTTACAGGAGCAGTTCGGTGATCTGATATAGTAGGTGGGGTGAGAAATCGCGAAAGTTCAAGTCGGCTGTGGCCATCTGGGGTAACCATCATAGCAATCTCTACACACTGTGAACCCAGCCCGGTTACGCGACCAGCCCATTCACCTTCGACAGTAGCTCGCCCTTCGAGCTTTAAGCCAATCTCCTCGAAGAAAGAGATTGCGTCATCAAGGGATTCTACAACGATGCCAACATTGTCCATTCTTAGTAATTTGTTTTTTGCCATAGTTTTATCTCCTTATGTGTACAAATTTATTACCTGATCATCTTCATATTTATTCTATCAAGAATTACTAATTCCTTCCAAACGGTTAACATCTTGTCACAGTTCATGATAACAAAGATAAGTCACAGTATAGTAAAATGTGAAATTTGGTTTTCGGATATGTCATATTAACTTTTATTCTACGAAATTCAATTCGTAATTACCGTAATAAGATCGTTTTACGTAATAAAATTACGTAGATACCCCTTTTCTAAACTCCTAATATTTTTATACTTTAACAATTCGGAGTTACGATATTATCTCCTGCTTATTATTTTTGATCATTTAACTAAACTGCCCGTTAGCTGAACTCGCTGCAGTACATGTGTACCAACTACCCTATTTTGTGTCGATGTAAAAAGGATCCACCGCGGCGGATTTTTCTGTTGTTTTATTGAGCTATCGTACCCGTTAGTTCAATAAGCTAAGAAATGCAGGGAGTAATATTAACAAAATAGAGCCTGAAACTAGTAGTTGGGTTGCTCCTCTTGAAAGTTTTTCTCTTCCATTTCCTTTATACCATCCACTGAATTGCATTTTATTTCTATATAAAACGAAAATCAAAATGTAAATACCAAGCATTGCAATCCAGCCATGTTCATCTATGTTTATGTCGATTTCTGAGTATATTTTTCTGATTAAATATCCCAATAATCCCCCAAGGAGTACGACTATAATAATAATACGAAGCAATTCAAGTATAACCCTCAACGTATCTCCTCCTTATGCTCCAGCCACCTTAACCCTGTACGTTCCAATAAATTGGAAAGTTGCGCTATACTGCCCGTTAGTTGAGTGAAAAATGGAGCATCTGCACCGCGGCAGCATGCTCGACTATCGTTCCCCGTTTGCGGAACGAATTTAAGTTCCTCAAATCATTAAATGATTTCCTCTTTTAAATGTATGCATAACTCTTTTAGCACCTCATTACAATCACCAAATATTAAATAATCATTCGTCTTTAAATATTGTGGACACTCAACATTAATTGCAATTATTTTCCCTTGATGTTTGGACATCCGATACTTATCTGTTAGCCGTAAATTTCCTTCGTCTCCAAGTCCAATTGTCACTAACAAGTCATATTCATCCAAATCTTCTAACGTAGCATTTTCATTCGTGTAATAACTGGGAACAACACCTGTTTTCTCATGTAGTCCATCCATGTTTCCTGTGACTAATCCGAATCTATAAAGATTGCATAACTCAGCAATTCTCAAATGAGCAACAGTAGGTTCAGAGTGTACAAATAGCCCGTGCAAATCTTTCGCTTTAACAAGTCGGTTATCCAATTTATTCTCGATAATATCAGTAATAAACTCATTTGATGGATTAAAAATATCGTCAATAAGTTTTTCGAGTCTAACCATATCAGGTACCCCTGTAGAAATAGAAATCCCCGCCCCCGTAAACATTAGAACTTTATTGCCACTCATTAATTGGGCAGCTTCTTTCACGGTGATAATCTGAGGGTTTGAAGATGAATTAGTTTTAGTAATTATTTCGAATGCATCTTGGGAATGATGATTGTTCTCTGAATTTTCGTGATACGAATTTAATATTCTTTTGGCAATTTCCTCGTGATTCGGAAAATACCAAAGTTTTTTTTCATCTTTAGATTTCTTAAGGGGAATATTTCTGCTACTCAATGCAGGTACTAAATCGGATAAAAATACTGAGGGTTCTTTATCAATGATAATTCCAAAATAAAGACCGATTTCATCTTTATGAAGATAGGCACCACGTTCAACGAAATGACCTCCCACATCCAATTCATTTAGACTAAAAATAAATTCCATTTTGAGACCACCTCACCTCATAATAATACCACATATTGGGACTATCCTGCCCAATAGCTTAATGAAACAAGGGAGCAAATCCTCGCTATCTGTTCCCTGTAACTACCGTGTATGTTGGTCCAACGGCCAATTTCATTTTGGCAAGTAGAATGAGTTCTTTACGATCTGTGTACTCGAAGTCCTTGTAGATCTCCTGATTCTTCAAGAAATATCCAAGTCACCGAGTTCTGTTACCAGCATCTTGAGCTGCAAGAAATAGGCTTTCAATGTATTCGGACTAAACCCCTGGATTCGTTTATCCGCATCATAATGACGCCAAAGCTCGCTTAAAACCATAATAAAACCTCCCATTAGAGCAATTAATTCTAGTTTGCTTCTAATGGAAGGTTTTAGACTGCTTGATTAAACTAGCGTTACCCGTTAGCTGAATACCAAATTAACATTCTTTAATGAGGTAAGACAGCTCTCTGAATCAGTTACGTGAAAACTGGTCCAATCACTCCAGCTGTCGGTGAACCCGGACCGATAGCTCAAAAGCCATTAATATGTAAATCGGGATAGTTCGCTAAATTTATAATATTACCTGAAGGGGCTTCAGGTCTGATTCTTCTTCGGTTTTCCAGCAATGTGTAAAGCCGAAATACTTTTCATACCATGCAACGGATTCATCGATATTTCTAACTGGCAGTCTAACCTGAACTACAGTATGAACAAGTGTTTTACTCTTTGATGTGGTGTTCATTTGAAACCCCTCCTTCAAGAAAAATAAATCGTGATTGTATTTCATTCGAGATACACCCATTATTTTCCTGATATACAATCGAACTAGCCTGCCCGTTAGCTCAACAGCAAACGAATTACAACTCGTTATTTCTCCCAAAGCTCGACCAGTCGACCTTCAGGATCTTCAATCCAAATAAACTTTCCAAATTCACTAATCTCTTTTTTCTTTGCAAGAGGTACACCAATATGTTCAAGATGCTTAATAGTCTCGTTTAGATTATGTACTTGGAAATTTAACATCACTTGTTGTTCTGTTGGAAAATAACTGTCATTCTCGGTAAAGAAAGAAAAGATAGTCTCATTTCCTAATTGGGGTTTTATCACAGTCCCATTCCAATTTTCTATTTCAATCTTCAACACCTCACTGTACCATTTTTTTATAACTTCAAGATTCTTAGTTCTCCAAAATATTCCTCCGAAACCTTTTATCATTGTATCTAACTCCTGTCTGTCATCAAATTTTTAGCTATCCGATTACATTAAATATTCTAGATTTAAATTTAAGTTCCTTTTTCAACTATACTGCCCGTTAGCGTAGCGATGTCACCCCCTTATTTTACCACTTTTTCCAAGTCGAATTCGTAATTTCTAAAAACAGTTCTTGATTAAAACCTTTCAAAGTATAAAGATCGGTTTTTAACTGCTTTTCATGTCGTTCAGCAAGCTCTAATTACAGTAAGGTGCCGAGCACATAACTTGAACCATGCCGCCGTGAGGCCGTTGATGACCGGCCAGTAGTCTCATCAGGGTAGCCTTGGACGAGAAAATAAAGTCCTAGACAGCCGCTCCTATACTTGTGATACGGTTCAGTGCAATAGTTAGAGCCCCTCTTACTCCATACTTCTGAGGTTCCTTTCCTTTCGGTGCCGCCTGATTCGCTCCTGCCAGTAAAGCTCAGCGAAGATAAAGCAATCGCATAGACTCGATTTTTTGATGGATGTATGCCGTGGCCTCAGCAGGGGCCACTACTTTGACTTCATCCCCGAATTGCCAGATCAAGTCAACGTAGAATCTCATGTCCTCTGCCGCTATTTTCATAGTTAGGGCTCCGCTTCCGTCTTCATTCTGCTGTATGAATGGACCAAAACGAGGGTTCGATTCCAGCAGCCACACTCCTTTATTCGTCATATCAAGTTCGAGTGTAGTCTGTTCCCGATCATTCTTATTAGGCTTATCCAATAAAGTCTTCTGGCTTACGTCTGCCCGGCAAGAAATTGTTTCGTTGAGTGCAGCGAAAGGATTCGATCAGCTCTGAACTGCCTTATGTCCTCCTTAGTGAAGCAATAAGCGGGACAATACCAATAGCCAGAACTGGCATACAGACCGATCGGCTGAATATTCCGCTCCGATACTCCGCTGCTGGATCTGTACTCAATGTTGACTACACTACCGATCATTATAGCTTTCAGTAGAGTTTGAAGAATCTCCGCTGACATCAATCGATAAGGGTTCCAGAACATGATCCTGTTCTTTAGCCGGTCAATTTGTTCTCTTACATCAACAGGTAAATAATGATAAAACTTATGAAGTGCTGAGTCTGCCCCCTCGCCAAAAGGTAAGGAACTAAAATTATCCATCGAGTGACATGCAAAAAACATGGCGAGCGCTTCACCCTCTGTAAAGCTGATCGGTGGCAGAAGTCTCTCTTGGAGCAGCCTGAAGCCCCCTCCTCTTCCCTGAATGGAATATACCGGAACACCGAGTTCACTTAACTCTAGCAGATCCCTCGTATTCGAGTGGACAGACCGAATTCATCGGCCAGTTCTCTAACGGTAAAAGATGGTTTGGCGTTGATCCTCATAATCATTTTGATGAGACGCTGTGACTTTTGCAATGGCCCACCTCATTTCAAATATTTTATTTCATTTTACCGCGTAAATAAGACATGAATTGTCTTGTTTGAGTGATACCATTATCCTATAAGTAATCTAAACCTACAACCAACGGGGGCTGATCAGTGTGGATAATCAATCACCAGAAAAAATAGGCTTTGTTTTCGTCAATGGAGCAGGCCTGGAAGGCCTTGTTTGGAGTAAAGTTGTGGAGGGCTTCGAACATCCTTGTTTACTTGCTGAGTTTCCTCAGAGGGAAAGTTCCTTTGATTCAAGAAGCGATCTTTCTTTGGAGGATTATGGGACACATATGAAAAAACAAGTGGATGAATGGGGGACTCACAAAATTGTAATTGTTGCACATTCACTTGGGGGCGTTCTTGCTCTTAGACTGGCTTCCTTAATGACTGATCGATTGGCGGGGATTGTCGCTGTAGGGGCAGCAATTCCAATGCGTGGCGGTTCATTTTTATCCGTTTTGCCGTTTCCCCAGAGGATACTAATGTCTGTTATCCTGCGTACCATAGGTACGAAACCTCCGGAGTCTTCCATCCGCTCAGGATTATGCAACGATCTCTCACCGGACCAAGCTATGGAGATCGTAAAAGGATTCATTCCCGAGGCTATTCGCGTATATACCGATCGAATCAAGGTGCCCGTTCCTGGTGTACCAAAGCTATTTGTGAAGCTAACCAAGGATAAAGAGCTCAGTCCTTCATTACAAGATAAGATGATCTCAAACCTTGCCCCGCAATCTATACGAAGTTTGGATACCGGACATTTACCAATGATTAGCAATCCGGAAGGTTTGAGATCGATACTGGAAGATTTTATAACGGAAGAACTAAGGTAACTTTAAAGATTGCGGTTCTGGTTATGAGATTTTAATCAATTGGGGGCAAAAAGACACGTCGATTTTCCGAGGTAAATCCGTACCTTTTAATGGAGAATATATAAATCATGCACGATCATCCACAGACTTTCGTTTCCTGTTCCGTTCCTTTATGTAATCGTAGGCCGGTTGTTTAAGCTAGAGCGGACGGAGTCATATTCCATAAATTAATAAACCGTCAGGGAAGATCACCCTGACGGTCCTTTAGGTTTTGTGCAAATCGTATTCTTGACATCCTTCGCCGCTGACTCCGGTAAAAACGATGAATTCCCTTTTGGCAAGCGTATTCTTTTTAAAAATCATCTATTTGTCTTATTTTTCTTCTTCCATAAATATCCTAAGGTTTTCAACGATTTCTTTTTTATGGTGCGTTCAATCCATGCTTCAGCCGCACCCCAAACCTAGTAGAATGCATAACATTACTAAAGTTTGTCTTCATAGGATTCCTGAAACTACTCATATTTCTCAAGAATAAGTATCTTGTCAGCATCACTCAATTCTGAATATCTGTCTACAATTGAATGTAGAAACCCTGATGAAAGCGACTTTCCAAATGGTTGTAAACTATCCGTGGACAAGTTGTCCATTATTGCCCCTAATAATGCGGCAGGAGCACTTAATACATTTTTGTTAACGATCTCCATAGCTTGTTCATGGTCACCTTCATAAAGCAAATTAAATACAACCGCTTGGAGAAACTCATCCCCCAAGTGTTCTTCCAGTATTTTAGCGCAGAATGGCGTGGCTTTTTCCATATCCCTTATTGATAGTTCCGTTAACGCAGTAACGACTTCTTCAAAATCCTCTAAACTGTTTACAATCGCAATTAATTGGTCATTATTCATACTGGAAATATACATCTCATAATTAACAATTCGATCCAAGGCTGTTGCTTTTGCTATTTCCTTATCGTTTCCCATCATACACCTCCATAACTAAATTGTTGTTGGGATTAACTTTTTCGTTAATAAATATGGATTCCCATCAACCATCTTCCAGGTTGTTAGTACCTTGAGTTTTCCATTAGGACCTTCTAGTACACTTGGGAACCAGCGGGATGTCTCCCTTGATGTTGGTCCGGTCATGTGTAAATAAATGAATTCATGATATCAGGGTCACCGATCGATTGGAGCGGACGTTTATAGAGAAACACCCGCAAATTGAACCTAATCTATTACTCTCGGGATACTAGTATTATTGACATCCTTGTAAAATGTGGAAAAAGTCACTGGTCTCAAATCTAGATGGATTACGTCGCATCCTCTAATTATTTTTCTTATTAGTCAATTCATCGATAGTCTTATTTTCTTCATCCGTTATATCGTTATAAACCTTATTTCCACTTTTTGAAACTTCGTCATACAAACGCTTTCCTGTATCGCTAGCATAACTCCATGCGAAATCATTGCGTTCCGTAATCATTTTAAAGAGTTCGCTCTTTGGGAAAGCATCTCTTTTTTTTGTTTCCAGATACTTAAGGTAATCATTCAACTTGAATTTTTCCTTTTCAACATCAGTCCAATAATCATATTAATGTTTGTTGTTCTTGCGACTTCTATCAAGCCTCTGAAACTAAAAAATCTAATCAAACTTTAAAACAGCTAAGATTTATGATATCTTTATATTTATAGGCTATTAAGCTCACGAACGGCATATTAATTAAATTTGAGGTATTTTTAAGAGGTATGATGAATAATGGATAATCTAGAATTAGGTAAAACAATCGCAAAATTTCGCAAAAATAAGAATTATACGATTAAACAGTTATCAGAAATAACGAATGTAACTTCATCAATGTTAAGTCAAATTGAAAGGGGACTTTCCAGTCCGTCACTGAATACTCTACGTATGATTGCCGGCGCATTGGAAGTTCCTTTATTTAGTTTATTTACTGAATTTGTGCAAACTAAAGATTTAATTACCAGAGCAAATTCCAGAAAAAAAATCATATTTCCATCATCGAACAATTGGGAATATTCATTATTGTCTCCGGATTTAAGCGGCTCAATTGAGATGGTTTTAATGAAATTACCGCCTGAGTCCCAGTCTGCCGAAAAAACTATGAGACACATTGGTGAAGAAGTCGCTTATGTATTGGCGGGTGAGGTAGTATTATTTATTGGGGACGATGTGGAGACTTTATTTAATGGAGACAGTGTAAAAATACCACCTGGGATAGAACATAAGTGGGAAAATAGATCGGATAAAGAAGCAACCGTTATTTTTGCTATTACTCCTCCGACATTTTAGAAAACAAATTATAATCATATTAATAGATGAAGCGGGCAAATGCTCTAATAATATGGGCTGATTTGTTAAGACCGTTTCTGTATTTGCAAGTGTATTTCACACTAGTAAATACAGAAACGGTTTTTTTATCCAGATTAAATCATTATTAGTTACCTTACCAAAAGACCGATAAATATTAAGCTTGAATTAATAAACGTGAAGTGCTAACATTTATCTATATTTAATTTATTAAATCTGATTTAACTTTTCGGGTTTCCGTTAGAATATCATCATAAATGGAGGTGCACATATATTAATAAACTGCAATTGGATATCTAAGAGAATGTTACTTCACAATTATGACTGATACGGCTCCCGTTGCTATTGGACCATATTCGCAAGAAATTGTAAACGCTTCACGTTTGTATGTATCTGGGCTACTTGGAATTAATCCGCAGACAGGTAAAATGAATGATGACTTTGCATTACAGGCAAAATAAGTGATGGAGAACATCTCCTCAATTTTGTACGAAGCAGGATACGTTTTCGAGGACATTGTAAAAACGACTATTTTTATGACCGATCTTGCCAACTTTACTTGTCTGAATGAAATCTACGGCTCTTATTTCAAGTCTAGCAAACCCACACATTGGATTTTTAATTTATCCATTTTAGTACGGAGGTAAAAATGACTAACAACATCGCTGGAAAAACGGTCGAAGAATGGAAAAATGAATTACCAGAACTGCAGAAAATCATTGATACTCAGGAAGTTTTCTGGGTAAACCCGCAGCTTGAGAGTTGCAACAACCGAATTATTAACACGGAATTAGGGATAGCTGATATCGAAGATGCGGAACAACGACTCCTTCGCTTCGCCCCCTATTTAGCAAAAGTATTCCCGGAGACCAAGGAAAAAAACGGAATCATCGAATCTGAATTAGTCAACATCCCTAAAATGCAGCAGAAGTTATCAGAAATGTTCAATCAGAAAATAGCGGGAAATTTATATCTTAAATGTGACAGTCACCTGCCCATCTCTGGTTCTGTAAAGGCTCGTGGAGGAATTTACGAAATATTAAAAGTGGCCGAAGAGATAGCCTTTAAACATGGCATGCTGTCAATAACCGATGACTACTCAATTCTGGCAGATGAAAATTTTCGGACTCTATTTTCGAATTATTCGATTGTGGTCGGATCAACTGGTAATCTAGGTCTTAGTATTGGTATTATGAGTGCCCAATTAGGTTTCAAAGTTATTGTGCATATGTCTACTGACGCTAAACAATGGAAAAAAGATTTATTGCGGCAAAAAGGTGCTATCGTAGTTGAGCACAATAGCGACTATGGGAAAGCAGTAGAGGCTGGCAGACAACAATCCCAAGAAGATCCCAATAGCCACTTCGTAGATGATGAAAATTCTTCGACGTTATTCCTTGGTTATGCCGTAGCAGCTAAACGGCTCCAAAAGCAACTAAATGACATGAAGATTCCTGTCGATCAGGATCATCCGCTTTTCGTATATCTACCCTGCGGTGTAGGCGGCGCTCCTGGCGGAATTACTTTCGGATTGCGGACAGTATTTGGAGACAATGTCCATTGCTTTTATGCAGAGCCAACCCATTCACCGGCAATGTTGCTAGGTTTAATGACACGTAAGCATAGCGAGGTATCAGCTCAGGAATTTGGCGTTGATAATATTACAGCAGCAGATGGGCTAGCCGTAGGGAGACCATCAGGCTTTGTGGGCAAAGCACTAGAGAAAGATATTAGTGGTGTCTTTACAATTCAAGACGACTGTCTCTATCGAATCCTTAGAAAGTTAGCTGATTCAGAAGGAATATTCTTAGAACCATCGGCGGTTGCAGGATTTATCGGACCAGTTCAACTATACGCTTCTTCCATGGGACAAGATTATTTAAAATATAATCATCTTGAACAGAAGATGGAAAATGCCACTCACATTCTTTGGGCTACTGGCGGCGGCATGGTTCCAAAAGATGTAATGGATGATTTCTACCGTAAAGGTGCAATCAGCTAATTTACTTTATAGGCTTCCCGAATTCGACTCCGCGATAGTGTTGGGTACGAGCCTCATGTTTGAATTTGGCGATGTCTATACCGACAATTAAGATTGAGGATGTGATTCGATTACTTCGTACATTTTGAGTAGAATGAATCTTGTAGTCTCCTTGGTTTGTTTTTGGATCCAACGCTGGCCAGCATCTGGGACCCATAAACATCATACCAAGGAGTCTTTTTGTTTCTCAAACCTCATATTTCTTAATTGATGTATAAAAAGCAAAACAATCCACAAAATAACTTCACATCCAGTTAAGGAGTGAACATACATGAGCAGAAAAAGTTTAGTCGTTCCACAAGCACAAGCAGCACTTGACCAAATGAAATATGAGGTAGCACAACAGTTTGGGATTCAATGGTCTCCAGATGGTTACAATGGGAATATGACTACTCGTGATGCAGGTACTATTGGTGGAAACATCACAAGAGCGTTAATTCAAATTGCAGAACAATCTCTTGGCTCAGGTACAAGAAGATTCTAATTTAAAATTAAAAAATAGCCTTCCTCAATCTCATAATGAGACTAGGAGGGCTACTTGAAGTTCAGTTGCTGTTCATCTTGTTTAATGAGCTATAGTGTCCCGTTAGCTTAACAGCAATGCTTATTTACTTTCAGTCTTCTCCCACATTTTCAACCATTCATAAAGCTGGGGAGATTTTGCTCGTAAAGATAATTCAGTGTTACTTATAACGATCTCGTCTTTAACTTCAAAACAACTTTTGAAAATGCCATTTTGCCCTTCAGGAACGAATAATCCAGGCGGAGGGCTTTTTGAAGTAACACACTTATATCCAACCTCGATGTATAGAGGATCTTCCATATTCAGTTGAATTTTTAATACTCTTGGATATCCATGCCTGCCATAGTCAGGCTGTTCACCTATAGGGACCGAAGAGTTAATCCAAGCTGTAATTTTTGTTATCACTTCTTTTCCAATCACTGTATTGCTTTTATACAGGGGCGAAGGTTTTGTACTGGCTAGCCCACCTAATACTTGCATAGAAATAACATTCTCGACTTTAACTTTCTTATCCTCAGATGCCTCTGCTGATTGTATCAAGGAAAGCAACCAAGCAAGCATAAAAAACATAATTGCCGTTTTTTTCATGTGCACGTGTCATCACCCAAGAGTAATATGTCCAAAATACAGATACATATGAGAACTCCGATTAATTGAGTCCTTTATTCCACATTCCTGCCTGTTAGTTCAACAAAACAAAAAGGAGCTACCTACAAGTAAGCTCCTCAACTCTCGTGTCCCGTTAGCGTAACGGTTTGCCAAACCGTACTAATACATGCCACATGAATTTTAACTCCTGAAGAACTTCTTCATAAGTACCTCTATCGCTCCATGATTCCGAATTGCGTTTTAATTCATTGACCGCAATCCCAATCGTACTCGCATCAATAAGATTTCCCTTGGCTATTCTGCTGGCTAACGTAGGCATCCTGGGCCCTCTAAAATCTGATGGCACTTCTTCAACCTGGATAACAGATCCCTTATGCCAATTAAGCGCGATTGAATATTTATCACATAATTTTTCTAAAGTTCTTCCCACGTCTGTTCCTTGAAACGAAGGGTCAGCTACGAGTATGTCCACATCTTCTTGTAGAGTAATATCACCATGAACCTGTGCTTCAATAAAATGATTAAGATTTCGACTAGGTGCTTGATTAACGCGATTAATGATAGGGGAATTCAAGTTTAACAAAAGTCGATCGAACACTTTTCGAGGAAAAATGTCTTTCTCTCCAAGGGCATATTCTCGAAAGAATGCATCTTTAAGAACAGCGGATAAGATATCATCAAATTCTTCATAAGTGCCTCTTACCATGGGATCATCCTGAGAACCGCCATAAGAATATGTGCAACGATTGGACACTTGTGGAGCCAAAAGGAAATAACACGATCCAAACCTCGGACACGGACCATCGGAGTGCATCATTAAATCCAACGCTCCATATTTTGGTCTTTGACTTTGAACGACGCCATCAAAATGATATGCGCCTCCAAATAACTTGGACTCCCATACATCCCGATCGCCGCCTGCGAATGCAGAAACGCTGCCATTAGAAATCCATGTTTCAAACTGACTCTTATAGAGCCCATCCTCAAACAAAGATTGAGCAACGCTTGTCATATCTCCAAGAGGACGATCGGGATGGAAATGTAACGCTACTCTGGCATGCGAATACAACTTCTCGACATAATCATTAAAAACTCTTAAAGGAATATTTGATAATTGCAGAACTTCTCGGATAGATGCTTGTGCTGCTTCCCTCCGAGTACCAGTATATTGACTGATATTCTGAATTGCCTTGTTCTGTGATTCCGTAAGGTGACTTTGAAGTGACATATCTTCACCTCCCATCGCGATAGTCGTTGTTCAATTTTTTCGTTAATTGAACCATAAAACCATAAGCTCTTCATTGTAATAGGTATTTTCAACTTTGAGTCCATTCTTATCGATACCATATGTAATAAATCCTAAAGTTTGATATAGTGATTTTGCTGTAATATTGGTCGAAGTTACTGTTAGGTATATTTGTTCAATATCTTCAATGGATTGAGCCTTATTTATTGCCGCTAACATCAAGCTTTTTCCCACCCCGAGTTTACGGCTTTCAGGTTTGACATACATCGCAACAATATGAGCTTTATGCTTGGTCTTCATACTGGTTTCATTAATAAGAGTAACTACTCCAATTAATTTGCTATCTATAAATGCACCAAAAATATTGAAATGGGCGAAACTCAACCTGTTTTCGTAACTTTCTAAAGTATTATTCTTTTCCTCTTCGTAACTTGAACTGAATGCTTCAGGATGGTCCTTCAGCGCTTCCAATCTTATTTCTCTATAAAATGGTGCATCATCCGACATAAGTTTTCTTATCTCCATTAGTAAACCTTCTTCCTAATCAATTTGCCTTTCATGGTCACTCCACAACTCCCATGAAATATTATTCAACGATTTATCACGCTATCCTGCCCGTTAGTTGAGAAAACGGCAGCCGTTTCTTAGTGTTTATTCAGCTATCGTACCCCGTTAGCGCAATGACAAATATTTATGCTGGTTTTACCTGAATGAACATATCGAGCTCACTTCCGTCTTCTCCACCCTTAAATCTTTCATCATATACTTCGAAACAGACAACATCGAATTGCTCATAATTATTAGTGCTGAGCCAGTAAATAAGTTTTTCAAACGTTTCGTTTATCTTACTTATGGGTCCTCTATGAGTTACTCCTGCATATTGGCCAGCGGGAATTTTATACATAAACATTCCTTCTGGCACTTCGCTTAAAGAATCGGTTTTCACACCTGCTAAATAGCCGTCTTCATTTCGTTTGATTAATCCAATTGTCTCATGATGATTTATTCGATCTGTTACTTCGTTTATTCGGGTGAACAAAGCTGGCCAGACATCCCCAGGATTGGTCGGTTTACCAATATTTCCAATACCAATAATCTTACATTCAGGAAAATCAACTAAAATAGGTTGCATTTTTCCACTCCTCTATAAATGGGTATGAATTCCTATTCGTTAGACTGGAATAAAATCCCTTCTTGCATTTATCTATCCTGCCCGTTAGCTTAATAAAGAAAGAGAGCAGCTGCCGCAGCTGAACTGTAACCCTATTTGTAGACACTTAATAAAAAGGTGCTAAGCAGTAAGAAGATGGCTTCTGTATTCATCGAGGCCACTGAAAAACTTACGTTTTTAATTTGTTAAAGATTTGTTTTAAATCAAAAAGGCGATATTTCGTTCACATTGGAACGGAATATCGCCTTTCTTTTTATTCTTTTA
>NZ_JBWDNM010000025.1:0-65871 GCF_056269185.1 Paenibacillus sp. J31R122
CCAAATTGGTGTTTGACTTGCTCATTACTTTTTATCGCTTTTTCTAATGATCCGTTAGGATCGTTAGGGCAGTTTAATACTCGTTGTTCAGTTTTCAAAGAGCAATCTTTTTTCGTGTTGTCGGCGTGTGTCTCGTCGGCGACAAGAAATAATATATCACAGGGGCCCGTTTAATTGCAACCCCTTTTTGAAAGTTTTTTTAAAAAAGTTACTTTTATCGGTATGAACGGGCATTCAGCGCATATCGTGACAGCTCTTTCGGGGAGGCAATTCGGGCGTACATTCTAAAGATGACTTTATACCTTCTTGTAATGGCTGTCTTAATATCACCGTCTAATCTTGAATCACTGAGATCCAATAACATCTCATCTAATTCCTTGCGAAGGACGTAGTCGAGTTCTTTGCATTCTTTATCGTTGAACAGTATTCCGAGCATAGCCGTGAGCGACCTCCTTTAGATGTAAAGCGCGCAAATGGATCGTCTTAGAACTAAGCGCAAATGACTGATGCCAATGTAATGGCTGCACAGATTACGTTTCACTGCTGATTATATGTTTTAAAAAAACTCATAATCAAAGCATGAACGGCTGTCATCATCCTTGCGGCATAAGCTCGTTCGCGGAGATATATAAGTACATTCATAAGTGACCACTTATAAATTCTTATATACGAACAAAAAAGCAACATCTCACGCAAATGCGTTACGACACTGCTTTACTGTTATGCTCAAATATTGGAAAAATTATTACATTTTTAACAACCAGATTGTAATAGTACTTTCAATTACAGAAGCAATGAGCAACGATACGGTTAAAATAACCATGACCGGGACGCTCCTAATAACGAATGTTTCGATATCACGTCCGATTACAGGCAGCTTTGATCTAGTGAATAATAAGGATCCTAACCCTTTAAATGAGAGAACTCCAAAACGCAACCCATAGGCACATGCAATAATAATTGCTGGAATTTCAATGATTCCGTGCGGAAGAAGTCCCTTCACGACGACTTCGAATACCTGGGCCCCCCCATGCAGACCCGCGATATTTTGCAACAAATATCCAATTACCATGCCATTAATCACAAGAAATAGTAGCGGTACAATCCCAAGAAACGCGCCGATATACATGACTAGAATCGATTTGATCGCATTGTTTAGAAATATGACGATAATCATCGTTAATGTAGGGTTTTTGGATTGATCAATAAAATTAGTCAACTGCCCTAACCCTTCTATTTGACTGTCCAGAAAAGCATGGAATGCCGGATTTGTGCCTCCAATAACCATCCCTGCAAAAAATAAAATAAAACCAAACGCAATATAATGATTCATTTGCTTGAAATGGTCTATTATAGCTGCACGCTTAAACATGTAATCATCTCCTAATACGTAAGTTTCCAAATATAGATGAATATCTTTGGTGTACGAGCATAGATTGTACAACAAGCGTAAATGACTTAAGCCTTCCATGGTGGCCTTAAGCTCGACGCGCGCTAAAGATAACAGAGTATAACGGTGACATTATACTTTCTTATCTTTGTACAAGCTTCTATTAGAAAGGAGAGCTCTTTCTCATGAGTTTCTTTTATGTGTTGAATGGACAAAAGCTGAAAAGGTATTTTCTAATTGCAATCGCGCTAGTGTTTTCAGTTGGCATCATCTATGCCGAACGCGACAACATTACAGTCTTCGCACCGCAGCAGCCGGCTGCCATCTACAGTGTACCGACGGACAAAAAGGTCGTCTCTCTGACCTTCGACATTAGCTGGGGCGATAAGCGTACGGAACCCATTCTTAATGTGCTTAAAGAAAAGAACGTCAAACAGGCAACCTTTTTCTTATCATCACCTTGGAGCAAATCTCATCCTGATATTGTGAAAAAAATATTGGATGCAGGATTTGAAATCGGAAGTCACGGTCATAAGCACGACAACTACAGCAAGCTAAGTGATGAAGAAATCCGCAAGCAGATTACAACCGCACATTCCATCTTGTCCGATATGATCGGTAAACAACCGAATTTGATAAGGCTGCCAAACGGGGATTTTGATAAAAGGGTACTTCGCATTGCAGATGATCTTCAATATAAAGTCATCCAGTGGGATACGGATTCACTTGATTGGATGAATATCGGTACGGATAAAATTATTAACCGTGTCGTAACAAGAGCTCATCCTGGTGATATCATTCTTCTCCACGCAAGCGATTCTGTAAAACAAACACATGAGGCTCTTCCCGTCATTATTGATCAGCTCCGCGAGAAAGGCTATGATTTTGTTTCAGTATCCGCCTTGCTTTCACAAACAGAAATCGACGGCAAAGCCGTGCAGGATAAGACGTCGTCTACCTTCCCGCAGCTTAATGCCGCCGCTTTAGAATAAATCCTTATACAACTGGCTTTGCGGCAATTGCTGCAGGGTCGGTTGTTTCTTTTTTGGCCATTCGATGCATCATCATAATTTGGTACGCATTACAAATGAATAATGGGATCATCATAAATACAATAGCAGATACATTTGTTTCCCCTTGCAGAGCTGGCCATGCTTCAATGAAAGTAATTACGAACATGAGGAACATGGTTGGAATAAACGCTGTTTTGTTCGTTTGCTTCACTTTCAACCACGACACGAGGAAAGAGAAAATCAGCAGGACAAGCGGCAGCACCCAGAAAAACCAATTGTTTACTCGTTGCTCAAACAACAGATAACCTAAGCCTGCAACCGCAAATAAGGTTGTGTAGCCTTGAAGCGTGTTCCATAAATATTTTTTGCCAAATACGCTAAGTGCAATATAGTTTAGTGATAAGTAAGCAAAGAAGCCCATTTGACTAAATGCACCTATCATCAAGCCTACCATAGCCATCATTAATGCATTAAAACCAGCGGCTTTTAATCCTAAAAATCCAAAGGATGGATCTGTCCATTGCATAATCGCACCGGCAATCACACAGACTACCGCCCCTACCGCCATAGTGCTCCAAAATAAAAAGAACCACTTTTTTAAATTCACGTTCATTTTCCTCCTGAAAGTTGAAGTTGAAGCTTGCTTCCACAATACCCTTTATTTTACCACGTTCGCAACAAAAAGCTAATTGCTGTCCATGATAATAAGGTGAACAATGCGCATAATAAGATTACAGATCCATATTTTCTAGATGGTTTTCCAGCTAATTTGAACATAGATGTGCGGACATAGGAAGGAGATAACGAAAATATGCGCATTCGATGGACTTTATTACCACTATTAGCGGCAATGGCAATCGTTTTAACAAGCTGCGGCGCTGAGTCCTCAGGTGGTGGTGGTGGTCAGCAAGTAAGTTATAAGGATATGAAAACGATGGTTATCGATATTTTGAAAACAGAGGATGCTCAAAAGGCGCTGCAGCAATCCTCACAGCAGCTAACTGGCTATAGTGGTCAGACCTCGAAGCTGTTATCCATTCAAGATCAGGAAGAAGTTCGTTTAGCTGTAAAGGATGTGCTTATCTCTCCCGATTACGACAAAGTCATTAAGAAGCTGATGACGGACACTCGCTTTGCAGGAGAATTTGCAAAAGCAATTAATAAACAAAATAAAGATATTCATAAAGAGCTAATTAAAGATCCTGGTTATCAGTCTGAATTAGTTAAAGTGCTTAAAACACCGGAAATGGATAAAATGATTCTCGAGGTGCTGCAAAGCACGCAGTATCGCAAGCAAGTAATGTCCTTAATGCAGGAATCGATGCAAAATCCTTTGTTTCGACTAGAAGTTCTTGATCTTATGAAGAAAGCTGTACAAGATGAACTTAAGCCTCCTCCTGATGAAAAAGTGGATAAGAAAAAAGAAGAAGATTCAGAAAAGGCATCGGATGATGAAGAACAGAAAAGTGAAGAAGCAAGTGGAGAAGCTAGCGGAGAATAAGGTTAGCGTATTCTTATAGAGTTATTTTTAAGCAAAAAAAACAAAAGCCCGAACAACTTGTCCAATGAAGCATTTACAATGCGTCAGAAAACAAATGTTCGGGCTTTATTAATTGATACTAACCATTAATTTGCGTATTTACTTAAAACACGATCCGCTAACTCTAAATACAGCTTGCCGGTTTCTGAGTCAGCCTTGTAAACGGAAGGAGCAAAATCTGGTTCAGACACATGATTATCCGGTGCGCCAAGCGGAATTTGTGCAAGCAGCTCCGAATGAAGCGTCTCAGCAAGACGAGCGCCGCCTCCGCGCCCGAATACATATTCCTTTTCCCCAGTTGCAGCAGACACGTAATAAGACATATTTTCGACGATACCGATGATTTCATGCTCCGTCTTAATCGCCATCGCCCCTGCTCTTGCCGCTACAAATGCAGCAGTAGCGTGTGGTGTAGTGACGATAATTTCTTTGCTTTGCGGAATGATCTGATGTACGTCAAGGGCTACATCACCGGTACCTGGCGGCAAGTCCAGCAATAAATAGTCCAGCTCGCCCCATTCAATTTCTTGAAAGAAGTTGCGAAGCATTTTGCCAAGCATCGGTCCACGCCATACGATCGGGCTGTTGTCTTCGACGAAGAAACCCATCGACATGACCTTAACGCCGAATTTCTCAATCGGAATAACACGTTCATTGATGACTTCCGGACGCTCCTCGATGCCCATCATATCGGGCACGCTAAAGCCGTAGATGTCAGCGTCAATGATTCCGACGCGCTTGCCCTTGCGGGCTAAGGCGACCGCTAAATTGACGGTCACCGTTGATTTGCCGACGCCGCCCTTGCCGCTGGCGATGGCGATGAACTGCACTCCGCTGCTAGGATCCAGCAGCGGGTTTGCCAGCCCGGCCCCGTGCCCCTGCACAGGTGCGGGCCCGCCAGCTTTGCCGGCACCGGCGCTAGCCGCGGCCGGCGCTTTAGCTGCCGCAGGCTGCGAAGCAGCGCCTGCGACAGGCGCAGCCTCGTCACGAAACCGGCAATGCACGGTTTCGGCGCCTAGGTGCGCCAGAGCCTCGCGGAGCGAGGCTTCCAGCGCGGGCTGCGCAGCCGCGCTAACCCCGAGGACCGTCATGGAAACCTGACGGTCCTTAACCATAACATCGCGGATGACTGCCTTCTCCGCGCTATATTTTGCCCTCACTGAATCGACGGCCTCTATTACTTGCTCACGTGCTAGCATAATATGTATCCCACCTTTTGTAATGATAGTTATACGATAATCATTATTCATTATAACATAGGTTCTACTTCCAGAAGTGTACTTCCACTTAGCTTCTCACCCGAGCTATACCTTAGTATGCCCTGATAGATCGATGCAGCAACCTTACGCTGATATTCGGCATCAGCAAGTCTCTGTGCTTCACCTGGATTAGATAAGAAGCCAACCTCAACAAGAGCGGTCGGAATATCCGTCAATGTTTTGAGTAAATATACATCCTTTACTGTATTGGCAAGGCGATTCGTATTTTCAAGATTACGTTTAATCTCATCCTGTATAAATGTTGCGAGAGCCACATTGTCAGGATGATTCCCCTCCTGATAAAAGGTTTGTGCTCCTGACCATTTCGCGGATGGAATGCTGTTCATATGGATGCTGATTACTGCTGCAGGTTTATTTTGACTGATCAAAGCCGCCCGCTTTTTCAAATCCTCTGTCTTACGTTTACTG
Organism: Paenibacillus sp. J31R122; assembly: GCF_056269185.1. Taxonomy (NCBI): domain Bacteria; kingdom Bacillati; phylum Bacillota; class Bacilli; order Caryophanales; family Paenibacillaceae; genus Paenibacillus; species Paenibacillus sp. J31R122. The sequence continues at coordinate 5,632 of NZ_JBWDNM010000025.1, forward strand.
TAAGCGCGCGAATCACCTGTGGCCAAATCGTAATCTCCTTCACGCGTCATAATGACAACCGCCCCTGCTTGCTGTAAATAATCGCGTAAATATAAAGCAATCGCCAAATTTAAATCCTTCTCAATAACCCCTTGCTTACTGACCGCTCCGCCATCCGCTCCTCCATGCCCCGCATCTATCGCAATCGTCTTACCCGAGAGCGGCATCGTCCAGTAGGACCACGTTTCATTATTTGGCATACTTCTTCCAAGCAAAATACCAGTAACCGTAATAACTAGTAAACCAATACCTATTCGAATTGCCCCTTTGTACGTCATCCAAATAACAACATGCCGACCGATTCGGCGCATAAAAAAACCACCTCGTCCTCCATCTAAATGAATGATCATTTCTTATCAGTTAGGATAAGCCTATGCTCACTTTCATTTATATGGGACGAGGCGGTCGATTATGAAAAATTAAAGTGTTAGACGACAGGCTGCTCAGACATACCTTCAATAAGAATTTTCGCAACCTCTGGTCGTGAAAATTCCGGAGGAGGGCAAATCCCGTCACGCAGCAATGCGCGGACCTTCGTACCTGAAAGGGTCAAATGATGCTCTTTATCGTGCGGGCATGTTTTAGTCGTACCCATATTGCCGCATTTTTTGCAGAAGAAGCTATGCTCGAAATAGAGCGGCGTAATGCCCAGATCTTCAACTGGAATGGTTTTTAGCAGATCCTGTGCTTCATAAGTACCATAGTAGTCACCTACACCAGCATGATCGCGTCCTACAATAAAGTGTGTACAACCGTAGTTTTTACGAACAATCGCATGGAAAATCGCTTCACGAGGGCCCGCATAACGCATAGCCGCTGGAAATACGCCTAGAAACACGCGATCCTTCGGATAGTAGTTTTCGAGCAATGCAAGGTACGAAGTCATACGCACGTTCGCCGGTACATCATCCGATTTCGTTTCCCCAACCAGCGGGTTTAAAAATAATGCATCAACAATTTCCATCGCTGTTTTCTGAATATATTCATGAGCCCGGTGCACAGGGTTGCGAGTTTGGAAGCCAACTACCGTTTTCCAGCCTTTTTCTGCAAAAATACGACGCGTTTCCGATGGCTCAAAGTAGAACTCTTCAAACTTCTCAGGCTGCGGACGATTCAAAACGGTAATGTCTCCGCCAATATGAGTCGTAGGACGTTCGAACAGCTTTTCTACTCCTGGATGCGCAAGATCATCAGTTTTGAACACATTAATGGCTTCTAGCTTATGATCAACCGTGTAGATGCTATTAATGTCTATTACAGCATAGATAACGCCGTCCTCACCGATTAATGCTGCGCGATGTCCTGCAGCAAATTCAGCCGCTTTCGACTCTTCTACCGCAAGGGTAATAGGTATGCTCCAAACCGTGCCATTCGCTAGACGCGTGCTTTCAACTACAGAACGGTAATCCGCCTCATTCATAAAGCCCGTTAACGGAGAAAATGCTCCTACTGCTATTAAATCCAAATCAGATATTGTCCACGTATTAATTAAGATAAATGGCAGTGATTTTGCTTCGTATAACAATGCTTCACGTTGATCGCCATTAGCGACTCGGTTAACCAGTACGCCGCCGTGCGGTAAAATTTGAGTCATAACTTTGTGTATCCTCCTTATTTATGCAGTCCGCATTCTGTTTTTTCTTGACCGGACCAACGTCCAGCGCGTGGGTCTTCTCCTGGCATAACTTTCCGAGTACATTGTTCACAGCCTATGCTCGGGTAGTTTTGATCGTGCAATGGGTTATAAATAACATTATTGTCGCGTATATAATTCCAGACATCCTCAGAAGTCCAATGAGCGATTGGGTTAAATTTGATAAGACCGAACTTTGTATCATATTCAATTTTTTTTGAATTTGCACGTGTAGGAGCTTGATCGCGACGTATACCCGTTATCCAAGCATCATACTTCGATAAGATATTCGTAAGAGGTTTAACTTTACGTATATTACAGCAAGCATTGGCATCAGATTTCCATAGCTCTTCTCCAAATTGTGCTGCTTGCTCTTCTGGCGTTATTTCAGGGCTTACTTTAACAAACGGAATTCCAGGGTATCTTTCCACCATAAGATCACGAGTCTCATAGGTTTCCTTAAAATGAAAATCTGTATCTAAGTAAAAAATATCTGTTGTCGGGCTCACCTTTTGGAGCATATCGACTAGAACTACGTCCTCTGCACCGAAACTGCATGCAAATGTAAGATTAGGAAATACTTCAACCGCATAAGCCAATATTTCTTCCGGCGACGCGGTTTCGAGTTCTTCTGCCTTTTGCTTAACTAAAGCTTCTTTTTCAAAAAGGTTCATTGTCATACCCTCCGTTGTTAATTCCTATTGGTTTAGTTTGTATTTAAATTATACGACCTAAATCACCGAAGTTCAATAACCAGTTCACTCCAAAATGAAATAAAGTTTATATTTCCTACTGGTTTAAATGGTCTTCGCCATCTTTGATGGCCTAAACTCGTTACATAATGAAGTATATAGACGAGTTAAAGACGGAACTTATACTTTTTTATATTCAAAAAAAGAACAAAAAAATGCCTTCTCTGATAAACAGAGAAGGCATTTGTCGTATAAATTAACGTTTCGAGAATTGTGGAGCGCGACGAGCCGCTTTAAGACCGTATTTTTTACGTTCTTTCATACGCGGATCACGTGTCAGGAAGCCCGCACGTTTTAGAGCTGGACGGAATTCAGGATCTGCTTTAAGCAGAGCGCGTGAAATACCGTGACGGATAGCACCGGCTTGACCGGACATTCCGCCGCCGTTAGCGATTACTAGTACATCGTAGTTTGACAATGTATCAGTAAGGTTAAGCGGTTGTTTTACAATCAGTTTAAGAGTTTCTAAACCGAAATATTCATTAAGGTCGCGTTTGTTAATAATGATTCGTCCTTCACCCGGCACAAGACGTACACGTGCAACAGAGTGTTTACGACGACCGGTTCCATAGTATTGCACTTGAGCCATGAAACTTGTCCTCCTCTTTATTACCCGCGAAGTTCGTAAACTTCAGGGTTTTGTGCTTGATGTGGATGTTCCGCACCTGCGTATACTTTAAGTTTAAGCTTCATTTTGTCGCCAAGACGGTTCTTAGGCAACATACCATGTACCGCGAATTCGATAACGCGCTCTGGTTTGTTTTTGATCATCTCGTTAGCAGGGGTAACTTTCAAACCACCTGAATACATCGAGTGACGGTAGTACATTTTGTCAGTGAATTTCTTACCTGTCAAATGAATTTTCTCAGCGTTGATAACAACGACGAAATCGCCTGTATCAACATGAGGAGTAAATGTAGGTTTGTGCTTGCCGCGAATCAGGGCAGCTACTTCACTAGCCAAACGGCCTAGTGTTTTGCCTTCCGCATCAACGACGAACCATTTACGCTCAACTTCATTTGACTTAGCCATATAAGTGGTACGCATGGATGATCCTCCTTAATTTCTTACATTAATCGTTTTTATAACAACGTAATCGTTGGTTTGTTAGTCATTGTAGTTCGCCAAGTTTGTGACAATCTCAGTCGGGGCTGTGGGATAGCCACTTCGAAAGCACAAGTTATATTCTACTATAAATAATAGCTAAGTGCAAGTGAATTATACGCTTTTATTATAGCTATCTACTGGAATATTCAACACTCAATAACATCAATCCATGCGGCATTGCCGTAGGTCCAGCCAAAGATCGATTTCGACCTTCTAAAATAGTTTTCACTTCTGACGAAGCTAACTTGCCTTCGCCTACCCACAGTAAAGTTCCCATTATGACACGGACCATATTATACAGAAAACCGTTGCCTGTAACGTACATATGGACTATTGGTCCCTCTTGTACGAAATAAGCTTCATAGATTGATCGGATATGATGAGGCTTCGTTGAATGAATGGATGTAAATGAAGAAAAGTCATGCTCGCCGACCAAGCAATGAATCCCTTCACGCATCGCATCAACATCCAGTGGAGTCGGATGATGAAAGCGGTATTGGCGACCGAACACATCTGGAAATTTCCCGGTATCAATCGTGTATCGATACGTTTTACGTTTTGCAGAGCGTCTCGCATGAAAATGCTCCGGCACCTCGAGTGCTTCAATAATAACAATATCCTTCGGCAATCGAGTGTTTAGCGCAATTGCCCAACGTTCTGTTGGTATTGTTGACTCAGTGTAGAAGTTAAATACTTGACCTTGCGCATGCACGCCAGCATCCGTACGTCCAGAGCCAATGATTAATATAGACTCTCCCGTTAGCTTCTTTAATGCCTTCTCAATTTCGTTTTGAACCGTTCTGCCATACGGCTGCGTTTGAAACCCGTTGAAACCAGCTCCGTCATAGCTCACTTTGACGCAAATATTGCGCAAATTTCACCATCCCCCTATAGCCTCGGAATGTTTGTTTTAAAGCTGCTGATTCTCTCCTGTGAACCTATCAACATACAAGCTGCTTACGTCCTCTCCAGCCGCTCACACGGCGTTAAGGACACGCTTCTTCAATTAAGCTTCAGCGTTTGCGCTATTGCGCTATTTCGTTCTCCTCTGCCGCTTTACACGGGCAGTAAGAATATGCCTCTGAGTATGCAATGCTGCATACTTACATTCATTATAGCCATTAGTATGGCGTATTAGGATGTGCTTCTGCGAACTAACGTCCCCATTTGCCGTATTCACCGCAGATTTGACACGCTTGTAGTTGATTGATGGTGTTAAAGGAGTACATCAGGGTGTTCCAAATAAAAAAAGGTGGCCACAAGGGTCCACCCTTTTCTCTTCATACAAGCATGATCAAGGTTTAACGCTGTGGACATGCTTATATATTAACGTGAAACGGCATCGTCCTTAAGAAAGGACGATTTGTACGTTTCTCGTATGTTGGATCAATTACGCACGATCAACTAGTTCTAAGTAAACCATAGGCGCAGCGTCGCCGCGACGGGGTCCTAGTTTCAAAATACGCGTGTATCCGCCAGCACGTTCCGAGTAACGGGTAGCCAGTTCGGAGAATAGCTTTTGAATAGCGTCTTGTTGTCCGTCTACAGTTTCGCGACGAACATAAGCAGCTACTTGACGACGAGCATGAAGATCACCTTGCTTAGCTTTAGTGATCAGTTTCTCAGCGATAGAACGAACTTCTTTCGCTTTTGCTTCAGTCGTTTGAATACGCTCATAAAGGAACAAGTCAGTAACGAGGTCACGGAACAAAGCTTTCCGTGCACTAGCGTCACGTCCTAATTTTTGATATGCCATCTTGTTTTCCCCTCCCTTGCAATTTTGTCTTCACTAGTTGGTTACTACTCTTCCATGCGAAGGCCCAAACCGAGCTCTTCAAGCTTCTCTTGTACTTCCTCAAGGGATTTACGGCCCAAGTTACGAACCTTCATCATGTCCTCTTCGGATTTCGTGATCAGCTCTTGAACGGTATTGATGCCAGCGCGTTTCAAGCAGTTGTAAGAACGGACGGAAAGATCAAGTTCCTCGATCGTCATCTCTAGAACTTTCTCCTTCTTATCTTCTTCCTTCTCAACCATAATTTCCGCGTCTTTGGCTTCATCGGTCAATCCGACAAACAAATCCAAGTGCTCAGTTAATATTTTTGCGCCGAGGCTTACAGCCTCTTCCGGTCTAATACTGCCATCAGTCCAAACTTCAAGCGTTAGCTTGTCATAGTTTGTTACTTGACCTACGCGAGTATTTTCTACGCTGTAATTAACACGAGTAATTGGTGTGTAAATCGAATCGACAGGTATTACCCCAATCGGTTGTTCATCTTTCTTGTTGCGGTCCGCTTGCACGTAACCGCGTCCCCGATTAGCAAATACCCGCATATGGAGCCGCGCGCCGGAGGCCAAGGTTGCGATGTGAAGATCAGGGCTTAAAATCTCGACATCGCTATCAGCTCGAATGTCGCCCGCTGTAATATTCCCTTCGCCTTCCGCGTCGATTTCCAACACTTTTTCTTCATCAGAGTGGATTTTCAACGAGAGGCCTTTCAGGTTCAGAATGATTTCGGTAACATCCTCAATCACTCCGGGAACCGTAGAGAACTCATGTAACACTCCGTCGATTTGAACCGAGGTTACTGCCGCACCCGGCAAAGACGACAACAAAATTCGGCGAAGCGAATTCCCAAGAGTCGTGCCGTAGCCGCGCTCCAGCGGTTCGACGACGAAACGTCCGTAAGTTCCTTCGTCGTTCAAATCTACGGTTTCGATTTTCGGCTTTTCGATCTCAATCACTAATAGTACCCTCCTTCAAACGTCGCTCCGTTACCTTACCGTTAATTATGTCAAATCTTGTAGTATGCCAAACCTTCACAACCATTATTCACAAGTTGTTGATATTTGATACCACAGCTGATCTAACTATACGCGACGACGTTTCGGAGGACGGCATCCATTATGAGGAACTGGTGTTACGTCTTTAATGAGGTTAACTTCCAATCCAGCAGCTTGAAGCGAGCGAATTGCTGCTTCACGGCCAGCGCCTGGTCCTTTTACCATCACTTCGACAGTTCTCATGCCATGCTCCATAGCAGCTTTCGCTGCAGTTTCAGCAGCCAATTGTGCTGCGAACGGCGTGCTCTTACGTGAGCCTTTGAAACCCATGTTTCCAGAGCTCGCCCATGAAATAGCATTTCCGTGTGGATCCGTGATCGTAACGATCGTATTGTTGAACGTTGAGCGAATGTGCGCAACGCCAGTCTCAATATTTTTCCGGTCGCGACGTTTCGTACGAACGACTTTTTTTGGTTTAGCCATTGTCCATTATCCCCCTTTCTTATTTCTTCTTGTTAGCTACAGTCCGACGAGGACCTTTGCGAGTACGAGCATTTGTTTTCGTACGTTGACCGCGAACAGGTAGACCACGACGGTGACGAAGACCACGATAGCATCCGATTTCAGTCAAGCGTTTGATGTTTAGTGAAATTTCACGACGTAGGTCGCCTTCCACTCGAACTGATTTGTCGATTGCTTCACGCAAACGAGCCAATTCGTCTTCAGTTAGATCACGAACGCGAGTATCAAAGCTCACTTCGGATTCTTTCAAAATTCTTTGCGATGTTGTTTTACCAATACCGAAAATGTACGTCAGGGCAATTTCGACGCGTTTATCACGCGGCAAGTCCACACCAGATATACGTGCCATAGGCTATATTCCCCTCCTTCTATCCTTGTTTTTGTTTGTGTTTCGGATTTTCACAAATCACCATAACGTTGCCTTTGCGACGAATGACTTTGCACTTTTCGCAAATCGGCTTTACCGAAGGTCTTACCTTCATTGTGATTACCTCCCGAATCTTTCGTAAGTAAGCCTCATAGAGCTACTTACGATAGGTGATGCGCCCTCTTGATAAATCATAAGGCGATAACTGTATAACCACTTTGTCTCCTGTCAGGATGCGAATAAAATGCATTCTGAGCTTACCGGAAACGTGTGCGAGAATTTGATGACCGTTCTCCAGCTCCACCTTGAACATGGCATTCGGCAACGGCTCTATAACCGTTCCTTCGACCTCAATGACGTCTTCCTTAGCCACCGTCATTCTCCTTTCGCATACGCGTACTTCTGAATCACATAACGCAACTTGGCATTGGTCACTCTGCCTGTTTCAAGCAAACTGCTTGATACCTCTTGACTAATGGCAGGTAATAACTCGAGATGTAGAACGTTCTTTTTCTTCGGTTGATCGAATCGGCGTTTGTTGCCGTCCACAATCATCACGAATCGTTCATCGACGATAGCAATGATGACGGCATAGCTTTCTTCATCTTTACCACGAAGTACTTTGACTAACTGACCAATCTGGGGACGAGCTGCCATCGTCATAACTATGGCTGCTTCGGCAAAATGGTCAATATTTCAAAGCCGTCCTCAGTAACGGCTACCGTGTGCTCGAAATGAGCGCACCATGAACCGTCTTCCGTTACGACCGTCCAATTGTCTTCAAGTGTACGGACATAGCGTTCACCAATGTTGACCATTGGTTCTATTGCAAGCACCATTCCCGGTTTAAGACGCGGACCGCGATCTGGCAAGCCGTAGTTTGGAATTTGTGGTTCCTCATGAAGGTCCGCACCAATTCCATGTCCTACATACTCACGGACAACCGAATACCCTGCATCTTCAATTACCTTTTGAATAGCGTGCGATATTGTATATAATCTCACATCGGGCTTGATTAACTGCAGTCCCGCATATAGCGATTGCTCCGTTACTTCAAGCAGTTTTTGAACCTCATTAGAAACTGTTCCGACCGCGTAGGTCCAAGCTGAATCACCATGAAATCCTTCGAACTGTGCGCCGATATCGATGCTTATAATATCGCCTTCGTTCAACTTGCGTGAACCAGGGAAGCCGTGCACCAGCTCGTCATTCACAGAAGCGCAAATGCTCGAAGGAAAACCATTGTAACCTTTGAAGGATGGAATCGCATTTTGGCTTTTAATGTACGTTTCAGCGATTTGGTCAAGCTCACGAGTAGTGATACCTGGTTTCACAGCTTCCGACATTAAACGATGCGTTTCCGCAACGATGCGTCCAGCTTCTCTCATATATCGCAGTTCCGAATCGGATTTGCAAATAATCATTACAATGAACCTCGCAGGTTGGAAATGATGTCTGCTGTTACAACATCAATATCCTTCTCGCCGTCGACTTCGCGCAGGAGACCTTTATCACTATAGTAATTAAGTAGAGGAGCAGTTTTGGATGTATACTCATCCAAACGCGTGCCTACCTTTTCTTCTGTATCATCTGAACGTTGATACAATTCTCCACCGTCTTTGTCGCAAATACCTTCGACCTTAGACGGATTAAAAATTACATGATAGGTCGTTCCACAAGTTCTACAGATGCGTCTACCCGTCAAGCGAGCAAGCAGCAGTCCGCGGTCAACCTTTAGATTAACAACATGGTCAATATTGCGGCCAAGTTCTACAAGCATACTGTCAAGCGCTTCAGCTTGCTGCAGTGTGCGCGGAAAACCATCAAGCAAAAACCCTTTGTTGCAATCCTCTAGTGCCAGACGTTCTTTAACAATACCATTCGTAATCTCATCGGGAACGAGCAGTCCTTGATCGACATACTCCTTCGCTTTGAGCCCGAGTGCAGTTCCTTGTTTCATAGCGAGGCGGAATGCGTCGCCAGTGGAAATGTGGGGAATACCGAACTCTTCTACGATCCGTTCAGCTTGAGTACCTTTACCGGCTCCCGGAGGGCCCATGAATAAAATGTTCATTGCTGAGTTCCTCGCTTTAAGCACAATAGGTTCGGGCGGGTTCCGCACCATCGGATAGACGAAAGCGGAAGCCCGGTCAGAACCTATTGTTATTTATTGATAAACCCTTTGTAATGGCGTTTGATCAACTGGCTCTCGATTTGCTTCATCGTGTCAAGTGCAACTCCGATAACGATAAGCAGCGAGGTGCCGCCTAGTTGCACAGAGCGCGGTAGTCCAGCAAGTGATCCGAAGAACACAGGAAGAACAGAGATAACAGCAAGGAAAACTGCGCCTGTTAACGTAATCCGCGACATAACGCGAGTTAAGTAAGCGGATGTCGGTTTACCAGGACGAATTCCAGGAATGTATCCACCATTTTTCTTCATCTGATCAGCCATTTGAACCGGATTAATTTGCACGAAAGTATAGAAGAAGGTAAAACCGATAATTAGCAATACGTACAATACCATACCCAGCGGTTGGTCATAGCTCATATTATTAATTATCCAGTCTGCCCAAGGTTGGGTAGCAAAGAATTGTGCAATCGTAATAGGGAACATAATGAGCGACACTGCGAAAATGACCGGAATAACTCCTGCGCCATTCACTTTCATAGGAATATGTGTCGATTGTCCACCATACATCTTCCGTCCAACAACACGTTTAGCGTATTGTACGGGGATTTTACGAATACCCTGTTGTACAAAGATGACACCCACAATGATTGCGATGATCGCAATCAGAATCAATACCATCTTAACGATGTTCAAAAACAGTTGATCTTGTGCACCTACGAATTGATCTTGATAGATCGTCCGAATGTGTCCAGGGATACCAGCTGCGATTGCTGCGAAGATCAGAATCGAAATACCATTTCCGATTCCTTTTTCGGTAATTTGTTCACCGAGCCACATCAAGAAAGCAGTACCTGCAGTCAAAATAATAGCGATCAGTAAGTAATCAACGAATGTTGCTCCAACGATCATTTCATAACCGTATTGACGGTTAAATCCGATAGCTGTCGCAAAACCTTGCACTAAACCTAGACCAACTGTACCGTAACGAGTAATTTGCGCGAGATTACGTTTACCGTTCTCGCCTTCCTTTGCCCACTCCGCAAACTTGGGAATAACATCCATAGATAACAGCTGTACGATAATCGAAGCTGTAATATATGGCGTAATTCCGATTGCGAGAATTGAGAATTGGAACAAAGCACCGCCGGAAAACGTGTTAAGCAAGCCGAACAGATCCGAACCGGCTTGATCAACCTGCTTAAACACATCTTTATTTACACCTGGTACCGGTATAAATGAACCGATACGATAAATGAGTAGAATGAAAAGGGTGAAAAGGATCCTTGTACGAAGATCCGCCACTTTCCAAATATTGGATACGGTTTTGAACAATTAGATCACCTCGGTTTTACCGCCGGCAGCCTGGATTTTCTCTACCGCAGATTGAGAGAACTTGTTTGCTTTTACAGTAAGTTGAACGTTAACTTCACCATTACCCAAAATCTTAATTCCTGCGAGTGGGTTTTTAACAATCCCGGTCTCAAGAAGTACATCTGGAGTGACTTCAGTACCTGCTGCAAATGCATTTAGCTCTTCAATGTTGACAATTGCGTACTCTTTACGGAAGACGTTGTTAAATCCACGCTTCGGCACTCGACGATACAATGGGTTTTGTCCGCCCTCGAATCCAGGACGAACGCCGCCACCGGAACGAGCGTTTTGCCCTTTGTGACCACGACCTGCTGTTTTGCCGTTACCGGAACCGATACCCCGACCTTTGCGCTTAGGCGCTTGGGTCGACCCGGGTGCTGGAGCTAGCTCATGCAATTTCATCGTTCGTGCACCTCCTTATATATTTCTAACGAAATGTACTAACTTTAAACTTCTTCTACTTTGATCAAGTGGCTGACATGATTAACCATGCCGCGAATAGCCGGGCTATCGTTCAAAACAACAGCTTGACGAATCTTTTTAAGACCCAAAGATTCAACCGTTGCGCGTTGTTTCTCGTTGCGACCGATCAAACTGCGAACGAGGGTGATTTGCAATTTTGCCATCGTATTTCCCTCCTTAGCGTAACAGCTCTTCGACTGTTTTCCCACGTAACTTTGCAACTTCTTCTACACGTTTCAAACGTGAAAGACCTTCGAGCGTTGCGTTAACCATGTTCATGGAGTTCGAAGAACCGAGCGATTTGGTCAAAATGTCGCCGACGCCAGCAAGTTCAAGAACTGCACGAACCGGGCCACCAGCGATAACGCCTGTACCTTCAGATGCAGGCTTCAAGAGAACTTCTCCAGCGCCGAAATGTCCGAGGACAAGATGTGGAATTGTTGTTCCAACGATTGGAATGTGGATCAGGTTTTTCTTAGCATCTTCAATACCTTTGCGGATTGCGTCAGGTACTTCGCCTGCTTTACCGATCCCTGCGCCAACGTAGCCTTTACCGTCGCCGACAACTACTAGTGCGCTAAAGCTAAAGCGGCGTCCGCCTTTAACAACTTTAGATACACGATTGATATTAACTACTTTTTCAGTCAGTTCTAACGTATTTGGATCTACACGCAAGTCGTTTAACCTCCTTATAAATAAAGTCGATTAGAATTCAAGGCCAGCTTCGCGAGCTGCAGTAGCTAGTGCCTGAATTCTGCCGTGATACAAGTAACCGCCGCGATCAAATACTACTTGGGTTACCCCTTTCGCTTGAGCGCGTTTCGCAACCAATTCTCCGACTTTAGCAGCAGCTTCGATGTTTCCACCGTTGCTGATCGCTTCAACCAATTCTTTATCCTGTGTGGATGCAGATACGATTGTTACTCCTGATACATCGTCGATTAATTGTGCGTACATATGCTTGGAGGAACGGAATACAGATAGACGCGGACGTGCAGCTGTACCGTTAATTTTTTTACGAACACGTAGGTGTCTTTTCAGACGCGCCTTGTTTTTGTCGCCTTTCGTAATCATACAAAGTTCACTCCTTTCCTTATGCCTTAAACCACTATCTTAAGCAAACTTGCTGTTTGCTTATTTCTTCTTACCGGACTTACCTTCTTTACGGATGATGCGTTCGCCTTCATACTTGATACCTTTACCTTTATACGGCTCAGGCTCACGTACGGAACGGATTTTAGCAGCAGTTGCGCCTACGAGCTCTTTGTCGATACCGCGAACAGTAATTTTCGTGTTAGCAGGTACATCAAACTCGATTCCATTATCCGGAGCGATCTCCACTGGATGAGAATAACCGACGTTAAGTACGATTTTATCACCAGATTTACTTGCACGGTAACCAACGCCTACTAGCTCCAAGTTTTTCGAGAAGCCTTCAGTAACTCCGCTCACCATGTTAGCGATGATGCTGCGAGTTGTTCCGTGCAGGGAGCGATGCAATTTATTATCGGAAGGACGTTCTACTAGGATTTCTGTTTCCGTAACATTCACTTGCATTTCTTTGTGAAATTCACGGGAAAGAGTTCCTTTCGGTCCTTTTACAGTAATAACTGTGTTGTCCAAGTTGATGCTTACGCCGTTAGGCACTTGGATTGGTTTGCGACCAATACGGGACATTGTTACACCTCCTATCTTTGTGACTTGTTACTTACCATACGTAGCAGACTACTTCGCCGCCTGATTTAACTTGACGAGCTTCTTTATCCGTCATAATACCTTTGGAAGTGGAAATAATAGCAATTCCAAGTCCTCCGAGCACGCGAGGGATTTCAGTTGATTGCGTGTAAACGCGCAAACCTGGTTTGGAAATACGCTTCAAACCTGTAATAACGCGCTCTTGGTTAGGGCCGTATTTCAGAAAAATACGGATAATCCCTTGTTTGTTGTCCTCGATATATTCAGCATCGCGTATGAAACCCTCACGCTTAAGAATTTCAGCGATTTGCTTCTTCAATTTCGAAGCGGGCATTTCTACGGTTTCGTGACGAACGACATTCGCGTTACGAATACGCGTCAACATATCTGCAACCGGATCAGACATAACCATTGTGTTAACCTCCTTCCCGAACTAGGCTGATTACCAGCTTGCTTTTTTAACGCCAGGAATCTGGCCCTTATGTGCTAACTCGCGGAAACAAATCCGGCAAATTTTAAACTTTTGCAAAACAGAATGCGGACGGCCGCAACGCTCACAGCGCGTATATGCTTGCACTTTAAATTTCGGTGTGCGTTGTTGCTTCACTTTCATCGAAGTTTTTGCCACTGGGTATTACACCTCCTAAAAGTGGATTACTTCGTGAACGGCATGCCCATTTGGGTCAGCAATTCACGAGATTCTTCGTCCGTTTTTGCCGTCGTGACGATGACGATATCCATACCGCGTACTTTATCAACTTTATCGTACTCGATTTCTGGGAATATCAATTGCTCTTTCAAGCCAAGCGTATAGTTACCGCGGCCATCAAATGCTTTATTGGATACACCACGGAAGTCGCGTACACGCGGAAGGGAAATGTTAATCAGCTTGTCAAGGAAGTGGTACATGCGCTCACCGCGCAATGTTACTTTAACTCCGATTGGCATGTTCTCACGAAGCTTGAAGCCTGCAATAGACTTCTTCGCACGAGTTACGACTGGTTTTTGACCGGAAATGATACGTAGTTCTTCAACAGCTACATCTAGGATTTTCGAATTGGAAACCGCTTCGCCAACCCCCATGTTGATAACAATCTTCTCAACTTTCGGTACTTGCATGACTGACGTATAGTTGAACTTCTGCATAAGAGCAGGAGTTATTTCGTTAAGAAAGCGACCTTTCAATCTTGCTACCATTGTTCATGGACCTCCTTTCATACAGTGACGGTTAGTCGATTACTTCTCCGGAACGTTTCGCGATCCGAACTTTCTTGCCGTTGTCTAGCACTTTGTATCCGATACGTGTTACTTTACCGCTTTTCGGATCGATATGCATAACGTTTGACACGTGAACTGGTGCTTCTTGTTCGATAATACCGCCCTGTGGATTCGTTTGAGATGGACGAGTATGTTTCTTCACCATGTTAACACCTTCTACGAGAACGCGGTTTTCACGCGGGTACGCAGCGATAATACGGCCCTTCTTACCTTTGTCTTTACCGGTAATGACGATAACCGTATCGTCTTTTTTCACGTGCAATTTGTTGTTATGAGATTCGAGTACTTTTTTCAGCCTTGGCATGAGTTACACCTCCTGCACGCTTGTGCTTTCAAGCTTATATATGGTTAATTAGATAACTTCTGGTGCTAACGATACGATTTTCATGAAATCTCTATCGCGTAGTTCACGGGCAACAGGTCCAAAGATACGTGTGCCACGCGGGCTCTTATCTTCTTTTACGATTACAGCTGCATTCTCATCGAATGCGATGTATGAACCGTCTTTACGACGTACCGAACGCTTTGTGCGAACGATAACGGCTTTAACAACGTCACCTTTTTTGACAACGCCGCCTGGTGTTGCTTGTTTTACTGAGCAAACGATCAAATCGCCGATGTGTCCAACGCGACGTCCCGTTCCACCAAGTACACGGATACACATCAATTGTTTTGCGCCAGAGTTGTCAGCAACTGCTAAGCGCGAAAATGGTTGAATCATTTCAACGTCCTCCTTTCGGAAAAATGCTCAGATACTGCATACGCTCATTAAATAACAATCGCAACTTCAACAATCTCTACTAGTCTGAAGCGCTTGTCTTTCGATAGCGGACGAGTCTCCATGATTTTCACGATGTCGCCAATTTTCGCTTGGTTATCTTCATCATGCGCTTTATATTTCTTCGTGTATTTAATGCGTTTATGGTACAAGTCGTGTTTTTTGTATGTTTCAACAGCAACAACGATTGTTTTGTCCATTTTATCGCTTACCACTTTGCCGATTTGAACTTTGCGGGCATTGCGTTCGCTCATGTTCTTCCTCCTTCCTTCAGCCGTGATTATACTTTCATGCAAGGTTTTTACTAGCTGCTGATTCCGAGTTCTCTTTCACGCAAAACGGTTTTAGCACGAGCTATTTCCTTACGTACGTCACGGATCCGAGTCGGGTTATCCAGTTGGCCAGTAGCCAATTGGAAACGAAGGTTGAAAAGCTCTTCTTTAAAACCAGTTACCTGCTGTTCAATCTCAGCGGAGGTTAGGTTACGAATATCACTAGCTTTCATTTGCTTCACCACCCACTTCTTCGCGCTTCACGAACTTCGTCTTAATTGGCAATTTATGAGCCGCAAGACGCATCGCTTCACGAGCGGTTTCTTCAGATACGCCAGCCAATTCAAACAGGATTTTACCTGGTTTAACGACTGCTACCCATTTCTCAACGTTACCTTTACCACTACCCATACGCACTTCTAGAGGCTTTTGAGTAATTGGTTTCGCTGG
Source organism: Paenibacillus sp. J31R122 (assembly GCF_056269185.1). NCBI lineage: Bacteria > Bacillati > Bacillota > Bacilli > Caryophanales > Paenibacillaceae > Paenibacillus > Paenibacillus sp. J31R122. The sequence goes on from NZ_JBWDNM010000025.1 coordinate 21,275, forward strand.
GAATATTTTGATCCACACTTTACCGCCACGTTTAATGTAACGTGTCATTGCGATACGAGCCGCTTCGATCTGACGGTTCGTGATCCATGATGGCTCAAGTGCTTGAAGACCATATTCACCAAATGCTACAGTTGTGCCGCCTTTAGCGCGACCCTTCATATGACCGCGTTGTTGTTTACGGTGTTTTACACGTTTAGGTACCAACATGATTAGTTGCCTCCTTCCTGGGGAGCTTTCTTCTTAGTCGGAAGGACTTCGCCACGATAGATCCATACTTTAACGCCAATTCGGCCGTATGTTGTTGCCGCTTCAGCTGTGCCGTAGTCAATATCGGCGCGCAGCGTATGAAGAGGTACTGTTCCTTCGCTGTAGCCTTCCGAACGTGCGATTTCCGCGCCGCCGAGACGTCCGCTTACTGCGGTTTTAATCCCTTTAGCACCTGAACGCATGGAGCGTTGAATAGCTTGCTTCAATGCGCGACGGAAAGATACACGACGCTCAAGTTGTTGTGCGATGCTTTCAGCTACAAGAATAGCGTCAAGATCAGCATATTTAATTTCAGAGATGTTGATGTGAACCTTTTTGCCTTTAGTGATTTTACCAAGCTCTGTACGAAGGTTTTCAACCTCAGAACCGCCTTTACCAATAACCATACCTGGTTTAGCAGTTTGGATTGTAACGTTCACTCGGTTAGCTGCACGTTCGATCTCGATATGAGAAACAGCTGCGTCTTTCAGCTTGTTTTTCAAATATTCGCGAATTTTAACGTCTTCCATAAGAAGATCGCCGAAATCTTTACCCGCGAACCATTTGGATTCCCAATCACGGATAACTCCGATACGAAACCCTACTGGATTTACCTTTTGACCCACACGTAATCCCTCCTTTATTTTTCAGATACCACCAAGGTAATGTGGCTGGTTCTTTTATTAATCCGGCTTGCGCGACCCATCGCACGAGGACGGAAACGTTTCATCGTCGGCCCTTGGTTTACGAAAGCTTGCGATATAACCAATTTATTAACATCGAGCTGATAGTTATGCTCAGCGTTAGCAATAGCAGAGTTAAGCAGCTTCTCCAGAATTGGGGATGCAGACTTAGGCGTGTGACGCAAAATTGCGATCGCTTCACCCACTTGCTTACCGCGAATCAAATCCGCAACTAGCATAGCTTTACGAGGAGCAATACGAATAAATTTAGCGTGCGCTTTAGCTTCTGTCATGTAGGAACCTCCTCTCGTTCATTTAGAGATTTATTAGGGCAAATTAACGTCTGCCCGTTTTCTTGTCTTCGCCGGCATGGCCTTTATACGTACGAGTCGGTGCGAATTCACCGAGTTTATGTCCTACCATATCTTCCGTTACATATACCGGCACGTGCTTGCGTCCGTCATATACTGCAAACGTGTGTCCAATGAATTGCGGGAAAATGGTCGAGCGGCGGGACCAGGTTTTGATAACGACTTTTTTCTCAGTTTCGTTCAATACCTCGACTTTTTTAAGCAGGTAACCGTCGATAAACGGACCTTTCTTTAAACTGCGACCCATTTGAGTTCCTCCCTTCATATAAGCAGTTGCGATACATTTGTATCACGCTATTCGCTTCAAGCTACTATTACTTCGTACGACGACGAATAATGTATTGGCTAGATGCTTTTTTCTTCTTACGCGTTTTGTAACCAAGAGTTGGTTTACCCCATGGTGACAATGGCGATTTACGTCCGATTGGAGCACGGCCTTCACCACCACCGTGTGGGTGATCGTTAGGGTTCATTACAACACCACGTACTTGTGGACGTTTGCCAAGCCAACGGTTACGGCCGGCTTTACCGATTTTCACGAGCTCGTGATCTCCGTTACCTACAGAACCGATTGTCGCGCGGCAAGTGTTCAAGATGTGACGAACTTCGCCTGAACTCAAACGAATTGATACGTACTTTTCTTCTTTACCAAGAAGTTGAGCATCAGTACCAGCAGCACGAACTAGCTGTCCGCCTTTGCCTGGTTTCAATTCGATGTTGTGGATAACTGAACCGACTGGGATATTCACAAGTGGCAACGCGTTGCCCGGTTTAATATCAGCAGTTGGGCCGGACATAACTTGATCTCCGACTTTCAGTCCTTTTGGTGCGATGATGTAAGCTTTCTCACCATCAGCATAATGGATCAAAGCAATGTTGGATGTACGGTTCGGATCGTATTCGATCGTCGCAACGTTACCAACGATGCCGTCTTTCGTGCGTTTAAAGTCGATAATACGGTATTTACGTTTGTGTCCGCCGCCATGGTGACGAACCGTAATTTTACCTTGGTTATTACGACCAGCTTTTTTGAAAAGTGGTGCAAGCAACGATTTCTCCGGTGTGCTTGTTGTAATCTCTTCAAAAGTCGAAACGGACATGTTACGACGAGCTGGAGATGTCGGTTTGTACTTTTTAATAGGCACTTCGATTTCCTCCTTTTCTAAACGGATTCAAAGAACTCAAGCTCTTTGCTGTCAGCGCTCAATTGAACGATCGCTTTTTTCCAATCCGGTCTGTATCCGCTATGTTTACCATAACGTTTCGGTTTACCCGCTACACGCATTGTGTTAACGCCGGTTACTTTCACTTTAAAGATTTGCTCAATTGCAAGTTTGATTTCGGTTTTGTTCGAACGAAGATCAACTTCAAACACATAACGTTTGTTAGCCATGTAATCGCTCGTACGTTCCGTAATAACCGGGCGCTTGATAATATCGCGTGGATTTTTCATTACGCAAGCACCTCCTGTACTTTCTCTACTGCTTCTTTAGTGATAATAAGCTTGTCATGTACTAATACATCCAGAACATTAATGCCGTCAGCTGCGACGAATTTAACACCTGGAATATTACGTGCAGACAATGCTACGTTATCTTCATAACTAGCTGTAACTACAAGAGCTTTGCGACCAGCTTTAAGGTTATTCAAGATTGCCGCGAATTCTTTCGTCTTAGGCTGTGCAAATGTCAATGCATCCAAAACGATGATGTCGTTATCAATCACTTTAGAAGACAATGCCGATTTGATCGCAAGACGACGAACTTTCTTAGGAAGCTTAAATCCGTATGTGCGAGGAGTCGGTCCAAATACTGTACCGCCGCCAACCCACTGCGGGGAGCGAATGCTACCTTGACGAGCACGACCTGTTCCTTTTTGTTTCCAAGGCTTACGACCGCCACCACGTACTTCGGAGCGTCCTTTAGTTTTGTGATTACCGAAGCGTTCAGATGCTTGTTGATTAACAACAGCACTGTGCAAAACGTGAACATTTGGTTGAATTCCAAAAACCGTTTCAGCCAGTTCAAGTTCGCCCACTTGAGCGCCACTCACGTTAAATACTGTTACTTTTGGCATTTCCTGTTCCTCCTTTCTTCAAGAGAGATTATTTCTTAACTGTTTGCTTCACTTTTACAAATCCGTTTTTAGGGCCAGGAATCGATCCTTTTATAAGAAGAACGTTACGTTCTACATCTACACGGATAACTTCAAGTTTTTGGATCGTAATTGTTTCGCTACCCATATGTCCTGGAAGGCGTTTGCCTTTCGGTACACGGTTAGCTTGGATTGAACCCATGGAACCTGGTCCACGGTGGTAACGGGAACCGTGAGACATAGGACCCGTGCTTTGTCCCCAACGTTTGATAACGCCGGCAAAGCCTTTACCTTTCGAAACACCTGTTACGTCAACGAATTCGCCTTCTGTGAATAGGTCAGCTTTTACAAGTTGGCCAACTTCATAATCACCTAAGTTAATTCCGCGAATTTCACGAACGTAGCGCTTAGGAGTCGTGTTAGCCTTGCTAGCGTGACCAGCTTCTGGCTTGTTCGATCTGCTTTCTTTCTTATCAGAAAAACCGAATTGTACAGCTTCGTAGCCGTCGTTTTCTTGGTCTTTCTTCTGTAGAACCACACAAGGTCCAGCTTCGATAACCGTAACTGGTATTACGTTACCTTCAGCAGTAAACACTTGAGTCATACCAAGTTTTTTCCCTAAGATACCTTTCATGTTGACACCTCATTTCCTTTCTATAATCGCATATACTGTTATTACAGTTTGATTTCGATATCTACACCGGATGGTAAATCCAAGCGCATCAACGCATCAACCGTTTGCGGTGTTGGGTTTACAATGTCGATTAGACGCTTATGAGTGCGCATTTCGAATTGTTCCCGGGAATCCTTGTACTTGTGAACCGCACGAAGAACGGTGATGATTTGCTTTTCCGTCGGTAACGGAATCGGCCCGGATACGCTTGCTCCGGAACGTTTTGCAGTTTCAACAATTTTCTCTGCGGATTGGTCAAGAATTCTATGATCGTATGCTTTCAAGCGGATACGAATCTTTTGCTTTGCCATATAAGTCCCTCCTTCTATCGCCCAATTTATTATCGGACATACTCCGTGAGAAAACCCGGCACATGCCCCATGGCAAAGGGGCCGGGTGTGTCGGCAACCTCTCACATCATCGCAACGTCAGACCAACAGTCAATATTATACCGAATCTAATAGGCAATTGCAACATAAAGTTTATTCATGCTGCATAAAAACTTTATTGCTTGATTTATAACCGCTCAGCCTAATACTCACTCGCACAATTATAGTCGCCACTGCGCCAAAATACTACAATTTTTTCGATCCATATATGTACAATTTTTCTTATTAACAAAATACAGACAGCCTATACTTAGACATGAATTTTAAATTTGATATTCCTATGAAAAAGAAACGCAACGACCCTAAGAGTCGCTGCGTTTCTTCTATTATAATATATCTATCCCAACATCATTCGGTCATCGGCCAACTTTTTGCCGCTAATCCGTTCAAACTCACCCAGAAGCTGATCAACGGTTAAATCCTTTTTCCGCTCTTCCGTCACATCGAGAATAATGCGTCCCTTGTCCATCATAATCAATCTGTTCCCAAGTCGAATAGCTTGCTCCATATTGTGTGTAACCATAAGTGTTGTTAAGTTCATTTCCTTAACCAAAGTTTCCGTAAGCGTAGTGATTAACTCCGCTCTTGCTGGATCAAGTGCTGCAGTATGTTCATCTAGAAGCAATATTTGTGGTTTTGTAAATGTAGCCATAAGCAAGCTAAGCGCTTGACGCTCACCGCCTGATAACAATCCAACCTTTGCTCCTAGACGGTTTTCTAGTCCAATACCGATACGTTGAAGCTCTTCTTTAAATATCGCGCGTTTTTTACGTGACACACCAAATGAAAACCCACGTGACTTCCCACGTGCATAAGCAATAGCAAGATTCTCTTCGATGGACATCCTTGGCGCTGTTCCTGCCATTGGGTCTTGGAATACACGTCCAATCCAGCGGCTGCGTTGATGCTCTAATAATTGACTTATATTTACGCCGTCTATTCTAACCTCACCAGCATCAGGCTTCATCACACCAGATATAATGTTCATCAAAGTTGACTTCCCCGCACCATTACTTCCGATAACCGTTATGAAATCGCCTGGCTTCATAATAAGATTTGCTCCGACAAGCGCTGTCTTCTCATCTACTGTACCTGGATTAAACAGTTTGGACACCTGGGCTATCTCCAACATTAGTGTCCACCTCCCGGTTGTGTTTTTTCTATTGAGGCCAGCATTTCCGCTGTACGTTTCCGAGCCATATTTTTTTGATTCATTATTCTCCGAGTAGAAGGAACAACGAGTGCAAACACTATGATTACAGCTGTGATCAACTTCATATCCGAAGCTTCCAGCCATTCTATTTTCAATGCAAGTGCATAAATAATACGATATATGATCGAACCCAATACAACAGCCAAAGTAGCTCTAAATATAGTACGCGCTCCAAAAATAGCTTCACCAATTATAACAGACGCAAGTCCAATTACAATCATCCCGACTCCCATGCTGGCATCGGCAAATTTCTGATGGTGAGCAACTAGAGCACCCGATGTCGCTACAAGAGCGTTCGATAAAGCTATCCCAAAAATGATCGTATTATCCGTATTGACTCCAAAGCTTCGAATCATCCGAGAGTTATCTCCCGTAGCCCTTAGACTCAGGCCCAAGTCTGTTTTAAAGAAAAGATCTAAAAGTAGCTTCACTGCGATAACAAAAAGAATCATCACAAATATTATTGAAACATGATCGAATAAATTATTCATATTACGTAAACCCACGTTAGGCTTGTCTAATATTCTCAGGTTTATGGAATATAAAGCGATCATCATAATAATACCGGACAGCAAACCATTTATCTTACCTTTCGTATGAAGCAAACCCGTACAAACTCCTGCTAATGCTCCGCCTAAAAAGGCACAAACAACCGTAAGCCAAGGTGCTGTGCCGTTTACTGTCAAAACAGCTCCTATAGCAGCCCCGGTAGTGAAGCTCCCATCTACCGTTAAATCTGGAAAATCGAGGATTCGAAAGGTAATGTAAACGCCTAGTGCCATCAGCGCATACATTAAACCACTCTCGATAGCTCCCCCCATTGATGTAAGCATCTACTTATCCTCCTTAATATGACAAGAGGGATGAAGTCATATAGCCTGTCATCCCTCTTCCGTCTAATTTCACTTTTTTATTATTTAAAAACTTTATTACTCAAGGATATTATTAGCAGGATCTTTAACATATTTCTTCATTTCATCTGTAACTGTGATGCCTTGTTCTGCAGCTGCTTTCAAGTTGATAATAAAATCCAGCTTTTGAGGAACAGTGATATCCATATCGCCTGGTTTTTTGCCATTCTTCAAAATCTCAACAGCCATTTGACCAACCTCGTATCCATGATCAAAATATTTAAAGCCTACAGCTGCGAATGCACCTTTCTCAACGGTATCACGATCCGCTGAAAAGAACGGAATATCATTTTTGTTCGCTACTTCAATAATTGCATCTACACCAGTAACAACGTTATTGTCTAAAGTAATGTAAATAGCATCAACACGACCTACTAATGAATCAACAGCCTGTTTAACATCAGAAGTGTTAACGATTGGTGCTTTGATTAGCTTAATGCCATGATCAGCAAGTGCTTTTTCAGCATATTTTGCCATTATTACTGCGTTTGTCTCACCTTCATTAATTACTAGGCCTACCGTTTTCACATTTGGCAGTTCAGCTGCGATAAAGTCCATTGTTTGTTTCACTGCATCTGGGTTTGTATCGGATGCCCCTGAAATATTGCCTCCCGGCGCTTTCAATTGTTTTACAATTCCCGCATCAACAGGATCTGTTACTGCAGCAAACAAAACAGGCTTGTTCGTTACATCTTCTGCAAGGTTTAGAGAAGGCATTGTTGCAATTCCAAATGCCAGATCACTTTTTCCTGAAGCTATTTTCTGTGAAATTGCTTTACTATTTGATGGATCGGCTTGTGCATTATTGAAATCAATCTTCAGGTTTTCACCTTCAACAATCCCACCATCTTTAAGAGCTGCGATAAAGCCTTCACGAGTAGCATCTAGAGATGGATGTTCTACTAACTGTGATATTGAAACAGTGTACTCACTTTTGTTCCCAGTGTTCTCACTTTTGTTCCCAGTCTCACTTTTGTTCCCACCGCACGCAGCAGCTAGTAACATAACCACTAAAAGCATTGACCCAACCCAAACTCTTTTTTTCATTTTAAATACCCCTCTCAAATGTTAAATCGAATGGTACCTTATACTTTATTTATCTATCACTTAATATTAAAGCGATTTCATATCTAGAGTCAATGATTTGTTCTATTAAAAACTAGTAGAATAACTAGGTGAACAACGATGTTGTACATAAACGAACAAAAACCCTCACCGAAGTGAGGGTTTTTATTATTGCTAGCGGCTAAGCCGCCTTCAATTATTTTTGGATGGATGCTACTGCGCCAGCGCCTACTGTACGGCCGCCTTCACGAATAGAGAAACGAGTTCCCTCTTCAACAGCGATTGGAGCGATAAGCTCAACCGTTACAGTGATGTTGTCACCAGGCATAACCATTTCAGTACCTTCTGGAAGAGTGATGATTCCAGTTACGTCAGTTGTACGGAAGTAGAACTGTGGACGGTAGCCTGTGAAGAAAGGCTTATGACGGCCACCCTCTTCTTTAGTAAGAACGTAGATTTGAGCAGTGAAGTTAGTGTGTGGCTTAACCGAACCCGGTTTAGCCAATACTTGACCACGCTCAATGTTGCTGCGGTCTACACCACGAAGCAATGCGCCTACGTTGTCCCCTGCTTGAGCAGAGTCAAGCAATTTACGGAACATTTCAACGCCAGTTACTACTGATTTACGGGATTCTTCAGCAAGACCAATAATTTCGATCTCGTCGCCGACTTTGATAACTCCACGCTCTACGCGACCTGTAGCAACTGTACCACGGCCAGTGATTGTGAATACATCCTCGACAGGCATAAGGAAAGGCTTAGCTGTGTCGCGCTCAGGAGTTGGGATGTAAGTATCAACTTGCTCGAAGAGCTCGATGATTTTTTCAGCCCAAGGACCATCTGGGTTAGCAAGAGCTTCACGAGCTGCACCACGAATAATCGGAGTGTCATCGCCTGGGAACTCATACTCGGAAAGAAGGTCACGAACTTCCATCTCTACCAATTCAAGAAGCTCTTCATCTTCAACCATATCGCATTTGTTCAAGAATACTACGATGTAAGGAACGCCAACTTGTTTCGAAAGCAGGATGTGCTCACGAGTTTGTGGCATAGGACCGTCAGTAGCGGAAACTACAAGAATAGCTCCGTCCATTTGAGCAGCACCAGTGATCATGTTTTTTACATAGTCCGCGTGACCTGGGCAGTCAACGTGAGCGTAGTGACGAGTAGGCGTCTCATACTCAACGTGAGCTGTCGAGATCGTGATACCACGCTCGCGCTCTTCTGGAGCTTTATCGATTTGGTCGAATGCGATTGCTGCACCGCCGTATTTTTTGGAAAGTACAGTAGTGATAGCTGCTGTCAAAGTCGTTTTACCGTGATCGACGTGACCGATTGTACCGATATTAACGTGCGGTTTGTTACGTTCAAATTTTGCCTTAGCCATTGAACTTGAGCCTCCTCAATTTTACATCAAATTTTTATGTGTGGGCCGTCATTGCTGATTGCATGCAATCAGCAATGACGGCCAAAAGCATTTATTTATTCCTCGCGAAAAACGATTACTCGCCTTTATGCTTAGAAATGATCTCTTCAGAGATCGATCTTGGAACTTCTTCATAGTGAGAAAGCTCCATTGAGAATACGCCACGTCCTTGTGTACCGGAACGAAGTGTAGTGGAATAACCAAACATCTCGGAGAGAGGTACCTTAGAACGGATAATTTGTGCACCTGCACGAGTATCCATACCTTCGATACGACCACGACGGGAGTTCAACATACCCATAACATCGCCCATGTACTCTTCAGGAACAGTAACTTCTACTTTCATGATTGGCTCAAGCAGGACAGGCTTACACTTGTCTTTAGCTGCTTTAAGCGCCATCGATCCAGCAATTTTAAACGCCATCTCCGAGGAGTCGACATCATGATATGATCCGTCAACAACAACAGCTTTGACATCAACGAGCGGGAAGCCGGCTACAACACCGTTCTTCATCGACTCTTCAATACCAGCCTGGATAGGAGCGATAAATTCACGAGGAATTGATCCACCAACTGTTTTGTTTTCGAATATAAAGCCTGAGCCTGGCTCAAGCGGTGAAAACTCAACCCAACAATGTCCGAATTGACCTTTACCACCAGATTGACGAACGAACTTACCTTCAACCTTCGCAGCTTCACGGAATGTTTCACGGTAAGCAACCTGTGGTTTACCAACATTCGTTTCAACTTTGAATTCACGGAACATACGGTCAACGAGAATCTCAAGGTGAAGCTCACCCATACCAGAAATAATTGTCTGGTTTGTTTCTTCGTCAGTATGTGCGCGGAAAGTAGGATCTTCTTCAGCTAGCTTGGAGATCGCGATACCTAGTTTGTCTTGGTCAGCTTTCGTTTTTGGTTCGATAGCAACCGAGATAACTGGCTCAGGGAAGTTCATTGATTCAAGAATGATCGTGCTTTTCTCTTCGCAAAGAGTATCGCCAGTAGTTGTATCTTTAAGACCAACTGCTGCTGCGATATCGCCAGAGTAAACTTCCGAAATTTCTTGACGGCTGTTAGCGTGCATTTGCAGAATACGTCCAATACGCTCACGTTTGCCCTTAGTTGAGTTAAGAACATACGATCCGGATTTCAGTACGCCTGAATATACACGGAAGAATGTCAATCTACCTACATAAGGGTCAGTCATGATTTTGAACGCTAGTGCTGCAAACGGAGCTTCATCCGAAGATGGACGCTCACCCTCTTCGCCATCTTCAAGCGTACCTTTAATAGCTGGTACGTCAAGTGGTGAAGGAAGGTAGTCAACAACAGCATCCAACATTGGTTGAACACCCTTGTTACGGTATGAGGAACCAGCAACAACTGGGAAGATTTTAACTTCGCAAACACCCTTACGGAGTGCAGCTTTAATTTCTGGAATAGTGATTTCTTCACCTTCCAAATATTTCATCGTTAAGTCTTCATCCAATTCTGCTACTTTCTCGATCAATTCAGTACGAAGTGCTTCAACTTGTTCAGCATACTCCGCAGGAATTTCTGATTTCGGTACATCTTTACCTAGATCGTCATTGTAAACATAAGCTACGCGTTCAACGATATCGATAACACCTGCGAAACCATTCTCAGCGCCAATCGGTATTTGAATCGCAACAGCATTGGCACCAAGACGCTCACGCATGTCTTTGATAACATTCAGATAGTCAGCACCAATGATATCCATTTTGTTTACATAGGCAATCCGAGGTACGTTGTAGCGATCAGCCTGACGCCATACTGTTTCGGACTGTGGTTCTACGCCTTCTTTTGCACTAAAAACCCCAACGGCCCCGTCCAATACGCGTAGGGAACGTTCAACCTCAACTGTGAAGTCAACGTGTCCCGGGGTGTCGATAATATTGATGCGGTGTCCATGCCATTGAGCGGTAGTCGCGGCAGACGTAATTGTAATGCCGCGCTCTTGTTCTTGCTCCATCCAGTCCATCGTAGCGCCACCTTCGTGAACTTCTCCGATTTTGTGGGTACGACCAGTAAAGAACAAGATCCGTTCAGTAGTAGTGGTTTTACCGGCATCGATATGCGCCATAATCCCGATGTTACGCGTATTTTTCAAGGAGAACTCTCTTGACATGATAATTTCTCCTCTCGATTGAAAAGCTTCTACCAGCGGTAGTGAGCAAACGCTTTGTTTGCTTCAGCCATTTTGTGAGTATCTTCGCGCTTCTTAACAGCTGCACCAGTGTTATTGGAAGCATCTGTGATTTCAGCAGCTAAACGCTCTTCCATCGTTTTTTCACCGCGGTTACGTGAATAGTTCACGAGCCAACGGAGACCAAGTGCCGTACGGCGCTCTGGTTTAACTTCGATTGGCACTTGATAGTTAGCTCCACCTACACGGCGTGCTTTAACCTCAAGAACCGGCATAATATTTTTCAAAGCTGCTTCAAAAACTTCCATTGGATCTTTACCCGTGCGTTCTTGAATCAGTTTGAAAGCATCATATAATAGTGTTGCTGCAACACCTCTTTTACCGTCAAGCATAATGCGGTTAATAAGGCGTGTTACCAGCTTGCTGTTATACAACGGATCTGGCAATACATCGCGTTTCGTTACAGGACCTTTGCGTGGCATGAGAAAGTCCCCCTTTCTTCTAATAGTCATTCATTCTAAAACTAGCATTACGATAAACCTAAAAGGCTATTCTATGCTTTTTTAACTTTTTTACGCTTAGTACCGTATTTCGAACGAGCTTGATTACGGTTGTTAACGCCTGCAGTATCAAGTGCTCCGCGAACGATATGATAACGTACTCCTGCTAAATCTTTTACTTTACCACCACGGATCAAAACAACGCTATGCTCTTGCAAGTTGTGTCCGATACCCGGAATGTAAGCCGTAACCTCTAAGCGGTTCGTTAAACGAACACGAGCATATTTACGAAGTGCGGAGTTCGGTTTCCTTGGAGTCATAGTTCCTACACGAGTGCACACACCGCGTTTTTGAGGAGCGCTGATGTTAGTTGCTTCACGTTTTAGGGCGTTAAATCCTTTTTGCAAGGCTGGCGATTTCGATTTAACTACTTTCGCTTGACGTCCTTTACGGACCAATTGATTAATTGTTGGCATGATGCCACCCCCTTCCCCTATTTTCATGTCTTTTGAAAACTGAAATTTAGGACACTTACTTGATTGACTGTCCTAAGTCTATATTTCACTGCGAAACAGTAACTCTGTCAATCGAGAAAGACTTGAGCCGTTTGCGCTAGGTAGACATTTCACCTTGATTTTAAGCCCACAGATCCAGGCGGTTCATAAAGGAGCAAAGAAAAATTCTCGCCAGATGACTATCGTTAAATAATCAACTAACAAAAACGGTTACTACTTCATTCTTCTTCGATAATGAGTGCTGCCATTGCAGCTCCGACATCGATACCGCAGGTTTCCCCAAGGCTTATCATCGTATCGACCCATTTAACCGGAACACCTGAACGTTCACATTGATGAATGATTCTCTCAATCATCTGCGAGTCTGCGTCTCGTGCAACATAGACTTTGACTGCTCTTTGCTGCTCAAGCATCTTCATCGTTTGTTTTGCACCGACCTTAAACTGCATGAAATCACCTTCATTTCTTCCAATCAGTGATTACACAATTAGGCACACTTCGATATATTAACACCTAAGTTGTACTTATGTCAAGGTCTTGTAATGATAATCATTTTATAGTTACTAAGCATTCACTTCATACTATAAACATGGGAAAGAGCGGTCATCTTCCGCTTCTAAGCGAAGCGATTAATGGGACGCTCTCTCCATGTACGATTATACTTACAATTAGAAGCTTTCCACTGATGCGATCATTATTCGATCGTAACAGCCTCTGTTTCTAACTCGCCTTCTACTACAGCTTTAACTTCATCTTCCAAGCCTGCAAAACGAATGTTACGGTAACGTCCCATACCAGTACCTGCTGGAATCAACTTACCTATAATAACATTTTCCTTAAGTCCAAGCAACTGGTCAACTTTGCCTTTGATAGCGGCATCAGTCAATACGCGAGTTGTTTCTTGGAAGGATGCTGCAGACAAGAACGAGTCGGTTTCAAGCGAAGCCTTCGTAATACCGAGCAATACTGGTTTTGCAACAGCTGGCTCGTTATCAGATAGAATAGCTTCACGGTTCTGAGATTCATATTCATGAATGTCAACAAACGCGCCTGGCAGAAGAGTTGTACCTCCCGCGTCTACGATACGGATTTTACGGAGCATTTGCTTAATCATGACCTCAACGTGCTTGTCATTGATTTCTACCCCTTGGTTCCGGTAAACACGTTGTACTTCTTGCAATATATAGTTTTGAACGCCGCGGATACCTTTGATGCGCAGCATATCTTTAGGGTCGATAGAACCATCTGTCAGCTCATCGCCTGCTTCAATATGTTGGCCTTGTACAACACGAATACGGGAACCGTAAGTAACTGCGTACACTTTCGATTCTGCTTCGCCTTGCACTTCGATCTCACGACGATCCTTAGCTTCACGAATTTCTTTGATGACACCATCAAGCTCGGAAATAATTGCTTGACCTTTAGGATTACGCGCTTCAAATAGCTCTTGAATACGCGGCAAACCTTGCGTGATATCATCGCCGGCAACGCCACCCGTATGGAACGTACGCATTGTCAATTGTGTTCCTGGCTCACCGATGGATTGTGCTGCGATAATACCAACCGCTTCACCAATCTCAACGTGCTTGCCAGTAGCCAAGTTACGTCCATAACAAATCTTACAAACGCCGTGACGAGCACGACAGCTGAGTACTGAACGAATTTGAAGCTTCTCAACACCCGCATCAATAATCGCGTCTGCCTTACTTGAGTCAATTAACTCGCTGCGATTAACGATAATTTCGCCTGTTGCCGGATGACGAACCGTTTCAAATGCATAACGTCCTTCAATACGATCGTAGAGATCCTCAATAACCTCTTTGCCGTCTTGAATTTTGCTTACAGAGAAGCCTTTATCCGTACCGCAATCGTCTTCACGAACAATAACATCCTGTGCAACGTCAACGAGTCGACGAGTCAAGTAGCCAGAGTCAGCTGTACGAAGTGCTGTATCGGCCAAACCTTTCCGCGCACCATGCGTCGAGATAAAGTACTCGAGTACGGTAAGACCTTCACGGAAGTTTGATTTGATAGGCAATTCGATAATACGACCGGATGGGTTCGCCATCAGACCACGCATACCGCCGAGCTGTGTAATTTGAGATTTGTTACCCCGTGCTTTGGAATCCACCATAAGCATGATGTTGTTATAACGATCCATCGATTTCATCAGGATATCAGTAATATCATCTTTACACTTGCTCCAGATGCTAATGATACGGTCATAACGCTCTTCATTCGTAATTAAACCACGACGGTACTGGCCCATTACAATCGCGACCTTAGCATCGGATTTCGCCATAACTTCTACTTTTTCTTGTGGTACGATAACGTCTGAGACGGCTACCGTAATACCTGCGCGAGTAGAGTATGTGAAGCCTAGTTGCTTGATCCGGTCAAGGATGACCGCGGTAAGTGTTGTATGATATTGACGGAAGCACTCGGCTATTAGCAGTGCGAGATACTCCTTGCCGACAGCGCCAGGAACGGCTTTGTCTTCAATGAACTTATTAAGGTCAGCGCCTTTTTCATACACAAAATATTTATCGGGAGTACCTTGCAACAGATTCGTTTTTGTCGCCTCGTTAATGTAAGGGAAATCTTCAGGATAAATCTCGTTGAAGATTATTTTACCTACCGTTGTAACAAGTAACGATTTTTGCTGTTGTTCGGTGAAATTTGTTTTCTTAAGAACACGAACAGGTATAAAGATCCTGGCATGTAAGGAAACTATACCACGCTGATATGCGGAGATTGCTTCGTTAATGGTTCCGAATACAGAACCAGTACCTTTTGCATCCGTATTATCCATCGTTAAGTAGAAAGTCCCCAAAACCATATCCTGTGAAGGAGTAACGACAGGCTTACCGTCTTTCGGGTTCAAGATATTACCAGATGCGAGCATCAGCAAACGTGCTTCCGCTTGCGCTTCGGCGGATAACGGTACGTGAACAGCCATTTGGTCACCATCGAAGTCAGCGTTGTAAGCTGTACATACGAGCGGGTGCAGCTTGATAGCGCGGCCTTCAACTAGAATCGGTTCAAAAGCTTGAATACCGAGTCTATGAAGCGTCGGGGCACGGTTAAGCAATACCGGATGTTCTTTGATTACTTCCTCTAGAACGTCCCAAACCTCTGGGCTTACTCGTTCAACTTTGCGCTTCGCACTTTTGATATTATGTGCAAGACCTTTGTTGACAAGCTCTTTCATCACAAACGGCTTAAACAGTTCTAGCGCCATTTCCTTCGGTAGACCGCACTGGAACATCTTCAAGTTTGGTCCTACGACGATAACAGAACGACCAGAATAGTCAACCCGTTTGCCGAGCAAGTTTTGACGAAAACGTCCTTGCTTACCCTTCAGCATGTGGCTGAGGGATTTGAGCGGACGGTTGCCCGGTCCAGTAACTGGACGACCACGACGACCATTATCGATCAACGCATCGACAGCTTCCTGAAGCATCCGTTTCTCATTTTGAACAATGATGTCAGGCGCGCCAAGATCAAGCAGACGCTTCAGACGATTGTTACGGTTAATTACACGGCGATACAAATCATTCAGGTCAGACGTTGCGAAACGTCCACCGTCAAGTTGTACCATCGGACGAAGCTCTGGAGGTATAACTGGCAGTACGTCTAGAATCATCCAATCCGGCAGGTTGCCGGAATTACGGAATGCTTCAATGACTTCCAATCGCTTGATGGCACGGTTGCGACGTTGCCCTTGAGCGGTGCGCAACTCTTCCTTCAATTGCTCCAGTTCTTTCTCTACATCAATATCCTGAAGGAGTTTCTTAACAGCTTCGGCACCCATACCGGCATGGAAACCATAGCCGTACTTCTCCCGGTAGCTGCGATACTCTTTCTCGGACAACAGTTGTTTTTTCTCAAGCGGCGTATCACCTGGATCCGTAACAACATAGGATGCAAAATAGATGATCTCCTCAAGTGAACGAGGGGACATATCTAGTGCAAGACCCATGCGGCTAGGAATACCTTTAAAGTACCAAATATGAGAAACAGGAGCAGCAAGCTCAATGTGACCCATACGCTCACGACGAACTTTCGCGCGAGTTACTTCAACGCCGCAACGGTCACAAACTACACCCTTATAACGAACGCGTTTATATTTACCGCAATGACATTCCCAGTCTTTTGTAGGTCCGAAAATTTTCTCGCAGAAGAGTCCTTCCTTCTCCGGTTTCAAGGTCCTATAGTTTATCGTCTCCGGTTTCTTAACTTCTCCGCGGGACCACGAGCGAATTTTATCCGGCGAAGCCAGACCGATTTTCATATACTCGAAGTTGTTCACGTCCAACAAGGAGCAACCCTCCTTCGTCATGTATGACTGTGTAATTCTAGTCATTCTAGTGACTGAATTCCGCCTGAGCGCGTGACTATAGACGGAATTCAGCTGCCAGTTTATTCCATAGCGCCTGTTTCTGCGCTTTCTAAGTTAAGGTTGAGCTTATCGCCCGCAGCCTCTTCATCATCATCCGATTCTCTTAACTCGATCTCTTCTTCGTTTTCAGCAAGGATCTTAACGTCCATACCCAAACTTTGAAGCTCCTTGATTAGTACTTTAAACGACTCCGGTACACCCGGCTCTGGTACATTCTCGCCTTTGACAATGGACTCATACGTTTTCACACGTCCAACCACGTCATCGGATTTCACTGTCAAAATTTCTTGGAGTGTATAAGCGGCACCATATGCTTCAAGCGCCCAAACTTCCATCTCCCCGAAACGTTGACCACCAAATTGTGCTTTACCACCAAGCGGCTGCTGCGTAACAAGTGAGTATGGTCCAGTGGAACGGGCATGAATTTTATCATCGACCATGTGCGCCAGTTTGATCATGTACATGACCCCTACTGTAACTTCACGTTCGAACGATTCTCCAGTCCGTCCATCATAAAGTACGGTTTTACCGTTACGTTGCATACCTGCTTCTTCCATTGCATCGAAGACGTCATTCTCACGAGCGCCATCAAATACAGGTGAAGCGGCATGAATACCAAGATGTTTACAAGCCATACCTAAGTGAACCTCAAGCACTTGACCGATATTCATCCGTGAAGGAACGCCGAGCGGGTTAAGAACAACCTCTACAGGCGTACCGTCTGGTAGGAACGGCATATCTTCCTCAGGCATAATCCGAGCGATTACCCCTTTGTTACCATGACGTCCGGCCATTTTGTCACCCTCGGAAATTTTCCGTTTTTGAGCAATATAAGCACGAACTAGCTGGTTAACGCCTGGTGGCAATTCGTCACCGTTCTCGCGGGTAAATACTTTAACATCAACGACGATTCCGTCTGTACCATGCGGTACGCGCAGCGATGTATCGCGTACTTCACGAGCTTTCTCACCAAAGATAGCATGAAGCAATCTTTCTTCCGCTGTCAGCTCCGTAACACCTTTAGGCGTTACTTTACCGACAAGGATATCGCCAGCGCCAATTTCGGCTCCGACACGAATGATTCCGCGCTCGTCAAGGTTGCGAAGAGCTTCTTCGCCGACATTCGGAATGTCTCTTGTAATTTCTTCAGGTCCAAGCTTCGTATCACGAGCCTCGGATTCATATTCCTCGATGTGAATCGATGTATACACATCTTCCTTCACAAGCTTTTCACTAAGCAAGATAGCATCCTCGTAGTTGTAGCCTTCCCACGTCATGAATGCAACGACAACGTTACGTCCAAGTGCTAATTCGCCTTTTTCAGTGGAAGGACCGTCCGCAAGAATATCACCTTTCTTGATGATATCGCCTTTGTTAACAAGTGGACGTTGGTTAATGCAAGTCCCTTGGTTAGAGCGCATAAACTTATGAAGCTTATGTTTAACTAGATCTCCAGTAACCGGTTTGCCGTCGATCACTTCTACACGACGAAGCCAAATTTCATTAGCGGACGAACGTTCAATCACACCGTCATATTTAGCTACGATACAAACTCCGGAGTCTTTTGCCGCTTTATGCTCCATACCCGTACCAACTAGTGGTGATCTCGGAATAAGAAGTGGAACCGCTTGACGTTGCATGTTCGATCCCATAAGCGCACGGTTGGAGTCATCGTTTTCCAGGAACGGAATTAACGCTGTCGCAACGGATACAACTTGTTTAGGAGAAACGTCCATGTAGTCAACACGTTCTCTAGGCATTGTTAAAATATTATCTGCTTGCTTATTGTAACGAACGATTGTGCTCTCTTCAGCAAATGTTTCATCTGGATTCAAGAGCGCATTCGCTTGCGCGATAACGTAGTTATCTTCTTCATCAGCAGTCAAATAATCAATTTGTTCGGTAACAATTCCAGTCTTCGGATCTACCCAACGGTACGGCGCTTCAATAAAGCCGTATTCGTTAATACGAGCAAAGGAAGACAAGGAGTTAATCAAACCGATGTTCGGGCCCTCAGGCGTCTCGATCGGACACATACGTCCGTAATGGGAATTATGAACGTCACGAACCTCAAAGCCTGCGCGTTCCCTCGTCAAACCGCCGGGTCCGAGTGCAGATAGACGACGCTTATGCGTCAGCTCAGCAAGCGGATTCGTTTGGTCCATAAACTGGGACAACTGCGAGGAACCGAAAAACTCTTTGATTGATGCAATAACAGGGCGGATGTTAATTAACGCTTGAGGCGTAATAGCATTCGCGTCCTGAATCGACATTCTTTCACGTACAACGCGCTCCATACGGGATAAACCGATACGGAATTGATTTTGAAGCAGCTCGCCTACAGAACGCAGACGACGGTTGCCTAGATGATCGATATCATCCGTGCTACCTACACCGTGCAGCAGGTTAATAAAGTAGTTTATGGAAGAAATGATGTCCGCTGGCGTGATATGCTTAACGGATTTATCAATTATCCCATTCGCAATAACCTTAATAACTTTACTCTCGTCGTATGGTGAGAATACGCTGATCGTTTGTAGTGGAATACTATCTGCATCAAGTACACCATTAGCGACATGATACGTTTTATAACCTACGTCCTTCTCAAGTTTCTCGAGAATTTCATCCAGCAAACGGCGGTCAATCATTTGTCCGGTTTCAGCGATAATTTCGCCAGTGGTCGGATCAATTAAGTTTTCCGCAAGACGCTGATTGAACAGACGGTTCTTGATATGGAGCTTCTTGTTTATTTTGTAACGGCCAACATTGGCCAAATCATATCGTTTTGGATCAAAGAAACGAGCTACCAGCAAGCTCTTCGCATTATCCAAAGTTGGTGGCTCACCCGGACGAAGACGCTCATAAATTTCAATCAGAGCTTTCTCCGTAGAATCCGTGTTATCTTTGTCTAACGTGTTGCGAATATACTCATCATGGCCAAGCAGCTCTAATATTTCCGCGTCAGTACCGAATCCAAGTGAACGCAAAAGTACCGTTACCGGTATTTTCCGGGTCCGGTCAATACGTACGTAGATAATATCTTTAGCATCCGTTTCAAGCTCAAGCCACGCACCACGGTTAGGTATAACCGTAGCTGTATAATTTTTCTTCCCGTTCTTATCGACCTTCGTGCTGAAATACACACTCGGGGATCGAACCAATTGGCTGACTATGACACGTTCTGCACCGTTTATTATAAACGTGCCTGTCTCAGTCATAAGCGGGAAATCACCCATGAACACTTCTTGTTCCTTTACTTCGCCAGTCTCCTTATTGAAAAGTCTTACTTTTACGCGTAAAGGAGCCGCATACGTTACATCACGCTCTTTTGATTCATCGACCGAATACTTCGGTTCGCCCAAGCTATAGTCGATAAACTCAAGCGATAGATTGCCCGTAAAGTCCGAAATCGGAGAAATATCTTGGAACAACTCAATCAAGTCGCTTTCCAAAAACTTCTCATACGATTTTTGTTGGATTTCAATCAGGTTCGGGACTTCCAGCACCTCGTTGATCCTGGCGTAGCTTCTTCGCGTGCGCCGACCATACTGAACAAGTTGTCCTGCCAACTTAACCTCACCCCTCATGTCTGTCTCACAGCATCGATACTTACTGCGTCACCATAGACGGCATCAGCCGCCTGTATAGTCAAATAAAGAAAAGCCCTTTTCGAATGATTTCGAAAAAAGAGCATGTTCCGGCAGTTAACCGATCGCAGCGCGGGCACGATAGTCTCATATCAAATAATTTTGCCCAAAACGTAAACATTATACGTCAAATGTGTAAATCTTATGCATTCCGCGCTTAAAAATCACACTTGACATTTTAGTTAACTAAAGAGATTGAGCCCAATTTAATGCTGACATTTCATAATAATATCATATTCGAAATGTCAAGTCAATAAATATACATCGAATTTCAACATAAATTTTTATACTATTTTTTGTCTAATTCGACAATCCTTTTACAGCTCGGAATATGCGGTATCCTTTATCCTTTGTTACTTCCTCTACATCACCGAATAACGCTTGCAGCTTAGCTTCAGCCGAAGGTGCGCCTTGCTTCTTCTGAATGACAACCCACATACTTCCGCCATGCTCCAGCAACTCATAACCCTCTTCAAAAATCCGATGTACCACATTCTTACCAGCTCGTATCGGCGGATTAGTTATTATCGCTGTAAATAGCTTGTCTTTCACAGACTCATAGATATCGCTTTGTAGAACAGTAACATTGGAAATACCATTTAGCTCTGCATTTTCTCTCGCCAGCTCAACCGCTCTTTCATTAATATCAATCATTGTGACATGACCATTCTCTGCGAGCTTCGCAGCCGTCAATCCGATCGGCCCATAACCACAACCGACATCCAGCACTCTTGCGTTTGATTCCAACTCCAATGCATCTATTAAAACTTGGCTCCCATAATCGACACCTGATTTCGAGAAAACGCCAGCATCCGTCACCAGTTTCAAAGAAAAGCCTCGAAGCTGCACCTCATGTGTGTGACGATTATGCTTTACATCAGGACTTTGGGAGTAATAATGATTCGACATATTCTATTTCCTCCGCGATCTCATTACTTCTTGCATAAGCTGCGTTAATCGCTTAACTTTCTTATCTTTCAATATACAACGAACCCCTTGAAACCTGACGTTTCAAGGGGCTCGTCAGCCGATTCATTGTAAGTCTACATGATCAGCTATATTTTAAAATATAAGAAAGCATAAGTTTGACCTTATCCTCAGCTTATATTTCAACGCGAAACGATGCTTCTGCCGCAAGGCAAGCTACAGCCGTTTGCGCTTGTTGAAACAAAATTACTTAACTTCTACAGAAGCGCCTGCTTCAGTAAGTTTAGCTGCAACAGCTTCAGCTTCTTCTTTAGAAACTTTTTCTTTAACTGCTTTAGGAGCGCTATCAACCAAGTCTTTCGCTTCTTTCAGGCCAAGACCTGTAATTTCGCGAACAACTTTGATTACGTTGATTTTCGATGCGCCAGCACCGTTAAGAACTACGTCGAATTCGGATTGCTCAGCTTCAACAGCTGCGCCAGCGCCTGCTGCTGCAACTGGTGCTGCAGCTGTAACGCCGAATTCTTCTTCAATTGCTTTAACTAGCTCGTTCAGTTCAAGAACGTTCATAACTTTAATCGCTTCTAAGATTTGCTCTTTAGACATGGTTATACCTCCAGGAATATGGTTTATTTTTTGTTTGGTCAAACAACCGGCCAAGCCGGATTAGAACAGAATAAATAGGTTCGATATAATTAAGCTTGTGCTTCTTGTTTCTCGCCGACTGCTTTAACTGCAAGCGCGAAGTTGCGCATTGGAGCTTGCAATACGCTGAGTAGCATAGATAGCAAACCGTCGCGGGACGGAAGTTCCGCAAGAGCCTTAATTTCTTCCATGCTCACAACTTTACCTTCAACAACGCCGCCTTTAAGTTTCAAAGCATCGTTCTTCTTAGCAAAATCGTTCAAAATTTTCGCAGGTGCGATAGCATCGTCTTTGCTGAATGCAATTGCTGTAGGACCAGTCAGAATTTGGTTCAATTCTTCATAGTTTGTTCCTTCAGTAGCACGACGAACAAGTGAATTTTTCAGAACTTGAAATTCAATTCCTGCTTCACGAAGTTGTTTACGAAGCTCAGTTACTTGGGAAACGTTCAACCCCCGATAATCAGCAACGACCGTGCTGGAGCTTTCAGCAAGTTTAGCAGCAATAACTGCTACTGACTCTTGTTTTGCTTGGATGATATTTGCGTTAGCCAAATTGTACACCTCCCGTAATAGTATACATTCCGTTAATACGACAGGCTTTCCACGCCTCGATGCATGAGAAAGGCCTTCGCAGACTTAGCGAAGGCCATGATGTCGTTATTGCGCATCGACCATAAGGCCGAATTTTGCTCACAAACGTTTATCATAACACCTCGGTAGGAAATTAAGCCCTAGGGCACCTACTGTCTTCGGTATGCGTATTCGAATTTTAGTTCCGTTCCGACTTAGCGGTATACCGCTGTTGACACACGAGCACCAGGGCCCATAGTTGAGGAAACGGCAATGTTTTTCAAGTAAACCCCTTTAGCTGCAGCTGGTTTAGCGCGGCTAAGTGCGTCGACCAAGGCTTTAAGATTCTCATTGAGTTTCTCAGCATCGAATGATACTTTGCCGATTGGCGCGTGGATTTGACCTGCTTTATCAAGACGATACTCGATCTTACCGGCTTTAATTTCTTGCACGGCTTTAGCAACGTCAAACGTTACTGTTCCTGCTTTAGGGTTAGGCATCAAGCCTTTACCACCGAGGATACGACCAAGTTTACCAACTTCAGCCATCATATCCGGCGTTGCTACGCAAACGTCGAATTCGAACCAGCCTTGTTGAATTTTGTTAATCATATCTGCATCGCCAACAAAGTCAGCTCCAGCAGCTTCCGCTTCTTTCACTTTTTCGCCTTTTGCGAAAACGAGAACGCGTTTTGTTTTACCAGTTCCGTGCGGAAGTACTACTACGCCACGCACTGCTTGGTCTTGTTTACGAGGGTCTACACCCAAACGAACTGCTACTTCAACGGATTCGTCAAATTTAGCTGTTGCTGCCTTTTTCACAAGCTCAATCGCTTCTAAAGGCTCGTATGTTGCTTCGCTATCAATTAGCTTAGCAGCTTCGATATATTTCTTGCCGTGTTTAGCCATTGTAATTTCCTCCTCATGTGGTTGTAGCGGAGCACCCTCCTAGGGATGATCCTCCCACTTGCAAGCCTATAAGCCTTGCAAGACGTTCGTCCCGATGGACGAAGCGCAATTAGTCAACGATTGTTACGCCCATACTGCGAGCAGTACCTTCAACCATACGCATTGCTGATTCTACAGAAGCTGCGTTTAGATCCGGCATTTTTTGCTCTGCAATTTCACGAACTTTATCGCGTTTTACAGTAGCAACTTTCTTCTTATTCGGCTCGCCTGAACCTTTTTCGATACCTGCTGCGACGCGAAGCAATACTGCTGCCGGCGGCGTTTTTGTTTCGAATGTAAAGGAACGGTCCTCGAATACTGTGATTACAACTGGAATAATCAAGCCTACTTGATCTGCTGTACGAGCATTAAACTCTTTACAAAACGCCATAATGTTAACGCCTGCTTGACCAAGTGCTGGACCAATCGGTGGCGCTGGGTTTGCTTTACCAGCAGATACTTGCAATTTGACCATTTTGATAACCTTTTTTGCCATGCCTGAGACACCTCCCTACCCTGTAATCCAAACGTAAACAGCTTATGATCCTATATGAATAGAATCCGCTATTTCGCAATACAACATCCGTCGGATTTCTCCAACGAATTCAGAAACCAGATATTAAATCTTCTCCACCTGAGTATAATCTAACTCAAGAGGGGTTTCCCGACCAAACATGTTCACATGTACCTTAAGCTTTGATTTGTCCAGCAAAATCTCTTCTACTGTACCAACAAAATCTGCGAAAGGACCTACTTTGACGCGAACTGTTTCTTTCAAATCGAACTCGATTTTTGGCTTTGGCTCTTCCATACCCATGTGTTTGAGAATTTGCTCTACTTCATGAGGCAATAGAGGAACCGGTTTTGAACCAGAACCCGTCGATCCTACAAATCCAGTTACGCCAGGCGTATTTCGAACAACGTACCATGAATCGTCAGTTTGAACCATTTCCACAAGAACATATCCGGGGTAGACCTTACGTTGGACGACCTTTTTCTTGCCGTCCTTCTCTACCACTTCTTCTTCCATAGGAACCAGCACGCGGAAGATCTTGTCTTCCATGCCCATTGATTCAACACGGCGTTCCAAATTGGCTTTCACCTTGTTCTCATAGCCAGAGTAAGTATGCACGACGTACCATCTTTTTTCCATCACAAATCCACCTTTGGACCCTTCTTAAACAATGAGTTCAACCAGAGACGAGATCCCGATGTCAAGAAGCCAGAAGTAAATAGTTACAAACGTTATCGTTAGTAGTACTACTATCGAATAGCTTGTCAACTCTTTACGGCTTGGCCAGCGAACCTTCTTCAGTTCTGCCCAGCTGTCGGCAAAAAAACTAAACGTTGTACCAAAGCTTTGCTTTAGTTTAGCCAAAAATGCCACGTTCACACCTCCAAATTGACTATCTCGTCTCGCGATGAGGAGTCTGCTCGTTACAGAACTTGCAAAACTTCTTCAACTCGATGCGGTCGGGGTGATTGCGTTTGTTCTTGCTGCTCGCATAGTTTCTCTGTTTGCAGTTTGTGCATGCCAACGTGATAATTACCCGCATTGAATTACACCTCCCGAACTGCTACAAATTACGAATCATGAAGCTCTATATGAAACATCATTGATTCCAATACCAAAACTAAAAAAAACCCTGACTGCAGGCCTACCTAAACACTTTATCACACGCTAATATTGAAGTCAACGCAAAAGATAAGTATTCGGCATACGAAAAATTGGCAACAAACTCTGAATCGGTCTCGTATCTATCAGTATAGTCTATTCATTGCCTTTTAAAACCAAAGGACTGTACTTTCATTCTGGACATAGCCAGATAAAAATACAGTCCTTTGACAAACCTAGCTTATTACATATAAATGCGGTTATCCGCTTATGTCTCTAACTTCCAAGTAGCGTTCTAGCTTTCGTTTTACACGCTGTAAAGCATTGTCGATTGATTTTACATGCCTGTCCAAATCAACAGCTATTTCTTGGTATGATCTTCCGTCTAAATAAAGCATAAGCACCTTCCGTTCAAGGTCGCTTAATATTTCGGCCATCTTGTCTTCCAGGCCCGTAAACTCTTCTTGATTGATAATAAGCTCTTCAGGATCAGAAACTCGCGTTCCACAAATGACATCAAGTAGCGTACGGTCTGAGTCTTCATCGTAGATCGGCTTATCGAGCGATACGTAGGAATTAAGCGGAATATGCTTTTGACGCGTGGCTGTTTTGATGGCGGTAATAATCTGCCGTGTTATACACAATTCCGCAAAGGCTTTGAAGCTGGCAAGCTTGTCCCCTTTGAAATCACGAATTGCCTTATAAAGGCCGATCATTCCTTCTTGAACGATATCTTCTCGATCCGCACCAATTAGAAAATAGGAGCGTGCTTTAGCTCTCACAAAATTCTTATATTTGGTTATCAAATATTCCAGCGCTATACTATCGCCATTGTGTACCGCTTCAACGATCTCCTCGTCCGTACTGCTGTCATACTCGAGCGTACTCCATTCTTTGAGGTCGATACTCACGAACTATCCCTCCGGCCTGCAAGGCGTACACCGCTAGATTCACACTCATGCAAGCGTAAACTGCTGATACCTTTTATGAGATTACAGCAACGTTTCGCCTCTAAAGTTAAGTTAGTATAATCTAGTGTTACTTACACGTTCTCTACTACAAATCTAGAGTCAGTATACATTATGTAACCTTAAAACGTCAACCAATCAGGCCCTCGAAAGCTACCATAACTCCTTGAAAATTGTAATTTTGTGGAATGATGATAGATTCTTTTTTCACTTTGTGGATCACTCAGTAATAAGCGGCATCCTTTATTTCTCACCTCGACGCAGTCTCTCTAGTTGACTAAGCACCTCTCTGCTTACAATTCCGTCAACCGTGTTGCGTTTCCCCGGCTTATCCTCGCGAAGCGTTTGCTCGATTTCTTTGCGGTTTTGACCGATATCAATTAGCAATTCCCTAGCTGATATTCGAAGCGCTCCTTTACCAAAGGCAACATGCTGCTCTACTAAATCAGAGGTAGCTACATATATGTTTCGACGTCTGACATATAGCTCGGAGCAAAGACGTTCAATACATTCGTCTGCCGTTTCCTTCTCTTTGGTATATACAATCATCAGCTTATGATGTCTGTAGGTCGCACCATGACCGGGCACTTGGTGCGCGTCAAATACAACGTACACCTGCATCCCCGTAAACCCTTGATAATCAGCCATCATATCTAGCAGCTTATCGCGCGCTTCTTCCAAACCATGTTCCTTTAACCTCTCGAGCACCGGCCAAGCACCAATTATGTTATACCCATCGACTAACAAAATATCGTCGCGCCGGTTCATGCCCTAAACGCTCCGGCGCTGGCGTACCACTTCATACATAAGTACTCCGGCTGCAACGGAAGCATTTAACGAGTTCAATTGTCCTAACATAGGAAGCTTAACTAGAAAATCACATTTTTCTTTAATAAGTCTTCCCATCCCTTTGTTTTCGTTACCAATAACTACAACAAGTGGCATGTCAAATTTCATTTTATATACATCCTGCTTAGCGCTTACGTCCGCTCCTGCTACCCAAACGCCCGCTTCCTTGAGCTTTTCGATCGTTTGGGCCAAGTTCGTCACTCTAGCTACAGGAACATGCTCCGCGGCACCGGCCGATGTCTTCAACACAGTAGCTGTCAATCCCGCTGAACGACGCTTTGGAATAATGACACCATGCACACCCGTACATTCGGCTGTTCTTAGTATTGATCCTAGGTTATGCGGATCCTCGATCTCGTCAAGAAGAAGCAAAAAGGGCGTTTCACCCTTCTTGTTAGCTATTTCAAGAATTTCCTCTATTTCTACATAGGCGAATGCAGCCGCTTGAGCAACTACTCCTTGATGAGTAACGCCAGGAACCAAGCTGTCCAGCTTTCTCTTATCGACAAACTGTACGATGATGCCCGATTTCTTGGCTTCAGCTACGATTGGCTGCGTTAAAGTTTTCTGTGCGCCATCCGCTATCCATATTTTATTAATTTCACGTCCAGAGCGTAATGCCTCAAGCACTGGGTGCTTGCCGGCAATCATTTCATCTTGATTCATTTCCTGATTCATTTCCTCAGTCATTAGTTATCCTCCTAAAATATTTGCGTCCGCAACAGCGATGTCAAACAGCTCGCCTATTCTTGCAGTTCGTCCTTCGTAATATAAATATCCAACGAGACTTTCCAGCGCGGTAGCGAGCCGGTATTCCGAGGCGTCTGCATTTTTGGGCGGCGCGCCCGATTTCGCATTCCGTCCGCGACGAACGATATCCGCTTCTTCCTCGGTCAAATAGGGCTGCCAACGATCCAGTATTCGCTTCTGTCCTCTAGCTGATACAAACTTAGTCGCTTCGCGATGCAAATGATGCGACTTTTGATTCGGCAATGATATCAAATATTGACGTACCAGCATTTCAAACACCGCGTCGCCAATATAGGCTAGAATGACCGGACTCATCAGCTGCGGCTTTTTGGATGGTAAATGAAATAACAATGAATTAGAATCTATAGGCCCGCTCATTTGCGCCGCCAACGAATGCCTTGTGGAGTATCCTCAAGCACAATATTCTTTTCAATAAGCAAATCACGAATTTCATCGGCTCTTGCCCAATTTTTCGATTGCCGCGCCTCAGTCCGGTCTATGATTAGCTGCTCGATATCAGCATCCAACAAATCAGCGTCTGCTTGCTGTTGTGGCAGCAAACCAAGCACTCCGTCCATACGCTCAAGCAATTGAAGAAGAGCACGCAGCGCTTCAACCGTGCCATCAGCCCGGTTCATATATTGGTTTGCTTCCGTTACCAATTCGAACATTGCGGTAACTGCATCCGGTGTGTTGAAGTCATCACTCATTTTCGCATGGAACTGTTCAAAAATCGTTTTAAGCTTAGTATCCAGTTCAATATCGCCAGATGCTGCAAGACCGCTGTCGCCATCTGATCCTGCTGCAGAATTCGAAGCTTCGCCTGCCGCCTGCAGCCTATGCTTCAAGTTAGCCGCGCAATTCGCAATTCGCTCCACACTGTTCTCAGCTTGCGCTATCGTATCATCATTGAAGTTAAGCGGACTTCTGTAATGGGTTGCCAACATAAAATACCGAATCGCCTGCGGCTTCACCCGCTTCACAAGCTCATGAACCGTAATGCCGTTCCCTAAAGATTTCGACATTTTCTCATTGTTAATATGAATATATCCGTTATGCATCCAGTAATTGGCAAAAGGTTTGCCGGTCAACGACTCAGACTGCGCAACCTCACACTCATGATGTGGAAATTGCAAATCATGACCGCCCGCATGGATATCAAGCGTATCACCTAGATATACACGCGCCATTGCCGAGCATTCGATATGCCAGCCTGGACGTCCCGCTCCCCACGGACTATCCCACTTAATCTCTCCAGGCTTAGCGCCCTTCCACAACACAAAGTCCTGTTGATCTTGTTTACGATCACCAATATCCACTCTAATGCCGAATTGCAGCTCATCGATTTTTTGATGGGACAGCTTTCCATAGTCTTCAAAAGCAGCAGTACGGAAATACACATCACCTTCACTCGTATAAGCATAGCCTTTGTCAACTAAGCCCTGAATAAACGCAATTATCTCTGGGATATGCTCCATTACCCGCGGATTAACAGTAGCTTTTCGAACCCCTAGCGCATCAATATCCTCATAAAATGCCGTAATATACTTCTCAGCAACCTCAGGAACTGTCGAACCAAGCTGCTCCGCCTTACGAATCAGCTTATCGTCTACATCTGTAAAATTCACTACATATTGCACTTCATTCCCGACATCCTCTAAATATCGACGAACGACATCGAAGAAAATAACAGGACGCGCATTGCCAATATGAATATAGTCGTAGACGGTTGGTCCGCATACGTACATCTTCACTTTGCCTGGCTCCTGTGATTCAAACGGTTCTTTTGACCGTGATATTGTGTTATATATCGACACTGTCATTTTAGTAATTCTCCTTCAGCTACAGGTTCCCGAAGCTGTTCCAGCTCGGATTTTAATTCATCAATTTCTTTCTGCATCGTACGAAACATTTCAATGACCGGATCTGGCAGCTGTGTATGGTCTAGTCGATCTCCAACCCGCTCTCCATTCCGCTTCACTATACGTCCCGGATTTCCAACCACCGTGCTATTTGTCGGCACCTCTCGTAGAACAACCGCATTTGAACCAATACTCGAAAAGTCACCTACCTGAAATGAACCAAGCACCTTTGCTCCAGAGCCGATAACAACATTGTTTCCAATTGTCGGATGTCGCTTCCCTTTCTCTTTACCGGTACCACCGAGCGTAACCCCTTGATAGATGACTACATCATCGCCAATTTCACACGTTTCCCCAATTACGACACCCATGCCATGGTCGATAAACAGTCTATTGCCGATTCGTGCCCCAGGATGAATCTCAATTCCCGTCATAAAGCGGCTGACTTGAGAAATCATTCGCGCGATCGTATACCACCCGTGACGGTGTAAGGCATGGGCAATACGGTGAGCCCATATAGCATGTACGCCTGAATAGGTGAAAATGACTTCGAATCGACTGCGAGCAGCCGGGTCATTTTCAAAAACTGTTTGAACATCCGAATGAAAATGGCGAAACATAAGCTTTTGCTCCTTTCAAGCGCCTGACACCTGCCTATGGCTGTGCAGATAAAAAATAAAAGCCCCCGCAGCATATTAATATGCTGCAGAGGCGTATAATCGCGCGGTTCCACTCTGCTTGAACAACCTTTGACTAATCTGCTCCTCTTAGAAGGTTTGCCTTAAGCAATGACTTCATAAGCGCAGCCGACATTCATTAGATCGTCCGTCTTCGTGTCTTTAACGCAGACAATACGTTGCTGCCTACCCCGCTCAGCCGAAATATATAGGCTCATAAGGGGATACAGCAAACCGCTGTACTCTATGATCCTCTATTTCCCGCTTCAGCAGCTCGGAACAAAGCTCCCAGGTGCATATTTCCGTTCGTTGGACTAGACAACTTGCAGCCTCATTCTACCTTCTCTACTGCCGTTAATGATACGACGTCGATTCGAATGACGGTTGTCCTCTCTGCGAATCCTCAAGCAACGTACTCTTCCTGTTCATGGCCGTTCAATTCATTCATTTATTAGACATAGTATACCGAATACCCGAAAATGTGACAAGGGTATTATCCAAGCTCCATGCAAGCAGGCTCATATCACGCTTTCGATTTAGCCGTTTATACGTCCGTGAAGACGATCGATTACCTTTTGTTTACCTAGGAGCGCGATGGACTGATTCAAATCTGGACCATGTGTTTGACCGGTCAAAGCAGCGCGTATCGGCATGAATAGCTGCTTCCCTTTGAAACCTGTTTCTTTTTGTACAGACTTAATCATATCTTTAATGTCATCAACTTGAAACGGCGTTTCGCCCACTTCAATCAAAGCAAGAAAAGCTTTAAGAACCGTAGGCACCTGCTCCTCAGCTAGGACAACTGTCGCTTCTTCCTCATCCGTTACCGAATCACGGAAGAATAGCTCTGTCATTGGCACGATCTCCGCGGCATAACGCAGCTTATCCTGATGCAAGGCTACAAGATCAGTTACCCATGCGCGTCCTTCAGCATCCAGCGTATTCGATACCCGGCCCATACTTTGCAGATGAATTAAGCATAGATCAACTAGACGCGAAAGGTCAGCTTTTTTCAAATACTCATTGTTCATCCAGCTTAGCTTTTGCGTATCAAATACAGCAGGGCTTTTGCTTAAACGCTCAGGATTAAATACTTGAATAAGTTCTTCACGTGTGAAGATCTCTTGCTCTCCTTCCGGAGACCATCCAAGCAAGGTTATAAAGTTAAACATCGCTTCCGGCAAATAGCCAAGCTTATCGTATTGCTCAATAAACTGAATGATAGACTCATCCCGTTTACTCAGTTTTTTCCGCTGCTCATTGACGATCAACGTCATATGTCCGAACCTCGGCGGCTCCCAGCCGAACGCTTCATAGATCATCAGTTGACGAGGTGTATTCGACACATGGTCCTCACCGCGAAGCACATGACTGATTTTCATCAAATGGTCATCCAGCGCAACCGCGAAGTTGTAGGTAGGAATACCGTCCTTCTTTACAATAACAAAATCGCCCATCTCCGCCGTATCAAAGCTAATAGAGCCTTTCACGATATCATCAAACGAATAGGTGCGGCCTTCCGGTACACGGAATCGAATACTTGGCACTCTGCCTTCTGATTCAAAAGCCTGACGCTGTTCATCTGTCAAATCACGGTGCCGACCGGAATAACGCGGCGTTTCTCCAAGTGCGGTTTGTGCTTCTCTCTCCTGCTCCAGCTCTTCTTCCGTGCAATAACAACGATACGCTAAGCCTCTGTCAATCAGCTCTTGCCAATACTTGCTGTAAATATCAAGTCTTTCTGTCTGACGGTAGGGACCATAGCCTCCACCGATATCAATGCTTTCATCCCAATCGATACCCAGCCATTTCAAATAAGTAAGCTGACTTTCTTCACCGCCGGCGATGTTGCGTTTCACATCAGTATCTTCAATTCGAATAATTAATTTCCCGCCTAGATTTCTTGCAAATAAATAATTAAATAAGGCCGTTCTTGCGTTACCAATATGTAAATGACCTGTCGGTGAAGGCGCATACCGAACACGAACTTCTTGTGTCATCTGAAAATCCCTCCTAGATTTATTAGAACAAACCGATCATAGCACATCCTTAATTAAGCAAACAACAGATTGCGCTGCGATGCCCTCACCGCGTCCAGTAAAGCCAAGCTGCTCTGTCGTAGTTGCTTTCACGTTCACTTGTGATACATCCGCTTCAAGAGCAGTCGCAATCACCTCAGCCATTTGCGGTATATAAGGCAGCATCTTTGGCTTCTGAGCAATGATCGTTGAATCGATATTTCCAAGTTTATAGCCGCGTTCTCTAACAAGCTTCCAAACCTCTTCAAGAAGCTTTAAGCTATCCGCATCCTTGAATGCCACATCCGTATCGGGGAAATGCTTGCCGATATCACCAAGCCCAAGAGCGCCCAGAACCGCATCCGTTATCGCGTGCAGCAATACGTCTGCGTCGGAATGACCCAATAAGCCTTTCTCATAAGGAATCGTAACTCCCCCAATAATGCATGGCCTACCTTCTACTAGTTGATGCACATCAAAACCTTGACCTACTCTAATCATTCGTGCTCACCATTCCCCTCTGCTCTATTGGCACGACGCTTTGCGAGCAAAAATTCCGCCCATGGCAAATCGTCGGGCGTCGTAATTTTTATGTTCGTATATTCGCCTTCCGCAACGGTAACCCTCGCCCCTGTTCGTTCGACCACCATTGCATCATCGGTACCAATAAATCCTTCCAAGAGCGCCCGTTCATGTGCTTCGAGCAGCAGGACACGACGAAAAGCTTGGGGCGTTTGTATCGCCCACAAGCTTCGCCGATCCGGTGTTGAAACGATAACACCCGCTTCATTTACTTGCTTGATCGTATCCTTAACTGGTACAGCAAGTACAGCAGCCCCGCTAAGCTCTGCGGCAGCGCAGCAAGCGTTAACGGCATCCGCAGTAACAAGCGGGCGAACACCATCATGCACCATCACCCATTCTGTACCGAGTGCTTGTAACCCGTAATGAACAGAATGCTGGCGTTCCTTACCGCCAATTACTACAGCCTTTACTTTTG
The DNA here is from genome assembly GCF_056269185.1 of Paenibacillus sp. J31R122. Taxonomy (NCBI): domain Bacteria; kingdom Bacillati; phylum Bacillota; class Bacilli; order Caryophanales; family Paenibacillaceae; genus Paenibacillus; species Paenibacillus sp. J31R122. The sequence goes on from NZ_JBWDNM010000025.1 coordinate 54,410, forward strand.
CAAGCTTGTACTTCAGTACCCATTCCTTGCAACGCTCCACATCGCCCTCTCCGACGACGAGCGCTATTTCCGTAACCGATTCCATCGCCTCAAACAGCTCCAGTGTATGGACGAGAATAGGCTTGTCCCCTAACTGCAAGTACTGTTTGCTTTCCTTTGTCCCCATGCGCGTGCCTCTTCCGGCCGCCACAACGACAACTCCCCATTCTGCTCCCATGTGCCTTCGACCTGCCTCTGTAATCAAGCGTTTACGGATAATACCGTTATTTAAGCGTAAACGGCTGGCGCCGTCTTCTGGCGGCATAAGCTCGTTTCGCGGTGAAATATAGGCAAAGTATAAGAGTAGAACCTGTACTTTCCTATATTTTAAGAAGAAACGACTACGCCGTCTTTGTTTAAGGACAAGTGGTTTCTCGCAAAAATATAGGCAGAGTATAAGTGTGAAACCTGTACTTTCCTATATTTTAAGAAGAAACGACTACGCCGTCTTTGTTTAAGGACAAGTGGTTTCTCGCAAAATATAGGCAGAGTATAAGCGTAAAACTTGTACTTCCCTATATTTTAAACAATAGTACTATCATACCTTGTTACAGCGCTTTTTCCAACAGCTTTGGCTTTGCGAATATCATTCGGCCCGCAGACGTTTGCAAGACACTTGTGACAAGCACTTCCATCGTTGTGCCAATATAGTCTCGGCCGCCTTCTACCACGATCATCGTGCCATCATCCAAATACGCTACGCCTTGTCCATGCTCTTTGCCATCTTTTATTACTTGAACAATAATTTCCTCACCAGGCAAGACAACAGGCTTAACCGCATTTGCCAAATCATTAATATTCAGAACAGATACCCCTTGCAGCTCGCACACTTTATTTAAGTTGAAATCGTTGGTGACAACTTTGCCTTTAAGCGCTTTTGCCAGCTTCACGAGCTTGCTGTCGACCTCTCCGATTTCCTCGAAGTCGCCTTCGTAAATAAGCACCCTCACATCGAGCTCTTTTTGAATCTTGTTTAAAATATCAAGCCCACGCCGTCCTCTGTTCCGTTTCAGTAAATCCGACGAGTCTGCGATATGCTGCAGCTCCTCCAGCACAAATTCAGGAATGACCAGCGTGCCTTCAATAAATCCCGTTTTACAAATATCCGCGATTCGCCCATCAATAATAACACTGGTATCGAGAATTTTATGTTCCTCGAAGCCGCCTGGTTCATCAACTGCTGGTGCAACACGACGCTTCTCCAGCATTGATGCAAATAATGCTGCAAGCTCCTCTTGCTTATGCAAACCTACCTGAAAGCCTAAGTAACCGAAGCAAAGCATCATTATCGCGGGCAGCATCCTGCCTATGCCTTCTAAACCAGATACAGCGGGATACAACAGAACAGCGAGCAGCAAGCCTGCGAGCAGCCCTCCAGCCCCCGAGAACAACTGTTGCATAGGAATAGCAGCTGTTTGTTCAGCGCCTTTCTTCATATATCGAATCACTTGACCTGCCACCAACGTTGCTGCAACAACACCAAAAACCGCGCCAACTGCTACATTCATGTAATAAGTGCCTGACCGCTGCATCATCCCCATCGATGAGCCCGACCATATGGCCGCTCCGTTCATCCACCCATATACTTCACCGCCGGCCATTCCACCGAACAACATCCCAATCAATTGAATTATTCGTCTAACCATTATGGTTCACCTCCACTACAATTATGTTCCAATAATTGCCTACTTAACCGTGGGGTGCTCTATTATTTATAAACATTTATAAATTTTAATAATTCATATTTGGTAAACGGTGCCTAAGAGGCTTATAATGGGTATTGAGATTACTTCACAAGAGGTTGGTGAAAGAGGTGGAACCGATGAGTGCTCCTACATTGGATCAATTTCAGCAGCAAGTATCCGAATTGTTACTTAGGCACCGTAGCTTGCTAGATGTTATGTCAAAATTCGGCCAGGCCGGTGCTTCCGTAAATCGAGCTGTCACTAAAGCTGTGACGGATTGCGGTTGTATCGAATTGAATGCTCGCAAGCAGCAATACTCAGATGAGCTAGATCTTGAAAATGCAAAGACAACCTTACAAAGTCACCTTTCGGGAGCCGTATGCGAGCATTGTCGCGACGTGCTTAAGGCCGATCTTGGACGCAACTTATTTTATATGACCGCATTATGTAATCTACTTGATATTCAACTGGATGAAGTCATCGCTGATGAATATGACAAGTGCTCTACTCTAGGCTTATTTAATTTAACGTAATCATGTACGGCAAACACAAAAAAACGTCTTTATCACACAACATGTGATGAAGACGTTTTTTCTCATTCTGATTAAAGCTATGCCGGCTTCTCGGTTTGTACAGGCTCTTCAGGAACATCTGCTCTGTTTTTCCTCTTACGGTTTCTTTTGGGTAAACGTCGATCAACGTTTTTTTTTAAGCCATACAGCGCGTATAACAGCAACGGTACGAACAAAATTTTAGACAAATGGCTGCTTTTTAATACAAGTCCTAGCACCACTGCAACTACAACAATGATTGGAACAACCCAAACCGCACTCTTCGGAATACCCACTTTTTTGAAATTAGGATATCTAATGGTACTAACCATCAGGAGAGAGAGCACAACGGTGCTTGTAATTAATACCGATACATAAATATCAGCTTCGAACAAAGCCAAAGTTGCCAACACACCGCCGGCTGCTGGTATTGGAAGTCCAATAAAATAACCAGGCGCACTTGAAATAACATTAAACCGCGCAAGACGCAAAGCACCGCATATCGGAAACAATGCCGTTACGATCCAGGCCAGCGCTGGATTAACCTCTTGAAAGGCTACTACATACATTATAAAAGCCGGCGCCACGCCAAATGAAATAACATCAGATAACGAGTCCAGCTCTTTTCCAAATTCACTTTGAACGTTCAACGCACGAGCAACGCGTCCATCCACACCGTCTAGCAGCATCGCAATTAATACCATCATTGCAGCCGTATCTGGTTTTTCGTTAAAAACAAGAATGATGGCGATTACTCCAAGGAATAAGTTCCCCACCGTGAAAAGGCTCGGTATCGATTTTGCGATCATCTTTTCCACCTCTTCTCTACTATGCCCCAAAACCGGTCACAAATGTACCTATGTTACAAGACCACATTCAATCCATTGTATGGGATTTAGATTTGCCTGTCAATGAACATCTGCTCTTGGATCCGTTTGAGACCTTCTTTAATCGCTCTAGCGCGCACCTCGCCAATGCCCTCAACCTCATCTAATTCCTCGATAGTGGCCATCAAAATATGAGGAAGCCTTCCAAAGCGATCGATTAGGTTATTCATGATAATAAGCGGCAATCTCGGGATTTTATTCAACAATCGATACCCGCGCGGAGATATTGATTCGTCATTCATATTATTCGTATACGCATATCCCATCAAGCGGATGATTGGCGGAGCATCAAGCAGCTCATCAGAGCTAAGCTTTTTCATACCAGCCCGCACTTCCCTGACCTTCTCATCCGAATTGTCCTTCACATAATCCTTCAGTAAGTACCAAGCATCCTCTTCCACACCGCCAACCAGCTCATCCATTTGCATGCTTATTAGACGGCCTTCGGTACCGAGCTCAATCACATAACGTTTGATTTCCATCTTGATCCGCATGACCATCTCGACACGCTGAACAACATGAGCTACTTCCTGCAAGGTTACGAGCTCCTCGAATTCAAGCGCTGACAAATTAGTGAAAGATTGACTTAGTACTGCTTTGTATTTCTCTAGTGTTTGAATGGCTTGGTTAGCCTTTGTCAGAATAACGCCCATTTCCTTGAGAGAATATCTCAAATTCCCTTGATAAAGCGTAATCACATTACGACGCTGCGAAATGGATACAACGAGCTTGCCAGTCTGTTTAGCAACTCGTTCCGCAGTCCGATGACGGATACCTGTTTCAATCGATGGGATAGAGCTGTTCGGAATGAGCTGCGTGTTCGCATATAAGACTCTTCTTATATCCTCACTCAGAATGATAGCACCATCCATTTTCGCAAGCTCATACAAATAGTTCGGTGAGAAGTCGCAGTTTATTGAGAAGCCTCCATCCACGACCTCCATAACCTCTGGACTATAGCCAACAACAATTAGGGCTCCTGTTTTGGCCCGAAGCACGTTCTCCAGCCCCTCTCGAAAAGGGGTGCCTGGTGCGACTAATTGCAATAATTGATTCATAACTTCAAGCTGCGTAGGTTCCTTCATCTATATGCCCCCTATCCAAGCGCTGCCTTGAGTGCTTCCGCTACCGTGCTGACGCCGATGATTTCAATTCCTTCGGGTGCTTTCCATCCCTTTAAGCTCTTCTCCGGCATAATCACCCGTTTAAATCCAAGCTTCTCTGCTTCCTTAACTCGTTGCTCCGCGCGTGATACAGCCCGTACCTCGCCTGTTAAGCCTACCTCGCCGAAAACAACATCAAACGGTCTTGTCGGTGCATCTCGAAAGCTCGATGCCAAGCTGACTGCCGCCGCTAGATCAACTGCCGGCTCATCCAGCTTCAAACCTCCTGCAACATTCAAATACGCGTCCTGTGTCTGAAGGAACATCCCGTTACGCTTCTCCAATACCGCAATAATAAGCGCAAGTCGATTATGATCCATTCCGGTTGACATTCTTCTCGGAGAGGGAAAGTTCGTTGTTGCTACTAGTGCCTGTAGCTCGACAAGCACCGGTCTCGTACCTTCCATGCTTGCTACAACTATCGAGCCGGATACGCCAAGAGGCCGCTCGGAGAGAAATAATTCAGAAGGATTGGATACCTCCCTCAAACCATCCTCGCACATTTCGAAAATGCCAATCTCGTTCGTAGAACCAAAACGGTTTTTCACTGCCCGCAGCAGCCGGTAGGTATGATGACGTTCGCCCTCGAAATAAAGAACACAATCCACCATATGCTCCAGCATTCTTGGCCCAGCAATTGCGCCTTCCTTCGTAACATGGCCAACGAGTACGGTTGCAATCCCCTTGATTTTGGCGACCCTCATAAAATGAGCTGTACATTCCCGCACTTGTGATACACTGCCTGGAGCAGATTGAACATTCGGATCATACACCGTTTGAATCGAATCTATGACGAGAAAATCAGGCTGTACCGATTCAATCGCTTCGTTAATATGCTCCATATTAGTCTCACATAGTACATACAGCGACTCCGTCAGCGCGCCAAGGCGATCAGCTCTCAATCTTGTTTGGCGTACCGATTCCTCTCCGGAAATATAGAGCACCTTCAAGCCCTTCACCGCTAAAGCATGCGAGGTTTGCAGGAGAAGCGTTGATTTTCCTATTCCGGGATCGCCGCCTACCAGTATGAGCGAGCCAGGCACAACACCTCCGCCGAGCACTCGATTGAGCTCTAACATCATTGTTTCAATGCGCGGTTCTTGCCCATTCTCTATATGTATGATGGACTGAGCTTTTTCTTTCGTATGAACTGAAGACAATCCAACACCCTTAGTCTTGACTACCGTTTCCGTCTCTTCCAGCATTGAGTTCCAAGCGTGGCAGCCTGGGCATTTCCCCAGCCACTTTGGAGATTCGGTACCACATTCGTTACAAACGAATTTCGATTTTATTTTAGCCATTCTAAACCCCTTAAACGATTTGTACCACTAAGTACGTTTACAACCTTTACAACCTGCTGCTAATACCTTAATACTTAAAGTTTACCATTTTATCTTCATTGTATAAACCCACATTATATACGAAAAATATTGTGAGTCCGATTTGTACTGTTAATCGAATGTTCGATGTGAGCATCATACTGCAAAAATAAGCTCCTTTCTATCCGCTTGGATAAAAGGGAGCTTATTTAAAGTAACCCTTAATTTAACTAAACTTCAAGCTTTGCTTGGCGTGCTACTAATACACGGTGTGTAGTCAATTGAGAACCCAACATAACACTCTCAGGTTGTTGGCCTCCACTGCTTGCTGCTCCGTCATGCTGTCCGCCTCTGTGGGCATGCGCTTGACGGAAGGAGTCGCTGTTCACCCATTCCTCGAAGGAGGCCTTATCCTCCCATGTCGTGCTTACCTTGAGCTCATCATGCTCCTCCAACCCTTCGGTCATTAACACTTCCATTCTGACAAACCCAGGAGACAAATCGATGCCTTTAGAGTTTTCGAACCGTTTCGCTACCGTTTCCCCATGTCCTTTTTTTACTTTTATTGTATTCGTAACGACTATCATCATTGTTCCTCCCATTCTATGAACTGCTCTGCTCTCATTATACGATAATGATTCTCATTGTCAATTTATTAGAACAATAAAAACTGTCCCGCAAATATTATTGTGTCTGCGGGACAGTTCAGTTCATTTCGTTTCTTATTTAGTTGCCGGTTCCTCAGAAGCAGCCTCTGGAATAGACTTAACTACGGTGAGTCCGCCATCCTTCTCATCAATAATGAATCGGTCGCCTTTTTGAATATTACCCATTAGCAGCTCTTCCGATAGACGATCCTCAATATGCTTTTGAATAGCCCGGCGAAGCGGACGCGCACCGTATTGAGGGTCGAAGCCTTCTTTGGCCAGGAACTTCTTCGCTTCATCAGTAAGCTCGAAGTCCACTTCCTGCTCACGCAGACGTTTGCGAAGCTCTTCGGACATAAGTGTCACGATTTGAGCGATATGCTCTTCATTTAGTGAGTGGAACACGATGCTCTCGTCAATCCGGTTCAAGAACTCTGGACGGAAGCTCTTCTTAAGCTCTGCCAAAACCTTTTCTTTCATTTGCGTAAAGTCGCGTCCTGCATCTTGAACAGCAGTAAAGCCCAGTGATGAATTTCGTTTAATTTGATCAGCGCCAACGTTCGACGTCATGATAATTAACGTATTGCGGAAATCGACTACACGACCTTTGGAATCCGTTAAACGGCCATCCTCCAGCACTTGAAGCAAAATATTGAATACTTCAGGATGTGCTTTCTCGATTTCATCTAGCAGCACAACGGAATACGGTTTGCGGCGAACCTTTTCTGTCAATTGGCCGCCTTCCTCGTAACCGACATACCCTGGAGGCGCGCCGACTAGACGCGAGGTTGAATGCTTCTCCATATATTCCGACATATCGATACGGATCACTGCATTCTCGTCACCAAACATCGACTCCGCAAGCGCTCTAGCAAGCTCCGTTTTACCTACACCAGTAGGACCAAGGAAAATAAATGATCCAATTGGACGCTTCGGATCCTTTAGTCCGGCACGTGCGCGACGAATGGCGCGAGATACCGATTTGACTGCTTCATCTTGCCCTATTAGACGGGCATGAAGGATATCTTCCATTTTAAGCAGACGCTCCGTCTCTCCTTCAGCCATCTTGCTTACTGGGATACCCGTCCAGCTTGCTACAACTTGAGCGATATCCTCAGGTGTAACCTCTGAATCTGTGCGCCCTTGTTTTTCTTTCCATTGGTTTTTCGTAATATCGAGCTCTTCACGAATTTTTTGCTCTGTATCTCGAAGCGCTGCCGCTTTCTCAAATTCTTGGCTTTGAACCGCAGCGTCCTTCTCCTTGCGGATGTCATCTAGACGATTCTCGAGCTGCTTCAGGTTAGGTGGTATCGTATAGGAATTCAAGCGAACCTTCGAGCCAGCTTCATCAATAAGATCGATTGCTTTATCCGGCAAGAAACGATCTGGAATATAACGATCCGACAATTTAACAGCTTGCACAATCGCTTCATCCGTAATTTTCACACGGTGATGGGCTTCATAGCGATCACGAAGACCGTATAAGATTTGAATAGCTTCTTCAGGCGAAGGCTGATCCACCGTAATCGGCTGGAAGCGACGTTCGAGAGCAGCGTCCTTCTCAATATATTTCCGATATTCATCCAGCGTTGTTGCACCGATGCATTGAAGCTCTCCGCGCGCTAGTGAAGGCTTCAAAATATTAGAAGCATCGATCGCACCTTCAGCGCCACCTGCTCCTATAAGTGTATGCAGCTCATCTATGAATAAAATAATATTGCCCGCTTGACGAATTTCATCCATGATCTTCTTCAAACGATCCTCAAACTCCCCGCGGTACTTTGTACCAGCGACAACGGAACCCATATCGAGGGTCATAACACGCTTATCACGAAGTGTTTCAGGAATTTCATTCGCGATAATTTTTTGGGCTAAGCCTTCAGCAATAGCTGTTTTACCAACGCCCGGCTCACCGATTAGTACAGGATTGTTCTTGGTACGACGGCTAAGAACTTGAATAACACGCTCAATTTCCTTGCTCCGGCCAATGACAGGATCCAAATTTCCTTCCTTCGCATAAGCCGTTAAATCTCTCGCCAATCCGTCTAAAGTCGGTGTACTAACGTTAGCAGTTGATCCATGATTGCTAGACACCGCTTCACTGCTGCCCAGCAGCTGCAGTACCTGCTGCCTAGCTTTATTAAGGCTAATGCCAAGGTTATTCAGCACACGTGCTGCTACACCCTCACCCTCACGTATTAATCCAAGTAAAATATGCTCTGTGCCTACATACGTATGTCCAAGCTTTCTTGCTTCATCCATCGAAAGCTCAATAACTTTTTTGGCGCGAGGCGTATAAGCGATGTTATTCGGCTGCTCTTGACCACGACCGATTAATGCCTCTACCTCATCCTGAATTTTTTCTAAACCAAGACCTAAACCGATTAAAGCTTTGGCCGCAATACCTTCTCCTTCACGAATAAGACCAAGCAAAATATGCTCCGTGCCGATATTGTTATGTCCTAGTCGAACCGCTTCCTCTTGCGCCAATGCCAGCACCTTTTGTGCTCGCTCCGTAAACCGTCCAAACATCATATACATGCACCCCCATGATCAGTTTCACCGCGCAATTGCTTGCGGATAAGTTCTGCTCTCCTGAAATCTCTCTGCTCTGGACTCATCTTCTCACTAAAGGTTTGCTGTAGAAATCCAGGCTGAGTCATAACTAAAAGCTCATTTAATACCTGTGGCTTCACATCTGGCAAAATATCGAGATCAGATCCAAGCCTTACATCTGATAAACGCTGAGCTGCTTCTTTAGAATCCATAATTGAAGCATAGGATAAAATGCCATATGATCGTCTCACTCGATCTTCAATCCGTGGCCGCGATTCTTCCATTAATCGCTTGCGGGCCGCTTTCTCATGCTCGATAATTTGCTTTACTACACTAAACAAATTATCAATAATTTCGTTCTCCGATTGACCTAACGTTATTTGGTTTGATACTTGAAATAAGTTCCCCAGCGCTTCACTGCCCTCGCCGTACAAACCTCTTACCGCCAAGCCTACTTGAGTAACCGCAGATAAAATACGATTAATTTGCGATGTCAGCACTAATGCCGGCAAATGTATCATGACAGACGCTCTAATTCCAGTGCCCACATTTGTAGGACAAGTTGTTAAATAACCGTGCTTCTCATCAAATGCATAATCTGCTTCTTCTTCAAAAATATCGTCTATTCGGTTTGCCAGCATCCAAGCCTCTTGTATTTGAAAACCAGGATACAAACATTGAATGCGTAAATGATCCTCTTCGTTAATCATTATACTCACAGATTCGTTTTCACTTAAAACAAATGCTCCGCATCGTGAATCATTCGCCAAATTAGGACTTATTAAATGCTTCTCTACAAGAACTCTTTTATCAAGCTCACTAAGATCCGACAATATGAATGTCTCAAAGCTGCCAATCGACAAAAGCTTTCCTGTTTGGCTTACTTCGGTGAGCTGCTCCATTACATCCTTCGATTGCTGGTTTGTAGCCAGCATTGGGAAGGGATGATTTCGCAAATTTCGAGCAATCCGTATTCTGCTGCTAATGACAATTTCTGATTCAGGACCAACGTCCTTCATCCAGTCACTCAGCGCCTGCTGTGAGAATCGATGCTTAGTCAAGAGCTGCACTCCTTCCATGCCGGCCTAGAGGTCTGCAATTTTGCGTTCCAACCCACGAATTTGATCTCTTAGCTGGGCTGCACTTTCAAATTCCTCATGCTCGATTTTAGTTTGCAAATCCCTTCTAAGCTGCTCGATTTCCCGCTTATATTGAATTTGTCCCCCTGAACGCTTCGGAATTTTCCCAATATGAACGGTACTGCCATGCACACGTTTGAGAAGTGGATCGAGTTTATCAGCAAACTCTCTATAACAAGAGCTGCATCCAAATCGTCCGATCTTCGTAAACTGCGCGTAAGTTAGTCCGCACTCTTCGCAATAAGCCGATTTTGGCTTTATATTATTAATACCTGAGCTGCCTATATGCTCGAAATCAAGAAGTCCTGACAATAAACTGTGAATGGAAAAGCTGTTTGGAGCGCCTGGAATGCCTTCGCCCTTCTCACGCGCGCAGCTTTCACAAATATGAAATTCTGTCTTCTCACCGTTAATGATCTTTGTAAAATGAAGCGTAGCCGGCTTCTTACCGCATTCTTGGCAAAACAAGCCTGATTCCCTCCTCCCGTAACAAACGGCCCAAGCTTTATTTAATCAGCAACGAGATTAGCATTGATCTTAACAGCCTTGCTCTAATTTCGTCTCGTTGTGGCAGCTTCAATGCAATCGTATCCCATTGCACGGCCGCCCGGAGTAAATTTGCCTCTCGCTTCGAAATGAGTTGCGCTTCCTCCAACTGATATATAAGTCCTTCTGCCGCACATTGGTCGACACATTCACCAATCGTTTCTTCGATATGGAATTGAATCGCCTTTAGTGCCGGTAGGTCTACCCGTTGAATTCGGATATAGCCTCCGCCTCCGCGCTTGCTTTCAACCATGTATCCTTTCTCCATTGTAAAACGGGTACTGATCACATAGTTAATTTGCGAAGGTACACAAGAAAATCTATCAGCTAAATCATTGCGTTGAATTTCGACTGCGCCTTCTGGACTGTCCTGCAGCATGAGCTTCAAATACTGTTCGATGAGATCGGAAATGTTTCTCAAACCACCAACCTCCCAGTGAAATAACCAATAAAACCAACTTGTATCGCTGTAATCTAAATAGGTCATATTCAGCTGCAAAGCTCATATATCCCGAATATTCGGACAACTGACTTTGACTTTCTTTGACCTTTCTTTTATTATATGCAATTTTACCAAAAGGTCAAGTGCTCTGAATATTCATTTTTATTAGCTTGGTGCGGTTATAACTCATTTATACATGTATCCCGTATTTTAAACTAATAATATTACCTGTCAGCTTGCTGTTGATTACTTTCATCAGTTTCTATTATGCTGCAGCCATTACAGATAATACACCCTTAACTATATGAAACATTAACCTTATACGTACTAACTGAAACGGGAATGTACATAGAATTATGATCTAATTATAAAAGTAAACAACAAAAAACCTATCGCATACATGCGATAGGTCATTCGTGCTTGGCGACGTCCTACTCTCCCAGGACCCTGCGGTCCAAGTACCATCGGCGCTGAAGGGCTTAACGGTC
>NZ_JBWDNM010000024.1:0-66019 GCF_056269185.1 Paenibacillus sp. J31R122
TGCATGTATTAGGCACGCCGCCAGCGTTCGTCCTGAGCCAGGATCAAACTCTCCAAATTGGTGTTTGACTTGCTCATTACTTTTTATCGCTTTTTCTAATGATCCATAAGGGTCGTTAGGGCAGTTTAATACTCGTTGTTCAGTTTTCAAAGAGCAATCTTTTCTTTCGTTTGTCGTCGCTTGTCTCATCGGCGACTTTTATAATATATCACAGCTGCCCAGTTTAATGCAAGTGTTTTTTTTATTTCTTTTTTTGAAGCTTTTTCACTTACTCTTGGGGCGAGTTATAATGTAGCATATAATATCTGCACAAGTCAACTTTTTTATACAATCTTTTTTGAGAAGTTCTATACAACTACCCATTGAAGACCTACTATTAAGGCTATGCCGGGTACTCCCAGTGTTACGACCGTTCCAATAGTAAAGGGATTGAGCGGAATATACATATCAGGTACGATACCAGAATAATTCAATAAGTACAGTATAGCAGCCGCTAATACGAGATGCAGCGTAAAGCCTCGCAACCAGCCCCATGATAATTTATTTCTCAAGATTACCGCCGCCAGCATGACCGAAGAACCGATAAATAACGCTAACCATATCGCTTTCATTCAGACACTCCTCTCCAAGATGGCCAATTGATGTTCATTAGTTTAGCCGAACGCAGCAGCATCTCATATCTTTTCTCAGCGGTAATGATTGCATGAATCGCAAAATCAATCTGATCTTTCCCAAGTGCATATTGAAAGAAACGATTCGCGTTCTCCCACTGTTGATGCGCGTCAGCAATTTCCATCCTCAGACGTGTAATCTTTTCATCCTCGTATAATGCATCTATTTTTTTCTGTTTTACCACATGCAGCCCTCCCGCTTGTCCTAAGCTTTCTTATATATTTATAAGCTAGAGCCAAAGAATAGAACCGCAAATACTATTTACGAGCAGCCTTAACGATATTACAAATACAAAAAAGCAGACCAGAAAAATTCTGGTCTGCTTTTGAATACTCAATTAATTCAATTCTCTTCGTCCCTCTAGTGCTTTGGAAAGTGTAACTTCATCAGCATATTCGAGATCGCCGCCAACAGGTAGCCCGTGTGCTATCCGAGTAACTCGAATACCGAAAGGTTTAATAAGACGTGACAGATACATAGCTGTAGCTTCGCCTTCAATATTCGGATTTGTAGCTAAAATAAGCTCCTGAACCCGTTCATCGCTTAGTCTTCTTAACAATTCGGCTATACGAATCTCATCGGGTCCGATTCCTTCAATAGGAGATATCGCGCCCTGCAGCACATGGTATTGCCCTTGAAAATCCTTCATCCGTTCCATAGCGACAAGATCCTTGGATTCTTGCACGACGCATATAACAGAGTGATCTCGAGATTTGTCTTGGCAGATTCTGCATGGATCTGTATCGGTAATATTGCAGCAAACCGAGCAATAAAACAAATTTCGCTTAACGCTTACTAATGCTTTCGCAAAGTCGATAACGTCATCTTCCTTCATTCGAAGCACATGAAACGCTAGACGAGCAGCTGTTTTTGGTCCAATGCCCGGCAAACGTGTAAAAGCGTCAACTAGCTTAGCTATCGGTTCGGGATAATACAAACAAGGTGCAGCTCCTTTCAAACACAGGCGAATAAACGCCTTTTAGAACAATCCTGGAATCTTCATTCCGCCAGTGAATTTACCCATATCTTTGTTCGCAAGCTCATCTACTTTAGCAAGAGCATCGTTAACAGCGGTAAGTACAAGATCCTGCAGCATTTCTACATCTTCTGGATCTACAGCTTCGGGTTTAATCGTGATGTTAAGCAGTTTCTTATGGCCGTTAGCCCTAACCGTTACTACGCCTCCGCCAGCTGTGCCTTCAACTTCTTTTGTTTCTAGCTCTTCTTGTGCTTTCATCATTTGATCTTGCATTTTCTTCACTTGCTTCATCATTTGGTTCATGTTATTCATTGAAAATCACCTCATCATTAGAATTTATTCGTTATCCTTCACAACCACTAAGTCTTCCCCAAAAAGCTTCACAGCTTCTTCTACCCAGACCGGACGCTTCTCCTGCAAGGAGGGCGCATCAACAGATTCAGGCTCAAGCTCCAGTGTTTCACTCTTGCGAGCGCCAGCACCTTCTATAGCTGCTTGCCAATCCTTGAGCATCACAGTAACAAGCCGAAGCGGCTTGCCGAGAACATCTTGTATGACCTTCTCAATAATATCTCTGTTGGCCTGCTTCTCAGTAGTTTCGCGATGCATCGTGTTCTTAAATGCAACAAGTATGGCATCATCTATTGCGGAAACCGGCTCACCATCCACCAACCATGCATGAACAGTTATTTTAGCATCTTTCACGCGTTGAAGCACTTCGCTCCATTTCATACGCGCTTGATTCGAATCAGTACTTCCTGCTGCCGCAGAATAAGCATCAAGCTTAACTGTTGACCTCGAAATTCCACTTGAGCTTCCACCAAATGAGCTGCGAATTGTACTGGTGCTGCGCGTATTAGCTGCAGGCTGCTTGGCTGCTGCAGCACCATCGACAGCGGCTATCCCAGCCTGCATCGCCTGTTCAAGCTTTTTCTCAAGCATCTCGACCTGCTGACGAAGCCGATTTAATTCCGCTGACGAAGCACCGCTTGACCCTGAAGAGGAAGCTCCTCCGCCTGGATCTGAAGAGCTCCCACTACTAGCCTCGCCATCTCCAAGAGTACAAAGCTTCATCAGTGCAACCTCAAATAATGTCTGAGGCTGTGAGGCATGCTTCAGCTCTACTTGATAGCGGTTGAGAGTATCGATCATCGCGAATAGTCTTTGTGAGCTAAATGCCTCAGCCATCGTCCTAAAGCGATCGAGATCAACAACTCGCTCAGTTACTGCACCGCCTAGAGGAGCTAGCTTCAATACAAGCAGATCACGGAAATAGTAAATTAAGTTTTCCATTAGTTTATCTGCGCTTTTGCCCGCTTGCATGAGGCTTTCCACTAGAGGCATAACTGCCGCGACGCTGCGATCCTTGACGGCGTCAGCAAGATCATAAAAATGATCTGCAGCCATACCACCAGTAACATCAACAGCAGCATCAAGCGTAATGCTATTACCTGCAAATGAAGAGACCTGCTCAAGCAAGCTGATCGCATCACGCATTCCGCCTTCCGAGAGCCTTGCAATGTATGCAATAGCATCCTCTTCGGCATAAATACCTTCTTCTTTGCAAATCTTTAGCAACTGCGCAGTTTGTTCCTCGAGAGAAACTTGGCGAAAGTCAAAGCGCTGACAGCGTGAAATAATAGTCGCAGGCAGCTTATGTGGTTCAGTTGTTGCTAAGATGAAAATAACATGCCCCGGTGGCTCCTCCAATGTCTTGAGCAAGGCATTAAAAGCCTCAGCCGTAAGCATATGTACCTCATCTATAATATAAACCTTGAACCGTACTTCAGAAGGCGCGTATCTGACTTTATCACGAATGTCTCGAATCTCATCAATACCGCGATTAGATGCGGCATCGATTTCTATAACATCCATAATCTGTCCTGCAGTAATGCCTCGACAAGCATCGCATTCATTGCAGGGCTCGGTAGCCGGACCGCGTTCGCAGTTAACCGCTTTCGCTAAGATTTTCGCTGCGCTCGTCTTGCCGGTACCTCGCGGCCCATTAAATAAATAAGCGTGCGACACGCGCTGTTCGCGAATTGCGTTTTGCAGCGTTTGGATAATATGCTGTTGACCAACCATATCCTGAAACGTCTGCGGACGCCAGGCTCGATATAAAGCGATATGTGACACGCGGACCTTTCCTTTCGGCTTGCTGATTGAATGTAAAATAAATAACTTTTGATTCACCTATTATACAACAACTGTGTGGCAAGCAAAACTTTCTTTTGCCTGACTTTTTGCATAATGCTATAAAATTGCAAACAAAAACACCTGCATCCGCTATTTCCGACTAAAAAATCGAACAGCGACCACAGGTGATGCTTAGTGTTATTCATTTTATCAAAAACGAAATATAGATTGTACCGTGCACCTGTCCTTGATAAATGCGACCCAGGCGACATCCTTGCACTACAGCTCGAGTCAGGCACTCCTCCGGCACATGAACTAATTTGCTTATGGCTGCTTCCTTCCGGACCTGACCCGTTCACAAACGTTCATTGCGGAGGACCCAACTGTCAACACTGCTCGCAAGTGCCAAGACCCCACATCAGCATAACCTAAAACAGGAATTCAACCTCGCTACAGCGGATTGCGAGTTACAGGGCACCGCTACCTCCCCGTCTAGCACGGCAAAAATAAGTATAGCCGATTCTGAACTAAAGCGCAACTCGTGTATCGATATGAAAATATTTGAAAGTCACTTATTTTGTCGTTTCTACATGTACATTATAACGCGGCATATTGTATTGCACGACGGACTGAGCCTTTGATTGAAGCTGCTTCATCTCTGTATCGGATAAGTTTTTTTTCACTTTCAAATTGACATGCAAATCAGTTCCGTTAAATATAATTTGGGAATGCTCAATTCCATCAATTGGCTTAAGAACCTGCTCGATAAAATGGCTATCCGTATTGTAATTCTGCGTTGAATTTCGATTCGGCAAGTTTGGATTGCTATTGGAATAGCCCATGTAGCCGTCATTGCGGTACGACTTTGACTTCATGGATGATTGATTGCCACAACCGCCAATAATCAGTCCAAACAAGCATATCATTGATATTGAAAGCCAAACCCACCTACGACTTTTATAAGAAACGGCTTGTTTATTAAGCAACAAAAAAACCTCCCTTCTATCCAATAGGATGGCTGAGGGAGGTTCTTGTATTCTGCCAAATAAAGGCGGAACGATTTGTAGTATTAGATACCGTATTTCTTCTTGAAACGATCGACGCGGCCGCCGGCATCCAGGAACTTTTGCTTACCCGTGTAGAATGGGTGACATTGGGAGCAAACCTCTACGCGAAGACTCGATTTAATCGAACCTGTCTCGAAAGTATTGCCACAAGCGCAAGTAGCTGTAATGACGTGGTATGTCGGATGAATTCCTTGTTTCATCTCGTTTTCCTCCTTTTGCCCTGAGTCACATGCGGTCCCAGAGTTAAATCATACAACTTGGATTATAGCATGAACCGATTTAACGTTGCAATGAATAATCACTCATATACGAATATTAACAATTATTATCTCCTATATGGCGATCTATTTAAACTGCGCCGCAGGCGGAACATGCGTATAGGAACCTATGACAACATCAGGAAGCTCTTCACGGAATATTTCCAGCATTTGCTTCATTCCATAAATTTCTCCCTGTGCCTTAGGGATAATAGCTAGGTAACTCTCAGGATCAATATTGAGATTCCGCATTTGGATAAGCTTCAGACCCGTACGTTTAACAAAACCAATCATGGCTTCGATCTCTTCCTCACGGTCCGTAACACCCGGGAATATCAAATAATTAATCGATGTATAGACTCCTTTGTCCGTAGCATACCTAAGTGACTTCTCCACATTTTGCAGGTTATATCCCCGAGGTTTGTAATAGGCATTGTAGTGATCATCAAGCGCGCTTATTGTACTAACCCGCATGAGGTTGAGACCTGCATCGACAATAGCCCGCATAAAGTCAGTTAACCCGGCATTGGTGTTAATGTTGATATAACCGAGAGATGTTTGACTGCGTACACGGCGCATCGCTTCAACAATAATTTTCGCTTGTGTTGACGGTTCACCTTCACAGCCTTGTCCAAAGCTTATAATCGACTCTGGCTCACGCAAATGCTCCATCATAATCTCGACGATTTCATCAACAGTCGGCTTAAAGTTCATCCTTGTCTGAGGAGCGACGAAGCCGCTGTCATCCGGTTGCTCGGATATACATCCGAAACAGCCTGCATTACAGGAGTAAGATACCGGCACTCCGCCCTCCCAGCGACCCAAGAAGGTATTAGACGAAGTTAAGCATTCATAACCTAACGCACAGTTCGATAAATGCTTGTACAAACGATTGTCCGGGTACTTCGCGAGTATCCGTTCAACCTGAATCCCCAACTCTCCGCGATCACAGTTAAGTGGATCCCATCTCTCTGGATCATCCGTTTGTTCTGCAGTTACATAAAAATTACCGTCTTTCCATACGACAGCGGTATAGCCGAACAACGGCAGCTTCTCATTCTTATCCGCTTTGACATAACCAGGCAGACAAAGGCGAGTATACCCCTGAGGCATTAATGCACCCACCGCCTGTGCTCCTCCTGGCAATACTTGCATCTCGCCAGTATCTGGATTCAGTCCAATTGGTCTTGTGAACGGCAAGCTGACGAGGGTAGCTCCGTGCGGCAGAGGAATCAATTCATCCTCCATAATTTCAACGATCATATCACCGCTTCGTGCTAAAGCAACAAAATCGGGGTGATCAAATACATTTCCTTGTTCATCCGCATATACGAGATTCATGTTGTTCTCCTTCCTGCGGTCTTACGATCCGTGCGTCGTTCTTGGCGTTGGACGCCGGTTAGTCGTCGGACTGTTTGTATTGTTTGATTTGATGCCGGACCGCTCCGGCTTAATTGGAACTGAAGTATCCAGTGACATAAGGAACTGTTCATTATTGTCGCTATCAGCCATCTTTTTCAAGAAATTATCGACATAATCTGGCGAATCGGTCATTCCTCTACGAATAGCCCATACTTTATCCAGCTCTTCCTTAGTCAGCAGCATCTCTTCGCGACGCGTCCCTGATCTGCGCAAGTCGAGCGCAGGGAAAATGCGTCGTTCCGAAAGCTTCCGATCCAGGTGAAGCTCCATATTTCCTGTACCTTTAAATTCTTCATAAATAATATCATCCATACGAGATCCGGTCTCAATTAATGCGGTTGCCAATATTGTTAAGCTGCCGCCTTCTTCGATATTGCGAGCGGAGCCAAAAAACCGCTTCGGACGATGGAATGCCGCGGGATCGATACCGCCGCTAAGTGTTCTTCCTGAGGGCGGGATAACCAAGTTATAGGCCCGAGCGAGACGAGTTATGCTATCCATCAAGATAACGACGTCCTTCTTATGCTCGACAAGACGAAGCGCCCTCTCTAACACGAGTTCGGTTACTTTAATATGATTTTCAGGTAGCTCATCAAAGGTAGACGAAATAACCTCACCCTTAACCGAGCGCTGCATATCCGTTACTTCCTCCGGCCGTTCATCAATAAGCAATACAAATAGCTTAATATCAGGACGATTCTCAGCTATACTATGTGCAATTTCTTTGAGCAGAAGAGTTTTACCCGTTTTTGGCGGCGCGACGATCAACCCCCGTTGACCAAGGCCTACAGGCGCGAGCAAATCCATCATACGAGTCGAAAGCTTCGACTTCGTCGTTTCAAGCACTAGTTTCTTATCTGGATAGAGAGGAGTAAGGGCAGGAAAATGGAGTCTTTCTGAGGCCGTATCCGGGTTTTCACCATTGACAGCATTAACTTGCAGCAATCCAAAATAACGTTCATTTTCTTTAGGAGGACGGCATTTACCTGATACTAGGTCTCCGCTGCGCAAATCGAATCTGCGAATTTGAGAAGCCGAAATGTAAATGTCTTCTTTGCTTGGCAAATAGTTAATAGGCCGCAAAAATCCAAAACCTTCGGGTAAAATATCAAGCACGCCTTCCATAAACATAAGACCGCTCTTCTCCGCTTGCGCGCGAAGTATTGCGAATATTAATTCTTTCTTCTTCAGTGTACCGTAGTAAGCGATTTGGAACTGCTTCGCTAACTTGTATAAATCGGTCAACTTCAACTCTTCTAGATCCGCGATCTGAAGGTCTGTCATATTCTCACCACTTTATTCAGTTTTCATTAATAGATTGTTTGTCATAGTAAAAACCAAACAATTGATTATCCATCATTGCCGAATTAAACGCCATCTATTCCTAGGTGGCGTCATCCTCGTTTGTCTTATTGACTAGAATCTGTTTCTCGCCAAACTTCTGCGCCTAACATGCATAAATTCTCAACTAAGTTATCATAACCTCTGTCAATATACTCAACATTCGATATTTCAGTAACGCCTTCCTCTACCGTTAACGCTGCTACCACAAGCGCTGCTCCTGCACGTAAATCTGCAGCTTTCACCTTAGCGGCATTCAGTTTGCCACCTTCAATGAT
Source organism: Paenibacillus sp. J31R122 (assembly GCF_056269185.1). NCBI lineage: Bacteria > Bacillati > Bacillota > Bacilli > Caryophanales > Paenibacillaceae > Paenibacillus > Paenibacillus sp. J31R122. The sequence goes on from NZ_JBWDNM010000024.1 coordinate 8,153, forward strand.
TGCAGAACGCCCTTCAACACGAATATTAGCACCCATCCGAGCTAGCTCTGGCACATGCTTAAATCGAGTACCATACACATAATCAGTCAGAATACTAACACCATTCGCTTGGGTAAGTAAGCTTGTCATTGGAGATTGTAAATCCGTAGGCAATCCAGGATAGACCAATGCTTTCACATCAATAGATGAATAATCGGGACCACCGATAATCCGAATCGATTCATCCATCTCAATGACCTCTATACCCATTTCAATAAGCTTAGCAGTCATTGCTTCAAGATGTTTCGGAATCACGTTATCAATAAGAACATTACCGCGTGTCGCCGCGGCTGCAATCATATAAGTACCTGCTTGAATTCGATCGGGAATAATGGAATGACGGCAACCGTGTAACCGATCGACTCCTTCAATTCGAATCGTTTCAGTTCCGGCGCCTTTAATTTTTGCGCCCATGGCATTTAGGAGAGTAGCTACATCTATAATTTCAGGCTCTTTTGCCGCGTTTTCAATAATGGTTAACCCTTGAGCCCGTGAGGCGGCAAGCATAATGTTTATCGTTGCTCCCACGCTGGAGACGTCGAGATAAATCTTCGCACCGCGCAGTTGTTTAGCGGAAATTTTCATCGAGCCATGTTCATTAGTAACAGTAGCACCCAATGCTTCAAACCCTTTAATATGCTGATCAATTGGTCTTGGCTCGAAGTTGCAGCCTCCTGGCAGCCCAATGGTCGCTTCTCCGAATCTTCCAAGCATAGCACCCATCAAATAATATGATGCGCGCAGCAGCTTTACTTTTCCATTAGGCATCGGCTTTGAGCAGAGCCCAGAAGGATCAATGCGCATCATATCGCCATCTCGCTTCACGACAGCTCCAAGCTCTTGCAAAATCTCACTGTAAATAGCTACATCGCTAATCATAGGTAAATTATCTAAAATTACTTCTGACTCTGCCAATATTGCTGCCGGTACAAGAGCAACCGCACTGTTCTTTGCACCGCTAATTTGAACGGTTCCATTCAGCGGCCGTCCGCCGCGTATCATCAATTTTTCCATCTAATTAGTGATCCTCCCGTGGATTGGAAGAGAATAAAGGAAAAACCGCCATATCAAGTATAATCGGCATACGCCGTTTACACACTATGCTATAAGGCGGTTTGTTATCCCTTGCTCCTGTTGTTACGCTTGGTTGTTGCTTCCGAACAAGCGGATTTTTTCTTGTATAACACCCTTCCTCGCATTGCAAGCAGGTGTCGAATATTTGCGCGGGTCAAAAATCTCGCCATTAGCAGCAAGAGCTTCGTGAATTGCCGTCGTACAAGCTGCTTGGTTCACATTGTTAACGTTAATTTCGCCTGCGCTGGCTTAGATCAACATACGAACAGCTTCGTCTGGTTTAGCCTTTACAGCATCAGCTTCATCAACGTCAAGGTCATCCTCAAAATTCCACCAGTTGTGCCCAGCTCACCATCAATCATAGAAACCAACGACATAGCAGTCGTTCCTCCTATATATTATCTTTGGATCACCAAGCCCAAATATCATTCTGAGCTATTATAACATATCGTACGTTGAAAAAGTAAAGCTTGTTTTACTGTTATACTGTTGTACTGCTAGGATTGAAGATTAGCATATAAGACAACTCTACAGCAATTAGATTGCTGGCCCTTAGCTTCTCAAATAAAAACAGCACCGTCTCTATAAGCAAGTGACGATGCCATTTGTACGCAAAACTTAGGAGCCAATAGCAAATCTGCTAGCAGAATTACCGCCTTGCAGCTGCATATTCACAGCAATTCTCATCTCATCGATATCAAATGGCTTTGTGAAATGCATTAGCGCACCGAGGTCGGTAGCTTCCTTAATCATATCTAATTCACCATATGCCGTCATCATGATGACTTTAATGTTTCGGTCGATCGCTTTCACATGCTTCAAAATTTCCAAGCCGTCCATACCCGGAATTTTCATGTCCAGCAATAGGAGGTCAGGAGCATCGTGCTTAACGATTTCCAAAGCAAGCTTGCCATTAGACGCTTGAAACGTGTCGTAGCCTTCGCTACTGAAAACTTCCATCAGCAATACACGAATACCGTTCTGATCATCGACAATCAATACTTTCTTCTTCTCCAACTCCATTTACCCCCTGCGACTGAGCCACGCCAACAAAATTGGCCAGCCCTTCCATAATAGTTAATATATTCGATAAACTAAATATATTATCCTGCTGGCAATTGGAAAAAGTTATCGGAATTTGTTAAAGAATATGCCATAGGCACAAGTTATTGATTACTTTGCAGAATAGCTAAGCGAAGCTTCGACAAATCCGCGGAACAAAGGCTGCGGACGATTTGGTCTGGATGTGAATTCCGGATGGAATTGCACTGCCAGGAACCATGGGTGATTAGGCATTTCTACCATTTCGACTAAACGTCCATCTGGTGAAGTACCTGATATTTTCAAGCCGGCAGACTCAATTACTTCACGGTACTCATTATTAAACTCATACCGATGACGATGGCGTTCATACACAAGCTCATCCTTATATTCTCTCTCAGCCAAAGAACCAGGAGTCAACTTACAAGGATATAGTCCGAGGCGCATCGTGCCCCCCATATCTTCAACATCCTTCTGATCCGGCAAAAGATCGATAACCGGGTACGCTGTTGACGGATTAATTTCCGAGCTGTTCGCGTTGTCCAGTCCTACTACATTACGCGCATATTCAATAACAGCAACCTGCATACCTAGGCAAATACCGAAGAAAGGAATATTTTGCTCTCGAGCGTATTTAATTGCTGTAATCTTACCTTCAATACCACGATCACCAAATCCGCCCGGTACAAGAATACCGTGAACGCCCTGAAGTTGATCCGCAATGTTGTCATCCGTTAGTTCCTCTGCATGAACCCAGCGTATTTTAACTACCGAATCAGCAGCTATGCCGGCATGCTCAAGAGATTCAACAATACTAAGGTATGCATCATGCAGCGCAACATATTTACCAACAATCGCGATTTCAGTCGTTTTATGAAGCGACTTAACTCGTTGAACCAACGCTTCCCATTCACGCATATCAGGCTGTTCTGTAGTAAGCTTCAAATGATTAACTACGATTTCGTCAAGCCCTTCTTCACGAAGCATTAATGGTACTTCATATAACGTTGAAGCATCACGGCATTCCACAACCGCATTTGCATCGATATCACAAAATAAACCAATCTTCCGTTTCAAATCATCAGCAAGAGGATGCTCTGTACGACAAACGATTACATTCGGTTGAATACCAATGCTGCGTAATTCCTTAACACTGTGCTGTGTCGGCTTTGTCTTCACTTCACCGGCAGCTTTAATATAAGGAATAAGCGTAACGTGAATGTACATAACATTATCACGACCGATATCGCTTTTAATTTGGCGAATCGCTTCTAGAAACGGCAAACTCTCGATATCGCCGACAGTGCCTCCGATTTCTGTAATAACTACATCGGAACCCGCCTCTTTGCCAGCGCGGTATACACGCTCTTTAATTTCGTTTGTAATATGCGGAATGACTTGGACTGTACCTCCAAGATAATCACCCCGACGTTCTTTCGTAATGACGTTAGAATAAATCTTGCCTGACGTCACATTGTTATTCTTCGAAAGGTTAATGTCGATGAATCGCTCATAGTGACCAAGATCCAAATCCGTTTCCGCTCCGTCATCTGTAACAAACACTTCGCCGTGCTGGTATGGACTCATCGTTCCCGGGTCCACGTTAATGTATGGATCAAATTTTTGAATCGTTACTTTGAGACCCCTGTTCTTAAGCAATCTTCCGAGCGAGGCAGCTGTAATCCCCTTGCCCAAGGACGACACTACGCCGCCGGTTACAAATATATATTTGGTCACTGTGATGATACCCTCCAAGCCCTTATAGTTAATATTTAGGTTTGCCCATTTACTCGATAAACATGGATGCAGATATGCTCTGCACACCCATCCAGTTTGTGGGAATATATCCTACAGATCTATCCCTCACAAACAAAAAAAGTGACACCCGTAGCTACGGGGCACTTTTTACGTTTGGCATATATAAAAATATAAGAAAGTATAAGTTTGAAACTTATACTCTTCTTATATTTAAGCGCGTAACGAGTCTTTGCTGCCAAAGTACGGCGCTAGCCGTTTACGCTTGTATGCGTTATTTGTTAACCGATTCTTAAGCCCATGAGATAGTTTACTCTGCCCATATAGGACCTGTCAAGCTAAACTGGGCATGACATTGTTAGTACGCAAGATCAAAGTGCTTATGCAGCCTTGTGAGCTCACGGCTCTCTTCAAGATTACAGATTAGACCAACATATGGATAGAGTGGAATGAATGGCTATTCATCCCTATTCTAACAATTACTTGTCATCATCATCGTCATCTTCGTCATCAAAATCATCGTCGTTATCCGAATCATCATCGTCCACTGACGACAGATCACCATCGACTTCTTCCTCGTCAATTTCATCATCATCAATACCGACTTCTTCATCAACTTCCTCTTCAGCTTCCGCTTCTTCAAACTCTTCACGATCTTCGTCGAATACATCGTAGTCTTCTTCTGCTGCGTAAGTATCCTCTTCCTCGTCCAGACCATCATCATCATCTAAATCATCATCATCATTAATGATGCGAGTGCGCTTCGCATTTCCAACAGGATCCTCGGAACGCTCTACTGGATACCAGCGCTTAAGTCCCCACATGTTACTGCCCATGCATGCAAATCGGCCATCAATGTTGATCTCCGTATACACCTGGGCGATAAATTGATTGATTCCGTCTGCGGAAAGACCGCGTATCTTAGCGATCTCCATCATTAGATCGCGATAATAATAAGGCGTATTAGCCGCTTTCAGCACCTCAAAGGCCAAATCGACCATAGGCATTTCCTTAATACGTTCAGGATCCAGCTTCAAAGCAAAATTGCTGCTGCTCATATGGACACATCCTCTCTTACCAATCTATTTATATAGCCGTTTACGTTAGTCAAAGTATAGTAAAACCTATTTCTTGCAAAAAAGCAAGCGGACCTCGAACCCACCTCAATGCTTGGACTAAAATGCAAAAAGCGAAAGGAATATCCCTCCGCCTTGACTGTATCCAACCGGCCGCCAAACAATGTTTCGAATATTGGACGTAAGAGCCCCTGAGAACTCTTTGTTCATACTATGTCCAGTATTCATTTTTGACACGGATTTATGCCTAATTATATGAAAAAAGGCAAGTTGCTCATGCAGTCGAAGTCACACAATCATACAATAGTTCAGCATCGTCCGTCGGGAGGGGAAGCCAAAATTGGACACCACCGCTTTTATCCGCTTATTGCAGGATACGATGGCTGGTACGGACACAGCGAGAATAAAGCGTATTATTCGCTTTCAGCATGTGAGCGACTACCGACGCTTCCTAAAGCAACTGTCAGAAGTCCCTTCGTCATCACCTTTAAAGAACATTAGGAAGATACCGATTATTCAAGGCATTTCTTGCTGGCTGCCGAACAAGGAAACACTCGAGCAATTCTCTGATAGCATATCGTTTGAGAAGGATTGCCAAATTAGTGTGAATGCCTCTACGCAGAAATCAATAACAGTAGAAAAAGGAATTCCTTGGGGTGTCAATCAGATTAAGGCACCACTAGCTTGGAGCACTACAACTGGCCATCGCATAAAAGTCGGCGTTATTGACACCGGTGTCGATTTTAGTCATCCCGATTTGCGCTACTCACTGTCCCGCGGAATTAATTTGCTCAATCGCAGTATTTATCCGTATGACGACAATGGACATGGAACACATATTGCTGGCACAATTGCTGCCGCTAACCAGCTTCAAGGAATGATTGGTGTCGCTCCTCGCGCAATCATCTCACCGATCAAAGCATTCGATCAGAACGGAAGCGCTTATGTCTCTGACATTATTCTTGGCATCGAATGGTGTATACGGAACCAAATAAATGTCATTAATATGAGCTTCGGTATGCGTACTAAAAGCAAAGCGCTGCTAGGCGCCGTGGTAAATGCGCATAATGCCGGCATCATTATCGTAGCGTCCTCAGGAAACGACGGAAAACGACGTTCGGTTGATTATCCTGCGCGTTATCCGCAAACGATATCAGTTGGTGCCACAACGAGGCTTCGGCGCGTGGCGCCTTTTAGCAATCGCGGCACATTTATTGATGTATACGCGCCCGGTGACAAAATCACATCCGCGTGGCTTAAAGGCAAATATCATGAGATGAGTGGTACCTCAATGGCAACCTCGCATGTTAGCGGAGCGATTGCACTTATGCTTGCTGAGAAGCCTGGCCTTTCTCCTGCTGAAATAAAATCAATTATTAAGCGATCGGTTCAGCCGCTTAGAGGCAACAAAGCCCGCCGAATAATCGGTGAGCTTGACGTGATGCGTATGCTGCAAGCCGTGGGTAAACTTTAAACCCTCGGCTTGTTTTCATTGTATAAGAAGCTTACATGCGCTCAGGAGCGGATACTCCCACCAGACGCAATACATTGGCAAGGGATATACGAACAGCAGTAAGCAACGCAAGGCGAGCCTGTGTCTGTTCAGCATCTTCTGTAATGACGCGTTCCGCTCTGTAGTAGCTGTGGAACTGCGAAGCCAGCTCATATAGATAGCGAATAAGTCGATGCGGCGCATATTGAGCAGCAGCTTCGGAAATTTCTTGCGGCAGCTCTCCTACTTTACGCAAAATATCAAACTCGGCTTCCGCGCTGAGCTTGCTGAAATCAATCTTATCCAATGAATCCAGCACGACTCCTTGCTCTTCTGCCTGTCTGAATATGCTGCAAATACGAGCATGCGCGTACTGCACATAAAATACCGGGTTTTCATTAGATGTTGAGATAGCCAAATCCATATCAAAGTCAAGATGAGAATCCATGCTGCGCATCGTGAAGAAATAACGAATCGCATCGACTCCTACTTCATCCATCAAATCCTGCATAGTTACTGCTTTACCTGTACGTTTCGACATTTTCATTTTCTCGCCGTTTTGGAACAAGCTGACCATCTGGGCAATTAGAACCGTGAGCTTTGCAGGATCGTTGCCAAGCGCAGCCATTGCCGCCTTCACACGCGGAATATAGCCGTGGTGATCCGCTCCCCAAATATTGATCATTTGATCAAATCCGCGGCTGTACTTATCCCGATGATAAGCGATGTCCGGCGTCAAATAAGTATATGATCCGTCATTTTTCACCAGTACGCGGTTTTTGTCATCACCGAAAGTCATCGTGGACAGCCAGGTTGCCCCTTCCTCCTCGTAGACATGACCTGTAGCTTTGAGCGCATCAAGGCCCTGTTCTACTAAGCCGCTCTCATAGAGTGAGGTTTCACTGTACCAAACGTCAAAAGGGGCACGGAATCGCCCTAAATCACGCTTGATTTTGTCTAGCTCCCGCTCCAAGCCGTATTGACGGAAAAACGTGAATCGCTCCTGATCGGGCAGTTCAAGCAGCTTATCTCCCTCTTGCTCAACAAGCAGCTTCGCGAAACCAATTATATCCTCGCCGTAATAACCATCCGCTGGCATTTCCGCTTCTTGTCCGAGCGCTTGACGATACCGCGCCTCAATGGATACCGCAAGATTTTCTACCTGCTTACCGGCATCATTAATGTAATATTCCCGCGTCACCTGGTAGCCTGCATAATCCAGCACATTACACAGAGCATCACCTACCGCAGCACCGCGCGCGTGACCAAGATGAAGACTGCCTGTAGGATTTGCGCTTACATACTCTACCTGTACGCTCTTTCCATTGCCAGCAGTGGTTCTACCGTAGTTTTCTCCCGCTTGAATAGCCTCGCCTACAACAGGATAGAGGTAGCTTTTGTCCAGCTTAAAGTTAATAAATCCAGGTCCTGCAATTTCAGCAGATTGAATGGATGCTTTCTTATTATCCAAGTTAGCGATAATGGCTTCCGCGATTTGACGCGGGTTACGCTTAGCGATCTTCGTAAGCTGCATTGCCGCATTGGTTGCGAGGTCGCCGTGTGACTTATCCTTCGGCACCTCCAGCACAATAGCTGGGAGCTCTTCTTGCGCAGCAAGACCGGCCGAAACAACTGCATCGGCAATGGCTGATCTAACCTTCTCATACATGGTATCGAGTACATTGGCGTTCATTAATTTATTTCCTCCTGTATATGGAGCCGTATATGAAATCGGCCCGATAATTGATCACTTACTAGCATTTCATACTGCCACTCCAGAGTGAAGGGCAGCTTGGACGGCAATTGAACCGCTGTAGCTTCTGTAGCTGCTGCAGCTTCATTAGAAGCTTGCAACGAAAGCGTTGACGTATCTGTCACGAGCGGAAATGATGTCGCTGACGAGCGGTAATGGCCTTCTCGCTGCTGTCCTGGCGCGAACAGCTGCTCCGACTCAATCGCTCCCCGCCGTACAATAGATAACTCCTCTGGCCGGTAACGAATGATTGTGCGCACCTCACCGGCCTTCGTATCACCTTCTACAGCCTGCTCCGTGTATCGTATAAAGATCGAACGCTCCTTGCGAAACCATTCGCCCGAATAGGAATGAGTAAGCGAGCTCCCATCCTGCACGCTTTCCAGTATGATTTGAACCTTCCTGCTTTCTTCCATAACCTTACTCCTGTTATCAGTCTAATCGTAATCTTATGTAACTACTATATACAGGTAGCATCTGAATTTCAACGATGATAGATAGTTAAATTGAAGCATAAGGCACAATCACACGCCAAGCCTCTACCCGATCCTCCAGCGTTCGCATGCGAGGAGTCGGTATTGGGCTGGAGGAAGGGAGCTTGAATAATGTCACATCACGAAAGCTTTCATGCCCTTTGTAAAACTTCTGAAAGGTGTCATAGGCTTTGCTGCCGTTAAAAGCAAAGCATCGCAGCTGCGGATATTTCGCGATTAACTCCGGCAGCTTCTGAGGAATCTCCGCCTTTATTTTCACATCCAGACTGCCTTCTCGCTCGCAGGATTCGATGACATCCCACAACGCCAGTCGTTGCTCCTTCAAGAAAGCAAGCCGATTCTCGTAAATAGGATCAGGATCTGACTCCGCGAACAAACGATATATAATAGGCCACATAAAATTTTGCGGATGCCCGTAAAACTGTTTATGCTCTAATGACTTCACGCTCGGTGCGGTTCCCAAAATAAGTACACGTGCTCTCTCATCAATTACTGGTGGAAATGAGTAGATCCGCATTCATTGATCCTCCTTGTTGCAAATCATTCAAAAAGCATTTCACTCTATTATACCCAAATAGGGCTGTCCCTATGGTCATATTAGACCTTTTGGGACAACCCTGTATTTGTAACCCTAGCTGTATAACCGAAATATAAAAAAAGAGCCTGACCCCAGCATCTTCGCTAGGTCAAACTCTTCGTATATTTCGATCTGAAAAATTTACTTCAAGAAGCCTAGCAGCATCTCGCGAATAACCTTCGCTGCAACGATTTGTGTTTGCTCTGTCGGGTCGTATGCTGGCGCTACCTCAACTAAATCGAAGCCTACTACGTTAACACCGGAACGCGCAATGGCGTGAACCGCATCAATAAGCTCCTTCGAAGTAATGCCGCCCGCTTCTGCTGTACCTGTGCCAGGTGCCGCGGAAGGATCGAGCACATCAATATCGATCGTCAAGTAAACTGGACGACCTTCTAGCTCAGGAAGCACCTTTTTCAAAGGCTCAAGCACTTCAAAAGGATGGAAGTTTATGTTCTCTTTCGCATATTGCCATTCCTCACGAGATCCTGAACGAATACCGAATTGATAAATGTTCTGAGGACCCATTAAGCCTGCCGCTTTACGCAGCGGCGTCGAGTGAGACAATGGTTCGCCTTCATATGACTCACGAAGATCGGCATGAGCATCGAAGTGAATAATCGCAAGATCCGGATATTTTTTATAAACTTCTTGGAAGATTGGCCACGAAACGAGATGCTCGCCGCCGAGTCCAACCGGAACTTTGCCGTCGTCTAACACACCGCGCACGAATTCACCGATGATTTCGAGACTGCGTGCCGCGTTTCCAAATGGAAGCAGCAGGTCGCCGGCATCAAAATATTCGATGTCCTCCAGACTGCGATCGAGGTAAGGGCTATACTCTTCAAGCCCGATTGATACCTCGCGTATACGAGGAGGACCGAAGCGCGAGCCTGGACGGAAGCTAACGGTAAAGTCCATCGGCATGCCGTAGATAACAGCTTTGGAGTTCTCGTAATTGTCCGAGCTCAGGATAAAGACATTACCGGAATATTTTTGGTCGAGTTTCATTAAGCTTGTCCTCTCTTTCTTATGCGCAGCTGCTCTTACTTAATGAGATCTTCAACAAATTTAGGCAGTACGAAAGCTGCTTTGTGAAGGCGCGCTGTATAATATTTGGTATCGATCTCTGGAATAGCGGACTCATCAATCGCAGTTGGGTCATACTTCTTGCTGCCCATTGTGAATGTCCACATACCGCTTGGGTAAGTCGGGATGTTAGCTGTATATACACGAACGATAGGGAATACTTCCTTCACGTCTTTGTTAACGCTTTGAATAAGGTCAGCCTTGAACCACGGATTGTCCGTTTGTGCAACGAAGATACCGTCTTCCTTCAAAGCTTCGTAGATACCTTGGTAGAAGCCGCGCGTGAACAGGTTGGCAGCAGGACCAACTGGCTCAGTGGAATCAACCATAATAACATCGTACGTATTTTTGTGATCATGAATGTGCATGAAACCGTCATTTACAAGAACCTCTACACGCGGATTATCAAGCTCGCCCGCTATTGAAGGCAAATATTTTTTCGAATATTCAATAACCTTACCGTCAATGTCGACTAGAACAGCCTTCTTTACCTGCGGATGCTTCATGACTTCACGAATAACGCCGCCATCTCCACCGCCTACAACAAGAACCTGCTCTGGATTAGGATGTGTGAACAGGACAGGATGGGCAACCATCTCGTGATAAACGAACTCGTCCTTCACTGTTGTCATAACCATACCGTCCAGAACAAGCATCGTTCCAAACTCTTCAGTTTCGATCATATCGAGCTGTTGAAAATCCGTTTGTTCGTTAACATAAGTTTTTGTAATCTTCGCCGTAATGCCGAAGCTGTCTGTTTGTTTTTCTGTATACCATAATTCCATGTGAGAATCCCTTCTTTCCTTCAATAGTTCAACCTGTATTATAGTCAAATTAAATCGCTACTACAAGTACGGATTCGCTTGCTTCCCGCAATAAAAAAATGGGGTTACTGGCATTTTAACATAGAATTGGCTAGAACCTTTCATGTATCGAAATTGGAAAGAAAGCCACACTAATGAGGAAGAAAGGGGTGGCTTTTATGATAAGAAAAATAAACAGCATCAAAATCACAATGGTCGCAGCTTCAAGTTTGCTATTGTTTGCAGCAGGTTGTACGAACACTCCAAATCAGGTAAAGCAGCAAGCTTACCCGTACAACAATAATGGTCCGCAAATGCAAAATACCAATCAGAATAAGGATTATGTTGGACACCAAACGCTACACGGTAAAAGCAATGTCGATAACCGTATTGATATTGCCGATAAAGCTGCGGAAAAGATCACGAATGTACAGGGTGTTCGACAAGCTAACGTGCTTGTCACCAATAAAAACGCTTATGTTGCTGCCTTTCTCGACAGCAACAATAAGATGTCAAAAACCATTGAAGACCAGATTGCCCAACAAGTAAGAGCAGTCGATCCTACTGTCAAAAACGTTTATGTATCAACAAATCCAGAGTTTGTGGACCGCGTTAACACCTACGTTGAGGATGTAAAGCAAGGCAGACCGGTTGCAGGCTTTGTCGAACAATTTAGTGAGATGATTCAAAGAGTATTCCCAAGTCCAAAATAGTTAAGGATTGTACAAGATAAAACAGGCTGCCGCCGCTCTATTGTAACGACGGCCTGTTTTTTGATGAATTCACTGCTTGGATAATAAATATGATAATCTTCCCTATCGCGTGAATAGCAACTTCCTCGTTTTTCCATACTAAGGAAGAGTAAAGTTTCACGATGAAGGGAGTCCGCTCCATGAAAAAGCCTTCCAATCGGCAGGGCAAGACTAGCCGCAGATATACATTTCCTATAATATCCGAGAGGTTCCTTCCCCATATTATTAAATTGAAAAAATGGCTGCGTTACTCGACCGCCGCGCTGATTGTATCCGCAATTGCGATCACTGGTCTATTGATTTATTTGCGCTCACAGACACTGCCTGTATCCTCTGTCAGTCAAACGTCACAAATGCTCGATCTGCACGGCAATGTTATGGACACATTCCACGCTGGTGAGAACCGTCGTTCCGTACAGCTCGATGATGTATCTCACTATGTTATTGACGCTACTCTGGCAATCGAGGACCGCCGTTTCTATGAACACAGCGGCTTTGACATGAAGGGAATAGCGCGCGCTGTCAAAGTTAATGTTCAGAGCATGTCCGCAAAGCAAGGCGCCAGCACACTCACTCAGCAGCTTGCGCGCAATTTATATTTATCGCATGAGCGGACTTGGCAGCGCAAACTAAAGGAAGCGATGTATACGGTACAGCTTGAAATGAACTATTCCAAAGATGAAATTCTTAGCATGTACTTGAACCAAATCTATTATGGCCATGGTTCCTATGGGATCGAAGCTGCAGCTATGATGTATTTCAATAAGCATGCCTCCGAGCTGACATTATCAGAGAGCGCCATGCTGGCTGGTATTCCTAAGGGTCCAAAATACTATTCTCCATACTTGAATATGAAAAACGCCAAGGATCGGCAGCTTACTATTTTGCAGGCTATGCTGGAGGGCGGCTCTATAACAAAAGAGCAGGAGGATGCCGCTTATAAGGAAGTGCTAAACTTCCAGACACTAGGCTCCGGCGAGCAAGAGGGCTTTGCCCCTTATTTCCGTGATTATATCCGTTACATTGCCGTCGACAAGCTTGGAATAAACGAGCATTTACTTAATGAAGGCGGTATTACGATTTATACAACGCTTGATCCTGAAGCACAGTCTGCCGCCGAGGAGGCAATTAAGAAAGGCATTCCTGAGAGCTCTGGGCAGCAAGCAGCTCTTATCTCAATCGACCCGCGCAATGGCTATATTAAAGCAATGGTAGGCGGACGGAATTACAAGAGCAACCAATACAATCGCGTATTCGCCGATACACGTCAGCCCGGTTCTTCCTTTAAGCCGATACTTTATTTGACCGCACTGCGGAGCGGCTTCATGTCACCGGTGTCACGCTTCAAGAGTGAGCCGACTCTGTTCACTTATGACGAGGGTCGCAAAACCTATCAACCGCGTAATTACGGTGATAAATACGTCAATGACTTTATTGATATGCGGCAAGCTATTGCAAGCTCCGATAACATTTATGCAGTCAATACCATTATGACAGTAGGTGCAAATAAGGTGATCGATACGGCCAGAAATCTTGGCATTGATAGCCCGATGAAACCCGTACCGTCATTAGCGCTTGGAACATTTCCTGTTAGCCCATTCGAAATGGCTTCTGCCTTTGGTACATTTGCTAATAGAGGCATACATGTTGAACCGGTTGCTATCATTCGGATTGAGGATAGAAAGGGCAATCTCTTATATGAAGCAGAACCACAATCAAAGCAAGCGATCACAGCTGCTGAAGCTTATGTGATGACCAGCTTAATGGAGAGTGTTTTCGATGCTGGCGGGACAGGCTTCCGAGTCTCCTCAACGATTAAGCGGCCCGTCGCCGGCAAAACAGGCACAACAGGGACGGATGCTTGGTTGGTTGGATATACACCGGAGCTTACGACCGCTGTCTGGGTAGGCTACGATAAGGACCGAATGCTGACCGTAGCAGAAGCTTACAGAGCCGCGCCTATCTTTGCTGGCTATACGGAGAAAGCGCTGGCTGCCGTACCGCCAAAAATATTTCCCATTCCTGATGGTGTCGTCAATGTTTATATTGACCCGACTAGCGGGAAGCTTGCGGCTGACAACTGCCCGAACAAGCGACTGGAGACTTTTCTCAGCGGTACAGAACCAACAGAGGTATGCGGCGCACCAGCAGCAACCGGGGAAAGCGGCCAAGGAACAAATGGCGGCGCAAATGCTGCGGGACGCAGATCTTGGTGGACGGATTTGAAGCGGTGGTGGACGGACTGATGCAGTTAGTCCTTCGCACAATTTTGTCTGAATTATGTTGATCAAGTGAATTTTCTTTGAACAAACGGTGAACTTTGTGTTATAGTTATTGAAAGAAAACACTTACATGAGTTAGGAGTGTTCACAATGACTACTAAAACAGCAACAATTAGCCGTGTTCAACCTTCAAAATCAGATGTTAAAGGACTTGTCAAAGCAATGACCGCAATTGCTTGGGGCGTTCTTGGTATCGGCGTATTACTTTGTTTAGTTAACTTAAGCCATTTCAGTGATAAAAATGTCGGACTAATGGTCGGCATCGGGTTTCTAATCGGCAGCGTTCATATTTATGTCATCGGTACTGCTATTGGCCTAGTCCATGCACGGCTTCAACAGGAGCCTTCACCTATGTCTTCGGATGACGTCTAAGAAACTTGCAACAACTAGAAAAAAGACGAGCAAACTGACAACAGTTGCCCGTCTTTTTTTATTTCTTCCTATTAATGATCATTATTTGAAATACGGTTTAATTTCAAGAATTAGATCCTTAGCGGAGTACTTACCATCCACGTTCAATCGAGGAAGCTGGTTCGTATTCGATCCCCGCTTTATCGTTCCTGGCTGAATGGTGTACATAAGTGAGTGGCCTGTTGCAAGTGCTTGATCAATAAGTGACTGGTTACTTCGACCGTATGGAAAAGCAAAAGCAATGACTTTATTGCCGACAAATTGCTCGATACGCGATTTAGATAAGTTTAAGTCGTCATACATTCGCTTCTCGAATTGCACTTTGGTTTCCAGCTTCTTATTGATCATCAGCCTTGACGTCGTTGCAGCGCCAGCACCAATTCCCTTTTCTGTATCCCCATAATAATGTGAGTTGTAGGTATGATTCTGAATATCTATAAATCCTGAGTTATACATCTCCAGCGCCTGCAGCCAATTGAAATGCGGTGACCACTGTACGGGATGGTCGCTGTGAGCGGTAATGGCGAAAATCGTCGCGTAAACCTTCTCCTTCACCAATATCGGATAGGCCAGCTTATAATTGCTTTCGTATCCGTCATCGATCGTAATGATAACCGACTTTTCAGGAAGCTTAACTCTCTTATCCCCTTTTAAAAAAGCCAGAAGATCTTGCTGTCGAATCGATACAAAGCCCTCCGCCTTAAGCGCTTGAAGCTGTGCGCGGAAATTGTCCGGATGAACAGTAAGACTGTTTATATCCTTCTTTTTATCGGAGAAATGGTGATACATAAGCGCTATAATTTTGGGATTTGCACTTAGCTTATCGGTTACCTGAGGAAGCTCCGCGTATTTATAGAAGATAGGATTTCGATAAGCATCATAAAAAACCATGACATAAGAAAACTTTTTAGGACTGGCCTTATCGAGCAAAAGGGCACCGTCTTTGTCCAATACATGCGTATAGAGTCGATTAGTTGGTGGCTCGTTCTGAGCGGGGCTGTTCGCCTGCAGCTTGTTTGTCTCTAGAAATTGCTTGTAATCAAAGCTGCCGTCCTTTAATTGTTTCACGGCCTGATTATAGGGTAATAGTTGATCAAACGACTTAAAAGCAATCGATCCATAATCCGCTAACACTGCAGATAATTGCTTGCTGCTAGTGACAATATTAAGCGCTCCATAAGCAGGCCTATATACTTCAATGCCGCTCATATCGGTTAGGAGCTTGATCGGAGGAGTTATCAGCCCAGCATCCTTCGCTTGAGCATAACTAATCAAACCCTGCTCAATTAACGTGAGAGCGAGCAATTTCCCACTGTCTTTCACAGCTGTCTTAAGCATTTGATAAGTAAGAAGAGCAACATGTCCTCTAGTGAAGGTCTGTCTCTTCAGCTCAGTCAATTGCGACTTGGTAATAACATTCAGAGCCAGCAGCTTGTCCAGTGCCTCATTTTTCTGGAAGTCTCCTGCCTCTACCCGATAACCCATGCCATGCAAAAGCATCGTTGCATATTGTGAAGCGCTCACATAACTATACGAGCCGTATTCCGTATTGGACTGTCCAGAGCTTATTTTGTTTGCGTGCAAATAGGATACCGCCTGATATGCCCATGTAGGCACATCTAGGAAAGGTAATGGCTCATTGATCAACAAAGCTTCTTTCTCTTTGCCTAGCACTCGAACAATAAGGACAGCCGCTTCCGCTCGCGTCAGTTGACGATCCAATTCGAAGCCTGCTGCGGTGCCTTTTAATAAATTTAATTGCTTTAGCCACGCGGCCTCGGATGAATAATTGCCACTCGCGTGTACGACGTCGTCCTTCCACATACCTAATAGAACAAATGAAATTACAATCATACTTATTAAAAAATACCGATTCCGCATAGAGATCTCCCCTAATGAAATGAATGTAAGGAAACATTTGTTTTTGCAAAAAACGTATTTCTATTTATGAATGATCACTCAATTATATCCATATTTGGTTATGCGGTCTCTATTTTTTTCAACAGGGTCGTTCATATGTCTAACCAGTGACTATTGTATTACAGAATAGAGACAAATTTTTGACGTAATTGTTAACCCCGCAGTTATTCCGATGAGTATCTGCTATGGTAGTCATAAGCAGTAATTTCGAGGAGTTGAACAAAAATGAAACCGTATATTCGTATACTGACACCAGCACTCATTATGCTAATGGCTGTCTTGCTTTCAGGCTGCGGCGAGCAGTACATTGTGCTCGATCCGAAGGGACCAATTGGCGAGTCCCAGAAAGATTTGATTTACATTGCGACCATTCTTTGCTCCATTATTATCGTTCCTGTAATCATCCTTGCCGGATTCATCGTATGGCGTTATCGCGATAGACCAGGCAGCAAAGCTTCTTATAAGCCCAATTGGGAGCATAATACGAAGCTAGAAATTATTTGGTGGGGCATTCCAATCGTAATCATCCTTATACTTGCCGCTATCACGGTGAAGTACACGTTTGAACTTGAGCCATCCAAGCCGATTGCTTCTGAGAAAGAAGCCGTTACGATACAAGTTACATCGCTCGACTGGAAGTGGTTGTTTACATACCCGGATGAGGGTATAGCCACTGTCAATTACATTAAAATACCTGAAGATGTGCCTATTCACTTCCAGCTTACATCGGATACGTCAATGAACTCCTTCTGGATACCTCAGCTTGGCGGACAAATTTATACTATGTCGGGTATGGCGATGAATCTGTTCCTGCAGGCAGACGAACCAGGCACCTACTATGGTTCTGGCGCTAACTTCACCGGTAAGGATTTTGCGCAAATGACGTTTGATGTGGTGGCCACCTCCGAAGAGGAATACCAATCATGGATCGAGGAAGTGAAAGCAGGTTCTCCAGAGCTTACAATGGATGGCTATGAGAATTTGACTGTACCAGGCCGATCTGATGAGCAGTTCTTCTCCGCTTTCCCTAAAGGACTGTTCGAGCATGTCGTGACGCAGTACGTAAAAGGTGAAAACCCGCATAAGCACCATCAAGCTGCTACGGAATCAAAGACGGAAGTGAAGAAGGATGACTCTGCTGCAACAGAAGACACATCTAACGAAAGTACGAGCAACGACAACAGTTCCCACAACCATGCGGGACATTAAGCAATTACAAGCACATGCCCTCAAGAGCATGTGCTTCACAAAGCTTACTCATATGCTTACGAGGTAATTTTGCTTTACAAAACTTAAGCTTTTGCTTACGAAGTAGTTTTGCTTCACAAAACTTAAGCTTTTGCTTACGAGGTAGTTTTGCTTCACAAAACTTTAAGGAGGTCCCTTATGTTAGACAAAATAAAAGATTTTGCGTCCGAGTTTTTCGTGACTGGCGATCCGCTGATTTTAGGGGCTCAAGTATCCATCGGACTATCAATGGTTGCCATTGTATTCGTCCTAACTTACTTCAAGAAGTGGCGCTGGCTTTGGACGGAATGGCTAACTAGCGTCGATCACAAGAAAATCGGTATCATGTACATTATCGCATCCATTCTAATGTTGTTCCGCGGTGGTGTTGATGCGCTGCTTATGAGAACACAGCTTGCAATGCCTGCGACCGAATTTCTAAACCCAGAGCATTATAATCAAATATTCACAACGCACGGCGTTATTATGATTTTATTTATGGCAATGCCGCTTATGTTTGGTTTGTTCAACGTTATCGTACCTCTTCAAATCGGCGCGCGTGACGTAGCCTTTCCATTCCTTAACTCACTTAGCTTCTGGATGTTCTTCTTTGGTGCGATGCTGTTCAACGTATCGTTCATCATCGGTGGATCACCGGACGCAGGTTGGCTGGCCTATCCGCCTCTCTCAGAGCTGTCAGGCAGTCCAGGTTTAGGTCAGGACTTCTATATATGGGGTATACAAATATCCGGTATAGGTAGTTTGGCAACGGGTATTAACTTTGTTGTCACGATTTTGAAAATGCGTGCTCCTGGCATGAAGCTTATGAAAATGCCGATGTTTTCATGGTCGGTGCTATCGTCTTCCATTACGATCATTCTTGCATTCCCAATTTTGACCGTAACTTTATTCCTACTATTTATTGACCGCTACCTTGGAGCCCATTTCTTCACCCTTGATGGCGGAGGGAATCCGATGATGTATATCAACCTCATTTGGATGTGGGGACATCCCGAGGTCTATATTGTTGTCTTGCCAGCATTCGGTATATTCTCAGAGATTGTATCCACCTTCTCGAAGAAGAAACTGTTTGGCTATAATTCAATGGTGTTCGCACTATTATCAATTAGCTTCTTCTCCTTCTTCACATGGGCGCATCACTTCTTCACGATGGGCTCTGGAGCTAACGTCAACGCGTTCTTCGCACTGACGACCATGGTTATTGCGATACCAACCGGGGTTAAAGTGTTTAACTGGATGTTTACCATGTTCCGTGGACGGCTTACGTTCCCAACACCTATGATGTGGACAATTGCTTTCATACCATGCTTCGTCATAGGTGGAATGACCGGTGTACTGCTGTCAGTTGCACCGGCTGACTTCCAGTTCCACAACAGTTATTTCTTAGTCGCGCACTTCCATCAAGTTCTTATCGGCGGTGTCGTGTTCGGATACTTCGCAGGCCTGTACTACTGGTGGCCTAAATTGTTTGGGTTCACCCTCCACGAGGGGCTCGGCAAATGGGCATTCTGGTTCTGGAATATCGGCTTCTACGTATGTTTCATGCCGCAATACGCGCTTGGACTTATGGGGATGACACGTCGTTTTAATGAATACAACTTCGATATGGGCTGGCAGCCGCTTAACGTGGTATCAACTGTCGGGGCATTCCTGATGGGAATCGCGTTTATTTTCCAAGTATGGCAAATCGCTCATAGCATTCGTTTCTATAAGAAAACAACATCTGGGGACACTTGGAACGGCCGTACGCTCGAATGGTCCATCCCATCACCTGCGCCGCTGTATAACTTCGCTCGTTTGCCGAAGGTTGACAGTCGTGATTCATGGTGGGAAGAGAAACAAAGACGTGCGAATGGCGAGCCCGTCACTCCTGAGGAGCCGCTAGAGCCGATTCATATGCCGAAAAACTCTGCCATTCCTTTCATCATGTCGATTTGTTGGTTCACGCTTGGCTTTGGCTTAGTATGGGATTGGCTATGGATGGCTATTCCTGGCTTCATCGGCGTTATAGTATGTATGCTGGCTCGTTCATTTAGCTACGATACGGATTATTATATTTCAGTTGAAGAAATCGAGCGGACTGAAGCTGCGTTAAGGGGGGCAAAATAATGGCACAAACAGTAACTCATTCAAAACCGCATGGCGATAATCACCATGCGGAGCATCATGATCACGAAGAAATAAAAACATTTGGCTTCTGGCTGTTCCTAATTTCTGACGTTATTTTGTTCGGCACCTTGTTCGCAACCTATGTTGTGCTTCGTAACAATACGAACGGTGGACCAACTGCCGAAGAATTATTTTCAATGCCAGGCATTATCGTCTCGACATTCATTCTGCTTGCGAGCAGCTACACGAGCGGTATAGCCGTTCTACAAATGAACCGCGGCAATAAGAAGGGTCTCATCGGTTGGCTGGCTGTTACCGCCCTGCTCGGCGCTGCTTTTATCGGACTTGAATTAAATGAGTTTATCCATTTGGTAAGTGAAGGTGCTAAAATATCGACTAACGCATTCCTATCTGCCTTTTACGTACTCGTTGGAACGCACGGCTTGCACGTAACAGTAGGTCTGGTCTGGATGATTGGACTAATGCTTCAGCTAAGTCGCCGCGGTATTACTTCAGTAACTAAACGTAAAGTAACAATTATCAGCTTGTATTGGCACTTCTTGGACGTTATCTGGATTTTCGTATTTACGATCGTATATTTAATGGGGGTGATGTAGAATGTCTAAGCATACGACACATTCCACTGCCGCTCATTCGAACGGATCACATGGCGAGGGACATGGAGGTCATAATGGCTCAATAAAAAGCTATACGATCGGCTTTCTACTCTCGATCGTTCTAACGATCATCCCACTCGTTGTCGTTATGAATGATCTGTTTAACAAAACAGCAACAACGATCATTATTATCGTGATGGCTCTCTTGCAATTTATCGTCCAGTTGGTGTTCTTTATGCACATCAAAGACGAGAAGAATCCTCGCTACAACTTGATTGCGCTAGTCTTCGGTCTCGCTATCATGGTCATTATCGTAGGCGGATCGATGTGGATTATGACATTCAATGCCGTTGCTCAGTAATAACGGACAATAATAGACTCTCTAAACCAAAAACAGCAGCTCAGGCCGTTAGCCCTGAGCTGCTGTTTTATTTATTCGAACACATCATTTAGTATGACTCTATGATTTAAGTTTAATCTCTGTTTTGCTCGATCTTCACACCTTTGGGCACAAATAAAGTTAATTGCGGACTGATTGTATCAGACACGAATCCGCCATCCTTATGCTCTATCGCCGCGATCCTAACGTACAATGTGTTACCCACTGTATTCATCTTCATGATGTTATCATCAAGCCTTTCAGCCTTATCAACTGACCAGTAACGAACCTGTCCGATCAACTGGAGCTCACGTGTATCCGTCTCGCTGAAATCTACACTGCTCATAGCATTCACGACAATTTTGTCAATGTTCGCAGGCACCTGCGACTTCTCTGTTTCAACAAACGCCGAGCGCTGCGTCTTCTGCAGTTCACGCTGTAATTCATCAAATAGTCCAGTCGACATAAGCAGCGCAAGCCCGAGACTTGCCGTACCAACCACTCCAACAAAAAATACACTAATCCAATCATACCGCACGATAGTGCGATCACTGCCCGAAAACTTTAAGTAAAGAAGCAGCTCAACACCTAGTATGATAAATACAATTGGCGCTACCCACATGAGCATTTCATAAGACTCAATATCCTGCCATATCGAAACGGCTAGTGCAGTTCCCATTAATATAAGTGTTACACCCATTGATAGAGAGCCTACACGCCATGTGCGAATGCCCTCGGGACGATTTGGGCTGTCTACAGCTTGTGCAGCATTCATTTTGTCCCCTCCTTCTTCGAATATTCAGAAGATGACGATGCATGCTTTATGGCTTGCTTAGTACCAGGTATCGTTCTGCTTCCAAACGTCAGACGCAGGCCTACGATAATGAGGACAAACGAAATGACTATGGTTGGGATCATAAAGATAGCTCCCGTATACATATCGTAGATTTCACTCGATAAATTGCTTTTAACCAAATCAGCAACGACGCTATTCAGTAAATAATAAACACCGCAACCAAGCATAGCGATACCGAACCACTTCTGATAAGGGACAAATTGATTTAAGATTGGCTCATCACTAAGCTCTTGACGCTCATAACGTGACGTTTGCTGCAATGCATCGAAAAACGCAAAGCACCAAAACAGTGGCAGCAAGAATAAGAACAACGACAAACGTAAATTATCCATAATATAAATCGCTAACAGAAAACCACCCATTAATTGCAGGCCGCGTTTCTGCATACCTAAGTAGAGATGTCCGGCACCTGGAAATATCGCCAAGGCGATTGCAAGCACCTTATTTTTACGGCCTGTAGCAACATGCGACTCTAAGTCCTCAAATATCGCACGATCGATTAATTGCTCACCGCGCTGCTTAGCCTGCAGCTGTTGAATCGCGTCGAACATGCTGTATATCCATATAACAGGAAGCGCCAGCAAGAAGATAAGCAATACGCCAGTATCTGTTATTACGCTCAAAAAGACGATAATCGCAAACAGTCCAATAAAAGAAATGAGAAACGTAATACCTCGCTGCATGAGACCAATACTCATATGACCAAGGCCAGGGAAAAAGGACAGCATAATTACACGTGTCTTCTCCTGCTGCTCGTCAAAGGACAGTGGCGCAGAGCCTGCTATAGACTCAGAATGGCCTCCGAAGGATTGTTTTACATGATTGACTGCAAGTGCCTTACCCGAAATGAGCGAGAAGATCATATCCAGCATGTTGATAACTGCACTCAGCATGGCCACGGACAATAGGAAAAACATAATTTCTCCATCACCTGAATTAGTCAATCCTATCAATAGGAGTAAGCCAATAGGGCCGAAAAAAGCTCCTCCATACAACACCGCCCTGACAGGACGACCCAGATAGCCATGCCCGACGCCTGGTAAAAACGAAAGCAAAAAAGCGGTCAACGCACTTTTGTTCATCCGAATTTCATTCCTCTCTTCATGTTAGTTATGCTTTATTTAAAACGAATTGCTTCCAGGCCATCGAGCCAAGAGCTTGTTTGATCGACCATTTTGTCCGACCATGATTCCTTGTGCCCTTTATCTGAGTCATGCTCTGCAGAAGGAAGCCTCTGCTGTTCGATCATGCTGCTGTCCAGCTCAGCGATTTTCTGTGAAAAGGATGCAAAGGTCCCGCTTCCGAGCAGCAGCAGCGTAATAGACGCCGCTATCGTATAATGCGTGACTGGATGCTGCAGCCAAGAGCTTCGGCGATAAGGCTTCTCTTGAACAGCATGAGAAGTTTGCGTTCCTATTTGAGAAACATCGTCCTGCATTTCACTATGCAGCTGGGCAATTACTCGTTGCTCCAGCAGTTTCATGTCTGGCAATGCAGGTCTCCGCTTGCCCATCTCGAGCCTATCATCCACACTCTCCTCGATATGCTGAGCAACCGCTCTAGCTTCCGCTACATCGACGGCTTCCATAAGCAATAGCAAACATTCCTCGCACTCGGCTAACTGCCCATCTACTTGCTCCCTTTCCTGATCGGTAAGCGAGTCGTTTAAATATCTGCTCATTTGCTCAAATGAGGTATGTGTATGATCACCATTTCTAATTTCGGTAGTAATATGCTCCCCGTTCAAAGAACTGATTTTCTGCTCGCTATTTTCTGCTTTCATTCGAAGTCCTCCTTTCGCCAATTGCGCTTCATCCAGCCTCGCGCTCTGTATAGCCTGGACTCTACGCTTTTGCGCTCCAGTCCCGTCTCAGCCGCGATTTGCTCGTAAGACTTATCCTCCATATAATAAGCGGTTACGACTTCCCGGTAGTTGGTCGGAAGCCGTTCTACTTGCTTGCGTATCTGAAGCCGATCCTCCTGCTCCATGACTACTGTCTCTGCGGCAGGCATACCGGTTGAATCTCCTGAGGGGCTCTCTGCCGGCATCACTACGCTGCCAGACAGTTCCACCGGTCTACGCGCCTTGCTTCGCTTGAAATCAATTGCTCGATTGACGGCGATTCGCGTAATCCACGTTTTTATTCCGTCTAGTCGGCACTCCGGGAGGGAGCGATATATTTGCAGAAGCACTTCCTGCGTTACATCCTCCGCGTCATGCGGTGAATGCAGTACGGCATAGACGGTTCTATATATATAGGGACCATAAGCCTGTACGAACGGTCGATAATGCTCGGGCCCGCCGCTCTGCACCGCCTTAATCCAATCCTCGTCTTGAATGTCGCTCCCCCCTTCCCGATATAATAGACGACAGCCGTCTCCTCTTACCCTGCACTATTTGAAAAAAATCTTTTTTTCTCTTCATGTCAGTTGATAGATAGATCCATAAGGTATTCAAAAATCCAGACAACGGTTATTCGTAGCTTATTAGATAAGACAGTAGATAGGATATTAGATAAGACGCGTTAGGACATTAGGTGGGTCATTAGACTGTCTAATTAGTTAGCCTAGTAATTAAATAATTGGTTAGCCCACTTGTTAGCGCATCGGTTAGATCGTTAGCTAATCAATCAGTTTATCATTTAGTAATTAAATCAGTTAAACCACTAACTATCCTAGTTAATAGGGATTTCTGCACCGCACGCAGCTCCCATCGCGAAGTGGGGTAACACGTGCTGGCACTCTAAGCTAAGTTCATGCCGTGAAACTAAATCCGAATATCGCCAGAATAGATCTTAATTAGTTTCAGTATTTAATGCTAATCCGTAGAAAAAGTCCCATTAGTCGAGCTAACCCAGCAATTAGGTTCATCAAATGACACTAAATGATACAATCTTCCTTGATTAGATCACTTAATTTCATATATTGAAACTAAGCAGGCATGGTACGTGGTAGGATACCTTATTTGTGATAAACCGCCCTATTTGGGGATGTTAACGGACATCAGATCCGTTATTTGATCAAAAAGGATCAAATAAGCCCTCAGTTAAGTGTAATAACGGATCTCGTGTCCGTAAGCTTATCTCGTTTGCTGTGCTCCAATTCTCCAATTGCCTAAGCACCCTAATCAAAATCCCAGTATTCATCCTTTGTTCTTTCCCAGTACCAGTCTCTGCGTCTGTATCTGTATCTGTATCTGTATCTGTATCTGTATCTGTATCTGTCTTAATTTTAATTCTAATTACAAAACAATCCCAACCCAAATTTGCTTTTTCATGATATTACTCCGGACATAATTTCCCTCTATTTAAACGTAAAAAACCTCATCACTCGCAAGACTAATCTCGCGAAAATGAGGTTTTCTCCCTTAATCGGCTTACGCCTCTATTCTTTTACTTGCTTCATATCTCTTCTTAATTCATTCCCTCTATACCCCAATCAGCTTACACCGCTGCCTTAACTTCCTTTAGACGCTCAATGCGTCCTTTAGCTCTGCCGGGGAACGATCCCACCACTCCTGATTATGCTCAACCAGCAGCTTGCGAAGCGCCGCTCTGTCCACATCGCCAAGCTCCGTTAAATTATAACGACGCTTAAGTGATTGATCGAGTTTATTCACGTGGTCAGGCAAAATTTTCCACCCACGACGCGCTTCTGTATCAATTAGCATTTCGCACGCCGTCGCACCTGCATAGTATGAGCCTTCCTCATTACGATCGACCGCGACCCATACGATCCAGCACTGGCGTCCATTTGGCGTATCCTCTTTGTTTGGTGAAAACTTGATGCCCCGTTCAATTTTGCTTTTCGCGTGCATAGCCCCTACATCGATATACGCGACACCTTCATCAATCATAACACAAGATACTGCGCTCAAATCGATTGCTCCAGCTCCAAAGCCTTTATGTTTTTTGCTGCTCACAACGTTGAGCGACAGTGATTTCTTTTCCTTTTTTTCCGGCTGAGCCGCTTGTTCTTGTTCGTCCATCATGCGTATTCACACCTTCCCCATACATTAATTATATTTTAGCTAATAATCATCGAAAAGCAAACATATACATGCTTTAGATGCTTGTCAACGGGAGGGAAACGTTCAATGACTCCACGCAATGTCAAAAGATTTTTACTAGTAGTACTCGCAGTCGTCTTGCTCGGCCTATCTGTGCAGAACGGTTTCGGGAATGCTTGGCAATCCCAATATACATACGCCTTTGCCCCTACTGCCAAATCCAGTTCCGCGTCCGCGCCTGCTCAAAAATCGGCCAAGCAGCCTGTCGTGCAAGAACCGAATACGATCATGACGCCTAAATCACAAGCGCTTAGCAAGCGAGTCGTTGAGTATCATATCAACGTACAGCTAAGCGACGATACGCGGCACTTAACAGGCGAGCAAATCGTAACTTGGATTAATCCAGGCGAAAAAACAGTGTCCGAGCTCTATTTCCACCTGTATCCTAATGCATTTCGTTCGGATAAAACGACGTTTATGCGGGAATCAGGCGGCAAGCTGCGTCAGGATAAAGCAACGGCCAATAGTATCGGCTATATGAACCTGATGACACTGGAAACATTAGAAGGCGAGAGTCTGCTACCTCGTCTGTATTATGTACAACCTGATGATGGAAACGAACATGACTTCACCTTAGCTAAGCTTCGCCTTCCGGAGCCTGTTGCACCAGGGAAATCGGTTACACTTCGTATGAACTACGAAGTAGAGATGCCCAAAGTATTCGCCCGTATGGGCTATTCCGGAAACTTCGCTATGGCAGGGCAATGGTTTCCAAAGCTAGCTGTATATGAAACAGTTGGCACACGCGGTCGAACAACTGAGGGCTGGAACGCCCATCAGTACCATGGCAATTCGGAATTTTACAGCGACTTTGGCATCTACAGCGTTCGCATTAAAGTGCCTGAGACATACACAGTAGCCGCAACCGGCTTTCAGACAAAGCCAATTGAAATCAAGGATCAGACAAAGATTTACCAATTCTATGCAGATGATGTTCATGACTTCGCATGGGCGGCATCACCGGACTTCGTCTACGAAGAGGATGCTTACTCTGACAAGGGCATTCCGGGTGTACGAATAAAGCTCTATCTAGATC
Organism: Paenibacillus sp. J31R122; assembly: GCF_056269185.1. Taxonomy (NCBI): domain Bacteria; kingdom Bacillati; phylum Bacillota; class Bacilli; order Caryophanales; family Paenibacillaceae; genus Paenibacillus; species Paenibacillus sp. J31R122. The sequence continues at coordinate 35,025 of NZ_JBWDNM010000024.1, forward strand.
CTTCGCACGCCAAGCTTAAGGACCGTTATATGCATGCAGCCAAATCCGCTCTATCCAAATATGCGCAGTGGTACGGTGAATACCCCTACAGCACACTTTCTATTATTGTTCCTCCAAAAGGAGCAAATGGGGCAGGAGGTATGGAGTATCCCACGTTCATAACAGCATTCGCAGCAGAAAATGACAATCCAGGATACGATCTGGAGCGTACAGTCGTGCATGAAATTGGGCACCAGTACTGGTACGGCATGATCGCCTCTAATGAATTTGAGGAAGCGTGGCTCGATGAAGGCTTCACCTCCTATGCCGAGGATAAAGTGATGGAGACCGCGTATGGAGTGGAAGCAAACCTACCAGTCGAGGCGAGCTATATGACCGATCCTGCTCCGCTTAAGCAATACTCCTGGTCTTACGGCAGCCACAATCAATACGCTGAGAATGTTTATATGAGAGCAAAGCTCGTACTTATCGGCATTGAAAAACAAATAGGCGCACCGTTGATGCAGCGGGTTTTACGGACTTATTTCCAAAAATATAAATTCAAGCATCCTTCAACCGCAGACTTCCAGCGTGTTGTTGAACAGGTTACGAAAACGAAGTGGCATGATTACTTCAATCAATATGTTTACCACAACCAAATGGCCGATTTTGGCGTAGAAGCGATACAAGTCAAACCCGTCAAACAGGATGGCGTACAAATGTATGAATCAACTGTTCTCATTAGGAAATACGGTGGCATGAACGGTCCAATTCCGATTACTATGCAGTTCACGGATGGCATGACGGTGACAAAGCAGTGGAACGCGGAAAATTCTAATATCCAATATAAACAGGTTCACACAGCTCCACTCGAGTGGGCCGTTGTCGATCCGGAACACAGAAATGTACTCGATAACAAGCTGATCAACAACTTTATGCAAGCGCAGCTTCCTGAGGAAACACGTACCCGGTGGAACCTCGGCGTTTCAAAATTGATTGAAGGGCTGCTTGGGTCATTTGGCTGGTAAGTATATGGGTTCAAGGAGCGATAAAAGATGAAGATATATATGAAGCAAGGCTGGTCGCTGACGGTCAAACATTTTTATCTCGTTATTTTACTGTTTCTTTATCAACTGCTTTGGGGGTTCTTTCTATATCGTTTTATTGATTCTGTCATAGCGCCGCTATTACGACGCTTTCCCAGCGCTTCTCCATCTGATAACGCCGTTCATCTCTTCATGACAGAAGCCCAGTTTCAGCTATTTAAAACCGATCTCATTTCTCCATACCTATGGATGCTGGGCGGCTTGTTCGTCATTCGGATGCTGCTGACACCCTTGTTCAATGCCGGACTGTTCTATTCTCTGCATCAGGCAAGAAATAATGGCAGCACCCGCTTCCTTGAAGGCATCAAGAAGGCTTGGAAGCCTGTTCTGCTCTTATACTGGGCAGAAACGATACTTATGCTGGCTCCTGCATGGTGGCTGCTGCCACGCGCCTTAGACTCCTTTATGCAAAGCGGCTCGGTCCCTTATCTGTTGCAAACGACACTGCCTGGTGCCGGACTATGGATTCTGTGGGCGACTGTGCTCCATCTGCTTTTTCTAGCGATGCAATTCGGAGCAGTATCAGGCGATGGTGTATTCCGCTACCTATGGCATTCCATTAAAAACTTCCTTACATACGCCTCCGTCTCCTTAATCATGTGGGCGATCGGTGCTGGAATTGGAATCGTCATTACAAGTATATCTCTGATCTGGGCCGGACTGTTCGCGCTCATTCTGCATCAAGGCTATAACCTAGTACGCACGCTTATGAAGGTATGGACGATAGCAACGCAATATGATTCCTTGCAAACGAAATAACTAGTGAATGAAGCCTCCCTTTTTGCGCCGATGCGTGGATTGAGAGGCTTTTTAGTATGAAAATTTTCTAATCTTTCATTTGAAAAACCGCGTACAATTGAGCTTTCCAGCTCTTTTATCTTGTCCTCTCAGAATAATGGCAAAAAGGTTATTCGGAATATTTTAAGAAATGCATACATAATTAAAGAAATCAAGTCATTCCTTTTTAGTCAGAAAGCACTAATGAATGCTGTTTATTTCATATGAAAAATGTTTATACGAACCTTTTAGTTAAAATGTTCCATGAGAATTATTAGAATTTATCTGTAAAGGCAGGAGATCAATGAAAATAATCGAATAATTGTTTCAGAGCAATACAAACCTGCCAAATTCCCTAATGGGAAACGGGGGAACCACTTTGGGTGAATTGATTCCGACTTCTGACTCGGTCAGCGTCTGAGGAATCATAGGGAACCTTCAACCGAACCCCACAGCTAACCTCGTCGGCACTGGAAGGAGCTTTACAATTGAAAAAGATTACCGCATTACTTTTGGGTCTCGTACTCGTCTTCACTTTTCAGTCAGTAAGCGTTTTCGCAGACTCCAAGCTAGACGGATATATCAATGACGTTATTGGTAGTCCGTATAAGGGCGGCGGGAATACGTCGAGAGGCTTTGATTGCTCCGGTTTTACGACCTATGTGTTCGATAAAATGGGCATTGAGCTTCCACGCACATCCGCATCCCAAGGAAAATCAGGCAAGAAGGTCGCTAAATCAGACCTAATCCCTGGAGATCTCGTGTTCTTCGACACGTCTGGCGGCAATAACGGCTCTATTTCCCATGTTGGCATTTATATTGGTGATGGTAAGTTTGCGCACGCCTCTGTATCCAGAGGTGTTGTAACAGACAAACTTAACTCTTCCTATTATGAGAAGCGTTTCGTGACAGCACGTCGTGTGATGTCAATGGAAACTTTCGAGAAGTTTGCTGACGAAGAATAAAATAAGCACCTTGTTGCCTAGGATGCTACACTAAGCTCTTACAACCAAGCCGCAGTCGTTTGTCCTCATCGACAAACCACATGCGGCTTTGTTGTTTCTATTTCGCGGACAAGTGGAATAAGCTTATAACGTGTCGTGTTGAAAGGAGCTATACGTGATGTATTTATTTATTCATCGCAAGGACCTGCGTGTTTCTGATCTCCGCGCTTTTGATTATTTACTTAAAACGAATACGATGGGCATCCATTTACTTATATTAGATCCGGTTCTAACAAGTGACGGTCGGCTCACCAGCCATAGTGGACGCAACTTCATTGGTCAGACCGCCTCTTTATTGCACAGCTATTCTGAAGCCCAGAAAGAATTGCATGTTCTATACGGTGATCCAGTAGATATCGTAGAGTCGCTTCTACAACAGCATTCCATTGATGAGGTTATCGTGCATGCGGACTATACCCCTTACGCGCGCAGCCGCGATGAGCGGATGCGCCTAGCCACCCAAAAGCACAGCCGCCGATGGGTGGCTATCGAGGATGCGCCGCTTGCCGACCTAGAGAGCTTTCCAACGTTCGCTAGACGCTCTGAGCCCTACAAAGTATTTACGCCATTCTACCGAATGTGGAGCAGCTATATGCTGCAATGTTACACCCCAATGAGCATAACAACCCTACACGACCTCACTACGGTATGCGAAATAAGCGGAAGTATCGCCACCCGCTTCTCCTTACCTGATGCTGTTTCATGCGCGCTTGGTGAATCGACTGCCGGAAAGGGGCCCGCTAAATCCGCAAGCAAGCTGGATCGTTTCGTTCGTGAGCGATTAGCCCTCTATGCCAATAGCCGTGATGCCTTCGCTGAGGAGCATACAAGCGGCCTCTCCCGTTTCTTGAATACGGGTGCCATTTCTGCACGTCAGGCCTATGAGGCTACGCTTGGATTGCCAGGAGCGGAAGCTTGGCTTAGACAGCTGGCATGGCGTGACTTTTATTTATATCAAGCTATGTATCATGACCAGTTTTTCAGCTATGAGCATCTATTTGATTTTTCCGCCCTAACGAGCGACAGCTTCGGCGCATGGACAGCCGGAGCGACTGGCATTCCTATTATCGATGCCGCAATGACCCAGCTAAATCGAACGGGAGAGCTCCCGAACCGACTGCGGATGATAACCGCTATGTTTCTGACCAAAAATCTGCTATGCCCATTTACGCTGGGGGAGCAGTATTTCCGTTTGCACTTAAGCGATTATGATAATACGCTCAATCGAGGCGGCTGGCTCTGGTGCTCCTCCCTTGGTTATGACGCGGCACCCTATTTCCGTATTATGAATCCTGTAACACAATCAACGACATATGATCCCTCTGGAAGCTACATTCGGCGTTGGATGCCTCATTTAGCTCATCTATCTGATAAGGAGATTCATCAACCGCTCAGCGGTGCCATCGTTGATCTGAAAGCGTCTCGAGCACGCGCGATCGACGTTTACAAAACCATTTTAAAATAATTCTGAACTACACAAGCGTAAATGACCTTGGTAGCCCTAGAACGCGCAAGCTCGTTTCACGGTAAAATATACAAAAAAACCTTCACTGCTGCCTAGTGTTACAGCAGACGTGAAGGTTTTTTCTCGTTCAATTGCTTACTTCTATACGATCATTCATAAGTCTCTTCGACTGCTTTCTTCCTAGTACAAGCATAGAGACTAGCATCACTAGCATCAGAATGACGCCCGAGCTAATATACCACAACGTCGTTTGTACGCTATATTGATCCATAAACCAACCTGTCAGTCTTGGGAAAAAAGCGCCCCCTAAGCCGCCAAATGCGACGAGCAAGCTCGTTGTTCGATCAGTCATACCCGGAATGAGTACATTGGCATATACAAGCGCAATACCGAAGAGACCTGAGAAAAGCAGTCCGCTTAGCGCAACAAGCACAAGCATCCAGCTAAGCTCTCCCATTAATGACATCATCAGAAATACGAAGGTCGCTCCTACGGTTGCTATAAACAAGAAGCGAGAGTAGCCCATTCGCTCAGCAAGCATTCCTGAGAACAGTCGGCCCAGAACCATTGATCCCCAAAAAATACTTAAAGCTGCAGCCGCATTTGCTTCTCCCACCCCTGATCGAACGATGAGAATCGATGGCAAGTAGTTTGAGAAACTCATCTCCATACCAACATAGAACATAAAAAATAAAGCTGATAACAGAAGAAACGGCAAGGCGTGGCGCGGATAGCCAAAAAATATAGATCTTTCCATTGCCGGGCTGCTATTTGAAGCACCCTGCCCTTTGTCGCTATTACTTCGATTCCGTTCCTGCGGTATATATCCAAGCTCATCATCCACCTCATCAAAAGACAAGGTCAGCCAAAGCACGAACGTAATTCCTGACATCGCTGCTAAAATAGGAAAAGCAAACTGCCACGCGTTTGCATGAATCAAATACGCTGCCGCAATCGGAATAACTAAGGCTCCAACGCCAAAAAAAGTTTCCAAACGGCTCATTGCCGTCGCTTTTCCATTTTTAGTCATATCTATAATCATAGCTCCGACCACAGCCTCTGTCATTCCAAACCCGAAACCGGCAAACAAGGCAATACAAAGCATCCATCCCCAAGGTAATAAAAGGCTGTATGCAGCTTCACTTACCATCAGCATGCCGATAGCTATAAGCACCGCGCCTCTCTTCCCCATTCTCGATGTTATTGAGGGAGCGAGCATCACCCCTACCAGAAACCCGAGGAACTGATTCATAATCCATTGTCCGCCGTCCTTATAGGTCAATCCGTAATGCTCAATCAACTGCTCCAACACGGTTCCGCCCACTACATGCGCAATTCCGATAATCAAATAAGACAAGCAGCCTAACCAAATTAGCTTTCTCATTCCATGAATCCCCTTATATGCGTACGTCCTGTTAAATCTATCTGTTATAATAACTATGTTTCGCCCATATTAAGCTAATTGAATAGAATCACATACGGAGGTGCCATTCGTGACACATGCTTTCAGCTCCACCTATTATAAACGACATCCCCTTGCTATGACTATACATCCGTTAGATACTTCACATGCCATTCAAATTTGCGAATGGAAATACAATCCGCCCTTTCACATTTATCAATGGCCATCCTGGCAACAAATGAAAAAGGACGGAATCGAATTTGGTGATCCCGTCCTCCGCGAAGAGCAATATGCCGCCGTTATGGATAGTCAGCTCGAATTAATCGGATTTGCTCAGTTTTTTCCAATAACAGATGTGACTAGACTTGGTTTAGGCTTGCGGCCCGATCTTTGCGGTCAAGGACTCGGTCCCGCCTTCACCGAGCTCATCATCCGCGAAGCACGCCGGCGTTCGCCTCAGAATGAAATCGACCTAGAAGTGTTAGCATGGAACACACGCGCGATCCGTGCCTATGAACAAGCTGGCTTCCGCATTACAGATACATATTCTCGCCCAACGCCTCACGGCGATGCCGAATGTCACTGTATGGTGTTTAAGCCTGCAACATCCTAGTTTGACACATACTCATAGCGGTCTCCTCTGCGTTATATGTATGCTAAATTACCTGTCATATATTATGCAGTTATTGTTATAGAGTCGACATTAAATGTAAAGAATCGACACGCTATGAGTCTGTTTGAGTTAGTATTTCAGTTGCTATACCAGCCTAATAATTTGTATCGTTTTTTCATCTTGCGAAACCTCAATAACGTGATGCTTGCTGTTATATGTGACAAACCCCTTGCCCACTTCAATTACCGGATTTTCGCCAAGTCCGAAAAACACGTCATCCGCTAATGCTTCCATTACTTCATGACGATCCTCGGCAGGAAGCACAACCCACTCCTCTGACTCCATTTCAAAAAAAGTATAGCAATCCTCGATCTCAGCTACCGCTACTGTTAAATCCTTCAAAATATCTACATATTCTCTCGCATGTTTTACACCCATTTGATTAAAACCACCTTTAGTATAGTCATTTTTGTAATCTTCTCCCTACTATTTTACCGCATTTCATCTTTTTTAACGTCTTCGTCACCAAAAGGTTTCTTTTACTCTAATCTCAGAATACCCATTTGACGATAATAAGAGAAGTAGATAAATGTCGAAAATGTAATGGACGGGGTGTATGATGAAAAATTCTACAATTATAGGACTTGTACTTGGTGTTATCGCTGTATTGGGGGGGATGGTTTTAAAAGGAGCAAGCCTCACGGCTCTTTTGAATCCTGCCGCATTTATGATCATCCTACTAGGCACTGTAGCCTGTGTCATGGTAGCCTTTCCAATGTCGGAGCTTTCCAAACTAGGCAAGCTATTTAAAATGGTATTCACTGAACAAAAACTGCCTCAGCGTGATACTCTTATTCAAAATTTCATGGAGTGGGCTTCTATTACACGTCGTGAGGGATTGCTTGCCTTAGAAGCAAAGGTTGATGAGATTGAAGATACGTTTTTGCGGAACGGTATGCGTATGATTATTGATGGCAACGATCAGGATTTCGTTCGCGACGTCCTTCTAGAGGATATAGCAGCAACAGAGGATCGTCATAAGGCTGGAGCACTTATTTTTACCCAAGCAGGTACATACGCACCTACGCTTGGTGTACTAGGAGCGGTAGTCGGATTGGTCGCGGCGCTTGCCGATATGAGTGATATGACTAAGCTTGCTCACGCTATTGCCGGAGCATTTATTGCTACGCTGCTTGGTATTTTCACAGGATATGTGCTGTGGCACCCAATCTCTAATAAGCTAAAACGTATGTCTAAGCAAGAAATTCAAATTCGTTTGATGATGGTTGAAGGCCTTCTATCTATTCAATCCGGAGTATCCACAATCGCTATTAATCAGAAGCTATCCGTCTTCCTTACACCGACGGAAAGACTGAAGCTGAAGGAGAAGGAGGACAGAGCCATTGAGCAGAAAGCATAGACACGAGGAACACGAAGAGCATGTCGACGAATCATGGCTGCTTCCTTATGCCGACCTGCTGACTCTGATGCTGGCACTCTTTATTGTTTTGTATTCTATGAATTCCGTCGATGTGAAGAAATTCGAAGATATGTCGCAAGCATTCAGCATCGCACTCAGCAATGGCAGTGGCGTTTTAGAAAACACCAGCGTAGTAAGAGTAGGTGAAGATCATGAGAAAAAGCTTGAAGACATAGGCAGCGAAGGCGATAAGAAGGATAAAGCTGACAAAAAAGAGGAAGACGCCCGAGCAGCAATTGAAAAGCAAGAGCAAAAGAAGCTGGATGATCTTAAGAAAAAGATCGATGCCTATATCGAGAAGAACGGCCTGACATCAGAATTGGAAACGAAGCTTAATTTATCTCAGCTTATGATTACAATTAGTGATAACGCCTTGTTCGCTCCTGCTCAAGCAACGGTGAAGCCAGAGTCCAAAGAACTCGCTATCGCTATCGGCAAAATGCTGCAGCAGTATCCTGATTATGAGGTTATCGTATCAGGGCATACAGACACCACGCCAATATCGAATGCTTCCTTTAAATCAAACTGGGATTTAAGCTCCATGAGAGCTATTCGATTTATGGATATTTTGCTCGAGAACAAAAAATTAAATCCGCAGCGCTTCAGCGCAATCGGCTATGGTGAATACCGCCCCGTGGCAGATAACAAGACCGCTGAAGGCAAAGCAAAAAACCGTCGTGTAGAGGTGAATATCATTCATACCTACATCGATGATACGAACATCCAGAAGCTGAATGTAACGAAGTAATAAATAACAAAATGCCCTAACTCGAACCGCTCACAGCGTCGAAATAGGGCATTTCTTGTTTGTTAGCTACTCATCACTACTCATACCGACTTATAGCCTAATGTATGAAACAACGTCTCTTTCTCTTCCTCCGTCAAATCTCGCCACTTTCCAACAGCCAAACCACCGAGCTGTATGTTCATTATACGCAGCCGCCGAAGCTGCCTCACATGATAGCCGAATGCTTCGCACATTCTTCTAATTTGCCGATTACGCCCTTCCGTCAGCACGATTCGAAAACTGCGATCCGTTACTTTCGTCAACTGACAAGGCAATGTCATACTGCCGAGAATATGCACCCCGCTCGACATTCCTTGTACAAAAGCTGCGGTAATAGGCTTATCCACCGTGACGATATACTCCTTCTCATGCTTACCTTCGGATCGCAATATCGGATTTACGACATCCCCGTCATTCGTCAGCAGAATTAAGCCTTCCGAGTCCTTGTCCAGTCTGCCAATTGGAAATATCCGTTCAGGATGTCCCACAAAGTCTACTATGTTTCCTTTAATATGAAGCTCCGTTGTACTCGTAATCCCTACTGGCTTATTAAGCGCAATGTAGACATGACGCTTCTGCTCACCGATTCTCTGTCCATGGACGCGGACATCGTCTCCAAGCTCTGCTTGACTGCCCAGCTCAGCTGTTATCCCGTTAATCGTTACGTGACCGGCATCCACCAGCTTATCCGCCTCACGCCTTGAGCAATATCCCGTTTCACTTATAAACTTATTAATCCTCATAGCTGTTTCACCTCGTTGTATGTACTGCCATAGTGGCGATTTCATGTGATTCATAAAATTGAACGCTAGCTGCTCGGCCCGGTAAGTCTGCCGACTTCTCCATCAAGCTCTGGCTAACCGCTCGAATCATTCCTCGAGCAACATCCTCACCCTTAATCGGTCGATACTTCCGCAAAGGCCCCATCATAGTAAACTGTAGACCTTTGAATATCCACCCACCAATTGACTCGGCCATCCGCATATTACGTCTTTCTCCAAGCAAAAGTGATGGTTGAAAGATGTGTACTGTCGGCAGCTCTAGCTTTGCTAACGACTCTTCCAGCTCTCCCTTCACCCTGCTGTAAAAGAACTTGGAGGCTGTCGATGCTCCCATAGCCGTAATAACAGCATAGTGAGAAGCACCATTACGCTTTGCCCAGCGCGCCAAAGCAAGCGGATATTCATAATCAACCTCACGGAATGCTTCTCGCGTTTTAGCAGCTTTTATTGTCGTCCCTAGCGCGCAATAGACAACATCTGCACTAACATCCTCTAATGATTGATCCAAATCATCGAATAAAGTAAGAATAACTCTGACCTTGCCTAAATTACTTCCACGTCCTGGCTCCTTGATATCGAGGGGACGCCTTGTAAGAACAGTAATTTGTTTTACCCTAGGATCCTGAATGAGCTGCGCGAGCAGTGCCGATCCGACAAGACCCGTTGCTCCTGCCAGCAAGCAAGTATAGCCCTCCTGATCCGTTGACGGAAACCGTGAGTTTGGGTCAAGTCCTTCTTGGCCAGAACGGCTGCCCATTTCGTATTCCTCCTCATATTTACCTTACTGAAGCTCCGCATCTGCTTATTTCACCAGTATACCGTCTCCTTGAAGTTCTTTCAAAGCGGGTAGCAGAATATGTACCGTTGTACCAACATTAACCTGGCTTTTAATATCCATCGTACCACGATGACTGTTAATGATACGTTGGCTAACCATAATGCCAAGACCGGTCCCCGTCTCCTTGCCTGTAAAAAATGGATCGCCAATCTTTGGAATCATTTCATCCGGAATACCGATGCCTTCATCCGTTACCGTTATAGAAATATGCTCCCGTCTATGGGAAGCATGGATATGAATGAGTCCGCCGCTAGGCATAGCTTCTATCGCGTTTTTCAATAAATTAATAAATACTTGCTTCAATTGGTTCTCTTCACATGAAATGAGGCAATCATCCTCTGTAAAGAACACACGAAATTCTATATTGTGCAGCAGCGCTTCACTATTAAGCAATGATATGACATCCTTCAGCACATTTCGGGCATCCTTCGTTATGAACTTCGTAGCTTGAGGCTTAGCCAAAATTAGAAACTCGCCCACAATAAAGTTAATGCGGTCAAGCTCAGACAGCATTAAGCTCACATGTGATTGAGACAGCTTATTGCTCTCCTGCTGTAGCTGAAGAAATCCTCGCAATGTCGTAAGCGGATTACGAATTTCATGGGCTACACCGGCTGCCAATTGTCCGACGGTTGTAAGCTTCTCTGACCTGCGCAGAAGCTCCTCCATTTTATTTCGACTCCGCATGTCACGCGAAATGCTCGCAAAAGCTCGTATCGTTCCGTCCGTATCGCGAATGGATGAGAGCGTTACGCTTACCGGTATCATCTCGCCCGCCTTAGTTATACGCATTGCTTCCTGAGTAGGAAGCGCTTTGCCAGCCAGCAATTGATTAAGCATACCTTGCATCTCTTGATTATAAGCGCTCGGGAGAATAGGATCTACAAGTCCAATGACGTCCTCTTGATCGTAGCCAAACAGTGTCTCATACGCACGATTAACCTGAATGACTCTCCCATCAAGATCAATCAGATGAATGGCATCGGTAGTATGATTGATAAACGACTCTAAATGCTCCTTCATACGCCGATTTTCCTCAAATGCTTTGCGCAGCTTGTTCATATATATGCTTAAGTTTTGCGACATCGCATTGATCTTAAGTGCTAGTAAACCAAACTCATCCTTGCGCTTAATTCGAATAGGCTGATGAAATCTCGCGGAGGAAACCTCATTTACTTTCCACAAAATATCTTTTAAAGGCTTAATCATTGCACCTACCAGCCAATAGCTTATAATGAGCGTCAGCAGCAAACTTATGCTTGTATAAATGAAGGTATAATCTCGACTCTCACTCAGGAACTCTTTAGCATGGGCTCCGTCATATAAGATGCTTATTGTTAAATTATCAGTCTGCTCGTTTTTAAAGTAGCTTCGGTAGTAAACATGTCCTTCTATCCTAAAGCTGCGAAGAACAAATTCATCATTCTTCACTTCTTTTATAATGTCATAATCATTTATTGAGCTCGAATTATTGTACGTTCCATAGGAAACCGTTGATGTCACTTGATCAAATACGGTAATTTCCTTTATATTTGCATTTAACGATTTTACAATGTCAAAGATATGCTCAGGGCCCCAATATCCAACTTTCAACGGAAACGAAGTTGCAGCCTGCTGATTTTGGTAGTCCACAATAAATTGCGCTACATGAATAGATGTGTTTTTCATCTCAATCTTTATTTGCTCTCGTATATGATGGGTAAAATAGTTTTCATTCAAAAAATGGTAAATGATGAAAAACGTCAATACAATTAGCGAAATCAAGACAGAGAACTTCATCTTAATCGACAATGAACGACACATCCTTCATAACGTTGATCATATTGAACCAGTGCATTTGACCTAATCAGCGAACATAGAAGAACCTCAATAAATCAGACTTATTAACAAGTTACGCACATTATACACAATAATTGTGCACAGACCTTAATAATATGTGGGTAGTTATGTGTATATCACTGTAGTTATCCACAGTTTTATCCACCACCTGTTAACAACGGAATATTTGTTCGTTGTATAATGATTATAGAAAAGGGGTAATTTCATATGATAAGAGAGCTCGAAGATCAAAATTGGATGCTTGAAGCCATCGCCGAAGCGAACAAAGCCGAGCAAATCGGAGAAGTTCCTATCGGAGCCATCGTTGTCAGAAATAATGAAATCATTGGCAGGGGCTATAATCTACGGGAAACAACCCATGATCCGACCGCACATGCCGAAATAATTGCCATACGCAATGCTTGTGACAATATAGGCGCCTGGAGATTATTGGATTGCACACTCTACGTTACACTAGAGCCTTGTCCAATGTGCGCCGGAGCACTCGTTCAATCTCGTATGAAGCGTGTCGTTTACGGCACCACCGATCCAAAGGCAGGCTGTGCCGGAACACTTATGAATTTACTGCAAGAGCCCCGTTTCAATCACGAAACGGAGCTCACAAGCGGTGTTCTTATGTCTGAATGCGCATCACTGCTAACTAAATTTTTCCGTCGACTGCGAGATCGATAGTAAACGTTACGTATTGTCGCGACGTATAGGAATATATGAATTTTCATTTCGCTGCATCTGCTGTAATGCAACAATAAGTTCATCGGCCTCTTCGCTAATAGCCAGGACGTCCGGATCTGTCAAGCTGCCACGTGCTTCTGCTATTTCATGAAGCTTTAGCCGCAGCGACTGCAATTTACTAAGCAAATGTTTTTTGTCCATAGCTCGCTTCGGGGCACGCTCCTTATCTAGCACTCGTGTGGTAATGGTATTATTATACTCTTAGTGCAGTAAGGAGTTTGTAAAAAAATGTCGATGAACGTAGACAATTTTCAGGCATATTTCGACATTTGTCTACCACTTCATCCATTTTATAGTGCTTTATCACTATTCTGATCATACCATGAGTATGCTTCGATATCAAAATTCGAATATGAAAGCCAAATTCTCATTAATGATAGAAGCATTTGCGAGTAGTTTATCCGTGTTTTAGACTCCCATTTTTGTAATAAATCAATTTGTATTATAATAAGCTATGAAGTAAAATTATTAACAACAAAATGATACGAGGGTTAGAAATATACTTAAATTCAGATAGCGGGATGTGCTTTTTTGTGAATAATAAAGCTGTAATATTAGGTTGTAACTATTATATAGGTTTAAGTACAATTCGGTGCCTTGGTATTAATGGTGTACATACAGTCGCTGTTGATTATTCAGCCGTACATAATTATGGCGCTGATTCTAAATATACATCTGAGCGGCTTGTTTCTCCGCATTATAAGGAAGATACGAAGGCCTTTATCCAATTCTTGAAAGAGTACGCACGTAAACAAAGCGCTCCTCCCGTTCTTATTCCTTGTCATGATTCATACTTAGAGGTTATCGACGAGTATTTGGAAGAGTTAAGAGAGTGTTATCTCATTCCACAAAACGAGCCAGGCATATATACGAGCATGATGAATAAAGAGGTGCTGCAGCGCTTGGCGTTAGAAAACGGAGTCGCAGTACCTGAAACGGTTCGGGTAGATGAGGATAATTTCTTCGAAAAGATCGATCAAATTATTAAATATCCATGTATTGTTAAGCCTACTGACTCCCCTTCCTTTGTAGCCAAGTTTAGAAAGAAGCTATTTAAAGTAAACAATCGAGCGGAGCTTGAACAAGCGTTAGAAACAGCGCGTGAAGCGAGTCTGGAAGTCATCGTTCAACGTATTATTCCGGGCTTTGATGACCATATGTATACCTTCGATGCCTATTTAAACCAGCAATCCAAAGTCACACACTGGGTTACTTGCCAGAAATTTCGCCAATATCCGATCAATTTCGGGGCATCCGTCTATACAGGACAGAAGTATGTGCCTGAGCTATTCGACATTGGCGCTCCTTTTCTAGAGAAGATGAAATGGAAGGGCTTTGCTGAAATCGAGTTTAAGAAGGATGCTGAAACAGGACAATATTATTTGATTGAGGTAAATTGTCGAATTACTAACCTCAACAACCTTTTATATAAAGTTGGCGTTAATATTCCATATATTACTTATCAAGAGCTGACAGGCAACATTGTGCCGCCGAAAGCCGTCAGAGAAGATACGAACCGTGTGTTCTGGTACGGCTATGAGGATATGCTAGCTATTAGAGGCTATATTAGGACCAAGCAGCTTACGGTTGGACAAGTTGTTAAATCTTTATTTAAACCTAAAGCGTATGCGATCTGGAGCTGGAGTGATCCAAAGCCGGCTATATCTTTCCTAAGCTCGATTGTAGGCAAGTTTTTCAAGAAATATTTGGTAAAATAAGGAGGAATGCTCGAAATGGTGTCATTAAAGGAGCTCTTAAAATCAACGCCCATTCTAGATTCTATCCATCAGAAAGAAATGCTGGTTTCGGGAATTAGCTATCATTCACAGAAATGCTCCGAAGGGCATATTTTCGTATGCGTGAATGGCTACAAAACGAATGGACATAAATACTTGCCGAACGCCATTCAAAATGGAGCTGTAGCAGCCATTGTCGAAGAGTTTCAGGATGGAATCGATATCCCTCAATTCCGTGTTGCAAACAGTAGAATAGCGCTTGCTCAGCTAGGTGCCGCATTTTATGGCTTTCCAGCTAACAGCATGACGATGATTGGGATTACAGCCACTAACGGTAAAACAACAACTTCCTATTTAACGAATGCCATTTTAGAGAGACACGGTCTCAAAACCGGTTTAATCGGTACGGTTGTGATCAAAATAGATGATTACTCGATCCCTTCTGAGCTCACTACGCCAGAATCGTTAGATTTACAATATTATTTAAAACAAATGGCTGACAAGAACGTCTCCCATGTTAGTATGGAGGTGTCTTCTGCAGCATTGGAGACACATCGTGTAGAAACGGTTGATTATGATATCGTTGCACTTAATAACTTGAGTCGTGAGCATATTGACTCGCATGGTTCCTTCGAGAAATATTGGGAGGCCAAATCAAGCTTAATTCGTAATGCCAGCGCAAAGAGCTTCGCTCTACTCAACTTGGATTCCGAATATTCAGCCTCTCTAATAGATAAGACCAAAGCAACGGTCATCACCTACAGTCTTAAAAGCCGAGAGGGAACGGTTTTTTGCAAGGATTTAGACCTCTCGACGGGAAGAGCAAAGTTTAAATTTGAGATTCTAAAATCATTTCAGGCTAAAAATATCGAGTTTACACCTGGTGAATTTGAAGTAGAGCTATCCATTCCTGGATTGCACTCCGTTTATAATTCTATGGTAGCGATTATAATTTCCTTGTTATGCGGCGTACCTGTTTCAACCATTCAAGAAACATTAAAATCATTTTCCGGCGTAGAAAGACGGTTTGAGATTATTCACGAAGACAAATTCATGATTATCGATGACCATTTTGCTAATCCCGGCAACATAGATGTTACGCTAGAAACCGTCAAATATATGAACTATGAGCGCCTTCGTCTTGTTTATGCTATAAGAGGCAGCCGCGGCCCTACAGTTAATAGAGAAAATGCAGAAGCTATGGTCAGCTGGATGAGAAAATTGGAGTTAAATGAAGTCATTGCTACGCGAAGCATATCTCATGTCACTGAAAAAGACTTCGTAACGGATGAAGAGGTACAAGCCTTTATGGACGTTATGAATAAAGCTAATATTCAGGTTGAATTTTACGATGAATTGCCTGATGCTATCAACGATGCTCTCTTACGTGCCGAACCTGGCGATTTGGTTATGTTAGCCGGCTGCCAAGGTATGGACAATGGAGCTCAAATTGCTTTGCAAACACTACAATCAAAGTAGGTAATACGATGAAACATAAAAGTTTAGGCGTGATAGGCGGGATGGGCCCTAAAGCAACCTCGTTATTTTTTGAACAAATTATCGAATTGACCGATGCGGATCGTGATCAAGAGCATATCGATATGTACATTCTTAACCATGCGACCTTGCCAGACAGAACGTCTGTAATATTAGCTAATGAGGGCGAGGTTTTCCTTGAAGCTGTTGCTAAAGACCTGAAATTGCTTGAAGCAGCAGGCGTTTCTAATATAGCTATACCGTGTAATACCTCTCACTATTTCTATAACGATATGCAGAAAATGACTGAGATAAACATTATTAATATGGTGGATGAGACGCTGAAAGTCATTTACGACACCTATGGTGAGCATTGTAAAATCGGCATTTTGGCTACCAACGGTACCGTAAGCAGCGGAGTGTATCTTACAGGCTGCAATAAATATGATATGCAGCTGCACATGCCAAGCGAGGCTATTCAAGAGCATGTAATGGACATTATATATAACAAGGTTAAACGGAACTTGCCGGTAGAGCCATCTGAATTTGAAGGTATTATTAACTCACTGTTAGTCAATGATAATTGCAATTGCGTCATTATCGCCTGCACGGAGCTATCCTGTATTCAAATCAGTAAAGAGTTTTCTGCTTATTGTGTGGACGCGATGTCGGTGCTCGTCCAGAAATCGATTGAGCTTTCCGGTAAAAAATCAATTCTTCGGTAAGTATGCAAACCAAATATCCCAAAGCTCAATTGGAGCCATGTGTGAAAATAGAATATTCCGATGATAAGAAATGGTTTGAGATATCCTTATAAAACCAACAAATATCTAGGGACGACCGTATATTCTCTTCTTCAAGCTACTATGACTAGAATCAGCAATGATTCTAGTTTTTTTGTATGCAAAATGTTTAATTTTCAAAGTGATGGGTACTTTTAAATTAATCATTTGATAAGCTTGCGTCAATTTGATTATCTTTTATAATATTACCCTCCATATGATACCGAAGCAGCAGCTGTCCATCCTCATTATATGCGCTTCCATTCCCATATAACGTATTATTAATAACAACACAGTTTACAGTGGCACCGCGTTCCTTATCATAACCACCCATTGCAATACCTGTGTAGTAATTGTCGTATATGACATTACCGCGTACAATAATGCCGCTTGTCGCTTTACCCTTATGTTCACTGGCAATCTCAATACCAATGTCGTTATTATAGCTGTAGTTTCGTTCAATAATTGTATCCTTGCCACCGTCAACATATATGCCTCCCGCTCCATAGGAGCCATTCGGTAGCTTTCGTCCATAAGATGGGTTCAATGACGAAGTAATATTGTAAACCTTGTTGCCACTAACCACACCGTTACGTGCTTGATCAAACGTTTCGTCTGGAGACACTCCTTCAAACCCGATTATGTCGATGCCAATATTGTCATTGTTATATATTTCATTATTAGTAATGGAAAATGTATCTACATTTCCGTTCACGGCAAGTGCCTCACTAGATCCTAGAACGAGATTGTTCAATGTATTGCCATCAATCACAATATTGCTTAATGACTCAGGAGCTTTCGTTCCATATACGGCAATACCATGTGCATCGCGTCCGGACAAGTTAGAGCGCAGCCTCGCCGTATTTTTAATATCGTGGATCCTATTATTTCTAATTTCAATATTTGTACCTGCGCCGTGTACAAGAATGCCTGCAGGTCCCTTATTCCGTTTGTTCGTTTTATATTGACAGATTTCAAAGCCCTTTATGATTACGTAGCTTGCATCCTCAATTTGTATCATTCCTTCGTCATAGCTTATAGATAAACCACTACCGTCCAAAACAGCCTTCCCTTCTGGGTAGCTCTCGAATGTAATAGGTCCAGCGCTTGCTGAGCCCGAACGCGTTATTTTGACTTTCTGGTTATATACCCCTTCGAGGACGTACACGGTACTCCCTGCCGGCACCTTATCCGCGGCGTATTGAAGTGTCTGCCATGGTGATCCCTCACTGGTTCCTTCGTTACGGTCATCACCGTCTGTGGACACATAGAAGGCCGTTCCTATCGGTAACTGCGAGAAATCTCTCTCATCCTCGTAGCCGACATCATTATGCGTACTGCTACAAGATATAAGCAACAATAAAAAAATAATGGCCGTTCCAAAAAATACGACACGAGCCAGTCTGATTTTTGTCACTTGAGTAATGCAAATGGCCACAGGAAAACCTCCTACAATACAGAAATTATATAAGAATATGAGACAAATGTAATACCTATATTTTCTTTTCGTGGATATAAACACTTAATATATATCTAAATAAATTAAGATAATAAATTATTATTTTATCATTTGTTTAAATAGGCGGCAGGCGCAAAGCAACCGGTCTAATCCGCCCTATACGCGGCATGACAGCGGGGATGCTCTCGTAGTTTGGTTTTTAGTTGTCTAAATATATCGAAAGGAGATTTACAAACACATGTTTAAGAAACCTCGCTCCATCGCTAAACCAGGTCTAGCTCTTATCCTATGCATGCTTCTCGGGGCCTCCCTACAAGCAGCGCCAGTGCTCGCAGCCTACCGCTAAAAGCAGTAAATGGCCAAGCATTCCTACGTTTTTTCTTCCTTATATAGTCCGAAAGATTGATTCATTGTGTATTGCCCCCCTTAAATTGAGAACAGCCGTTTAAAGTGACTTATGTACTTATACGTTAGCAGAATGATAAGATATGCATAAATATATCATTAAATAGGTTTTTTGGAACCCATTCCTAAATTGATGTTGTAATCTGCGGTGGACGATTATATACTTATACAAAGATATTCAATGCATAGATATTCGATATATAAATAGGAGGACGTAATGAAAATTAATAAGGAACTTATGAAAGGTAGTACCGTTATTCTCATTTTGACACTGCTTGATCGTAAGGAAATGTATGGATATGAAATGACCAAAGAAATTGAAAAAAGCTCGAGCGGTGTTTTTACTTTTAAAGAAGGAACCCTCTATCCGATCCTACATACACTTGAGGTGGAGCAGCTGGTTGAGTCGTACTGGAATGAGGGAGGCAGCCGTAAACGTAAATATTATCGCATTACAGCGCGTGGACGAGGGCAGTTGGAGGAGAAGAAGCAGGAGTGGATGTTGTTTCGGACGACGGTGGACCGCGTAATCGGGGAGGGACATGCATGAATAATAAGCCCGTTCAGTATGATTCGATTAAGCAATACTTAGCGCAGGTTTGCGGCCACGTGAAGGCAAGAGATGTGCATCAAGACATTAAGCTTGAAATGAGGAGTCATCTGGACGAGCTGGTGGAGGATAAGAGGAACGAAGGACTATCTGAGGAAGAGGCCGTTCGAGCGGCATTAGCACAGATGGGTGATCCCAATAAAATCGGAAAGCAGCTTCATGCTGCTCATAAGCCGGTTATGGAATGGGGCTTAGCCGCACTTGTCGCGGTTATGGTAGGTATTGGCCTGCTTGCTATGTATGCCGTGCAGTTTGCTTATAGTGATCATAGTAATTTAAGCGGATATCAATTTTTTTTTAGAAAATCTTTTTTTACAGCGATAGGCGTTTCACTTATTATTGGCATTTATTTTTTGGATTATCGAAAGTGGCAGAAGTATTCGTGGTACCTTTATAGCGGAACGATTTTACTGATGATAGCCTGTATTTTATTTGGAATCGAAATCAATGGTGCGAAAAGCTGGATCACAATCGGCTCCTTTTCCTTTGATGTTTATGGAACTTCTCCTTATTTATTTATGATTGCTTTTGCAGGAACGCTGCTTGTTAAGCAGAAGGAGATGCAGGGATTATACAGTAACTCACTACGCATCAGTAAAATGGTTCTTTTATATGCAATTGTTCCTACTATATTGTATAGTCAGGCAAACTCCTATCTAAATCTTATCTCATATGTATTCGGACTGACGTTATTAATGCTGTTTATTACGAAAACATACAAACTGTTTTTAGCCAGTGTAGGTTCAATAATAGCTGCAGGTATGGTGTTTATAACAATCGATCCATATCGCTATAAAAACGTATTGGAACGGTACACCGCTTTTCTAAATCCCAATGCTTCCGAGGATGCAAACTATATGCTCCAGCGTTCCTTGGAATCTATTCGTTTAGGAGGTATGTGGGGACAAGGATTTGGCGCTGAAAATACGATGATCCGCTATATTCAAAGTGAAATGGTATTCACTTACTTGATCTATAGTCTCGGTTGGGTTTTTGGTATAGCTATTGTCATGTTAACATTGTTACTGATTGGCAAAGTGTTCGGCATGGTTAGGAAGCTGAAGGATGTGTACGCCAGAGGCATTGTCGTTGGTTTATTCTCAATCATCAGTCTGCATTTCGTTTGGAATATTCTTATGTCGTTCGGGCTACTGCCTATGAACAGTATGAACATGCCATTCGTATCGTATGGCGGAACGAATGGTATTATTGAATTAATGGTAATGGGATTAGTGCTAAGCGTACATCGGAGAAAAAATATGGTCAGTTTAATAAACCGCGAGCCATTAAAATAAGCAAACAAAAGGGCTTTTGATTGAATGAAATCAGCTTTTTTAAGGAAAAAAGCCTTGCCATATGGCAAGGCCAAAACCATCATGTTGTAGCTTATTTTAGAAACTTACCAATGATTCCACCAAGCCCACTGTTGCAGTCACTGTCATGTCCTTGGCTGCCATAGAGAACGTCAGCACTTCCGTCATTTTGTTAATCGCTTGATACGATCCGCTGTCACAATTAGTTGCGTTTAACAAGCCTGCCATGATAAAATAACAAGTGCTGCGCGTCCGTAGCTCATCCGGATAGAGCGATGGTTTCCTAAACCGTAGGTAGGAGGTTCGAGACCTCTCGGGCGCGCCACATAATAAAATGACAAAGGGATTGTTCCATAAGTAGATAAATCTACTTGAGGGGCAATCCCTTTTTTAGGGCCAAATTTCTAAGCAGATGGTTTTAATTCATTTAAGCTAAACCAATTGCAGGCAGCATCGTTGGCATTATTACATCCGTGATCGCTTGGATTCCAATTCTCGGAATGATACTTCATATCGCAACTGCAGTTGTCTTACTGATTGCCGCTAACAAAAAAGACGCACACACCGCCACCGCCTGCCCCAGGCAGCTTTTGATCCTTTATAGCACCACTAAAAAAAGCTGTTCCAAGGCAAAAACCTTGAAACAGCTTTTTTCAACTGCGTTTAAACTCAGCCGAGTCCGAGCTTACAGCCCTACTGGCGTTTGAAATAGCTGCATTACCTGCTCCATTGTGATCGCATCGGTTGGAATCTCATTTTCAAAATTCGGAGCTTTGTTAATATCGGAGTAGCTAACGTTGAAATGGAAGCCAATCTTCATATTTTGTCCGCTTTCCTTCTCCGTCGCTTGCACATTGACTTGAGCCGCTTGATAGACAAGATAGCCATCCTTAATGGCACCTGTAGCTTTTAGCTTATTTACCTTCACATCATTTTTCATCACGTCAAGCATCTTAGCTTTATTGCTTTCCAGGTCTGCCTTTGCTTTCTCAATATCAGTCTTTTCCAGCTTCAATGACTTCAATTCATCTGCATTCGCAAGCAGGATGTCGAGCACTTCAGGCATAACTTGATTAATAACGGTTTCGACTGTTTTACCGTAGTTGCCTTCATTAATTTCAAAGCTAATAATTTGATCAGCCTTCAAGTCTGCTGGCACACCAGCATCCTCCGCTTTCGGCTCACTGAAATACGTTTTTTCGTCAAAATGCTTCAGCAATACTGTTCCGAGCTCTTTACTAAGCTTCTTCTGAGCGTCAACGTCTATTTGAGCACCGCCCTGTTGAGCTGCAAGCTCCTTTAGATCAATCTTGATAAACTTACCTGTAATGGTCTCAGGCAGCCCTAGCATCGGAATATCTGGAATTTTCACATATAAAATTTCTTTTGTCATAATCATAGGTACATTCAGCTTCATTTCCATATCACCTGGCAGCACAATTTCCAAGTTCATGTCGGTACGCATTGGGTCCTTCTTATAAATAGCGTCAACCTTAATAGTCGCATCTTTTATCATACCAATAATAGCAGCTGAAGCCACATCCGTTTGCAGAGCAGCATCAGATGCAAGCTCTAATTCATCTACCCCCATTGACATAGTGACTGCATAGGAATCTGCCGCTGAAATTTTCGTCATTGCCGCTTGCAAAGCTTCCTTTGGCGGTTTAGCCGAACTGCATCCCGTTATAATGACCATTAATGCGGCCACTAATATAACCGTCAGTTTTTGAATCTTATTCATGAAACGTGATCCTCCCCTATCTTTTTATAAGCACCTCCATTTTATCCTATCTCATCATGTTTTAGAAGCTGTATACAAAAAATCCCGTTTCAAATTACTGAAACGGGACATAAGACCTACAGATTTATAAGCCTTAACGTTAGCTTTTGCTTGCTTTTAACCCTGAGGGTTGTTATGACTTACATGATTATGCTGCTTCGTCTTCTTCGACCCGGATAATGGCTCCTGCTGTCCTTCGTCATTATCCCGTCTCCGCTTGTTAATCTGCGGATTGCCACCTGGAACTGGAATACTCTTCGGCTTACTCATATAGAAGCCCTCCTATAAAATAATTCAGAGCTGCTTGAAATTTTATTAGCTCTTCTGGTGCTCCAAATCAACAGGCTGGTCAAAGTTCAATGAATCTTGATGCCTGCGATCATTTTTGTCCTGCTGCAATTGCTGCGCATGATGGCTGTTAACCGGCTCTACCTCTAAAGCTTCTACGACATTAGATAAATTTTTATCGACTGTACCTTTTGCTTTGGTCATAAGTCAACGTCTCCTCTACGCATGCGTCAATTGTTGTAGCGCTTGTGCGCATTCATGCAAATGCCTTGTATAATCCTGAATAAGCCGCTGAATAATTTCTCCACGCTCATCGACGGAGACATTATCCTTCTCTACATCAACGAGTTCAACCTTTACTTCTCGACTATCTACATAACTTACTTTAAAATCGAACGAAAACATTTGGTGACCAGCCGTATCAATCGTCACACGAAGTGATTTCGCATCTGATTCATCCGGGAGCACCTTGCTGCGATCGCCGTTTTTCAGTATCTCTGGCAGCGTCTGCCGCCATGCATCTGCCAAATTGTCCTGATTCATTTGAAGCTCATCTGATTTACCCATGTATGAAGCACCTCCACATCGCTTAACATGCGGCAGTTTACTGCTTTTTATACGACCATGCACAAAACAAAAAACGCCCAAACGCTGGGCGTCTGGGCGTATATGTATGTAGTTGGTTAATATGGCGGAGAGGGTGGGATTCGAACCCACGTGAGCTTGCGCTCTAACGGTTTTCAAGACCGCCCCGTTATGACCGCTTCGGTACCTCTCCATCAACTAATCGTGACAAAAGATAGTATACCACAGAACAAAAAATAAAAGCAAGTATATTTTGTCCTGTGGTAAAAAAATTTTTTTATCGTACTTGAATCGAACTAATACCACCCATGTAGGGACGTAATACTTCAGGTATCGTTACTGATCCGTCTGCTTGTTGATAGTTCTCAATAATCGCTGCGAACGTACGTCCGACAGCAAGACCAGAACCATTAAGCGTATGTACGAACTCAGGTTTACTCTTCGCGTCTCTTCTGAACCTAATTGCCGCGCGGCGCGCTTGGAAATCCTCTACGTTCGAGCAAGACGATATTTCACGATATGTAGCGGCACTCGGCAGCCATACTTCCAAGTCATACGTCTTCGCTGAAGTGAAGCCCATATCGCCCGTGCAAAGCGCCAGAACACGATAAGGCAGGCCAAGCAGCTGCAGTACCTTCTCAGCATTCGCCGTCATCTTCTCTAGCTCTTCGTAAGAATCCTCCGGCTTCGTCAGCTTAATCAGCTCAACCTTGTTGAATTGATGCTGGCGAATCAGACCGCGAGTATCACGACCAGCTGAGCCCGCCTCAGAACGGAAGCATGAGCTGTACGCCACAAAATATTTTGGAAGCTCGTCCGCATGCAGTATTTCCTCGCGATGAAGGTTCGTTACAGGAACCTCCGCAGTAGGAATAAGATAGTATTCCGATTCTGAGATTTTGAACAAATCCTCTTCGAACTTTGGAAGCTGCCCTGTTCCAAATAAGCTATCGCGATTTACGATGTACGGTGGAAGCACTTCCTCGTAGCCGTGCTGGTCACTGTGCAAATCCATCATGAAGTTAATTAACGCTCGCTCGAGACGTGCGCCCAGACCTTTGTAGAACGTAAAACGTGACCCAGTAACCTTCGCAGCGCGCTCAAAATCCAATATGCCGAGCGATTGTGCGATTTCCCAATGGGCCTTCGGTTCGAAATCAAAAGTCGGCAGCTCGCCGTTTACACGCAGCTCAACATTATCTTCTTCCGATTTCCCAATTGGCACAGTTTCACTAGGTACGTTCGGAATTGCCAAGGTCAGCTCGTCAACTCGAACCTCTAGCTCACGAATTTCATCGTCAAGCTCTTTAATTCGATCACCGACTTCTCTCATTTCGATAATGAGAGCATCCGCGTCTCCACCGGATTTTTTGAGCTTAGCCACTTCTTGCGACACCATATTACGTCGGTTTTTCAGCTGTTCCGTTTCTTGAATCAAGTCACGTCGCTTAGCGTCAAGCACTGGAAAACCTGCAATAAGATCAAGCGATGCTCCGCGATTAAGCAGCGCCTGCTCAACCTTCTCAAATTCATTTCTTAATAATTTCACATCCAACATTATGGATCAACCCCTCTCCAAAAGGAGTAATATAGGTAACCTTATGATACTATGCCTTGCCGGCAGCTGCTTCTTTCACCATCTCTACGAAATAAGCATGCAGCCTGAAATCATCAGTAAGCTCCGGATGATAGGATACCGCAAGCAGATTACCCTGCCTAGCTGTAACGATTTCATCCTTATAGGTCGATAGTACCTCTACATCGGCCCCTACCTTCTTGATCAATGGCGCGCGTATAAATACTGCACGTACAGGCTCATCAATACCTTTTACTTGCAAATCTGTTTCAAAGCTTTCCTGCTGCCGTCCGAAAGCGTTCCGAGCAACAGTCATATCCATCAGACGCAGATGAGCATCCTCTTGTCCTTCAATCTTATCCGCAAGCACGATAAGACCAGCGCAGGTACCGAAAAGCGGCTTACCTTGTGAAGAGAAATCCGCAATAGCTTCCATAAACCCATATTTACGCATAAGCTTTCCGATCGTTGTACTTTCACCGCCGGGAATGACAAGCCCCTGCAGTTCATCAAGCTGCTCGATTCGTTTAACGGCGACCGCCTCTGCGCCCGCCGCCTCTAAGCTTCGTATATGCTCTGCTACTGCGCCTTGAAGCGCAAGTACGCCAATCCTCATAGCTCTAGTCGCCTTCCTTTACAATCGGAGCAAGGGCTCTACAGACCCTATTAACTCCAGTATAATACAAAGTGCTAGTATAAATGGCTAACGCTGCCCTATAGGACAGCGCCGCCTATACTATCTAGTTTAGATTCCGCGATCTTGCATACGTTGTGAAGCATCAAGCTTGGAAATTTCAATGCCCTTCATTGGAGCACCCAGGTTTTTGGATACTTCAGCAATAAGCTTGTAATCTTGATAATGTGTTGTTGCTTCAACGATAGCGCGAGCGAATTTCTCTGGGCTGTCTGATTTGAAAATACCAGAACCAACGAACACGCCATCTGCGCCCAGATGCATCATTAGAGCAGCATCCGATGGTGTTGCAACTCCGCCTGCGGCGAAGTTAACAACTGGAAGCTTGCCTGTCTCGTGTACATCAAGCAATAAATCATAAGCTACGCCTAAGATTTTTGCTTCATGATAAAGCTCGTCCTTCGACAAACCTTGAATTTTGCGAATTTGTCCGTTAATTAGACGAAGGTGGCGAACAGCCTCGACGATATTGCCTGTTCCAGGCTCACCTTTTGTACGAAGCATTGCAGCGCCTTCTTGAATACGACGCAAAGCTTCCCCAAGATCTTTAGCTCCGCATACGAATGGAATTGTAAATTCGTGTTTGCTAATGTGGAATACTTCATCAGCTGGCGTGAGCACTTCACTCTCATCAATATAGTCAACACCCATTGATTCTAAAACCTTTGCTTCGACATAGTGACCGATACGTGCTTTCGCCATAACCGGTATCGAAACTACCTTCATAACCTCTTCAACAATTGTCGGATCAGCCATACGGGCTACTCCGCCTGCTGCGCGAATATCAGAAGGGACACGCTCAAGAGCCATTACTGCTGTAGCACCTGCTGCTTCAGCTACCTTTGCTTGCTCGGCGTTCATAACGTCCATGATGACGCCGCCTTTTTGCATTTCTGCCATGCCGCGTTTTACGCGTGATGTACCTGTTTCCATGCTTAATATCCTCCTATTTTCATCCATTGAAATCTATTATAACGTAGTTGTTCTAACCATTGATTTTACAGGAAGCCTGTTTAATCGACAACCCTTGTTTTGCTTTATTCCCCTGTTTTCAAGTCGGATTAAAATAAATTGACAATTCCATTGAATAGACTGCTAAAAAATCCTCCAATAGAACGGAACAATAAGCGGAACCAGCCTGCCTTTTCAGCTTCCTCTGTCGTAATTAGGTTAACCGTATGCTCTAGTGTCTGTTTCGTTTCCGCATCCGTATACTGATAAGTCACAGTACCAACTGCCGTACCAACCGGAATCGGTGCCACAAGCTCGGCTTCTGATTTGATCTTGCTTTCTTTCAACTCAATCTTCGGCTCAACGCCCTTTTTCACCATGAACGTTATGTCCTTGTCCGTAACGACAGGAATGCTCTTTTTCTTACCCTTCTTAATCTTAACCGATTCAAGCTTTTCTACCACGGATTTTGGTGCAAGAACCGTCTTTTTCTCAAATGTGTTAAAACCATAGTTGTAAAGCTTAGCTGTTTCGTTGAAACGGGCAGACTTTGTCGCAGTATCCATTACAACGCTAATAAAGCGTTGATCGCCACGTTTAACTGTTCCCGTAAAGTTATAACCGGCAGCACCAATAAAACCCGTTTTCATACCGTCTACGCCTTCATAAGCCAAATGCTTCAATCCAGATTGATTAGTATTCGTACCTAGCATCCAGTTAATGTTAACAATTGCTTTATCATCACGTTCCCGGAATTTATATTCCTGAAGCTTCGAATACTCTAGAAACTCCGGATGCTCTTTCAAAATAATTCGCGCAAGCTTAGCCATATCTGAAGCTGAAATAACTGTATCATCCGCAAGACCAGTCGCCGATGTGAAGACAGCCGTTTTCAAACCGAGCTTTTGACTTGTTTCATTCATTTTCCCGACAAAGCCTTGCTCGCTTCCTGATATTTCTGAAGCAAGTGCAATTGTCGCATCATTAGCTGATCCTACTGCCATCGCTTTATATAATTCTAGAACCGTATGTTTATCACCTTGAGCTAGAAATACGGATGAACCGTCAACTGGTGTCGATGCTGCTTCCGCGTTAGTAGTAACAACAGTATCCCACGATAGACGCTTGTTAGATACTTCTTCCAGAACGATATATTCCGTCATTAGCTTCGTCATGCTTGCCGCAGGAAGCGGTTCATTAGAATTAACTTCATATAATACTTGACCGGAATCGGCATCAATTAGAATAGCTGCTTTCACCTGTAAACCTAATGAGTTCTCTGTGCTGGGTCTGTTATTGTATCCCTGTGCCTGTACTGTCGTTGAACCTAGTGACAACACTATCAAACAAGCTGCCATACTTGCAGCGATGGCTGTCTTTAATCGAGCCGGTCTAACCATTTCCTTCAACGTCGTCTCCCCTTTTCCCACTTGGTTTGTCCGATGTTAATTGTAACATATCAAACCGCAACAATTAAACCTCTTTGAATAGTTGATGAAATGAAGATTCCTTCATTATAAAAAAACAGAGACAAGCAACGATGTCGCTTGTCTCTGTCTCTTTAATGTCGGGATAGCCTTATTCTACTTCTATAAGGAGTAGTTTGGCGCTTCCTTCGTTATTTGTACATCATGCGGATGACTCTCACGAAGTCCTGAACCGGTGATACGAACAAATTGCGTATCGTTTTTCAGTTCTTCCAGAGATGCAGTTCCGCAATAACCCATACCTGAACGCAGTCCGCCCAGCAGTTGGTGAACGGTATCAGCTAGTGGTCCTTTGTACGGTACGCGTCCTTCAATACCTTCCGGAACAAGTTTGTTCTCGTTTTCCTGGAAGTAGCGGTCTTTGCTGCCTTCCTTCATCGCGCCAAGTGATCCCATACCGCGATATACTTTAAAGCTGCGTCCTTGGAAGATCTCAGTCTCGCCAGGGCTTTCAGCTGTTCCTGCAAACAAGCTTCCGATCATAATTGCGCTGGCGCCTGATGCAATTGCTTTCGTAATATCACCAGAATACTTAATACCGCCATCCGCGATAACCGGTATGTTGTATTCGCGAGCAACCGAAGCGCAATCATATATTGCAGTAATCTGCGGTACGCCAATGCCTGCAATGACACGAGTTGTACAAATCGAACCTGGACCAATACCGACTTTAACAACGGATGCTCCTGCTTCGATTAAGTCGCGAGTAGCATCGCCTGTTGCAACGTTACCTGCAATAATTGTCAGATCCGGATAAGTTGCACGCAGCTTGCGTACTGTATTCAATATGTTAATATGATGTCCATGCGCCGAGTCTACAACAAGCACGTCAATACCAGATTGCACAAGCGCTTCTGTTCTTTCCATTGTATCCTTCGAAATACCTACCGCTGCTCCGCAAAGCAAACGACCATGTGTATCCTTCGCTGCATTAGGGAATTGAATTGCCTTCTCAATATCTTTAATAGTAATAAGACCTTTGAGTGTGTTCGACTCATCAATAAGTGGAAGCTTCTCGATCTTATGTTTCTGCAAAAGAATTTCAGCTTCCTGAAGAGTCGTTCCAACTGGTGCGGTTACCAGATTTTCACGAGTCATTACATCATTAATTTTAATCGAATAATCGTGAACAAAACGCAAATCGCGGTTCGTCAAAATACCGACCAATTTTTTATCCCGGTCAACGATTGGAACGCCTGAAATGCGGTATTTGCCCATCAGTTCCTCAGCGTCATAAACATGGTGATCCGGCGTAAGTGAAAACGGGTTAGTAATAACACCGCTCTCCGAACGTTTCACACGGTCTACTTCCTCCGCCTGTTGTGTAATCGACATGTTCTTATGAACAATACCAATACCGCCCTCACGCGCTATCGCAATTGCCAAAGCCGCTTCTGTAACGGTGTCCATACCTGCGCTAATGAGCGGAATGTTTAGCTTAATGTTCTCGCTTAATCTGATGGAAATATCAACTTCTCTTGGTAGCACTTCTGATTTGCGCGGAATAAGCAGGACGTCGTCAAACGTTAGCCCTTCTTTGGCGAATTTTGTTTCCCACACGAGTATGTTCCTCCCTTATTTTCGATACCTCTCACGTATATTATTGCAATATTATCAGAGGGGGTAGGGGCTGTCAAGACAGGCCAATAGCAACTATATCCCTATAAAATAAGCTTGTATTCCGTAATTCTTTAAAAAAAGTCAGGTAAATACGTAGTTCGTTCGGGAATACGGACATGTAAGCGTTTAATAACCTCTTCATTACCTTCAATTTGTCCTAAACACGCTAATTCCAATGGTCGAATGTAGCCAAACAATAGTGAAGTTAATATACCTATATTTATTTTTATAGCGAAATCAGTACTTTCAATTTCCTCTAATCTCTTCAAAATAGCATTTCCCGAAGGCTCTATTTCAATACTATAAATACCATTATTCCAAGGTGCGTGTTCATCCATTATCTGAATAGGTATCTGATCCGCAGCATGATCTGGAGCGAACATATATTGACCAATAAATGCCTGTGCATCAACGATACGTGCCATGAAATATGGGAATATCTCTTGCTTGACTCGTGGGTCAGGCAAAGTATATGTTAACCTATCATTGGATGGAACGGTTATTGTTACCTCTTTAATCATGGAATCATGCTGTGAAATAAACGACCAAATCGCCGACCTTGCTGCCTCATTTAAATAAACAAGCTCATGCACGGTCATATGCATATTCTTAACTTCATATATGATGTATCCTTGAGCTTCACCATTTTGATCATAATAGATCGCAGATTGGCCAGGCTTTCTCTTGCTTATTCGATAACTCCACCATAGCTCTGTTCGTGCTAATGTACCATTAAATTGGCTGGCGTACTTCTCATATATCGGTTCTAATAAGCTGTAGTCCTTATCTCTGCATCTCTCTATCCGACCGTCAAAAGCTTTACGTACAGGTAACTGTTCCGTTTTAATTGTATACACTTTATTCTCGGTATACGTCTCCCAACCGTATTTTCTATAGAATCCAATTGAAAATGGGTGCAGTAAAGATACACTCTGGCCTTTCTCCTTCATCTCTTTCAGTGCATGAACAAGCAGCTTAGCTACAAGCCCTTGTCTTCTATACTCTGGCCATGTGGATACAGCTGCTACGCCACCCATAGCAAACCTTTTGCCACCGATAAAAGTGTGTAAACTCAGTACAGTCATTTGCGCAGCAAACTGGTTTTCAACATATGCAGCATAGCGTGCTGCTGGCTGCGCTTCAAAATGTAACTTCATCTCTTCAATTTCTTCGTCCGTTTTTTTCATTTGAAATGCAAACTGCGACAACATTATGCTGTCAGTAAAATGTGATAGATTCATTTCCTCTATCCTCAAGCTTCTATTCAATGTTGTTCGCCTCCTTGCACTTATTATTTCATAAAGTAATGAATATAACAAAAAAACCTATCGCATACATGCGATAGGTCATTCGTGCTTGGCGACGTCCTACTCTCCCAGGACCCTGCGGTCCAAGTACCATCGGCGCTGAAGGGCTTAACGGTCGTGTT